>DATDBN010000047.1:0-11291 GCA_036524835.1 Mesorhizobium sp. | reverse complement strand
GCCATTTGTTTTTTGTCGAAGTCGTTTCTGCCCGGCCCATTTCCTTGAGCCGACCAAGGTATTCCGACGCAATGAGGCCGAACGTATTGTCCTGCGCGATCCGACCAGCAACCTTCTCCTGGCGACGCTGTGCGGAAGGGTCAATTCCACTCTTCAGAAGGCGGCGGGCATCCTCGTGTTTGCGCCGAGCTTCGCTCAACTTCACCTCAGGGTATTGCCCCATTGCGAGCGTCTTCCTTTTGCCCGCGAAGCGGTAGTCGAACCGCCATAATTTTGATCCTGTGGCTTGGACGAGCAGATAAAGACCACGCCCATCGGTCAGTTTTCCCGACTCCCGAGCGTTTTTGATTTCCAGTTCCTTGAGTGGCATGACGGTATCGCCTCGGCGCATTTCTACGGATACCGCCAAGAATGCCGTCAAATGATGCGGTATTTATTGATACGGATTGTTACAGCCTGCTACAGCCTCCAACCCCATTCCGTCCCGGCAGCATTGAAAAATAACGATAATCTGGGGAATATCAAGCGAATTGATACGGATTGAGACGGAATGATGGTGCCCCTAGCCGGAATCGAACCAGCACTCCTTGCGGAATCCGATTTTGAGTCGGACGCGTCTACCAGTTCCGCCATAGGGGCCCGCGACTGCCGGACAGAAGCATCTGTCGGCCAGCGAACGGCTGCGGACTATACGAGGAGGGGCTTGCCCGTCAACAGCGTTGCACACAGTTCGCGAGACTTCAGCGATCGTTGGCCAAGGCGCGCGGTTGCGCGCGGCGGCGAACACCCCTACACAGCCGACGCAAATCCGGGGACGGCGATGCTTCGAAGACTTTACGACTGGACCTTGTCGCTCGCCGCGCGGAAATCCGCGGAATGGTGGCTTGCCATCATCGCCTTCGTTGAAAGCTCGGTCTTTCTGGTGCCTGCCGACGTGCTCTATCTGCCGATGGCATTATCACGGCCGGACCGCGCCTACCGCTATGCACTGGTGGCGACGGTAGCGTCTGTGCTTGGCGGCATAGCGGGGTGGTTCCTCGGCCACTATGCCTATGAGGGCATCGCCAAGCCGGTGCTGCAGTTTTACGGCAAGCTGGACGAGTTCGAGGCGCTGCGCTCGTCCGGGGGAGCCGGCCTGATTCTCCTGATGCTGGTTACCTCGGGTCTCGCCCATCTGCCCCCGATCAAGGTCGTCACCATCCTGTCCGGCGTCATCGGCTTCAGCCTGCCGCTGTTCATCCTGTCGGCCATCGTCGCGCGCGGCGCGCGCTTCTTCGCGCTGGCATGGCTCTTGAGAACCTATGGCGAACCGATCCGCCATTTTGTCGAAGAACGGCTGGGCCTGATCGCGGCGGCGGGCGCGGCCGCCCTAATCCTGCTCTATATCCTGATCAAATACGCAATCTGATCGCACGGCCGGCCGACGCTGGCTCTCACCATGCCGGACTTCGCATGACCGCTTCCCCATCCCTTACCGCCTCTCAGAACGGCCTCACACGCGCCGCGCTGTTCCTGGCGCTCGCCATGGCGGCCACGGTCGGGGGAGCGCTCGCCTTCCAGCACATCGGCGGCTACATTCCTTGCAAGCTCTGCCTTGAACAGCGCTGGCCCTACTATATAGGCGCGCCGCTCATGCTGGTCGCGGGTATCGTCGGCATGACCGGGCGGCCCGGTCTGTCGCGCGGCCTGCTGGCCGTTGGCGGCCTGATCATGGCCTACAGCCTCTATCTTGGGGCAAAGCATGCCGGCGTCGAATGGGGCTGGTGGGCCGGGCCGACCGATTGCGGCGCGGTCACCGGCGTGGATACGGGCGGCAAGGGCGTGCTTGACGCGCTGAATACGGTGATCCCGCCATCCTGCGATCAGGCAGCCTGGCGTGACCCGGTGCTGCGTCTGTCTTTCGCCGGATGGAATGCCGTGATCAGCCTGGTGCTGCTGCTGGTTGCCCTGCGGGCGGCGATCAAACGCTGAGGATTGGCGGCTGAGTGCGTCCTTCGAGGCTCGCCCTCTGAAGTTTATGTGTGCACACCAACGTCTCGCCGGGCTCGCACCTCAGGATGAGGGCGCGCCATGCCTGAAGACGCAAACCACAAACGACGACGCTTGTGGTTTGGCCTTGCAGGTACAAAGGCTTCATCCTGAGGTGCGAGCCCATGAGACGGTGGCGGGCGCGATGAACCTGAGCGGGCAAGCCTCGAAGGACTCACCCGGCAGCAAAACCCTTACGGCTCCAGTTCGACATCCCAGTAGAGATAATCCATCCAGCTTTCGTGCAGATGGTTCGGAGGAAACAGCCGGCCATTGTTGTGCAGGTCGTGCACCGTGGGCTGGAACGGCTTCTGGCGCGGCCACATCTTCGCATGTGCCGGCAGGAGCCCGCCCTTGCGCAGATTGCAGGGTGAGCACGCGGCCACGACGTTCTCCCATGTCGTCGCCCCGCCGCAGCGCCGCGGAATGACGTGGTCGAAGGTGAGTTCTTCCTCGGTGCCGCAATATTGGCACTCGAACCGGTCGCGCAGGAAAACGTTGAAGCGCGTGAAGGCTGGAAAGCGCGACGGCTTTACATAGCTCTTCAAGCTCACCACCGATGGCAGCTTCATCGAAAAGGTCGGCGAGGACACCTGATGCTCGTATTCGGCAACGATGTTCACGCGATCGAGGAAGACCGCCTTGATGGCGTCCTGCCAGGACCAGAGCGACAGGGGGTAATAGCTGAGCGGACGGTAATCCGCATTCAGCACCAGCGCCGGCAACCCATCGGGAGACACGGCAATCGTCACGCCCGCCACCTCCTACGCCTACAAATCATTTCGGCACGATAGTGTAAGCCCGACATGTCAAGAATGTGAAGCGGGTGAAACTGCGCGAAAGCCCTCAACACACGCTTTTTCTTATCCTTTTATGCCTGCTGTGGCGCAACCGGGACGGCGTCGCGCCCGCGAATGGTCCGGTAATGCGCCCAAAACAGCCTCGCGGCGACGCCGCGCCATGGCGACCACCGCTCGGCAAGTACCGCCAGAGCCTTGTCGCTGGGACGTGATTCGAGGCCAAGCGCGTGGCCGACCGAGGATTGCAGGGCAACGTCCTTCTCCGGAAAGATATCGGGATGGCCGGCGGCGAAGAGCAGATAGACCTGCGCGGTCCAGGGGCCGATGCCCTTGACGGCAGTCAACGCGGCGATCGCTTCCTCCGCGTCTAGCTCGCACAAATGGTGCAGGTCGAGGCCCTCTTGCACCGCGTGCGCGATGGCCAGCAGCGCGCGCTGCTTCGGCCGCGAGAGGCCGGCGTGCCGAAAAAGCTGGTCGTCCGCCGCAAGCAATGTCGCCGGCGTCAGCGGATCGGCCAGCGTCTCAAGGCGCGCGAAGATCGCACGGGCGCTTGCGGTCGAGACCTGTTGCGACACGACGATGGAGATGAGGCTGGCAAAGCCCGGTTCCGACAGCCGCAGCGGAACCTCACTCGACAGGGGGCGCAGCGGCGCAAGCCGCGGATCGTTTGCAAACAGCGCCTCCAGTCCGGCGGCGACATCGTCGAGTGAGCGGATCCTCTGCATTCAGGTTTGCTGAACCTCCCTCTTGTTTGAGATTGACGGCGAGTTTACCGCTTCGCTTCCGCAATAACCGGACGACCGCTCTAAGTCTTTGTTTTAGCCGCATTTGTGCGAGGCCAAGTGATTCCACTTGGCTGCAAAATGCTTTAGCAATCAAGCCATGACGCGCAATCCGATTTCCTCGGCCTCGCCATGACTGCTGACAGAGCGGTGTTTCGGTTTGCCCCGAGCCCGAACGGCGAGCTTCATCTCGGCCATGCCTATTCCGCGCTGCTGAATGCCGATCTGGCGGGCCGCAGCGGAGGACGCCTGCTGCTGCGTATCGAGGATATCGACGTGACGCGATGCACGCCCGAATTCGAGGCCGGAATCTACAGCGACCTTGCCTGGCTGGGCATCGAATGGGAACGGCCGGTGCGGCGCCAGTCCGACCATTTCGGCGAATACGCCGTGGCGCTCGACCGGCTCATTCGCGAAGAACTGGTTTATCCGGCTTTCATGAGCCGCGGCCAGATCAGGTCCACCATTGCCGAGCAGGGGCGCGGGCGCGACTGGCCGCTCGATCCGGACGGCGTACCGCATTATCCGCCGCTGGACCGGGCGCTCTCCAATTCCGAGCGGCGGCGGCGTATCGACAGCGGCGAACCCTTCGCATGGCGGCTGGATATGGCGCGGGCGGTGAATGCGGTGGGGAAGGAATTAGACTGGATTGAGTTTGGGGGAGATGACGGCGGAGCGAGGGAAGGGGCGGTTGCTTCGGTAGTCTCAGAGGATGAAGCAAATCTGCCCCCTCCACCGCCTTTGGCGGTCCCCCTCCCCCGTAAACGCGGGAGGATCAACGTCGAGCCCGCGGCGGCGCAAATCCTCCCCCGCGAAGCGGGGGAGGGGGACCGCCGTAGGCGGTGGAGGGGGCACGAAATATCCTCCGATCCCGCTGGAAGGCGGTGGAGGGAGCACGAATCATCCAGACCTGGCAATCCCGCTGCGCGTGAAATAGCCGCCGATCCCGCCCGCTGGGGCGATGTCATCCTCGCGCGCAAGGAAATCCCCACGAGCTACCATCTGTCCGTTGCGCTCGACGATGCTCTGCAGGGCGTCACGCATGTGGTGCGCGGCCGTGACCTCTACGAAGCCACAAGCGTTCAAAGGCTGCTGCAGGAACTGCTGGGATTGCGCCCGCCGGTCTACCATCACCACCGGCTGATCATGGGACCCGACGAGCGCAAGCTTTCCAAGAGCTTCCGCGATACCGGGCTTGGCACATTGCGGGAGCAGGGCCGCACGCCTCGAGACATCCGCGCGATGGTCGGATTGGACGCCGCGTCCCTGTTGCGAGAACCGGCTGCCCGATCCAATCTGGCTTAACGACCGATCATCGCTTTGCGATTGTCCCTGCCGCCGATTGCCCGTAAGGCCCGCGCATCGCGGGGATCGTATGACGTTGAGCACTGCAAGAGCCTTTGTACCGCCGCTGTTCGTGTTGCTGTGGGCGACCGGGTTCATCGGCGCGCGCTACGCCATGCCCTGGGCCGAACCATTCGGCTTTCTGACGTTGCGATTCGGCCTGGCGGCGATCCTGCTGGCCGCTCTCGTGGCGGCGCTTGGACAGTCCTGGCCGCGCCGGAAGCAGGCAATGCATGCGGCAATCGCCGGTGTGCTGACGCATGGGCTCTATCTTGGCGGCGTCTTCTGGGCGATCCATCGGGGCTTGCCCGCGGGGATCTCCGCCTTGATTGCGGGGCTGCAGCCGCTGGTTACCGCCGTGCTCGCCGGCTGGCTGCTCGGCGAAAGCGTGTCGCGGCGGCATTGGCTAGGCCTTGCTGTCGGGCTTGTCGGGGTGATCACTGTTCTCTGGCCGAAGCTTGGCGTTCTGGGCGGCGGCATCAACGCCGCAACGCTGACCGCCAGCCTCATTGCGGTGATCGCGATCAGCGCCGGAACCGTCTGGCAGAAGCGTCACCCTGGCGGAGCAAGCCTGATGGCTGGCGCTTTCTGGCAGTATGTCGGCGCGGCCATCGTTATGGCGCTGGCGTCGCTGGCGACCGAAAGGGGCCAGACCGTCGTGAACGGCGAACTGATCTTCGCGCTGGCCTGGCTGACGCTCGTTCTGTCGATCGGCGCGATCTTCCTGCTGATGCTGATGATCAGGGAAGGCGAGATATCCAAAGTCGCGTCGCTGTTCTATTTGGTCCCGGCGGTTACCGCTGTCATGGCCTGGGCGCTGTTCGGCGAGGAACTGACCTTGGTTCAGATTGTCGGCATGGTGATCGCAATGCTGGGTGTAGCGCTTGCCACGGCTCAGCCAGGGACACGCGCCCGCGCTTCGAGATAGCGGCTGATCGCCGCGTTCAACTCGCCGCCAAGAATGAAGACCATCGAAACGATGTACAGGAACACCACGGCGATCATGATCGAGGCGAGACCAGCATAGGTCGTTACATAGGACGAGAACCGGTCGAGATATTCGGCGAAAACGGTGGAGCCCACGAGCCAGCCGATCAGCGTGAAGATCAATCCGGGTACGATCTGCTTGAATTTGCGCCGCCCGGCCGGCAGCCAGAAATGCACGGCGACGAGTCCAAGAACGATCACCGTCGAAGCAATCATGTAGCGCCAGACGAGAAGCGTGCCGAGATAGGGCCGGATCGCCTCGAATTGCGCGAGGAAGCGCAAAACGATCGGGGCGAACACAATCAGCAGGCTGATCACCACGAAGCCGATGGTCGCAATGATGACAAAGAGCAGGCTCTGGAGCCGCCGCCAGATGATGCCCCGCGTTTCCGTTACACGATAGGCGCGGTTGAGCGAGGTGCGCAGCGCCTCCACGCCGTTCGAGGCGAAGAAACCCGCCAGCAGGGCGCCATAGGTCAGCAGGTCGCCGCGCTGGACGGTCAGCACATTGACCACCTCGCGCGAGATCGGCGCTGCGATCTGTTCGGGCCATGTGTCGAACACCAGATGCACCGCGGTTTCGGCGAAGGCATTCGCGCCGAGGAAGCTTGCCAGCGTCGTCGCGAAAATCAGGAACGGGAAGAGGGCCATCAGGGCGCTGATTGCGAGGTGGCTGGCCATCGACCAGCCGTCATCATCGTTGAAATGACCCAACGCATCGTAGAGCACACGCTTCAGGGCGACAATGTTGCGCAGCATTCCGCCCGGGGTCCCTTCCCATGCCGGCCGATGAATTGTGTCATCGCCGCGAATATGGGAAGGGAATGCGCCGCTTGGCAACCCTTGAGTCTTGGAACACGTGCAGCAGATGGATCAACGGCGAACGATTGTCGTCACAGGGGCCTCGTCGGGCATCGGCGCCCATTGCGCGCGCGCCCTGAAGGCGGATGGCTGGCGCGTCTTCGCGACCGCACGCAAGCCGGAAGACATTGCGGGGCTTGAAGCGGATGGGATCGAGGCGTTTTACCTCGATTATTGCGACGCTGAATCGATAAGTGCTCTGGTGGATGCCGTGCTGGAGAAAACCGGCGGGCGGCTCGATGCGCTCTACAATAATGGCGCCTACTCCCAGACGGGGGCGGTCGAGGATCTGCCCGTGACCGCCTTGCGCGATCAGTTCGAGGCAAATTTCTTCGGCTGGCACGATCTTACGCGGCGCATCGTTCCGGTCATGCGCGCCCAGGGGCACGGCCGCATCGTCAATTGCTCCTCCGTCTTCGGCTTCATGCCGCGGCTCTATCGCGGGGCCTACGCCTCCTCGAAATATGCCGTCGAGGGGCTGATGCTGTGTCTGCGGCTGGAGCTTGACGGATCGGGCATCGAGGTGTCGATGATCGAGCCGGGGCCGGTGAAATCGAAGATTGCCTCCAACGCGCTGCCCTGGTTCTACAAGAATATCGACTTCGAGCACTCGGTGCATCGAAAAGCCTATGAGGGGCAGTTGGCGCGGCTCAAGGCGGGCGGCATCGAGTCGCGGCTCAAGCTTGGTCCGGAAGCGGTATATGTCGCTCTCAAGCATGCGCTCAATTCACCGCGACCCAGGCCGCATTATCCGGTAACCGTTCCGGCGAAGGGAGCCGCGGTGCTGAAACGCATCCTGCCGGCGAAGCTTTTCTACCAATTCGTCGGGAACAAGGGCTGAAAAGGAAGCAGGCCGCCATGTCCACGGTTTTCAACGTCCTTGCCGTTCTCTTCATGATCGCCGTCGTCGCGGTCCTCGTCCGCGGCCTCGTCAACATGTTGCGAGGCGGCTCGGGAAACACCTCCAACAAGCTGATGCAGGCGCGGGTCGCGCTCCAGTTCTTCGCACTCGTCTTCATCCTGCTCGCCGTCTATTTCACCCGAGGGTGATGCTCCCGCATGGTGAAGCTCAACAAGATCTACACCCGCACCGGCGATGACGGCACCACCGGCCTCGGCTCAGGCGGGCGTCGTTTGAAAAGCGATTTGCGCGTCGAGGCATATGGAACCGTCGATGAGGCCAATGCCGCCATAGGCGTGGCGCGCACCCATTGCGCAGCTGAGAATCCCGGGCTCGATGGCGAATTGGCGCGCATCCAGAACGACATGTTCGACCTCGGCGCGGACCTCTCGACGCCAGATGACGGCAAGCCTCTGGGCTATGAGCCGCTGCGCATGGTGGCCTCGCAGACGAAGTACCTCGAAGAAGCGATCGATCGCTACAACAAGCATCTTCAGCCGCTGCGGTCATTCGTGCTCAATGGCGGCACACCGGCGGCCGCCGCGCTTCATCTGGCGCGCACGGTCGTCCGCCGCGCCGAGCGCCTGATGGTGGCGCTGGCGCAGCATCCGGACGAGCACGTCAACGCGGAAGCGATCCGCTATGTCAACCGCCTGTCCGATTTTCTGTTCGTCGCCGCGCGCGCCTGCAATGACAATGGAAAAGCGGACGTGCTATGGGTTCCCGGCAAGAATCGCTGACGTCCTGAAGGAGTGGCCGGGCAGTCCATGTTCATACCGCTGCACGACGCCAACAGCCTCAAATACATCAAGATGCAGTTCGTCACGATCGGTTTGATCGTCGCCAATACGCTCGTCTATCTTGCGACCGCGATCCAGCCGGAAAGCAGCGCCTATGCGACGGTGATCGGCCTTTCCTACATTCCCTACTATGCGCTGAGCCCCGAGAACCTGCCGCCGAATTTCGCCTCGGTGCCGGAGCCGCTGACCTATGTGACGTACTCGTTCCTGCATGGCGACCTCTTTCACCTCGGCGGAAACATGCTGTTCCTCTGGGTGTTCGGCGACAATGTCGAGGATGCGCTGGGGCACATCAAATATTTCATTTTCTACATTCTATGCGCCATCGCCGGTGCGCTGTTTCACGGCTTGATGTCGCCGGACTCGCAGACCCCGCTCATCGGCGCATCCGGCGCCATTGCCGGCATCGTCGCCGCCTATCTGGTGCTGCATCCGCGCGTGAAAATCTGGGTGCTGGCTTTCGGCCGCATCCCCTTGCGAATTCCGGCCTACATCACGCTGGTCCTCTGGATCCTGTTCCAGTTCCTGATGTTCTTCGCCGGCGGAGAAGAGCAGGTGTCATGGTCGGCGCATATTGGCGGCATTATCGCCGGGCTGGTGCTTGTCTTCATTCTGAAACGCCGCGACGTGCCCGTCTTCGACAGGGAGGTTATCACTCCACGCGCGGTGAGGATCGAGCAGGACAGCGCGGTCGCGCCTGTGGCGGCTCAGCCTGCGCCGCGCTGGGGTCGCCAGTGAGCCGGCACAACCTTGTTCGCACGTTCTCAGCTATGCTAAAGGTTCGTCATGAGCGATGAGCCCGAAAGTCTTATTCTCCAGCTGCTGCGCCAGATGCGCGCCGAGATGGCGACAAAAGGCGACATCGCGGAACTGAAGAACGAGACGTAAAATCTGACATACTGTCCGTTCGGGCTGATGTTGCGTCGGATATGATTGTCACCCGCAAGGAGATGACAGATCAGGTCGCGGCCTGCGTCGCGCAGTGATGGAGTACCATACATCCGTAATTGGCCATGGCATCCTGATAAGCGAGTTGGAAGCGCGCGTGCGGCGCGTCGAGCAGCACCTCAACCTGCCTGCGGTTGACCGACACTGACGCATCGCCACGGGTTTCGCGGCTTCCTTGCGGCACAAGGTGACGCCGCCTCGTTTCAAACGATTAGCCATCTGCCGGCGATATTGACCTTTATGGTGGCGCTAACTACGGTCCGCGCGATTTCGCGGCCAGCGACAGAATTTCCGCCCGATATGTCGGCGATTGGCAAGTCGCAAACCCGGCGCGCTGCTATGCGGCGACAGGCATGGCCGAATGTGGCTTTTGAGAGAGGTGAGGCAAGCGATGAAGGTACTTGTCCCGGTGAAGCGGGTTGTGGACTACAATGTTAAGATCCGGGTCAAGGGGGATGGTTCGGGCGTCGAGCTTGCCAACGTCAAGATGTCGATGAACCCGTTTGACGAGATTGCGGTCGAAGAGGCGATCCGGCTGAAGGAAGCCGGCAAGGTCGAGGAGATCGTGGTGGTTTCGATCGGACCGCAGCAGGCGCAGGAGACGCTGCGCACGGCGCTGGCGATGGGCGCCGACCGGGGGATCCTGGTCAAGGTCGATGAGCAGGTCGAGCCGCTTGGGGTGGCCAAGGTGCTGAAGGGCGTGGTCGACGCCGAGCAGCCCGGACTGGTCATCCTGGGCAAGCAGGCGATCGACGATGACGCCAACCAGACCGGCCAGATGCTGGCGGCACTGCTGGGCTGGGCGCAGGGCACTTTCGCCTCGAAGGTGGAGATTGCCGGCGACAAAGCCAAGGTGACGCGCGAGGTCGATGGCGGCCTGCAGACGGTGGAACTGAAGCTGCCGGCGATCGTGACGACGGATTTGCGCCTCAACCAGCCGCGCTATGCCTCGCTGCCGAACATCATGAAGGCCAAGAAGAAGCCGTTGGACGAGAAGACCGCGGCCGATTTCGGCGCCGACGTTTCGCCGCGGCTGAAGGTGATCAAGACCGAGGAGCCGGGCGGCCGCAAGGCGGGCGTCAAGGTCAAGTCGGTGGCTGAGTTGGTCGACAAGCTGAAAAACGAAGCCGGCGTACTGTGATTTGAGGTGAGGCCGGGCTGCAAATAGCGCCGTCCTCCGCTTCCGGTTCTCACGTACTGAAGTACGCTCCGCTCCGGTTCTCAGACGTCACTATTTTCGCCACGGCCTGACCGCAAATCAGGCGTCAGATGGAATAGGGAACGAAAAAATGGCAATTCTTCTTATCGCCGAGCACGACAATGCTTCGCTGTCGGACCAGACGGCCAAGGCGCTGTCAGCCGCTTCGAAGATCGGCGCCGATGTCGACATCCTGGTCGCCGGAAAGGGCGCCAAGGCAGCAGCGGATGCCGCAGCCAAGCTGAAGGGCGTGCGCAAGGTACTGTTGGCCGAGGCCGACGAACTGGAGCAGCGCCTGGCTGAACCGCTGGCCGCGCTGATCGTTGGCCTCGCCGGTGGCTATGACACCATCATCGCGCCGGCCACCACCTCGGGCAAGAACGTCATGCCGCGCGTTGCGGCCCTGCTTGACGTGATGCAGGTTTCGGAAATCATCGAGGTGGTTTCGCCCGACACCTTCAAGCGGCCGATTTATGCCGGCAACGCCATCCAGACGGTACAGTCGACCGACAAGACCCGGGTCGTCACAGTGCGCACCGCTTCGTTCCAGGCAGCCGGCGAGGGTGGGTCGGCTTCCGTCGAGACGGTCAAGGCGGCGGCCAATCCTGGCCTGTCGACCTTTGTCGAGAACCGTCTGTCGGA
>DATDBN010000046.1:0-7765 GCA_036524835.1 Mesorhizobium sp. | reverse complement strand
TTTCGATCGAAGGTTTGGAGCCGGACGCGACCCGCCCGGCTATTGTTCGCCAACATATTCCCGCAATTGCTCGGCCGGGCGATTGATCCCAATCGACATGGAAAGAATTCGCGACAAATGGCTGTACGGCAACGCGGTCTCGTGACGCCACTCGTTGAGCTGCCACTGGACCTTCGCCAGGTCGCGCTTCGACGTCGGGGTCTCGGCGATGTCGAGCCCCGCATCCCGCAAGGCGGCGGCGAAGTCGGCCGAGATGATGAATGCGTCCCAGCCGACCCAGCGCAGGAAATATTGCGCGGTCGCGCCGCCGAGCCGGCTGCCGTGCTTGCCAAGATAGGCCAGCAGGCCGATCTGGTCGTCCGCCGGCCACGAAGCCAGGAAATTGCCGAATCCGTCATGTTCCCTTGAGACGCGGTCGACGAACGCGGCGTTTTCCTTGACGGACATGATCTTCTGCCCGTTGCGCACAATGCGCTTGTCGGACGCCAATTCGCCCCAGAACTCCTGCGGCTGGAACAGCAGCAGCTTGGGCGAAGCCGAGGAAGGCTTCCTCGAAGCCCGGCCATTTCGCCTCGATCACCCTCCAGACGAAGCCGGCCGAGAAGACGCGTTCCGCCATGATGGACAGGACGCGGCTGTCGGAAACCTTGGCGACCTCGGCATTGGAGGTTGCCGGACCAAGTACGGATTGCAACACCTGCATGCCTCCCTTCCGCTTGGCGGCGCGCTCCTGGATTTTCGAGAAGGCAAGCATTGCAAGGCATCCGGCTTGATAAGGTGGCGGCAATCTAGCAAGTCTGGCGGAACATCAAAGAGTCAGACGAAGTCGGAGCATTTTTCATGCAAAAGACCATTGCCGACATGTCCACCCGCTGGTTGCGCCGCAAGCCGGACGCATTGAGCGAATCCGAAAGCCGCGTGCTGCAACGGGCGATGGATCGCCTGACGATTTCCGAAGACAAGAGCCGCCACCACGATCACGGCTCCGTTGGAGACAGCGTCGCCGATGGAATTGCGCGTGTCGGCGGTTCGTGGACATTCATCATCAGCTTTATCGTCTTCCTGGTTATCTGGACGCTCGCCAATGTCTGGCTGTTGGGACGCGCCACCTTCGACCCCTACCCGTTCGTGTTCCTGAACCTGGTTCTGTCGATGATTGCGGCGTTGCAGGCGCCGGTCATTATGATGTCGCAGAACCGCCAGACCGAGCGCGACAGGCTGGACGCAAGTCATGACTATGAGGTCAATCTGAAAGCCGAGATCGAAATTCTCGCGCTGCACGAAAAGCTCGACGCCTTGCGGCAGACAGAGCTTGTAGCGCTGCGCGAGGAGGTTGCGGCAATCGCACAAGCGGTGGCGGCAATTTCGGCAGCCCAAAAGTTGAGCCGTCCCGGAAAAGGCGCGTAGCGATTTTCCGGTGCGGAAGCCGCCAAACAAAGGACTGACGCCGCCGATTTGCGGCGCCGGGAACCGCCGATTATAGAGAGCTCGAGTTCCGACCGTGATCGCATCTTAAAGCAGGGGACAGCAATGGCTGCAGACAATAGGCCAATCCGTCTTGGCATCGTCAGCGTCGGCAAGATCGTGCGCGATCAGCACCTTCCAGCGATCGCCTCAAACAGCGACTTCCAACTCGTGGCGGCTGCAAGCCGCAATGCGACCATCGACGGGACCGCCAATTTCAAGTCGATCGAGGACCTGCTGGCAGTCGTGCAGGAACTCGACGCCCTGTCGCTCTGCATGCCGCCGCAGGCCCGCTACGAGGCCGCTCATGCCGCGATCAGCGCCGGCAAGCACGTCTTTCTTGAGAAACCGCCCGGCGCGACGATCAGCGAGGTGGAGGATCTGCGCGCTTTGGCGGAGGCGAAGGGCGTCACGCTGTTCGCCAGCTGGCACTCGCGCTATGCGCCGGCAGTGGAGGCCGCACGGGCATTTCTGGGATCGACGCGAATCATCTCCGCCTCGATCGTCTGGAAAGAGGACGTGCGGCGCTGGCATCCGAACCAGGACTGGATTTGGCAGGCTGGCGGCTTCGGCGTCTTCGACCCGTTCATCAACGCGCTGTCCATCGTCACGCATATATTGCCGCCGCTGCACATCACCTCGGCGGTGCTGGATTTCCCTGAAAACAGGGACGCGCCGGTTGCTGCCCAGATGAGTTTCGCCGGAGCCAATGGATTGACCGCTACGGCCGATATCGACTGGCTGCAGACCGGCCCGCAAAGCTGGGACATCATCGCAGAGACCGAGGCGGGGCGCATGGTTCTGTCGAGCGGCGGGGCCAGCCTCGCCATTGACGGCAAAACGGTAAAAAGTGAGCCGGAACGGGAATATCCCGCGCTTTATGAGCGCTTTGCCGCGCTGGTGCGCGGCGGACAGTCCGATGTCGATGTCGCGCCGCTGCGGCATGTCGCGGACGCCTTCATGCTGGGCAGGCGCAATGTGGTTGAAGCGTTCTACGACTGATATCGGTCAAGCCTGTGCATAAGCTGCGACTCTCTCGGCGATCGCCAGGCTTGAGGTGAGGCCGGGGGATTCCACGCCGAACAGATTCACCAGATGCGGGATGCCGTGCAAATCTGCGGTCTGGATCATGAAATCCGTCGCAGGACCGCCGGGGCGTTCGATTTTCGGCCGGATGCCGGCGTAAGCCGGCTGCAACGCATTGTCCTGCAGGGCCGGCCAATACCGCCGGATCGCCTCGTAGAAGCCATCGGCGCGGCGGGGATCGACATGATAGTCGATCTCATCGATCCACTCGACATCCGGACCGAAGCGAGCCTGCCCGCCCGTGTCGAGCGTCAAATGCACGCCGAGGCCGCCGCCTTCAGGCATCGGATAGACGAGCCGGCTGAAGGGCGCACGGCCGGTCAGCGCATAGTAATTGCCTTTCGCGAGATGAAGCGGCGGGATCTTATCCGCCGGCATGCCTTGCAAACCCCTGGCCACGGCTTGCGCACCGAGCCCGGCTGCATTCACCAGCAATCCGGCCTTGAGCGTCATCGGCTCATCGCCGGCCGTTTCGATGACGACACCGTCATGCTCGATCGCACCGGCCACGACCGGAGTCTCGAGCGCCAGCATCGCGCCGTGCGCTTCCGCATCACCCAGCAGCGCGGTCATGTAGGCAGCACTGTCGATGATGCCGGTCGAGGGCGACAGGACCGCGGCGACGCAGGCCAGATGCGGCTCCATTTCCCGTGCCTCGGCTGATGACAGCGGCTGGAGATCGTGTACGCCATTAGCGTCGGCCTGCACCTGCAGAGCCTTGAGCTTCGGAAGCTCCGCTTCACTGGTGGCCACGATCAGCTTGCCGCAGCGGCGATGCGGCACGGCATAATCCTCGCAAAACCGGTAGAGGAGTTCCTTGCCCGACACGCACAAGCCCGTCTTCGTCAGGCCGGTCGGATAATAGATGCCGGCGTGGATGACTTCGCTGGAGCGCGAACTGATGCCGGTGCCGATTGCGCGCTCGGCTTCCAGGATGATCACTTCACGTCCGGCACGCGCCAGCGCCCGCGCCACGGCAAGCCCGACGACGCCCGCACCGATAACAACGCAATCGACTTTCTCCATCGCGCTTGGATGCCAGATTTCGGGCGAGTTAGTCCATTCAGCAAAAAGGGCACTAGTATGGGGCATGGAGTATCACATCATTTGATGAAACATTTGATGCGGAAGGCAGCTGGCAAAATGCGCACCCCTCTCAACCTGGACGATCAGCTTTTGGCAGAAGCTCAAAAATATACCGGGATCGCAGAAAAGACCTTGTTGGTACGCGAAGCCTTAAAGGCACTTGTCGAGCGCGAAGCCGGCAAACGGCTTGTCCTCTTGGGTGGCAGCGATCCGGACGCCGAATTTCGCGAGCGGCGACGGCGTGGCAGGAATGATCGTCGTCGACAGCTCGATCAGGATCTATCACATCCGTTCCTCGGACAGGATGCTGAGTGATCTGCTGCTGAATAGCCGTGTTCTCCTGCACCCCTACGTCCTGGGCGAAATCGCTCTGGGAAACTTCAAAGGGCGGCAAGAATTTCTCGCAAGCCTTTCAAATCTCTGTGTCGCAAAGGTTGCAGCCCCGGAAGAGATACTTCGCCTGATCGAGGCAAAAGGCCTGTTCGCTAGCGGCATAGGCTATGTGGATGTCCACCTGTTGGCCACCACGCTTTTGATGCCTGGCGCTCTCCTCTGGACACGGAATAAGCGTCTCAACGCGGCCGCTGATCGTCTAAAGATCGCTCTGTGGTCGAACTGACAGATGAACGGCCTGGACCGTGCGGCAATCGCTATTGCGAGACGCGACCATTGAGAAAATAGAGCATCGTGGGCCCCCTGCGCTTGATATCCACGACGCTGCTGTGGACATTACGGCGCCGGCGGTAGGCAACAATCGACTACGGCCGGTCATGGGCGCCACAAGCATAAAACGAAAAGGGGGCCGACTGGCCCCCTTTTGAAGTCTCACAAACTGCGTCGCCTATTCAGCGGCGTTGGTCATGTCCGCCAGCATCGGCTCGGCAACCGCCGCGCCGGACTGCTTGCGCCGTTCGTCGAGGATCAACTCGTCGCGCGACGTGGCGATGCGGCGGATCTGGCTCATCGTTCCGCCCGTGCCGGCCGGAATGAGACGGCCGACGATGACGTTTTCCTTCAGGCCCTGCAGCATGTCGGTCTTGCCCGCAACCGCCGCTTCGGTCAGCACGCGCGTCGTCTCCTGGAAGGAGGCGGCGGAGATGAACGAAGGCGTCTGCAGCGAGGCCTTGGTGATGCCGAGCAGCACCGGCAGGCCAGCCGCCGGCTTCTTGCCCTCCTCGATCAAGCGCTCGTTGACTTCATCGAGCTCGATCACGTCGACGTGGTCGCCCGCGATGTAGGTCGAATCGCCCTGCTCGGTAATCTCGACCTTCTGCAGCATCTGGCGAACGATCACCTCGATGTGCTTGTCGTTGATCAACACGCCCTGCAACCGGTAGACTTCCTGGATCTCGTTAACGAGGTACGAGGCAAGAGCCTCGACGCCCTTGATTGCCAGAATGTCGTGCGGCGCCGGGTTTCCGTCGAGCACATAGTCGCCCTTCTCGATGGCGTCGCCATCCTGAAGGTGGAACGGCTTGCCCTTCGGAATCAGGTACTCTGTCGGCTCCAGCGTCGAGTCATGCGGCTCGATGATGATGCGGCGCTTGTTCTTGTAGTCGCGGCCAAAGCGGATCGTGCCATCGATCTCGGCGATGATGGCGTGGTCCTTCGGACGGCGAGCTTCGAACAGTTCCGCAACGCGCGGCAGACCGCCGGTGATGTCCTTCGTCTTGGCGCTTTCCATCGGGATACGCGCCAGAACGTCGCCGGGCTTTACATGAGCGCCTGGCTCGACCGAGAGGATGGCTTCGACAGAAAGCAGGAAGCGGGCATCGCCGCCCTTCGACAACTTGCCAACCTTGCCCTTGGTATCGAGAACCGTCATCGCCGGCTTCAGATCCGAGCCGCGTGGCGTCGAACGCCAGTCGATGACCTCACGTTTGGTAATGCCCGTGGATTCGTCGGCGGTTTCCTGAACGGAGATGCCGTCGACAAGATCCTCGAACCCGACGTGACCCTCGATTTCGGTGAGGATCGGGCGGGTATACGGGTCCCACTCGGCGATGCGCTGACCGCGCTTCACCTTGTCTCCGTCATCGACGAAGATGCGCGAACCGTAGGTGACCCTGTGCGAAGCGCGTTCTTTGCCGGCCTCATCCAGGATCAGGACTGCCATGTTGCGGCCCATCGCCATCATCTGGCCGTCCGAGTTGCGCACCAGGTTGCGGTTGCGGATTTCGACCTTGCCCTCATACGAGGCTTCCAGGAACGACGAGTCGACGACCTGCGCCGTGCCGCCCATGTGGAAGGTACGCATGGTGAGCTGCGTGCCCGGCTCGCCGATCGACTGTGCGGCGATGACGCCCACAGCTTCACCCTGGTTGACCGGGGTACCACGCGCAAGATCGCGACCGTAGCAGACCGCGCAGACGCCGGTCTGAACTTCGCAGGTCAGAGCCGAACGGATGCGAATGGCCTGGATGCCGGCCTTCTCGATCAACTCTATGTCGCGCTCGTCCATCAGCGTGCCGCCCTTGACGATCACATCGCCCGTTACCGGGTGATTGATGTCTTCAAGGGAGGTACGGCCGAGGACACGCGCTCCGAGCGACGCCACGACCTGACCCGCATCGACGATCGGGGTCATGGTCAGACCCTTGTCGGTGCCGCAGTCGACCGCGTTCACGATGCAATCCTGCGCCACGTCGACAAGACGGCGGGTCAGGTAGCCGGAGTTGGCGGTCTTCAGCGCGGTGTCGGCCAGGCCCTTGCGGGCGCCGTGCGTGGAGTTGAAGTACTCCAGAACGGTCAGGCCTTCCTTGAAGTTCGAGATGATCGGCGTCTCGATGATCTCGCCCGAAGGCTTGGCCATCAGGCCGCGCATGCCGGCCAGCTGGCGCATCTGGGTCGGCGACCCACGCGCGCCGGAATGGCTCATCATGTAGATCGAGTTCATCGGCTTTTGACGGCCGGTTTCGTCGAACTCGACCGCCTTGATGCGGCCCATCATCTCGTCGGCGACCTTCTCCGAGCACTTGGCCCAGGCGTCGACGACCTTGTTGTACTTCTCGCCCTGGGTAATCAGGCCGTCATTGTACTGCTGCTCGTATTCCTTGGCCAAAGCCTCGGTGTCCGCAACCAGCCTCTCCTTGGCGGCAGGGATCAGCATGTCGTCCTTGCCGAACGAAATGCCGGCGCGGCAGGCATGCGCGAAGCCGAGCGCCATGATGCGGTCGCAGAAGATCACAGTCTCTTTCTGTCCGCAGTGGCGATACACGGTGTCGATCATGCGGGAGATGTTCTTCTTGGTCATCTCCTGGTTGGCCGTTTCGTAAGGCACGTTCACGTTCTTGGGCAGAAGCTCGCCGATGATCATGCGGCCGGGGGTCGTGTCGTGAATCTTGGACACCACCTTGCCTTCCGCGTCGACCGTCTTGAAGCGGCCCTTGATCTTGGCGTGCAGCGTGACCGCCTTGGTCTCCAAAGCGTGCTGCAGTTCGCCCATGTCGGCGAACACCATGCCCTGCCCCGGCTCGTTCTCGTTGACGATCGAGAGGTAGTAGAGCCCGAGCACCATGTCCTGCGACGGCACGATGATCGGTGCGCCGGAGGCCGGGTGCAGGATGTTGTTGGTCGACATCATCAGGACGCGTGCTTCGAGCTGCGCTTCCAGGGAGAGCGGTACGTGGACCGCCATCTGGTCGCCGTCGAAGTCGGCGTTGAAGGCCGTGCAAACCAGCGGGTGAAGCTGGATCGCCTTGCCTTCGATCAGGATCGGCTCGAAGGCCTGGATGCCAAGACGATGCAGCGTCGGCGCACGGTTCAACAGAACCGGATGCTCGCGGATGACCTCGTCCAGGATATCCCAGACTTCCGGCTTTTCCTTTTCGACCAGCTTCTTCGCCTGCTTGACGGTCGAGGAGAGGCCCTTGGCGTCGAGCCGCGAGTAGATGAATGGCTTGAACAGCTCGAGTGCCATTTTCTTCGGTAAGCCGCACTGGTGGAGCTTCAGCTCCGGACCCGTGACGATCACCGAGCGGCCCGAATAGTCGACGCGCTTGCCGAGCAGATTCTGGCGGAATCGACCCTGCTTGCCCTTGAGCATGTCGGAAAGCGACTTCAGCGGGCGCTTGTTGGCGCCGGTGATGACGCGTCCGCGGCGGCCGTTGTCGAACAGAGCGTCGACGGC
>DATDBN010000045.1:0-32447 GCA_036524835.1 Mesorhizobium sp. | reverse complement strand
GGCGCGGATCGATTGCATCGTCACCCGCTGAAGCGGGATCTCCCCCAGATCGGCGAGCACGCGGCCGATGGCGGTGAAGCGCTGGCCGGTTTTGGCTGCGTATGTGATGCGGCGTACCGACCCATCGGTCATTTTGAGCCGTGCGGACCCCTGCACCTGAATGAAGAAGAGATCGACCTTCTCCTGAAGCCAGGCGATTTCCAATCCGCGCTCGGCCAACACGCCGCCGTCGATTGCCGGTCTGTCATGATATTCCACCAGCCCATTCCCGGTCTGCCGCGCAAAGGCGAGGTAGGGGTCCATGTCGGCTGGCCGGTTGGCGTCATCGACATCGACCAGGTCATCCGGCCGGGCAAAGATCGGTACGGCGTATTGTCCGGTTCGCGCCGGAGCGGCTTCGACTTCAGGTTCGTAGTACCCCGTGACAAAACCGGAGCGCTCACCGTTGGCCCGCAGTTCGGCTGGGCGGTTTTCGAAGCCGTGGATCAGCGCGGGCACGAAATGCCGCTCGAAGAAGGCCCGTGCGGCGGTGCTATCCAAATTCTCGACGCGCCGCGCTTCGGCATAGGCTTCAGCAAAGGCGGACGACTCCACGCCCAGCGAGCCGGTCTTGTAGGGTTTGGCGAGACCGTGGAAGGCGGAACGGCGGAAGGCAGCGAAGGCCTCCGTCGAATCGTCGGCTGCCCATCCGGGCAATGCGGCAAAATCCACAGGGCGAAACAGCGGCGAAAGCGCCATGGCAAGCCGAGCTCCGAACCCGAGTACGCTTACTCTTCCTCGGTGGCCACAAGCTTCCAGTTGGGGTCCTTGCTGCGCGTGTCGCGGGCAAAGGTCCAGACATCCTTCACCTCGGCCACCGTCTCGGGGTCGCCGTCGACCAGTTCGCCCGCATTGTTGCGAGTGGCCGAAATCAGTTCGCTGATGATCCGCAGAGTTATGTGTGATTCGCTGCCCTTCATCTCCCCCCCGACGATGTCGACCTTGTCGATGCCGACGAAAGAAGACTGAATCTTCTCCTGCTTTGCCTCGCGCTCGGCAATCGCCGCGACGAAGCCGTCATAGACTTCCCGAGACAACAGGTTCTTCAGCGTTTTGCGGTCGCCATCGGCATAGGCCATGACGATCATCTCATACGCCATGCGGGCGCCGTCGACGAAGGTCTTCGGATCGAAGCTCGGATCGGCGTCGCGGACCGCACGCAAGCCTTTGTTCAGGTCGGTACCCGGCTTTGCGACGGCGTCGATCGCGGTATAGCTGACATCGCTTGCTTCAGCCGGGCCGCGCTTGCGCGGCAGCGACACGACATTGTCCGGGCTGGACGGCGAATCCTTTTCAGCCTTTTCGGCTTTGCGGCCCAAAGTATAGGGATCGAACGGAGGCCGCTCGTTGCCCGTGCGCTTCCCAAGAACGCTGCGCAGTTGGATAAAGATCACAACCGCGGCGATCATGAAGAAAACGGTTCCGAAGTCCAAGAAATCCATATCGTCCCGATCGACCGCTGTCCCGGCCTCATTGGAGCTGCGAAGCACGCAGTTTTCGCGGCCAACTTTCGTTATCAGCATATAGAACGCATGGCCGACGCATTCAAATCAAGTTGCGGAGTTATTATTTGTGCATGATGGCTCCGGTTGAGGCCGCTGTACAACTCGAAACGGGATCACGGATTGCGCTTTCTACCCCTTTTGCTCATTGCCTGGCCGCTGGCCGAAGTCGCAGCCTTCGTCATGGTGGGACGCGAGATCGGCGTCTTGTCGACCATCGGCCTGGTAATCCTGACGGCGCTAGCCGGCTCCATCCTGCTTCGCATTCAAGGGTTTGGCGTCCTGCAGCGCGTTCGCTCCGAGATGGATGCCGGGCGCGACCCGGGACGCGAGCTTGCCAATGGCGCAATGATCCTCTTCGCCGGCGTGCTTTTGCTTCTGCCCGGCTTCCTCACAGATATCGTCGGCATCCTCCTGTTCATTCCTCCGGTGCGCGAAGCTGTCTGGCGACTGGTCAAGGGCCGCATTCGCATCTTTACCAACGTGGGCGAGGCGGGTGGACACGCCCGCGCTGGACACGGCGCGCAGACCATCGATCTCGATCCGGAAGACTATTCCTCCGCGCCGGATCCAGAATCACCCTGGCGGCGGGTCGAGCGCGACAAATAACCGGCTTGCCGTGAGCGCAGGTCCACGATCGGGCGCGCCAGCCGGGGGCAAAGCTTGTATTGGTACAGTCAGCATGATAGCCAACCCGCCGATTTGATCGGCCCCACGGGCAGAAAAACACAAGGATTTCCAGGCATGGCCGAAGACCAGAAGGATGCACCCGCCGCGAAAGGCAATGGCGTGCAGCCGTCGCTCAACATTCTCGCGCAATATGTGAAGGACCTTTCCTTCGAAAGCCCGGGGGCACCGGGCTCGCTGCGCGCCCGTGACAAGGCGCCGAACATCAATATCGGCGTCAACGTCAACGCCAACCCATTGTCGGACAAGGAATTCGACGTGGTGTTGACGCTAACGGCCAAGGCCGAGACCGGCAAGGACGTGCTGTTCAATGTCGAGCTCGTCTATGGCGGTGTGTTCAAGGTCGAAGGCTTTCCGCAGGAGCACATGCTGCCGATCCTGTTCATCGAATGCCCGCGCCTCCTGTTCCCCTTCTCGCGCCAGATCATTGCGGAATGCACGCGCAATGGCGGTTTCCCGCCGCTGATGCTGGACCCGATCGATTTCTCGGTGATGTTCCAGCAGAAGCTGGCCGAAGACCAGGCGCGCGCCAAGGTTCAGGCAAGCTGAGTTCGGGCAAAGACAGCTCATTTGCTTCGGTTGGACCCGGTCTTAGTGCCGGGTCTTTCATTTTTCGGCGAAAATGGCGCGGTTGCGGGTCTTGCAACACAAGGCAAAACGCTTGCGCGGGCAAATAGCTGTTCCTATATACGCCGCAGCCTTGCGCCGGGGGGCTTTCATGGCCATTCGGACGGGGAAATCTGAAGAAAAGAGGCTTTCACCGGAACGCCTTCATGGGTCCTGAAGAGCCTGCTTAGCGGAGAAGAACAATATGGCAAAAGTAATCGGTATCGATCTGGGAACGACCAACTCCTGCGTCGCCGTGATGGACGGCAAGGACGCGAAGGTCATTGAAAACTCCGAAGGCGCGCGCACAACGCCCTCGATCGTCGCTTTCACCGGCGATGGCGAGCGGCTCGTCGGTCAGCCGGCAAAGCGCCAGGCGGTCACCAATCCTGAAAACACCATCTTCGCCGTCAAGCGCCTGATCGGCCGCCGCTATGACGATCCGGTAACGGAGAAGGACAAGAAGCTTGTCCCCTACAAGATCGTCAAGGGCGACAATGGCGACGCCTGGGTCGAGGCGAGCGGCAAGAAGCAGTCGCCCAGCCAGGTCTCGGCGATGATCCTGCAGAAGATGAAGGAAACGGCCGAAAGCTATCTCGGCGAGACCGTCACCCAGGCGGTTATCACCGTTCCGGCCTATTTCAACGACGCCCAGCGCCAGGCCACCAAGGACGCCGGCAAGATCGCCGGCCTTGAAGTGCTGCGCATCATCAACGAGCCGACCGCTGCCGCGCTCGCCTATGGCCTCGACAAGAAGGACGGCAAGACCATCGCGGTCTACGATCTTGGCGGCGGCACGTTCGACATCTCCGTTTTGGAGATCGGCGACGGCGTGTTCGAGGTGAAGTCGACCAATGGCGACACCTTCCTCGGCGGCGAAGACTTCGACATGCGCCTGGTCGAGTATCTGGCGGCGGAGTTCAAGAAGGAACAGGGCATCGACCTGAAGAACGACAAGCTCGCTCTTCAGCGCCTGAAGGAAGCTGCCGAAAAGGCCAAGATCGAGCTATCGTCCTCGGCGCAGACCGAAATCAACCTGCCTTTCATCACGGCGGACCAGACCGGTCCGAAGCACCTGACGCTGAAGCTGACCCGCGCCAAGTTCGAAAGCCTCGTTGACGATCTGGTGCAGCGCACCGTCGAGCCTCTGAAGGCCGCGCTCAAGGATGCTGGCATGAAAGCGGGCGAGATCGACGAAGTCGTTCTGGTCGGCGGCATGACCCGTATGCCCAAGGTCCAGGAAGTCGTGAAGCAGTTCTTCGGCAAGGAGCCGCACAAGGGCGTCAACCCCGATGAGGTTGTGGCGCTGGGTGCTGCGATCCAGGCGGGCGTTCTGCAGGGCGACGTCAAGGACGTTCTGCTGCTCGACGTGACTCCGCTTTCCCTCGGCATCGAGACGCTGGGCGGCGTGTTCACCCGCCTGATCGAACGCAACACGACGATCCCGACCAAGAAGAGCCAGGTGTTCTCGACGGCTGAGGACTCACAGAGCGCCGTGACCATCCGCGTCTTCCAGGGCGAGCGCGAAATGGCGGCGGACAACAAGGCGCTGGGTCAGTTCGACCTCGTCGGCATTCCGCCGGCGCCGCGCGGCGTACCGCAGATCGAGGTCACCTTCGATATCGACGCCAACGGCATCGTCAACGTCTCGGCCAAGGATAAGGGCACCGGCAAGGAGCACCAGATCCGCATCCAGGCGAGCGGCGGTCTGTCCGACGCCGATATCGAGAAGATGGTGAAGGACGCCGAAGCCAACGCGGAAAGCGACAAGAAGCGCCGTGCGCTGGTGGAAGCCCGCAACCAGGGCGAGGCGCTGGCGCATTCGTCGGAGAAGTCGCTGAAGGAGTTCGGCGAGAAGGTCTCGGAGGCTGACCGCACCGCGATCACCGATGCGATCGCTGCCCTTCGGACCTCGCTCGAAGGCGAGGACGTCGACGACATCACCGCCAAGAGCCAGACGGTGGCGGAAGCCTCGATGAAGCTCGGCCAGGCCATGTATGAAGCCAGCCAGGCGGAAGCCGCGCAGGCAGACGCCCAGGCTGACATGGCCAAGGACAGCGACGTCGTCGATGCTGATTTCGAAGAGCTCGACGAGGACGACAAGAAGAAGTCTGCCTAAGCGGACGACAATGCAGTTGAAAGCCCGGCTACGGCCGGGCTTTTTGCAAACCAGGCATCGCCATCTCTGCGAAGACCGGGCAGCGGGACAATATGAAGGCTGATTTCTACGAAACGCTGGGTGTCTCCAAGGGGGCCGACGAGAAGGAGCTCAAGAGCGCCTATCGCAAGCTCGCCATGCAGTTTCATCCCGACCGCAATCCGGGCGACCATGGCGCGGAGGCGAAGTTCAAGGAAGTCGGTGAAGCCTATGAGTGCCTGAAGGATCCGCAGAAGCGCGCCGCCTATGACCGATTCGGCCATGCCGCGTTCCAGAATGGCGGCGGCGGGGGTGGCGGTTTCGGCCAGGGCGGCTTTGGCGCTGGTGGCTTCTCCGATATTTTCGAGGACATCTTCGGCGACATGATGGGTGGTGGCCGACGCCGCTCGTCCAACGGCCGCGAGCGTGGCGCAGACCTGCGCTACAACATGGAGATCACGCTCGAGGAAGCCTATGCAGGCAAGACGGCCCAGATCCATGTCCCGTCATCGACTTCCTGCACGGATTGCTCCGGCTCCGGCGCCAAGCCGGGCACGCAGCCGACGACCTGTCAGTTGTGCGGCGGCATCGGCAAGGTGCGCGCCGCGCAAGGGTTCTTTTCAATCGAGCGTACCTGCCCGCAATGTCAGGGGCGCGGACAGGTGGTCAAGGACCCCTGCCCAAAATGCTCGGGCCACGGCCGGCTCATGCAGGAGCGCGCGCTCTCGGTCAACATACCGGCCGGCATCGACGACGGTACCCGCATCCGGCTCGCCAATGAGGGCGAAGCTGGCCTGCGCGGTGGACCGAGCGGCGACCTCTACATCTTCCTGTCGGTGAAACCGCATGAGTTTTTCCAGCGGGACGGCGCGGATCTCTACTGCAAAGTACCGATTTCGATGACGACCGCGGCGCTTGGTGGGCAATTCGAGGTGGCAACGCTCGATGGCACGCAGACCCGCGTCAAGGTTCCTGAAGGCACGCAGAATGGCCGTCAATTCCGGCTGAAGGGCAAGGGCATGCCGGTGTTGCGCCAGGCGCAGCTGGGCGATCTCTATATCGAGACCAGCGTCGAGACGCCGCAGAACCTGTCGAAACGCCAGCGCGAACTTCTGGAAGAATTTGACAAGCTGTCGTCGCAGGAAAACTCCCCGCAGTCGGCCGGCTTCTTCTCGCGCATGAAGGAGTTCTTCGAGTCGTTCGGCGAATGAGCGTCGGAGCGGCATGCTTCTCCGATCGCAATCCCAACTAAGATCAGCGCTGGCACCTATCTTTGAGGCATAACGCGCGCTGCTAGCAGGGAAATGTCGCGTCTTCAACGCACCGCCGCCGCCTTTCATTTCTGCTGATGGCTCAGAAGCGACAAAAATCGTTGGAATTGCGACGCGGCGGGGTTGCCTTGAGGCACGGGGCTGCTATGTCTCCGCCAACCGACTGAGGGGAAGTATTCTATGGCCGCTTCGGGACTACGCAAGATTGCCCAGAAATTCGACGACGAGTTGAAATTCTTCAAAGGTTGGATCGACAAGCCGAAAACAGTCGGCTCGATTATCCCCACCAGTTCCATCACAGCCAGAAAGATGGCGTCCATCGTCAACACCAAGTCAGGGCTGCCCGTCCTGGAAGTTGGACCTGGAACCGGCGTGATCACCAAGGCGATCCTCAGGCTCGGCGTGAAGCCGGAAAATCTCTACGCGGTAGAGTTTTCGCACGACTTCGTCCTGCATCTGCGGCGTAACTATCCGGGCGTCAACGTTATCGAGGGCGATGCCTTCGACCTTGATGCGACGCTTGGCAAAAAGGCGGGGATCACCTTCGATTCGGTCGTTTCGGGCGTGCCGCTGCTCAATTTTCCCGTCGCCACGCGGGTCAAATATGTTGAAAGCCTGCTCGACCGCATTCCAGAGGGCAGGCCGATCGTGCAACTGACCTATGGGCCGAAATCGCCTGTGCCACCCGGCTTGGGCAACTACTCGGTTGAGAAGTTCGACTTCATCATCCGCAACATTCCGCCGACCCAGCTCTGGATCTACCGCCGCGGAAAGCGCCATTGATGGCGGCGAAGATCCTCGTCTTCGCCGGCTCGCTACGGCACGGCGCCTTTTCGATCAGCACCGCCGACGCGGCGCAGAAGGAACTCACGCTGCAAGGCGCCGAGGTGACGCGCATTTCGCTCGGCGACTATCCGCTGCCGATCATGGACCAAAACCTCGAGGCCGAGAAAGGCATCCCGGAAAACGCCATGAAGCTCGGGCGGCAGATCGCCGCACATGACGGCTTTCTGATCGCCAGCCCCGAATACAATTCCTCTATCCCGCCGCTTCTCAAGAATGCGTTGGATTGGGTCAGCCGTATCGCCAAGGACGGTGAAAAGCCGTTTCGTCCCTATCAGGGCAAGGTCGCGGGCCTTTGCTCGTCTTCGAACGGCCAGTTCGCCGGCATGCGCGCCCTCTATCACCTCCGTGCGGTGCTGATGAACTGTCAGGTCGAGGTGATCACGCCGCAATGCTCCGTCGGCAAGGCCAGTGAAGCCTTCGATGAGAAGGGCGGCCTTAAGGAAAAGCGCCTGCGCGAAGCGATGCACAAGGTATGCGCCACGCTGATCGAGCACGCCACGATGATGTCGACGCGGGCGGACCGTTGATCGGGTACTATCTCACGCATCCGCAAGTCGCTATCGATCCCAATATTCCGGTTCCCGACTGGCCGCTCTCCGAAAGAGGGCGCGCGCGGATCGTTTCCGCGCTTGACCGGCCCTGGTTGCAAACGATCGGTCGCATTGTGTCGAGCGCCGAGCGCAAGGCTATGGATGGCGCCGGGATCATCGCCAAGTCGCTGGGCATCCCTTTCGAAATTGCCGCCGAAACCGGCGAGAACGATCGCTCGGCAACCGGATTTCTGGAGCGGTCCGCCTTTGAACATGCAGCCGACCAGTTCTTTGCCTTTCCCGAGGAAAGTGGGAACGGCTGGGAGCGCGCCATGGACGCGCAGAACCGTATCGTCAGCGCCGTCGAGCGCATTCTGGCGGGACATGAGCCCCGTACTCCAATGCTGCTTGTCGGCCACGGCGGCGTCGGCACCCTGCTGAAATGCCACCTTGCTCAAGTTGCTATCTCGCGCAGTGGGGATCAGCCTGGCGGTGGCGGAAATGTCTATGCGTTTCGGCTGGCCGATCGTAAACTGCTGTGCGACTGGACGCCGCTTGACTCATTCGATGGAGTTTCGCTTGAAGACTAGTTCCATGCGCGAACGGCTGATCGTCGGCCTCGACCTCCCCTCCGTCAAGGAGGCCGAACGCGCGGTGCACGATCTCGACGGCATCACCAATTTCTACAAGATCGGCTACCAGCTTGCCTTTTCGGGGGGTGGGCTGTCGTTTGCGCGCGAACTGGCGCAAAGCGGCGCCAAGGTGTTTCTCGACATGAAACTGCTCGACATCGACAACACGGTAGCGAAAGGCGTCGAAGGCATCGTGAAGATGGGCGTCACCATGCTGACGCTGCATGCCTATCCGAAAGCGATGAAGGCGGCGGTGGAAGCGGCGAGAGGGTCGGAGCTCTGCCTGCTGGCGGTCACTGTGCTCACCTCAATGGACGAGCAGGACATGATAGCGGCCGGCTACGAATATGATCCGCATACGCTGGTGCTGCGCCGCGCCGAGCAGGCGCTTCAGGCCGGCATTGGCGGCATCGTCTGCTCCGCCGGGGAGGCGGCTGCCGTGCGCAAGATCGTCGGGCCGAAGCTCGCCGTGGTAACGCCGGGCATACGCCCTCTCGGCGCCGACCCCGGCGACCAGAAGCGGGTCATGACGCCGGCCGACGCGATCCGCAAAGGCGCCAGCCATCTCGTGGTGGCGCGGCCGATCATCGGCGCGGCTGACAGGCGCGCCGCCGCACAGGCTATCCTCAGCGAAATGGATGCCGCGCACGTTCCGGCGTGACGCAGTGTTGTCCTAAAGCCTGTTGCGAATGGCGGGATTCAGGATTCCCAAATCTGAGGATTGGTGATTCATTGCGGTCTGAAGGGGAACCGCGTTTGCCAAGCCCCTAAATTTGCGCGATTTGCGCCTGGCGGGACGACTGCTCTAAGTCGTTGTTTTAGCAGCATTAAGGGACACCAGGTGTTGTCCCTTTGGCTGCACATGCACTTGGGAGGGAAGTATGCCGAAAGCATATTGGATTGCACGCGTCGATATACGCGACCCGGAAGGCTACAAAGATTATGTCGCGGCGGCGAGGCTGGCTTTCGACCGCTTCGGCGCGAAATTCCTGGCGCGGGGCGGCGCGAGCGACGCGGTGGAGGGGCCGGGCCGGGGGCGCAACGTCATCATCGAATTCGCCTCCCTGAAGACCGCGCAGGACTGCTATCACTCGCCGGAATATCAGCACGCTGCTTCGATCAGGCAGAGATATGCCGATGGCGAGATCGTGCTGGTCGAGGGAGTGGACAATTAGCCAGTCGAACTCACTGCTCCCTGCCGGCTATTCGATCCGAAGGCGTCGGCTGGAGGACGATCCTTAACTGCTGCAAGTCGAGAACCGTGCGGCCGAATTGTTTCGCCAACATGGATTCGGCGCGGTGTCCGAATTCCCAACACCTCACGTCGAATCGCTGCAGCGCATGATTGGCGGCCGCGATGTGTGGGTGGCAGTGTCGGAGCCAGACGATAATCCGGTTGGATTCGCCGTTGCCGGCACATTGGACGATTACATGCATCTGGCAGAACTTTCCGTCGATCCGGCGCATGGCCAGCGCGGTCTCGGCAAGGCTCTCGTGTCGAAGCTGATCGAACAGGCGGCCAAGATGTCCGCGAAGGGCGTCAGTTTGACCACCTTTCGCGATGTGCCATTCAACGCACCGTTCTATGCCAAGATGGGGTTTTTCGAGGCCTCGGGTCCGGCATACCTCGCAGCCCGCCTGACCGCAGAGCTGCCGCATGGCGTATCGATAGAAGCCAGGGTGTTGATGATCTATCCTATCTCGCCCATGCCTCAGGCCGCCGTCTAAGAAGCGGCATTTCTCCGCAATTGATCCGGGAGGCAATTCAACTTCCATCGCCTTTGCTCTATAGGCTGGAGCGAGGAGCGCGGCTGGCCGCCGCCGATAGACCCCGCAGGAGGCGGCATGGCGAGAACCGACATTGCGCGACGGGTGTATAACCACACCTGGAAGCTCGATCCGATCGTACGCAGCCTGCTTGACACGGATTTCTACAAGCTGCTGATGCTGCAGATGATCTGGGGGATGTACCCGAAGGTCGACGCCACCTTCTCGCTCATTAACCGGACCACTTCGGTGAAGCTGGCGAAAGAGATCGATGAGCAGGAACTGCGCGACCAGCTCGATCACGCGCGCACGCTGCGCTTCTCCAAGAAGGAGATGATCTGGCTGGCGGGCAACACCTTTTATGGCCGCAAGCAGATTTTCGAGCCGGAGTTCCTCGCCTGGCTGGCGGATTTTCGCCTGCCCGACTACGAGCTCAAGCGCAAGGGAGACCAGTTCGAACTGGAGTTTCCCGGACCGTGGATGTTCACCACCATGTGGGAAATCCCGGCGCTTTCCATCATCAACGAGTTGCGGTCGCGCGCGGCGATGCGCGATTATGGCCCGTTCGCGCTGGACGTTCTCTACGCCAAGGCAAAGGCCAAGCTCTGGCACAAGACCGAACGACTGAAAAAGGTGCCCGGCATACGCATCTCCGATTTCGGCACGCGGCGCCGTCACTCCTTCCTGTGGCAACGCTGGTGCGTGGAGGCGCTGAAGGAGGGCATAGGCGAAGCCTTCACCGGCACCAGCAACGTGCTGCTCGCCATGGATACCGACCTGGAAGCGCTCGGCACCAACGCGCATGAACTGCCGATGGTGTTCGCGGCGCTGACCGAAAGCGACGAGGAGCTGAAGAAATCGCCCTACCGCGTCCTGCAGGACTGGCAGCGTTACTACGGCGGCAATCTGTTGATCGTGCTGCCCGACGCCTTCGGCACCGATGCTTTCTTGCGAGACGCCCCGGATTGGGTCGCCGACTGGACCGGATTTCGGCCCGATAGCGCGCCGCCGATCGAGGCTGGCGAACGCATCATCGCCTGGTGGAAGAAGAAGGGCGTCGATCCCGAAAAGAAGCTGCTCATCTTTTCCGACGGCCTGGATGTTGAGGCCATTATCGAGACCTACAAGCATTTCGAGGGAAAGGTGCGCATGGCGTTCGGTTGGGGCACCAATTTGACCAATGATTTCGAGGAGTGCGCGCCAACCCCGACCGACCGGCTCGACGCCATCTCGCTGGTCTGCAAAGTGACCGACGCAAATGGCCGTCCGGCCGTGAAGCTCTCGGACAACCCGGAAAAGGCGACGGGCGACCTCAAGGAGATCGAACGCTATATCAAGGTGTTCGGCGACAAGGGCCGGGTCCGGCAAAAAGTATGGGTATGAGACAGAGCGGGAGGACCTTGCGATAATACGGGGTTGGCCTTTCGCCCTCGGCCTGTCGGCGTTTCTTGCCACTCTTCCCACTGCCGCTTTTGCCCACGCCTCCGAGCGCGGCCATGTTCTGCTGCTGCCGACAGGATACTATCTCATCGGCGGTGCGCTGGCGGTGGCGGCGAGTTTCTGTGCACTGGCGTTGCTCCGCCCGGCAGCGCTGGACCGCTATTTCCAGGCGCGGCTGCCCTTGTTCGTCATGGCGGATCGTGGGCGCACTGCAACGAGCCTTTGTTCCCTTGCGGTAGTCCTCATGCTTGTTGCCAGCGGTTTTCTCGGCAGCCACGACCCACTCGCCAACCCTCTGCCGCTGGTCGTCTGGACTGTGCTCTGGGTAGGATTTACCCTTCTGCAGGGTGCAGTCGGCCATGTCTGGTATTGGCTCGACCCCTGGTACGGCATCCACCGTTTCGCTACGCATATGCTGGGCATCCGGAAATTTCGCGCTTTTCCACGCTGGCTCGGGCTTTGGCCTGCGGTTCTGCTGTTCCTCGGCTTTGCCTGGTTTGAACTGATCGATCTCGCGCCGGAAGACCCGCCGCGCCTTGCCGCAGCCGTGAGCGCGTATCTCGTCGCAACGCTGGCGGCGATGATGGTCTTCGGCCATGAACCATGGGGCAGGCGGGCTGAATTCCTATCGGTGTTCTTCACGATGGTCGCCCGCTTCTCTGTGCTCGACTGGGATCGCTCGGGCGATCGCAGCGTGTCCTTATGCTGGCCCGGCGCCAAGCTCGCCGCAGCAGAGCCTATGCCGGCAAGCGGCGTCGTCTTCCTGCTGGCCGTGCTTGCTTCGGTCTCCTTCGACGGCCTGTCGAAGACGTTCCTGTGGCTGGGCGCGAACGGCATCAACCCGCTGGAATTTCCCGGCCGCTCGGCAGTGATGACCATCAACAGCGCTGGACTTCTGGCGGCAATCGCCGTGCTCGCCGCATTGTTTTTTCTCGCGGTATGGCTTGGACTTCTTATAGTGGACATAGGCTCCCTTCTGGGGTCTGCCGGCCTGCTGATTTATTCGATCGTGCCGATCGCGCTCGCCTATCATTTCTCGCACTACATCACCGCACTGCTCGTTGATGGGCAATATGCGCTGGTTGCGCTGTCGGATCCGTTTGGCCGTGGATGGAATGTGTTCGGCACCGCGCATCGGCATGTCGAGGCGGGCATCGTCATGGGCCATGACTCGGCCTGGGCGATCTGGAATGCCCAAGCCGTGGCGATCGTCAGCGGACATGTGCTGGCCGTTGTGCTGGCGCACAGGCTGTCGCTGCGCCTTCATGCCGACGAGAGCAAAGCCGTGATAAGCCAGGTCCCGCTTGCCGTTTTGATGGTTGGCTACACGCTGTTCGGCCTGTGGCTTTTGTCGACCCCGTCCGCTGGCTGATCTCTTGCGAGCGTTCGGCATTGATGCTCTAGATGCGACTGCGAAATGCGGCGCAGGACCGACGATGAACAGGGGATCGACCATGAGCGACAAGACAATCTCCACCTTGCGCACCACCATTTCACGCCGCTCGACGCTGAAGGGCCTCGCCGCCGCCGGCGGCCTTATCGCCGCGCCCGGCTTTGTGCGATACACGCAGGCGCAGAGTGCGGCGCCTATCAAGATCGGCTTCCAGGCACACAAGACGGGCATCGGCGCCGCCTACGGCCGCTGGTACGAGCGCACGACAAATGCCGCGGTCAAGCTGATCAACGAGGCCGGCGGCATCAATGGACGGCCGGTGGAGATCATTGTCGAGGATGACGGCACCGATCCCAAGCGCGGCGCAGAAGTGGTCGCCAAATTTGCCAACCAACACAAGACGGACATCGTCTACGGCACACTGTTCTCGCATGTCGTCGTCGGCTCGGCGCCGACCGCCGGCGAACTCAAGATTCCCTATTATGTGGTCAGCGAGGGCTACCACGTCGCTTCGGGCAAGATGAACCGCTGGTGCTTTCAGCCCGGGATTACCGATGTCCGCGCGCAGGTCACCTCCGTCGCGCCTTGGGTGTCGGCAAATCTCGGCAAGAAGGTGGCCATAATCTTTCCGGATTATGCTTTCGGCCACGACCACCGGGACTATTTCACGCCGGCGATCAAGGCGCAGGGTGGCGAGGTGATCGCGCAGATTCCTATCCCGCCGACGGAAAGCTCTTTCACGAAATACTTCCCGCAAATCCCCGCAGAAACGGAAGTGCTGTACCATGTGATGGTGGGGCCTGCCGTGCTGACCTTCGTCAAGGAACTCGGCGAGTTCTACGGTTCGAATCGGCCACAATTGTTCGGCTTCATCGACTCACTGGAAGCTGTCGATATCAACAGCCCCGGGCTGGAATTCCTCGACGGCAGCCATTTCTGGGAAGGTGCGCCCCGCTATGTCCAGGCCAATGATTCCGAAGCGATGAAAGCCTATCGCGCGGCGGTCGGCATCGACGACAATGGCGCCGCGGTCGAGGACGCCAAGGACGTGTCGACGGCCGCGCATATGTTCGGCTGCTGGGAGACGCTCTATGTCATCAAGCAGGCAATGGAGGCTGCCGGATATCAAGGGCCGCAGGACCGTCAGAAGCTGATCGAGGCGACAGAGGCCATCCCCGGCTTCGAGGAGACCAACGAGCATCCGCAAGGCGACAAGGTGATCGATGGCAAGCTGCACCAATGCTACGGCCACCAGAACATCTCGAAGGTGGAAGGCGGCAAGCTGAAGGTCGTCCATCGCACCGAGATCAAGGACGGCTTTTACGAGGCCGAGGCCGACTACACCCAGATGGCGTTCTAGGATCGCCGCCGCGCCGCGCTTGCGCGAGTACTGACGCGGTATATACTGCGTTAGTACCAATCGAGGCTGAGCCATGGCCAAGGAAGCCGTCTTTACAATGAAGCTGGAACCCGAATTGCGCGAAGCCTTCATGGCCGCCGCGCATGAAGAGGACCGTCCCGCTTCTCAAATCGTGCGCGAGATGATGCGGGACTTTATTGACCGCCGCAGTAGCGACACCGAAGAATATGTTGAATTCCTGCACCGGAAGGTAGAGTTGTCGCGGCGATCAATCGCGGCAGGTGATGGTATCTCGCAGGAACAGATGGAAGCTAGGATGGCAAGCCGTCGAGCGGAACTACTACGCCGGGCGGGCGAGGCTGAAATTTGAAGGTTATCTGGACCCGCGAAGCCGAGCGCGATCTTGATGAGGCAATCGAATACATCGCTGAACGCAACCCGCGTGCAGCTGCCTGGATGGAAGAACTTGTCGTAACAGCGGCGGCCAAACTCAGCGAATTTCCCAACAGAGGCAAATCTGGCCTCATCATGGGAACTCGCGAGATTTTCCCACATCAAAGCTATCGCCTAGTGTACGAGGTTAGGAAAGGCGAAGTATGGATCGTGGCCGTTGTGCACACGGCTCGTCGTTGGCCGCCTGCGGGCGAGAGCGACCAATAGATGCCCTTTGGCCCACATCTCCTTCTCGCCACGCTCGAAGGCCTCGTCAGTTCCGCTGTGCTGGCGCTGACGGCGCTTGGCCTTTCGCTCGTCTTCGGCGTGATGCGCGTAGTGAACGTGGCGCATGGCGAGTTCTTCATGATCGGCGCGATCGTTGCCTGGTGGGTGGCATCGCTGTTCGGTGGGCATCCGGCGGCCGGTTTCGTAGCGGCCCTGGTGATCAGCCCGCTGTTTGTCGGCGCCATCGCGTTCGCCTCCGAGCGCCTGGTCCTGCGTCGGCTGAACTATAATCCGGAGGCAACGATCGTCGCGACCATCGGCTTGCTCTATCTTCTGCAGCAGGCGGCGCTTTCATTCTACGGACCGGAAGCCCGGCCCGTCGAAGCGCCGTTCAACTACCGCATCCTGCTGCCCTGGTTCGGCTATTCCGGTTACAAGCTGTTTGTCATCCTGGCAGCGGTGGTCCTGCTTTTCCTCACCTGGCTTGTGCTGACGCGAACGCGCATCGGGCTCGTGATGCGCGCCACGCAGTTTGACCGCGAGACCGCCCAGGCTTTCGGCATTCCGGTCGAGCGTGTCTATGCCGGCGTCTTCGCGATGGGCGCCATGCTGGCGGCAGTCGCCGCTGTCCTGATCGTGCCGATCAGCCAGGCGCACTACCTGATGGGCCAGGACCCGCTGCTGCTCTCCTTCATCGTTGTCATCATAGGTGGGCTGGGGTCGCTGCGCGGCACGCTGGTCGCCGCCCTGCTCATCGGGATGAGCGACGGCATTGTCTCGATGTTCTTTTCGCCGACACTGGCCAAGATGCTGGCCACCGGGGCAGTTGCGCTGGTGCTCGTCTTTCGCCCGCAGGGCCTGTTCGGAACAGCGGTGCGATGAGCGGTGCATTCGTCAAATCGCTGGCGCTACATCTTGGTGTCATAGCGCTCCTCGCGGTGCTCGGGTTTGTCCTGCCGGCCTATCACCGCGATGTCGTCTCGCGGGTGTTGCTGCTGGGCGTGTTTGCCATGGGTTACAATCTGCTGTTCGGCTACACCGGCCTGCTCAGCCTCGGCCACGCAATGTTCTTCTCGGCGGGGCTCTATGGCGCGGGACTCGCAGTCTATCACTTGGGATGGACCGCGCCTACGGCCTTCGCGGCGGGCCTCGCCTGCGGTGCGTTACTCGCGCTATGCGTCGGTGCGTTGGCGCTGAGGACCACCGGCGTAGCCTTCATGATCGTCACCATGATGTTCGCGCAGGTGTTCTATCTGGCGACGCTCTACTTCGGTGCATGGACACGCGGCGACGAAGGCATCGTCCTGCAGCCCGCGCAGCGGACCATCGAGTTCGCCGGCCTGCATTTCAACCCGACTGACCCGATGACGCGCTACGGCGCAGCCCTCCTGCTTCTCTCGGTCGTTCTCCTCATCACGCTGGCGATCGTGCGCTCCCCGCATGGGCGCGTGCTGGTCGCCATCCGCGAGAACGAGGAGCGCACGAAGATGCTGGGCTATAACACCTTCACCAACAAGCTGGCGTCGGTCGTGGCGTCCGGCGTCATCTCGGCGGCCGCGGGGGCAGCCTATGCACTGCTGTTCGGCTATGTCGGCTCGACCTTCGCCTCCGTGCAGTATTCGATCCTGCCCCTGCTGTGGGTGCTTCTTGGCGGCGCCTCGACAACGCTCGGGCCGCTGATCGGAACGCTGCTGATGTACTATCTCGTGGACCTCTCAAGTAGCCTGCTGGCGCGGGCGTTCCCGGATTGGAACCTCAGCCATATCGGCGTGGTCGGCCTGGCGCTCATCCTGCTCGTGCTGTTCTTTCCCAAGGGTATTCTCGGCACCATCCGCGAACGGTGGCTGAAATGGCTGCCGTGAAACCGCTCCTCATAGCCCGCAATCTCTGCCGCAATTTCGGCGGTCTCAAAGCGGTCGACATGGTGGATTTCTCTCTGACATCAGGCGAGGTGAGGGCAATTATCGGGCCGAACGGCGCCGGCAAAACCACTTTCGTCAGCCTGATTGCCGGGCGCATCGCGCCAAGCTCGGGGGTGATTGGCTTCGACGGGCGCGACATCACCCACTTGCCCGCGCATCAGCGGGTTCGGCTGGGCATTGCCTACACCTTCCAGATCACCAGCGTTTTCGCCAATCTGTCGGTCCACGACAATGTCGCGCTGGCGGTTCAGCGCACGCATCAGGATGGCCGCGGCAGAGGCGCGCGCAAGGCCGGCATCGACGCAGCCCTCGCCAAGGTCGGGTTGACCGATCGGCGTGACGCCGCTGCAGGCGCGCTGGCCTATGGCCACCAGCGCCTCCTGGAAATCGCCATGGGCCTGGCGTTGAAACCGCGCCTGCTGATCCTGGACGAACCGACGCAGGGTCTTTCCGATGGCGAGATCGAGAATTTTATCGGCCTGATCGGAGAGTTGCGGCGCGAGGCGACGATCCTGTTGATCGAGCACAATATGGATGTGGTGATGAAATTGGCCGACCGCATCACCGTGCTGGACGCGGGACGGGTTCTCGCAGAGGGCACGCCGCAACAGATTCGCGACGACGCGAAGGTCCAGGCCGCCTATCTCGGAGCGGCGCATGCCTGACGTGCTGACCGTTTCCCGCCTGGACTGCTTCTACGGAGATGTGCAGGTGCTGTTCGCGCTCGACCTCACGCTGCGCCGAGGCGAGGTGCATTGCCTGCTCGGCCGCAACGGCGCCGGCAAGACCACTGCGCTGAAGGCGATCATGGGGTTGGTGCCGATCGCGTCGGGTTCGATCAAGCTGTCCGACCGCGAACTTACGGCCCTGCCCGCCCATGAAGTGCCACGTCACGGCGTTGCCTATGTCCCGCAAGGCCGACGACTATTCGCGGAGATGACCGTTGCCGAGAATATTGAGATCGGCCTGATGGCGCGGGGAAAGGGCAAGGCGACGCGGGAGCGCGTGCTCGACCTTTTCCCGGTATTGCGCCAGCGACTGGGACAACGCTCGGGAACCTTGTCCGGCGGCGAACAGCAGATGCTGGCCATGGCGCGGGCGCTCTGCCTGGAGCCGGACGTCATGCTGCTCGATGAGCCCACGGAAGGGCTGATGCCGTCGATGATCGCCAAGGTGCGCGAGACGATCGAGAGCCTTGGCGCGCATGGTGTGTCGACCCTGCTCGTAGAGCAGAGGGTGGACGCGGTCCTTCCCGTCGCCGACCGGGTGACGTTTATCGAGATGGGCCGAAACCGCGAGACACTCGATGTCGAACAGCTCCGAGCAGAGCCGGATCTGGTAAAGAGATATGTAGGCGTCGGCTGACAGCTGTGAGTGTTACTGGGCGCCCGGGACATGGAGAACGATGAGGCTGACCGGCGGTTCGTGAGAGCGCGCCGGCGCTGACATGAATGCCCGCGCCGGCGAAAAGCCCATTCCGTCAGGCTGCCTTCGATGCCGGTTGATGCGCCACGAAGGACGATCCGTTTCCGTCGAAGATATGCAGGTCGCCACCATCGGCGTCGAGCCTCAGCACGTCGCCGCGCTTGATCGTGGCGTTGCCCGGCAGCTTCGCCGTCAGCGGCTGGTCAGTGCGGCCGATATCGACATAGACCAGCTGCACTTCGCCCAATTGCTCGATGTAGTCGATCGTACCTTCGAAGATGTGGTCTTTGCCCTTGGCGAGGCGCAGATCCTCCGGCCGTACGCCAAAACTGATCGTGCTTCCCTGCGCGCTCGACGGGGTCCCGATCGGCACAGAGACCTTGTTGACGCCGACCGTGATTTCCGTCGTCTTGCCCGTTGCGTTGACCGTTGCAGGCAGAATGTTCATGGCCGGCGAGCCGATGAACTGCGCCACGAAGAGGTTGCCGGGGCGGCGATAGAGTTCCATCGGCGAGCCAACCTGCTCGATCTTGCCCTCTTTCAACACGACGATGCGATCCGCCAGCGTCATCGCCTCCACCTGGTCGTGGGTTACGTAGATCATGGTCGTGTTCGGCATTGCTTCCTTCAGCTTGGCAATCTCGATGCGCGTCGCGACGCGAAGGGCGGCGTCCAGGTTGGACAGTGGCTCGTCGAAGAGGAACACCTTCGGATTGCGCACGATGGCGCGGCCGATGGCGACGCGTTGGCGCTGTCCACCCGACATCGCCTTTGGCAGGCGGTCGAGATATTTGGTCAGCTGGAGGATTTCCGCGGCCTGCTTCACGCGCTTGTCGATCTCGGCCTTGCTTTCCTTGGCGATCTGCATGGAGAAGGCCATGTTGTCGTACACGGTCATATGCGGATAGAGCGCGTAGGACTGGAAGACCATCGCGATGCCGCGCTTCGAAGGCGGCACGTCGTTGACGACTTCCTTGTCGATCTTGAGCGTCCCGCCCGTGATCTCTTCGAGACCCGCGATCGAGCGCAACAAGGTCGACTTGCCGCAGCCCGATGGACCGACAAAGACGATGAACTCGCCGGATTTAATATCCAGGTCGATGCCATGAAGAATCTTCAGCGTGCCGTAGGCCTTTTCGACCTTGGAAAGATTTACGTCAGCCATGTTGTCCTCCCGATTGTTCCGTCATTGCATGGTCACGCGAGCCGCCCGAACCATGCCTGATATCCGTTCAGCTTGATCGCGCCGCCTTGTGCGACGCCCGTAAATCCATGTCCCGACAGGGTCTCCGCCGGGCTAAGCGGTATCTGCAGCTCAGCCGGCTTGGAGCCGAGATTGAAGGCGCAGACGATGCGCTCATTTCCGGCGCCGCGGGTAAAGGCGACGACGTCGCCGGACGCGGCGAGAAACTCGATGTCGCCTTTCGTCAGCGCGGGGAAATTGCGCCGGAACGCGATGAAGCGGCGGTAGTGCTCAAGCATCGACGAGGCGTCCCCGGCCTGGGCGTCCACGGCGCGAGCCAGATGCTCGCCCGGAACGGGGAGCCACGGCTTGGCCGAAGAGAAGCCGCCATTCTTCTCGTCCCGATTCCACACCATCGGCGTGCGGCAACCGTCGCGGCCCTTGAATTCGGGCCAGAAGCGAATGCCGTAAGGGTCGCGCAGATCCTCGAAGCGAAGTTCAGCCTCGCCGAGGCCCAACTCCTCGCCCTGATAGAGGCAAACCGATCCGCGCAGAGACATCAGCAGGGCCGATACGACCTTGAGGTAAGCGTCACGATCCGCTTCGCCGGCGCCCCAGCGGGTGGCGTGGCGCATAACATCGTGGTTGGAGAAGGCCCAGCAGGCCCAGCCGTCGCTGGCGACGCGCCCGAAATCCTCCAGCACCTTCTTCACGTTCGTCGCGCTGATTTTCTCTGGCGCGAGGAAGTCGAAGGCGTAGCACATATGCACCCGGTCACCGCCGGCGGTATAGTCGGCGACCACCTGCAGCCCGCGCTGCGAGTCGCCCACCTCGCCGACGGACGCGATTGCCGGATATTCCTCCAGCACCGCGCGAAACCGCTCAAGGAATTGCAGGTTCTCGGGCCGGCTCTTGTCGTAGATGTGATCCTGGAAATTGTAGGGGTTCACCGAAGGCGCCGTCTGATCGTTGCGCTCTTCCGGCGGCAGGGCCGGGTTGTTCTCCAGGCCCTGGCTGTGGAAGTAGAAATTAATCGTATCCAGCCGGAACCCATCGACACCGCGATCGAGCCAGAAGCGCGCGACGTCGAGCAGCGTGTCCTGGACCTCGGCGTTGTGAAAGTTGAGGTCCGGCTGCTCGGCGAGAAAATTGTGCATGTAGTACTGCATGCGCCGGGTGTCCCACTGCCAAGCGGAACCGCCGAAGATCGACAGCCAGTTGTTCGGGGGCGTGCCATCCGGCTTCGGATCGGCCCAGACATACCAATCGGCCTTTGGATTGTCGCGGCTCGAGCGGCTTTCGCCGAACCACGGATGCTGGTCCGAAGTATGCGAAATGACGCCGTCGACCATAACGCGCAGGCCGAGGCGATGCGCTTCCGCGATCATCGCATCGAAATCGGCAAGAGTTCCGAACATCGGGTCGATGCCGCGATAATCGGAAATATCGTAGCCGTAATCCTTCATCGGCGAGGTGAAGAACGGCGAGATCCAGATGGCATCGGCGCCAAGCCCGGCGATGTGCGGCAGGCGTTCGATGATGCCTTGCAGGTCGCCGATGCCGTCGCCGTTGGAATCCTCGAAGCTGCGCGGATAGATCTGATAGATCACCGCACCACGCCACCAGTCGGCATCGGCTGCAAGAGCCGGCGCCACGGCCGGCTCCCCTTGTTTGCGCAGTGGGCTCGCCACGGTCAGCCTCCCTTTACCGAACCGGCCAGCAGGCCGCGAACGAAGTAGCGCTGCAGGGAGAAGAACACGATCAGCGGCACGATAATGGTGATGAAGGCCGAGGTCGTGAGAATCTCCCAATCGCCGCCCCGCGAACCGAGCAGGGCGTTGAGCTTGCCGGTAAGCACCAGTTGGTCCGCGCTCGATCCCAGGAAAACCATGGCCACCAGAAGGTCGTTCCACACCCAAAGGAACTGGAAGATGGCGAAGGATGCCAGCACGGGGAACGACAGTGGCAATACGATCTTCATGAAGATCTCGAAGTCGCTCGCGCCGTCGATGCGCGCCGATTCCATCAGCTCGCGCGGCAGCCCCGCCATGTAGCTGCGCAGCAGGTAGATGGCGAAGGGCAGGCCGAAGCCGGTATGCGCCAGCCAGATGCCGAGATAGGTCTTGGACGGCACGCCGAACAGATTGCCGACGCCGTTGTAGATCTCAAGCAGCGGTATGAGCGCCATCTGCAGCGGCACGACCAGCAAGCCGATTATCACCGCAATAAGCAAAGCGCGGCCCGGGAAGCGCATCCACGCCAAAGCGTAGGCCGCAAAGGCGGCAATCATGATCGGGATGATCGTGGCCGGAATGGTAACCGTCAGCGAGTTCAGGAAGGAACGCCCGATCCCTTCGGAAAACAGCACCGTGCGATAGTTCTCAGTGGTGAATTTGGGCGGGGCCGACGAGGCGAAATAAACACGCTGGCCGCGATCGCCCTCGAACGCCTTGGTCGAGGAATGGACATAGCTGCCATCAGCGTTGATCTGCAGCGTTTCACCGTCGCCAAGGTCGGCGACCGTGCCGGCCGGGAATTCGGTCGGGTTGCGGCTGCGGGTACCGAAGGCGCTGATCTCACGCACCGCGCCGCCTTCGAACAGATTGCCCTCGATGACGAATTTGTCGCCCTTCTGGGTCTGCTTGTCCGACGCCGCGAGCCGACCGTCCACAGTCTGGCTGGAGCTTACGAACGAGTTCCACCAGCCGGACGCGATGATCTGGTCCTTGTCGCGCAGAGAGGTAACCAGAATGCCGAGGGTCGGCAGCGTCCACAGCGCGACGAAGAACAGCACCGCGAGATGGACGCCCCATCTGCCGAAGGAGGACCCGCCGGCTGATTTGCCGCTTGCCTGTGCCATCTTACAGCCCTCCCTCTTTGTTCGCCTGGCGGATGTTCCAGATCATGATCGGCAGCACGGCCAGCATGATGATGACCGCGATGGTCGCTCCCTTGCCGAAGTCGCCGCCGCCGCGGAACATCCAGTCGAACATCAGGTTCGCGAGGACCTGGCTGTTCCACTGGCCGTTGGTCATCGTCAGGACGATGTCGAAAACCTTCAGGACGAGGATGGTAATCGTCGTCCACACGACGATGATGGTGCCCCAGATTTGCGGGATCATGATCTTCCAGAAGATCTGGAACGGATTGGCGCCGTCGATGACAGCCGCCTCGATCGTCTCTTCCGGAATGCCGCGCAGCGCGGACGACAGGATGACCATCGCGAAACCTGTCTGGATCCAGATCAGGATCGCCATCAGGAAGAAATTGTTCCAGATCGGCATCGATATCCAGACCTGCGGCGCGCCGCCGAACCATTGCACGATGGCGTTGAGCAGGCCGATCTGCGTCTGGCCCTCGCCCTTGTACTCATAGACGAACTTCCAGATGACGCTGGCGCCCACGAAGGAGATTGCCAGGGGCAGGAAGATCAAGCTCTTGGCGATGGTGCCCCACCAGATCTTGTCGGTCAGCACCGCGATGATCAGGCCCAGGAAGGTGCAGGCGGCCGGAACGACGAGCAACCACAGGAGGTTGTTCAGGATCGAGTTCCGGAACTGTGCGTCGCCAAACGCCCATTGATAGTTGGCCAGGCCGACAAACCCTTCGCCGGACTTATCCTGGAACGAGGTGATGACGGTGTTGATGACCGGATAGATCAGATAGATGATGAGGATCAGCAGCGCCGGTCCGATGAATAGCCATGGGCGCACGAGACCCTGGCGGCGGAGGTTGTCGATCGCGGCCGCACCTTTGACGCCGCGCGACGGGAAGATGAGATCGACAAGCTTGTTGGCGCCCCAGAAATAGGCGACGCAGCCGCCAACGCCCACGACAATGACCACAATTGCGGAAATAAGCTGCGATAACATCGCTGTCCCTCGCGAGTCTTGATGTTGCGTTCAGCGCGGCGATGGTGCGCCGTTAGGGGTCCAGGCTCTGTGCGCCTGGACCGGTTTCCCGGTGGTACCCCGAGAAGCAGCACGCCGCGGCGTGCCTTGGAAATGGAGCGGACTTCTACACTGAGCCCGCTCGCCGAAGCGGCAGTCTATTTCAGGCCATCCCAGCTCTTCTGGATGTCACCCGCGACAGCGTCGGGCGCCTTGCCGCCAACGAGGTCGATCATGCCGGTCCAGAACGCGCCGGCGCCGATCTTGCCCGGCATCAGGTCCGAGCCGTCGAAGCGGAAGGTCGATGCGTTGACCAGCACCTCACCCTCGCGACGCAGGATGTCGTCGGCATAGGCCTCCGGCTTCGCGGTCTTGAGAGGCGTGAGGAAGCCGGACTGGGCCATCCACAGTTCATGCGTCAGCGGCATCTTCAGGAACTCTATGAAGGCGCGCGATGCCTTTGAGTCCTTGGTGATCATCGCCAGCGTTCCGCCACCGAGCACTGGCTTGCCGAGGTCGGCATGCGCAGCCATCGGAGGCAGATAGAAGAAGTCCGCATCTTCGCCCAACTTCGTGCCTTCGGGGAAGAAGGAGGGGATGAACGACGCCTGACGGTGCATGTAGCACTTCGGCGGAACGTCGAAGAGACCCTTCGGGCTGTCGCGGAAGTCCGTCGCCGCAACTGCGGCAATGCCGCCGTCGACATATTTCGGATTGGTCGCGATCTTGCCGAAGATGTCGAGCGCGTTGACGACCTGCGGGTCGTTGAACGGGATCTCGTTCTTGGTCCACTGGTCGTAGACCTCGGGCTTCACCGTACGCAACATGATGTCCTCGACCCAGTCGGTCGCCGGCCAGCCCGTTGCACCGCCGGAACCCAGGCCGATGCACCACGGCACACCGCCGTCGGCAACGATCTGGTCGGACAGTTTCATCATGTCTTCCCAGGTCTCAGGAACCTTGTAGTCGTTCTCTTCGAAATTCTCCGGCGAATACCAGACCAGCGACTTCAGGTCGGCCTTGTAGGGGAAGGCGAAGAATTTCGAGGTGCCGTCCTTGTCCTTGTACGTCCCGAGATCGACCCAGGACTGGCCGGCGCCGTAATTGTCCTTCACATAGGCAGCCGTCGCGTCATCAAGCGGGACGAGCAGACCCTTCGACGCCAGGTCCTGGATCAGGCCAGGCTGCGGAAGGATCGCGATGTTCGGCGGGCTGCCTGCCTGCGTGTCGATGACGATCTGCTGCTCGTAGTTCTCGGAGGAGGAGTAGTTGACTGTAGCGCCGGTCGCCTCGCGGAAATATTCGAGGACAGATTGAACAAGAGCCTCGTCGGGACCGCGCCAAGGCCCGAAGACCGACAGCGTCTCACCCTTCAGGTCGACCTTCTTGAGTTCTTCAAAATTGGCCCAGTCGAAGCGGGCATCCTCGCCCGGCTTGAATTTCAGTTCAGCCAAGGCTGGCGTATTCAGGGCAAGCACGAAGAGTGCGGCCCCCATCAAAAGGCTTTTCTTCATCGGTGTTCCTCCCAACGGGTCAAACTCTCTAGGGAACGGAGCCTCCACTCCGCTCGGCCGACGCCCACTCGAACTTTGCCCGATTGCACCCCGGTGCGCAACCACCTAGGCAATCGGTCAATTCAAAGCGCTTTGGCTGCGGTTAAGAGCCATTAAATTGGCTCGGAGTCAAGAGTGCTTGACGGCAGATTTAAGCGCGCCGCCTTCAAATGCAGTCAATTTCGCTCTGAAATGGCCCAATAGCCGCCGCTTATATTTGCTTCCGCCGAGGATTCGCGTAAAATAGCCGGCGAAGCGCGCTCCTCAAGCTTTCTGATCGAAATCCAAGCGCTTTGGGAAAAATAGCGCCGGTGAACCTGAAACAGCTCTCCACCATGCTGGCCCTTTCGCAGACCACGGTGAGCCGTGCGCTCAACGGCTATCCTGAAGTCAATGAAGAAACGCGCCGGCGGGTCATGGATGCCGCCAAGCGGCACGGCTACCGGCCGAATCCGAGCGCCCGCAGGCTGGCGACAGGCAAGGCCGGGATGATCGGCTACGTCATGCCGACGGGGAGTGCGGTGGACATCGATCCGCACTTCGTCGAGTTCCTGTCCGGCATGGGTGATTACGCCCGCCATCACGGCCTTGACCTCGTGCTCAGCCCGACTGATGCCGATGAGGAGGAAACGACCTACCGGCGCCTCGCGGCCAACAAGCAGGTCGATGCAGTCTATGTTTCCGCGCCGCGTCCCGCGGACCGCCGCATCAAGCTGCTCAATCAGTTGGGACTTCCCTATATCGTTCATGGCCGCAGCGAAGGGCTGGGCTTCGACTTTCCCTTCATAGATATCGACAATGAAGGCGCGTTTCGCCAGGCGGGACGCCTTTTGATCGAGCTCGGTCATCGCCGGGTTGGATTGATCAATGGCGAGTTGTCGCAGACTTTTGCCGTCTTCCGCGAGCGGGGGCTGCGCCAATCGCTGGCGGATCATCGCCTTGACTTGCCGCAGTCGCTGATCCGCTCACAGGCGATGACGGATGAGGGCGGCTACCGCGCCGCGCGCGAACTGCTCTCCGTTCCGGATCGCCCGACGGCAATCGTCTGCTCCAGCCTTATTATGGCGCTTGGCGTGTTTCGCGCGGCGCGCGAACTCGGCCTGGACATCCCTCGTGACCTTTCGGTCATCGCGCATGACGACGTTTTTCCGTGGTTGAAGCCCGAAAATTTCTCGGTTCCGCTAGCGACGACGCGCTCCTCCATCCGTGCGGCGGGCGCGCGCGTGGCTGAACGGCTCGCCGCTCGCATCTCAGGCGCGGAAACGAGCCCCGTCGCCGAGGTCTGGCCTGTCGACCTTATGGTAAGAGCGTCGGTGGCAGGTGCACCGCGTTAGAACCGTCCGATAAGAGCCCACAGGGTGTGCTTATCGCGTCGGTGTCAGCCGCACTTATCTCCTGATGATCAAGTCCCTGACGTTGCGCGTTCAAGTGCGGTCAGCGCAATCCGAAGAACGACAGCACGGCAATAACGATCACCACAAGACCCACGATATAGACAATATTGTTCACGACCCTCACTCCGGTATATTTCACTGCGGGCAAACGGGCGAAGCAGCGAATTGTTCCGTCGCCAGTTGGTCCATCGCAATAAACCCAGCCGATGGGGAGTGAACTCTACCGTGGCGCGCGCTTGGCGAGAATCCGCTGCAGCGTGCGCCGGTGCATGTTGAGCCGACGCGCCGTCTCGGACACGTTGCGGTCGCACATTTCGTACACCCGCTGAATATGTTCCCAGCGAACGCGGTCAGCCGACATCGGGTTCTCGGGCAAGGCCGCGCGCTCGCCGCCAGACCCGGTCAGAGCGGCGAAGATGTCATCCGCATCGGCAGGCTTGGAGAGATAGTCGATCGCACCAAGCTTCACGGCGTTGACCGCTGTCGCGATGTTGCCATAGCCGGTGAGGATGATGGCCCGTGCATCCGCGCGCCTCTCGTGGATCGCCGTGATCACGTCGAGACCGTTGCCGTCGCCCAGCCGCATATCGACAACGGCATAGGCCGGCGCGCGGGCACGCACTTTCCCGAGCGCTTCGGCAACGCTTTCCGCCGCCTCCACCTGAAAGCCCCGGCTTTCCATGGCGCGCGCCAGACGCGTGAGAAAGGGCTTGTCGTCATCGACGATCAGCAGGGAATGGTCGTCGCCGGGGATGGGGGCTGTATTGCTTGGTTCGGTATTCATAGTCGCTTTGGTCCGTTTCCTCTCCTTACTTCATACAGGATGTCGGATGGAACGGTAAAACCCTGCTTTGGAACAGAAAGTCGCTCTATTGCAGCGCCGCCATCGCCGAGGCCTCGCTCAGGAAACGGTCGCGAGGCCATTCGATGATGACCATGGCGCCCTCGCCGCGGCCGCTTGCGTTTCGGAACGTCAAGGTCGCCCCGGAACGCTCCAGCAGCGTCTTGGCGATGAAAAGGCCCAGGCCAAGTCCGCCGCCGCTCGAATTGCCCTTGGCGTTGCCTTCCTGACGCGTCGACATATAGGGCTCGCCGATGCGGTCGATGATCTCCGGGGCAAACCCCTCGCCGTCGTCCAGCACCGTGATCGCAACGCTGTCGGCGTCCCAGCGCCACCGGACGGTAACCACCTGCCGGGCAAAATCCACCGCGTTCTCGACGAGATTGCCGATGCCGTAGATGACCCCCGGGTTGCGCCGGCCCACCGGCTCCGGGCCGATGCGCTCACCCTCGACCATTTTGATGGTGATGCCGAAATCGCGATGCGGCGCTGTCACTTCTTCAATCAGGGAGGTCAGCGGCAGCCGCGCCATATGCGCCTCGCTGTCGGAGGACAGGCTTGTCAGCCGCTTCAGGATCTCGCGGCAGCGCTCGCTTTGCGACCGCAGCAGCGCCACGTCGTCCTTGAGCTTAGGATCGTCCACGCCGCGTTCCATCTCGCGCGCCACCAGCGAGATCGTGGCGAGCGGCGTGCCCAGCTCATGCGCGGCGGCGGCGGCCAATCCGTCCAGCGCCGACAAGTGCTGCTCGCGCTGCAGAACGAGTTCCGTCGCCGCCAGAGCATCGGCCAGCAGCCTGCCCTCTTCGGCCACTCGAAAAGCATAGAGCGCAGTGAAGGCAATGCTGGATAAAACCGCCAGCCACATGCCGGCGACATAGACGAAAGGCATTTCGAGGGTCTCGCCCGCGACCCACGGCAGCGGCTCGTGGAAGAAGGTGAGCAGCGTGGCCGCCATGGTGACGACCCCTCCCAGCAGTGCTGTCAGCTTGAGGGGCATGGAGGTCGCCGAGATGACGACAGGCACGGAAAGCAGCAGGGAGAACGGATTGGTCAGACCGCCGGTCAGGTAGAGCAGGCCGGCGAGTTGCAGGCTGTCGAAAAGCAGTATGCCGAGCGCAGCCGCCGGTGGCAGGCGCTGTGCGGCGGGATAGCGGAAAGCCAGGATGAGATTGAGCCAAGCCGAGGCCGCGATCAGCACGAAACAGAAGCTCACCCGCAGCGGAAAATCCAGCCAATAGGCCACGGCCAGAACCGTGACGCTCTGCCCGACAATGGCCAGCCAGCGCAGCCGAATCAATGTGTTCAGCCGCAGGCGATGGCTTTGAGAATGTGACGCGGCCAGGAACTCCTTCATGATCTTGTCTATGCCCTTGCCCCGGCACTCTGGGCAAGGGCCGTTGAGGTCGCGGTGCTCGCGCGGCCAAGGTGGCGCGGGAGCAAAGCCTAGCCGGACCCTCGCGGCTTTGCCCGGCTCGTGGCCTGGGCGCTGGCGGGATCGTCCGGCCAGACGTGCTTGGGGTAGCGGCCTCGCATATCGGCGCGCACATCCGCCCATGAGCCGCGCCAAAACCCCGGCAGATCGCCGGTCGTCTGGATCGGGCGGTGCGCCGGCGACAGCAGTTCCAGCGTCAAAGGCACGGCGCCGCCCGCAATTGCGGGATGATCGCGCAGCCCGAATAATTCCTGCACGCGGATGGAGAGAACCGGTTGTTCGCCGTCATAGCTGATCGGAACGCGGCTGCCCGACGGCGCCTCGTAATGCGTCGGCGCAAGCTGCGCCACCTTCCGCTGCAGATCATGCGGCACCAGCGACAGCAGGCCTTCGCGCAGCACAGCGCCCGGAATGCGCGCCATACCCGCGTGGCCCTGCAGAAATGGCAGCAGCCAGTCCTCCAAAGTCTGCTTCAGCGCGGCGTCGGAGACGTCGGGCCATGGCGCGCCAAGGCCCCGATGCAGCCAGTGCAGCCGGCGGCGCAGCGTGGCCGCTTCCTTGTCCCAAGGCAGCAACTCCAGCCCATGGGCGCGGAGAGCGTCGAGAACGGCGCTATCGGCGTCAGTGCCGGTAGGCGCCGGCAGCATGCGTTCCGACAGCACAATGGCGCCCAGCCGGGTCGTATCGCGCACGCGCACGGCGCCGCGCTCGCGGTCGAACGCCGTCTCCCTAGCAGCCGCGATGCGATCGCCAAGGGCGTCGCGTATGTCCCGCTCGTCGAGGGGCGCGGCCATGGCGATACGGGCATTCTGCGCCTTGCCTTGCAGGTCGGCGACCACCAGGAACTCAGCACCGGCCAGAAGTTCGGTGGCGTCCATCGCAGCGCCGCGTCCATTTGCGAGAACAAAGCGGCCGCGCTCGCCCCGCGCCTTGGCCACCCGATCCGGAAAGGCGTCCATGAGGAGCCGTCCAACGCTTGAAACGACGCCGGGCGGCGCGCCCGCATTGTTGTCGCCTGCCTGCTTTGCCAACCGCATCGCCAATTGCCGGGCGGCGTTCGCCCGGGGCGAACGATCGCTGCGAAAGCGCTCCATGCGTCGTTCCAAATCCGCACTGTCGCCGCCCAGCCCCCGCTCCGTCAAAACCACCGCCAATTCCGCCGCACGGCTTGCCTCGCCCCGCTCTGCTGCGGTGGAGACCATATGCGCCAGGCGGACCGGCAGAGCGAGCTTGCGCATCGCCGCGCCGCTTGGTGTCAGCCGTCCTGCCTCGTCGATCGCTCCGAGATCGCGCAGCAAGATGCGCGCCTCGGCGAGGGCCGGCCCAGGCGGCGGATCGAGGAAGGCCAGTCCGGTGGGATCGGCAACGCCGAAGGCGGAACAGTCCAGCACCAGGCTGGAAAGATCCGCCTGGTTGATTTCGGGTGGCGTGAACGCCTGCAAGGCTGCGGTCTGCTCGGCTCGCCAGAGCCGGATCGCGACACCGGCCTGCGTGCGGCCCGCGCGGCCGGCGCGCTGGTCAGCCGAAGCGCGCGAGGCCCGCACCGTCTCGAGACGGGTCAGGCCGGTGGCCGGCTCATATTTAGGCAGCCGCGACAAGCCAGCGTCGATGACGACGCGAACACCGTCGATGGTGATCGATGTTTCGGCAATGGCCGTCGCCAGCACGACTTTGCGGCGGCCTGCGGGCGACGGGCGAATGGCGGCATCCTGCGCCTTGCCATCCATCATGCCGAACAGCGGCGTGACATCCGCGCCTTCCGGGATTCTCCCGGCCAGCCGCTCCGCGGTGCGTTCGATTTCCCGTTGTCCCGGCAGGAAGGCCAGCACGCTACCTTGCTCCTGAGCAAGCGCCTGGCGGATCGCCAATGCCGTTGCATCTTCCACCGAAACGCCGGCTGCGCGCTCCTGATAGCGAATGTCGACGGGGAAGCTGCGGCCTCGGCTTTCGATGACGGCGGCATCGCCAAGCAGGCCGGCGACGCGCGCGCCATCAATGGTCGCGGACATGACCAGCAGCCGCAGGTCGGGCCGCAAGGCTCCCTGTATGTCGAGGGCCAAGGCCAGGCCGAAATCGCCGTCCAGCGAACGTTCGTGGAACTCGTCGAACAGGACCGCGCCGATCCCGTTCAGTTCGGGGTCGTCGAGGATCATACGGGACAGGATGCTCTCCGTAACCACGAGCACACGCGTCGCCGCAGAGGTCCGCGTTTCCATCCGCATGGCATAGCCGACCGTTGCGCCGACCTCCTCGCCGAGCAACTCGGCCATGCGCCGGGCAGCGGCGCGCGCCGCGAGCCGGCGCGGCTCCAGCAGCAGGATCTTGCGGTTCGCCAGCCAATCCTCTCCAAGCAAGGCTAGCGGAACGAGCGTAGTCTTGCCGGCGCCGGGCGGCGCCACCAGCACGGCGGTGTTGCGGGCGCCAAGCACACCGAGCAGCCGCGGCAGCGCCTCGGCAACCGGCAAGGGCGGAAATGTCGTCAAGATCGCCATGCCGCCGGTTAGCAGGCGAAGATCGGTTGCGTCCAGCCCGCGACGCCGTCGCCCTTTTCTGGATCCCCTCGGGCAGCCCCCCTGTACCTTCGAGTCTGACGCTTTTCATCGAAAGGCGGGATTCTATCGACGCCAAACTTTACCTAAGGGAAATATGGCGGCACAGTGGGCGCTCTAGCCTACCGCTGGGTAATGCCGAGCGAGTCGTCATTCTCCGCATCCCAAGGAAGCCTTGTTCCATCCGCTCGGAAGCAACGGAAGGGCGACTTGAAAGCCCGTCAAATCCCGGCGTCTTTGCTTCCGCTTGCACTGGTTATCAGTCGACCTGCTGCAATGATCACCCTTGGCCGGACAGGCCAGGCTGATCCTGGAGAACCGAACCAGTGAAAATGAAAGCAGCAATGAACCGCATCGCATCGCCCATCTCGGGCACTGGAGAAATTTGAACATGAGTCGAATAATGAATCTTTGGCTGGGCTGCTGGCTTCAGCCGTCTCAGCGACGGCTGCAATCGCACCCGCAGCCGCGCAGGAGCAGAAACCCAACATCGTCGTCATCATGGGCGACGATATCGGCGTCTGGAATCTCGGCGCCTATCATCGCGGCATGAGGGCGGGGCGCACGCCCAACCTCGACAAGATCGCCGCCGAAGGCATGCTGTTGACTGATTACTACGCCGAGGCGAACTGCACGGCAGGCCGGGCCGCCTTCATCACCGGCGAACTGCCGATCCGAACAGGCATGACCACTGTCGGTCAAGCCGGGGCCAAGACCGGCCTGCCAGCCGAGGCGATGACCCTGGCCACAGCACTCAAGGACATGGGCTATACAACCGGCCAATTCGGCAAGAACCATCTAGGAACTTTTGGGCGCCCACGAACGCGGCCTCTGGAAGGTCTGGCCATTGACGACCCTCGTCACCGGAATACCGGCGCCGAGATGGGCGAGCAGCGGCGCCAGCCCATTGATCAGGGCGACGTTCTTGGCAAGGAGATCGTTGGAATAGGAGTCGAGCGGCGAGTTCGGGCCAGGGATGGCCGCGGTGCCTTCCAATTCGGCGCGCGTGTTCACGGCGACAATACGGCCCGTCAGCGTGTCGTCATGATCCCAACCAGAGAGGCCTTCAACTAGGTCGAACCGATCGCGGAGGATGAAGGCTTCCTGGGTCTCGAAGATCGGGATCCCGAGGTTCGAGTTTGCTGCCTGGCTGTCACCCTTATGGATGGCCCAGTCAAAGCCGGCCATGCCGTTGGAGCGCTGGATGCCCTCGCTGTTCTGGAACATGATGTCGTCGCCGGATTCGCCGTCGTAGTCAGTGTCGCCGCTGCCGCCGTTCAGAACGTCGTGACCGACGATGGTCGAGTTGAAGAATAGTTCCGAGTTCTCGCCGGCGAGCGTATCGAAGCGCTGGCCACCTTCGATCCAGTCGTTGCCTTCGTTGCCGA
>DATDBN010000044.1:0-22826 GCA_036524835.1 Mesorhizobium sp. | reverse complement strand
GATGCGCTGGATGTGCCCACCTTGCCGGCGGCGGCGATCACGCTGGCCGCCATGATGCTTCTCACCGGGTGCCTGCACGAAGACGGCCTGGCCGATGTCGCCGATGGATTCGGCGGCGGCAAGACAATCGAGCGGAAGCTGGAAATCATGCATGACAGCCGTCTTGGCACGTACGGCGCAGTGGCGCTGATGATGTCGGTGCTGATCCGCTGGAGCGCGCTTGCCACCCTTGCTTCGCACGGCGCCGTGCTCGCGGGGCTGATCGCCGCGCATGTCGCTTCGCGCGCCATTTTCGCGCGGCTGATCCGCGACACGCAACTGGCCACCCATTCAGGCTTGGCCGCCACTGTCGGCCCGGTTCCCGCGATCGGTGCTGCCGCTTCGCTCGCGATCGGCATCGCGGGATTGCTCTTTCTCGGCGTGTTCGGGGCGCTCGTCACCGCGCTGGCGGTGGGGGTTGTCACACTCGCCTTCCGACAACTCTGCCTGCGCCAGATCGGCGGCATTACGGGCGATACGCTGGGCGCCTCTCAGCAATTCGCGGAAATGACGATCCTGGTCGCCGCGGCCGCTGTATTTTCCTAACCTGACTTCGGAGATTTCTTGCCTATGCCTTTCAAAACTTTCGATGAACTGCGCGAAGCCTGCCATGCCCTCTCGGATGGGGACGAAGGATCCGCCAGCGCAGTGGCGGCACGCCAGGACACTTTGACCAAGCCGCAGGGCAGCCTCGGCAGGCTGGAGACACTTGTCGGCTGGCTCGCCCGTTGGCAGCGCCGACCGATGCCCAAACTGGACAAGGTCAAGGTGATCGTGTTCGCCGGTTCGCATGGGGTGACGGCACAGGGCGTATCAGCATTTCCGGCGGAAGTGACGGCCCAGATGGTGGCAAACTTTGCCGGCGGCGGCGCGGCCATCAATCAATTGGCGCGGCAGGCCGGGGCGGAGCTTCTCGTCGTTCCATTGGAGATCGACCGGCCGACCGGCGACTTCACGCAAACCGTTGCCATGGACGATGCGGATTTCCTCGCCGCCGTCTCAACCGGATACGATTCTGTCAGCGCCGACCTCGATCTCCTGTGCCTCGGCGAAATGGGGATCGGCAACACGACCACTGCGGCAGCCCTCGCAACTGCCCTTTTCGGCGGCGGCGCGCTGAAATGGGTGGGGCGCGGGACCGGTGTCGACGATGCCGGGCTCTATCGCAAAACGACTGCAATCGAAAAGGCCATCGCGCTGCATGGCGACGTGCTCAGCGATCCGCTACGGATCGCCGCGGCGCTCGGCGGGCGTGAACTCGCGGCAATGCTGGGCGCAGCCCTTGCCGCACGAAAGCTGGGCGTGCCGCTGATGCTGGACGGCTTCGTCACCACGGCTGCTGTCGCGCCGCTCGCAAAGCTTCACCTTGCGGGACTGGCGCACGCTCTTTCCGGCCATGTCTCAGCTGAAGCCGGGCATCGGGCCCTGCTTGAGGCCCTTGGGCTCGAACCGTTGCTCAATCTCGGCATGCGGCTCGGCGAAGGGTCGGGCGGCTGTCTCGCGATCAACATCTTGCGCGGCGCGCTCGCCTGCCACACGGGCATGGCGAGCTTCGCTGAGGCCGGCGTTTCGGACGGCTAAACTCCTTTGCCGGCGAAAGTTGAACGTGGATCGAAAGCCGGTTGCAATCGCAGCGAAAACACCTCACCTTGTGCCCGAACCGCCACGAAAACCGAGGATTTTCGTGGCGGCAAAACAGGACGATGGGAGGAACTTCATGAAACTAAACAAGCTGCTTCTGGCGGCGGGCGTCGCAGTGGGTTCGCTGACAAGCGCCGGCGTGGCGCAGTCGGAAAGCCTGACCCTTTACTGCGCCGCCGACGAAGCATGGTGCCAGCAATTGGCGCGCGGCTTCGAAGAAGCGACCGGCATCACCGTCGATATGACGCGCAAGAGCTCCGGCGAAACCTTCGCGCAGGTCAAGGCCGAGTCCGGGAACCCGAAGGGTGACGTCTGGTGGGGCGGCACTGGCGACCCGCATTTGCAGGCCGCAGAGGAGGATCTGACCGAGGCATATCCCGATTCACCGATGCGCGGCGAACTCTATGACTGGGCGATCAAGCAGGCGGAGGCCGCCAACAACAAGACAATCGGCGTTTACTCCGGCGCGCTCGGTTTCGGCTACAACAAGGATCTGCTGGCCAAGAACGGCTTGCCGGAGCCGAAGTGCTGGGCGGATCTGATCAAGCCGGAATACAAAGGCCAGGTTCAGGTCGCCAACCCGAACTCATCGGGTACCGCCTACACCATGCTGGCAACGCTGGTTCAACTGATGGGCGAGGACAAGGCATTCGAGTACCTGAAGGCCCTTCACGCCAACATCAACCAATACACCAAGTCCGGCTCCGCACCGATCAAGGCCGCGGGCCTCGGCGAAACCACGATCGGCATTGTCTTCCTGCATGATGCGGTAGCACAGACCGCGGCTGGCTTTCCCATTGTTCCCGTCGCGCCATGCGAAGGTACCGGATACGAGATCGGCTCGATGTCCCTGATCAAGGGAGCGCGCAATCCGGAAGCCGCCAAGAAATACTATGATTGGGTGTTGGGAGCGGCGGTTCAGGAGAAGGCGGCGGAGGTGAACTCCTTCCAAATCCCGTCGAACAAAAACGCCAAGCTCTCCGACAAGATCCCGGACATCTCGAAGATCAAGCTGATCGACTACGATTTCAAAAAGTACGGTTCGAGCGAGGAGCGCAAGCGTCTCCTTTCGAAATGGGACAACGAAGTCGCGTCGCTGCCTCAATAAGCGGTCTCGCCCGGCTCCCACCAAGCGAGGGGGTCGGGCGATCCACCGAAATGAACGGAGACGACAGGCGCGATCGATCGGGTGCGAGACTTGACGCTATTTCATCATACCAACATCTCCTCCGATCCCCACATCAATCCGCATGGATCAAGCCTCTCTTGCCGGATAGCGACAAGGCAGCGTCATGCGCGCTGAAGCCAGTCGAGCAGGCTTTCATCCCGCACTCCTGATCTGGCTGGCAGTCGGCTGGCTCGGCTATGCACTGCTGCCCTGGTACGGACTGGACGACAATTTCTTCACACTCGGCTGGCTCGCCGACGGCTACCCCCTGGGTGAAGACGTCGCCCCTGCCCTCTTTCTGGTGCTGCAGGGGCAAAAGCTCTGGCTTGCCCCGCTTGGCGGTCTCCTGCTGCTCCCCCTTCTCCTCCACGGTAGGCGCAAGGCCGATCCGTGGTTCGGCACGATCCTGATATGGGTCGGCATTGCCGGGCTGGCGTGGTTCTTTTTCCAGGGCTACGCCATCAGCATGCGGGGCTGGCGCTTCGAGTGGCTGACGGCGCTCTTTGGGGAACTCGACGACCGGCAGTTTGGCATGGGCTACGGCGCAATGCTGGTCTGCGGTGCCTTCCTTTTCCTGCTCACGCTTGGAATTGCGGCGCGCGGCGCGGTTGGCGGCGATGTCTTCGTCGTCAGCGCCATCGGCTTCGTGGTGGCGATGGTCACCGTCTTCATTTTCATCCCCCTCATTCAAATGCTGGCGAATGCGCTGGTGACCACCGACGGCGGATATTCGTTCGGGACTTTCATCGCAAAAATCTTCAGCGAGCGACTTTGGAGCCTGGGCTGCTTCGCGGGCAGCCGCTGCGGCGTGGCGCTGAATTCGCTGTTCCTCGCCATTGTTGTCGGGGCGCTCAGCACCGTCCTCGGCCTCGTCTTCGCATTGGTCGTCACGCGATCCGGCTTTCGCTACGGCAAGGCCCTGCGCGCGCTGACGATCCTGCCGATCATTACGCCGCCTTTCGTCATCGGCCTGGCGATTATTCTTCTCTTCGGCCTCTCCGGCGCAGTGACCCAGTTTTTCGCCGGCATCTTCGACATGCAGCCGACACGCTGGGTCTATGGCCTGCCCGGCCTGCTGATCGCACAATTGCTTGCTTTCACCCCGATAGCGTTCCTGGTGCTCATCGGGGTCGTCGAAGGCGTTTCCCCCTCGATGGAGGAAGCTTCGCAGACCCTGCGCGCCGACCGCTGGCAGACCTTCTGGAATGTCTCGCTGCCGCTGATGCGGCCCGGCCTGGCAAACGCCTTCCTGCTTGGCTTCATCGAGTCGATGGCCGATTTCGGCAATCCGCTGGTGCTCGGCGGAAATTTCGATGTGCTGTCGACCGAGATCTTCTTCGCCATCGTCGGCGCCCAGAACGACCCTGCACAAGCAGCAATCCTGGCCGTCGTCTTGCTGGTCTTCACGCTGGGCGCCTTTTACGCGCAGCGTTTCTGGCTGGGCAAGAAGAGCTACACGACGATGACCGGAAAAGGCGATTCCGGCGTCCACCCGAGACTTCCGCGCGGGCTTGAACTCGGCGTCTATGGCGTTGCCGGCTTCTGGACCGCCTTTACGCTGTTCGTCTACGCTACCATTCTCTACGGCAGTTTCGTCACGCGCTGGGGCATCGACCACACTCTGACCCTGCTGCACTACATCAAGGCGTTTTCGGTCGGCTGGAACCAGTTTGGCCTGCATTTTTCCGGCTCGGCCTGGAGCTCCTTCTGGACGACGATTGAAATTGCGCTGATCTCGGCGCCGCTCACCGCCGCGATCGGTTTGCTTACCGCATATCTGCTGGTGCGACAGAACTTCAAGGGCAAGGACGCCTTCGAGTTCGGCACCATGCTGTCCTTCGCCATCCCCGGCACCGTCATCGGCGTGTCCTATGTGATCGCGTTCAACGTACCGCCGATCGAACTGACCGGGACCGGCATCATCCTGGTGCTGTCCTTCATCTTCCGCAACATGCCGGTCGGAGTTCGCGCCGGCGTCGCTTCGATGTCCCAGATCGACAAGAGCCTGGACGAATCCTCGCTGACGCTGGGCGCCAATTCCTGGCAGACCTTCCGAAAAGTCATCCTTCCGCTGCTGCGCCCGGCGATCCTGGCGGCGCTGGTCTATTCCTTCGTGCGCGCCATGACGGCGATCAGCGCCATCATCTTCCTGGTCAGCGCGCGCTACGACATGTCGACGAGCTACATTGTGGGACGTGTTGAAAACAACGAATACGGCGTGGCGATCGCTTATTCGACAGTGCTTATCGTGGTGATGCTGGTCGTCATCGGCATCATGCAGTTGCTGGTCGGTTCGCGCCGCATCGGCCGGCGCGGCCTGCACGTCGACACCGCCCAGTCGCGCACCAATGTCAGTCTGCCGCCGGCCGGCGGGAAAACCGCAATTTCGGGATAGACCATGCCAGAAATTCGTAGCAACGCCGCTTCGGTAAAATTCGACCGCGTCAGCAAGCGCTATGGCGCTTTCACAGCGGTCAACGATGTTTCGATGGACATCGAGGCCGGCAAGCTGGTCACGCTGCTCGGCCCGTCCGGCTGCGGCAAGACCACGACGCTGCGCATGATCGCCGGGCTCGAAATGGCGAGCGAGGGCAAGATCATGATCGGCGGCAAGGACGTCACCCGCCTGCCCGCCACCGACCGTGACGTCTCCATGGTGTTTCAGTCCTACGCGCTATTTCCGCATATGACGGTAAACGAGAATGTCGAATACGGCCTGCGCTTCTCCGGCGTGCCCAAGAAGGACATCGCGCCGAAGGCGCAGGCCGGACTCGATCTGGTCGGCCTCTCCAAATTCGGCGCGCGGCTGCCCAGCGAGTTGTCGGGCGGCCAGCAACAACGTGTCGCCGTTGCGCGCGCCCTGGTGCTTGAACCGCAGGTCCTTCTCTTCGACGAGCCATTGTCGAACCTCGACGCCAAACTGCGCCGGCACGTGCGCGAAGAGATCCGCGAGATTCAGCAGAATCTCGGCCTGACCGTCGTTTACGTCACCCATGACCAGGAAGAGGCGCTCGCCGTCTCCGACCGGATCATCGTCATGAACAACGCCGTCATCGCTCAAGACGGTACGCCGCGCGACCTCTACGACGCACCGGCCGATGCATTCGTCGCCGACTTCATCGGCGAGGCCAACATCTTCGACTGCGCCATTGAGAGCGTGGCCAAGGATGTCGCCACGGTAAAGCTCGGCCCGGTTACCCTGAGACTGCCGGCCCGTGGCCGCCTGCCCGGCCCGGCAAAGCTTGCCGCGCGGCCGCGCCGCGTAGAACTGCTCAAGGCGGGGGCGGCCAACACCGTGCCTGGAACCGTCTCGAAATCGACCTATGTCGGCAGCCACGCGGAGTATGTCGTGTCCACGGAAGCCGGCGATGTCTTCATCGTTTCGCAGAATGTTGACGAGATTCACGCGCCGGAGACGAAAGTGGGCGTCGGCTTTCCGGCCAGCGGACCGGTGCTGATCGGCGAATAGATCGGCGGCGACGGGCCGAGCCGGGTGGCTACCAGTCGTAGGCCTTGCGCGATTCTTCTCTGATCCACGCGAACACGCCCTTGCCGCCGGTAATCGCCACCGTGCCATTGGCGAGAACATCGTCGCGGCTGAACGGCTCCACCACGCCGCCCGCCTCCTCGATGATGAGAAACGCGGCGACGCAGTCCCATGCATTCATGTGCTCTTCGGTGTAGCCGATCAGCCGCCCGGCAGCGACATAGGACAACATCAGTCCGCCCGATGCGTTGCGGAAGAAAACGCCGCCGGCATCGATGATGGCCGCCACGATCGGCACGATGTTCTGCGCCGTGGTGCGATTGTTGAAGCCGACGCCGATCGAGCCCTGATTGACGTGATCCGCGCTGGATACGGCGATCGGCCGGCCGTTGCAAAACGCGCCGCCGCCTCTGCGCGCATAGAACGTCTCGCCGCTGGCCGGCTCGTGAACGACGCCGGTATGGGTCGTGCCATCCTTCATGCAGGCGATGATGACGCACCATTGCGGAATTCCGCGGACGAAATTGGCCGTGCCGTCGATCGGATCGATCACCCAGATATGCCCGGATCTGCCCTTGGTCGGTGCATGTTCTTCACCGACGATGCCGTCGTCCGGATAAGCCTCGCTGATCGCCGCGCGCACGAACAGCTCGACCTCGCGGTCGCCATTCGAGACGAGGTCCTGATGGCCCTTGCTCTCGATGGTCAGTTTCTCGATTTCACGGAAGAAGCCCATGCCGAGCTCGCCGGCACGGCGGGCGAGGTCAACCGCGAAGGAAAGTCTGGTCTCGGCCGCATCCGTCATATTCATCCCCCACCATCGCCGCCGAGAGGCGGCTTTTTGTACAGAAGAAGCCAGCGAGGCAATCGCCTCGCTGGCTTCAGCAATTCCGCATTGTAAAATCGGCAGTCTTACGCTGCTTCGGCCTGCTCGGCGCCCTCGGCCTCAGCGCGTGCCTTGTCGGCAGCGCCCTTGGCGGACGTGTCGCGGTCGACGAACTCGATCACGGCCATCGGCGCATTGTCGCCATGGCGGAAACCGGCCTTCATGATGCGCAGGTAGCCACCCTGACGCTGCGCATAGCGCGGCGCAATCGTGTCGAACAAACGCTTGACCAGATGCTCGTTGCCGATCTGGGCGATAACCAGACGGCGGGCATGCAGGTCGCCGCGCTTGCCCAGCGTAACCAGCTTCTCGACGATCGGACGCAGATCCTTCGCCTTCGGCAAGGTGGTAACGATTTGCTCATGCTCGATGAGCGAAGCCGCGAGGTTGGCGAACATCGACTTACGATGGCTGACGCTGCGGGCGAACCGGCGGCCGGCAAATCCGTGACGCATGGCTCTTCTCCTTAGGTTCCCGGGCAACTCCGCCCGCTTGTTTCAATTGGTGAATGGTGGATGGTAAAATGGTGAATGGATCAAGTGGCGTTGCGAAGCCGGAACCAGGTCCGACCTGCCATTCACTATTCACCATTCCCCATTCACGACTTCACCATTCAGTACTGGTCTTCGTAACGCTTCGCGAGATCGTCGATGTTGTCCGGCGGCCAATCCGGCACTTCCATGCCGAGATGGAGGCCCATACCGGCCAGAACTTCCTTGATCTCGTTCAGCGACTTGCGGCCGAAGTTCGGGGTGCGCAGCATTTCCGCTTCCGACTTCTGGATCAGGTCGCCGATGTAGACGATGTTGTCGTTCTTCAGGCAGTTGGCCGAACGCACCGATAGCTCCAGTTCGTCGACCTTCTTGAGGAGCGACGGGTTGAACGCCAGTTCGGTCACCGTCTCGGAAGCAACTTCCTTCTGCGGCTCGTCGAAGTTGACGAACAGGCCAAGCTGGTCCTGCAGGATGCGCGCTGCATAGGCAACTGCGTCCTCGCCGGTAACCGAGCCATTGGTCTCGAGCGTCATGGTCAGCTTGTCGTAATCGAGCACCTGGCCCTCGCGGGTGTTCTCGACCTTGTAGGAGACCTTCTTGACCGGCGAGTACAGCGAGTCGACCGGGATAAGGCCGATTGGTGCGTCCTCGGCACGGTTGCGGTCGGCCGGCACGTAGCCCTTGCCGGTGTCCACGGTGAATTCCATCCGGATTTCGGCGCCGTCATCCAGCGTGCAGATGATGTGGTCGGGGTTCAGAATCTCGACATCGCCGACAGTCTGAATGTCGCCGGCCTTGACCGCGCCCGGGCCCTGCTTGCGCACAACCATGCGCTTGGGGCCATCCCCTTCCATCTTGATTGCGATTTCCTTGATGTTCAGCACGATGTCGGTGACGTCCTCGCGAACGCCGCCGATCGAGGAGAATTCATGCAGCACGCCGTCGATCTGCACGGCGGTGACCGCGGCACCCCGAAGCGACGACAGCAGCACGCGGCGAAGCGCATTTCCAAGCGTCAGGCCGAAGCCACGCTCGAGCGGTTCGGCGACCAGCGTCGTCTGCGTCTTGCCCTTCGAGGAAAACTCGATTTTGTTGGGCTTGATAAGTTCCTGCCAATTTTTCTGGATCATCTTGTCTTCCTTCCGTTGGCCCGCACCATCCAATCGTGACGGGCTGCGTGGAAAGCCGTGGAGGAGCGGCCCTCGCGGCCCGCTCACGCGGCAGTTCGAATTGTGTTAGACGCGGCGCTTCTTGCGCGGGCGGCAGCCATTGTGCGGGATCGGCGTAACGTCGCGGATCGACGTGATCGTGAAGCCCGCGGCCTGCAGCGCGCGCAGCGCCGATTCACGGCCAGAGCCCGGTCCGCACACCTCGACTTCGAGGGTCCGCATGCCGTGCTCCTGCGCCTTCTTGGCGACGTCCTCGGCCGCGACCTGCGCCGCGAACGGGGTCGACTTGCGCGAGCCCTTGAAACCCTGCGCACCAGCCGACGACCAGGCAATCGAATTGCCCTGCGCATCGGTGATGGTGATCATCGTGTTGTTGAAGCTCGAGTTGACGTGCGCCACACCCGAGGAAATATTCTTGCGTTCGCGACGGCGAACGCGGCCGGCTTCCTTAGCCATTCAAAAGTCCTTCCGATTGATCTCGACACCGCCGTAGTTCCAGCGGCTCCACCTGAAGGCATTAGGCAGTAGTGAGTAGGCAGTGGTAAAATCCAACTGCCTATTGCCTACTGCCTACTGCCTCAAATTACTTCTTCTTCCCGGCAATCGCCTTGGCAGGCCCCTTGCGGGTACGGGCATTCGTGTGCGTGCGCTGGCCGCGAACCGGCAGCGAACGGCGATGGCGCAGACCGCGGTAGCAGCCGAGATCCATCAGACGCTTGATGTTCATCGACACTTCGCGGCGCAGGTCGCCCTCGACCTGATAGTCCTTGTCGATCGCTTCGCGGATCTGCAGGACTTCCGCATCCGTCAGCTGGCTGACGCGGCGATCCGCCGGGATGCCGACCTTGTCGACGATTTCCTGGGCGAACTTCTTGCCGATTCCGTGAATGTACTGAAGCGCGATAACGACGCGCTTGTTGGTCGGTATGTTGACGCCGGCTATACGGGCCATATCTTCTCTCGCTCCATGTAAGCCGGGCGACCTGAAAGGTTTAACCGGCGTTGGTTGAACCCGCGTCCGGTGGAGGCCGGCCCTTGCGGATGATCCCAATCAAAAAACTGGCGCGCCCCGGAAGGGTGGCCAGTCACAAACCTGATTTGGAATGTGCGCGGGAGATAGTGGAGGTTTTGCGCGGAGTCAACAGCTGTCCAAAAATTGGCACCGACAAGTCGCGTATCGCGCGCGCACTAAAGAGACCTCGGCTAAATCGCCGGCCTTTCCATTAAGCGTCGGCTTTCGCCTTGCCCCTCACGCCCCGCAGCAGCGCTTCGATCTGGCTTGTCACCTCGTCGATGCTCGCCATGCCGTCGACGCCTTCCAGCCGCCCCTTGGCATAGTAGTAGCCGATCAGCGGCGCGGTCTTCTTGTAGTACTCGCGCAGGCGCTCGTCGAAGACCTGCGGATTGTCATCCTTGCGCACGGACTGGCCGGCGGCTTCCGCATCCTTGGCCCGCTTGACGATACGCCCCACCAGCGCCTTGTCGTCGACCACCAACTCGATCACTGCGTCGAGCTTCTGCTTGCGCCGGCTCAGCATATCGCCAACAGCGTCGGCCTGCTGCAGCGTGCGCGGATAGCCGTCGAGGATGAAGCCATTGGCGCAGTCGGGCTGGTCGATGCGTTCGGCCACGATCGCGTTGACGATTTCGTCGGAGACGAGCTCGCCAGCATCCATCACCGCCTTGGCGCGCTTGCCGACTTCCGTGCCGGCCTTAACGGCGGCACGAAGCATGTCGCCGGTCGAGAGTTGCGGGATGTTGTAGCTTTCGACGAGACGCTGTGCCTGAGTCCCCTTTCCTGCCCCTGGGGGCCCAAGCAGAATTAGCCTCATCGTCCCCTCTTTCCTCCACGGAGCTTGGACTTCTTGATCAGCCCTTCGTACTGATGGGCAATCAGATGTCCTTGTATCTGGGCAACCGTATCGAGGGTTACACTGACGACGATCAAAAGCGAAGTGCCACCAAGGTAGAAAGGCACACCTGCCTGTGAAATCAGAAACTCCGGGAGCAGGCAGACGATGACCAGGTAAATCGCGCCGACTACGGTGATGCGGGTCAGCACATAATCGATATATTCTGCCGTGCGCTCGCCGGGACGATAGCCTGGGATGAAGCCCGAATGCTTCTTCAGCTGGTCGGCGGTGTCCTTCGGATTGAAGACAATCGCCGTGTAGAAGAAGCAGAAAAACACGATCATCGCGCCATAAAGCAGCATGTAGAGCGGCTGGCCATGACCGAGCGCGGCGAGAATCGCGCTGGCCCAGCCGGGCAGCGTCGTCGTGTTGGAGAAACCGGCCAGCGTTGCCGGCAGCAGCAGCAGCGACGATGCGAAGATCGGGGGGATAACGCCGGCGGTGTTGAGCTTGAGCGGGAGATGGGACGTATCGCCCTGGAACATGCGATTGCCCACCTGGCGCTTCGGATACTGGATCAGCAGGCGGCGCTGGGCGCGTTCGAAGAAGACGATGGCCGCGATCACCACGATAGCCAGCACGAGGATCGCCAGGATCAGGCCGGTCGACAGTGCACCCGTGCGGCCAAGTTCCAGGGTCTGACCGAGCGCATGCGGAAGGCCCGCGACGATGCCGGAGAAAATGATCAGCGAAATGCCGTTGCCGATGCCGCGCGCCGTGATCTGTTCGCCCAGCCACATCAGGAACATGGTGCCGCCTGTCAGCGTGATCACGGTCGAGATGCGGAAGAAAAGCCCTGGGTCGCTGACGATCTGGTTGCCGCTTTCCAGCCCGACGGAGATGCCGTAGGCCTGAACCATGGCCAGCAGCACGGTGCCGTAGCGGGTATACTGGTTGATGATCTTGCGGCCCTGCTCGCCTTCCTTCTTCAGCGCCTCGAGCGTCGGGACAACCGACGTCATCAGCTGCATGATGATGGAAGCGGAGATGTAGGGCATGATGCCGAGCGCGAAGATCGCCATGCGCTCGACCGCCCCGCCGGAGAACGCATTGAAGATGCCCAGCACGCCGCCGCTCTGATTCGCGAAGGCCTGCGCGAAGGCGTTCGGATTGATGCCCGGAAGCGGGATATAGGTGCCGAGGCGATAGACAAGCAGCGCTCCCAGCGTGAAGAGGATGCGCTTCTTGAGGTCCTCCGCCTTGGCGAAGGCGGCAAAATTCAGATTCGAGGCTAATTGTTCAGCAGCCGATGCCATGCACCTGGTCTCCGTGAGAATGAGTCAGTCAGTATCGACTGACTTCTCTGAGGCTGGATTGTCCGCGTGGAGCGGATAAAGGTCGCCACGAAATAGGCGCACGGCGCGCGACATGCAAGCCGTGAACGCAAGAGCGGCGCCACTTGGGCGCCGCTCTTCGTTCGTGCCTTATTCGGCGGCCTTGGCGGCTTCCGGCAGCTTCACCGACCCGCCTGCCTTTTCGACGGCGGCGATCGCCGTCTTGGAGGCGTGGGCGATATCGAAGGCAACCTTCGCCTTCAACTCGCCGCTGCCCAGCAGCCGCACGCCGTCCTTGACGCGGCGGATGACGCCGGCCTTGACCAGCGCTTCGGCATTGACCGTTTCATTGGCGTCGAGCTTCTTGGCGTCGATCGCGGTCTGGATGCGGCCCAGCGACACGGCGTTGTAGGAATTGGAGAACGGCCTGTTGAAGCCGCGCTTCGGCAGACGCCGATAGAGCGGCATCTGGCCACCCTCGAAGCCGTTGATGGCGACGCCGGAGCGCGCCTTCTGACCCTTTACGCCACGGCCGCCGGTCTTGCCGGTACCGGAGCCGATGCCCCGGCCGAGACGCTTCTTGTAATGCGTCGCGCCTTCGTTATCGCGCAGTTCGTTGAGTTTCATGATGTCTCTCCTGCGCTATTTCTCGTCGACGACACGGACGAGATGCGGGATCGCATTGATCATGCCGCGCACCGACGGAGTATCCTCGAGCGTGCGGCGGCGATGCATCTTGTTCAGGCCGAGGCCCACCAATGTGGCGCGCTGTCCCTGCGGCTGACGGATCGGCGAACCGATCTGCTCCACGGTGACAGTCTTGCCGGCGGCCGGCTTGGCTGCTGCTTTCTTGGCCATGTCTCTTACTCCTCGGTCGTCACGGCATTGCCGCGACGCGCCTGCAAGGTCGAGTACTTGATGCCGCGAGCGGCAGCGACATCCTTCGGATGCATCTGGCTCTTCAGCGCGTCGAAGGTGGCGCGAACCATGTTGTAGGGGTTCGACGAGCCCATCGACTTCGCGACGACGTCATGCATGCCGACCGTCTCGAAGACAGCGCGCATCGGGCCGCCTGCGATGATACCGGTACCGGCTTTGGCGGCGCGCAGCAGCACGCGTCCGGCGCCCCAACGGCCCTCGACGTCATGATGCAGCGTACGGCCGGAGCGCAGCGGCACGAAAATCATCTCGCGCTTGGCGCTTTCGGTGGCCTTGCGGATGGCTTCCGGCACTTCGCGCGCCTTGCCATGACCGAAGCCAACGCGGCCCTTCTGGTCGCCGACGACGACGAGTGCTGCAAAGCCGAAGCGCTTGCCGCCCTTCACAACCTTTGCGACGCGGTTGATGTGGACGAGCTTGTCCACCATGCCGTCATCGCGCTCTTCGCGGTCACGGCCACGATCACGGCCGCCTTCCCTGCGTTCTTGTGCCATATCCTGTTCCTTATTCTTTTCCGGAAGCACGGGTTAAAATGGAAATCCGGCGTCTAGTGCGTCGCCGGATCGGTTTCAACTGAAAATTGGCCGGCGATATTTCGCCGGACACTCATCAGAAGGTCAGGCCACCCTCGCGGGCAGCTTCGGCCAGCGCCTTGACGCGGCCATGATAGATGTACGGTCCGCGGTCGAAGACCACTTCCTTGACGCCCGCCGCCTTGGCGCGCTCGGCGATCAGCTTGCCCACTGCGGCTGCTGCTGCGGTGTCGGCGCCGGTCTTGCCTTTGTTGTCCTTTTCCAGCGTCGATGCCGCGGCCAGCGTGTGGCCCTGCGCGTCGTCGATGATCTGAGCGTAGATGTGCTTCGACGAGCGATGCACGGACAGGCGCGGACGACCGCCACCAACCTTCTTGAGGGTACGGCGGATGCGCTGCGCGCGCTTCTGGATTGCTGCCTTGTCGGCCATGTCTTCTTCCTTGCCTTGAAAAACGGTGGCGATCGTTTGCGGTAAACCGATATGCGTTTCCCGCGATCGCCTTCCGTGGCGTTAAAGTGAGATGAATGGTGAATGGAAAAATGGTGAACGGGAAGCCGGCTAACGCCGATCCGATCCTATTCGCTTACCACTTCGCCATTCACCACTCACCGTTCACCAATTACTTCTTCTTGCCTTCCTTGCGGACGATCTTCTCGCCCGCATAGCGGACGCCCTTGCCCTTATAAGGCTCGGGTCCACGATACTCGCGGATCTCGGCGGCGACCTGGCCGACCTGCTGCTTGTCGATGCCGGTCACGGTGATTTCCGTCGGCTTCGGCACGGCGATGGTGATGCCCTGTGGCGTTTCGTAGACCACGTCATGCGAGAAGCCCAGTGCGAGCTGAAGGTTCCTGCCCTGCATCGCGGCGCGATAGCCGACGCCGGTGATCTCAAGCTTCTTCTCAAAGCCGTCCTTCACGCCCTGGAGAATGTTGAGGATCTGCGTCCGCGACATGCCCCATTTCGAGCGCGCGACCTTTGTCTGGTCCTTGGGCTGAACGGAGATCTCGTTGTTCTCCATCTTCACCAGAACCTCGTCGTTGACGACGAACTTCAACTCGCCCTTTGGGCCCTTCGCCGAGACGGTCTGGCCGTCGATGACGGCGGTAACGCCGGCCGGCACGGCTACCGGTTTCTTGCCAATACGAGACATATTTGTCTCCTCTTTCCTTAACAACTGTGAATGGTGAATGGCAAAATGGTGAGGGGGAGGCCGGAAGCCGACAACCGTATCACCATCTACTATTCACCATTGACCATTCACTCTTAGAATACCTGGCAAAGGATTTCGCCGCCGACGTTGTGCTCGCGCGCTTCGTGATCGGCCATCACGCCCTTCGGCGTCGACAGGATCGAAATGCCCAGGCCGTTGGCAACGTTCGGGATCGACTTCGCCGACACGTACACACGGCGGCCCGGCTTCGACACGCGCGAAATATCGCGGACGACCGGATTGCCGTCATAATACTTCAGCTCGATAGAAATCTCCGACTTGCCGTTGTCGAAATCGGTCTGGCTGAAATCGCGGATATAACCTTCCGACTTCAGCACCTCCAGAACGCGGGCACGCAGGCGAGAAGCCGGCGTGGACACCGACGACTTGTTACGGCCGTAGGCGTTGCGGATGCGGGTCAGCATATCGCCGAGGGGATCGCTCAAAGACATCTCTCAGCCCTCCTTACCAGCTCGACTTGACCAGGCCGGGCACCATGCCCAGCGAGCCAAGCTCGCGCAGTGCGATACGTGACATTTTCAGCTTGCGATAATAGGCGCGTGGACGGCCGGTAATCTCGCAGCGATTGCGGATACGAATCTTCGCGGAGTTGCGCGGCAACGCCGCCAGCTTCAACTGCGCCTGGAAACGCTCTTCCAGCGGACGCTTCTGATCCATGATGATCGCCTTGAGCGCGCGACGCTTGCCGGCATATTGCGCGGCGAGCTTGCGGCGGCGTTCGTTCTTCTCGACTGAACTGGTCTTTGCCATGTTTCGTTCGTTCCTTTTTCGCTGCCGTTACTGCCGGAACGGGAAGTTGAAGGCCTTGAGCAAAGCCCGGGCTTCATCATCCGTCTTGGCGGTCGTACAAACGACGATGTCCATGCCCCAGATCTGATCGACCTTGTCGTAGTTGATCTCCGGAAACACGATGTGCTCCTTGATGCCCATGGCGTAGTTGCCACGGCCGTCAAAGCTCTTGGGATTCAGGCCGCGAAAGTCGCGAACGCGCGGGAGAGCGATGTTCACGAGGCGATCCAGAAACTCATACATGCGCTCCTTGCGAAGCGTCACCTTGGTGCCGATCGGCATGTTCTCGCGCACCTTGAAACTGGCGATCGAGTTACGCGCGCGGGTCACCACGGCCTTCTGGCCGGCAATCATCGCCAGGTCCTCGGAAGCCACGGTCGGCTTCTTGGAATCGCTGGTCGCTTCGCCGACGCCCATGTTCAGCACGATCTTGTCGAGACGCGGGATCTGCATCTCGTTGTCGTAGTTGAACTGTTCCTTGAGCGCGTTGCGGATGGTCTCGTTGTAGACCTTCTTCAGACGCGGTTCGATCTTGGCCTTAGCGGCCTCTGCTGCCTTAGCCATTGATAACTGCTCCCGAGCGCTTGGCGATGCGCACCTTCTTGCCGTCGCGCACTTCGAAACCGATGCGCGTCGCCTTGCCGTCCTTCGGATCGACGATGGCGATGTTGGACAGGTGGATCGGCGCTTCTTTCGAAATGATGCCGCCTTCCTGAGACTGTGTCTGCTTCTGGTGACGGCGGATCATGTTGACCCCACGCACCACGGCCTTGTCGTCCTTCGGCATGACGCGCAGGACTTCGCCATTGCGGCCCTTGTCCTTGCCGGTCAGCACGACGACCTTGTCGCCCTTACGGATCTTTTGCATTGGTCCGGTTCCTTACAAAACTTCAGGCGCGAGCGAGATGATCTTCATGTGGTTGCGGGCGCGCAGTTCGCGCGGCACCGGCCCGAAGATACGCGTACCGATCGGCTCTTTCTTGTTGTCGACGAGAACGGCTGCGTTCTTGTCGAAACGGATCACGCTGCCGTCCGGGCGACGGATATCCTTGGCGGTGTGCACAACGACCGCCTTCATCACATCGCCCTTCTTCACGCGGCCGCGCGGAATGGCTTCCTTGATCGACACCACGATGATGTCGCCGACGGAGGCATATTTCCGCTTCGAACCGCCCAGCACCTTGATGCACATGACACGACGTGCGCCGGAATTATCCGCCACGTCGAGGTTTGTTTGCATCTGAATCATGACTGGCCGCCTTCTTTTCTTCTAATCGAGAGGGGCGCCAATGGCCCTCCCCGGCTTGTCCTAAATTCGTTCTCTTACGCCTGAACCTTGTCCGCCTGTTCGGCGGTCAGCACGACCCAGCGCTTGTCCTTGGAAATCGGAGCCGATTCCTGGATGAACACCTGGTCGCCAACTTTGTGGGCGTTGGTCTCGTCATGCGCCTTGTACTTCTTCGACAGGCGCACGGTCTTCTTCATGACAGGGTGCGTGAAGCGACGCTCGACCTTGACCACCACGGTCTTCTCGTTCTTGTCGCTGACGACGGTGCCCTGCAAAACGCGCTTTGGCATTGTTTTGTCCTTAAGCCTTGGCTTTACGCCCTTGGGCCGCCTTTTCGGCGGCGATCGTCTTGATGCGCGCGATGTCCCTGCGGACTTCCTTCACGCGGCCGGTCTTTTCCAGCTGCCCGGTTGCCTTCTGGAAGCGCAGGTTGAACTGCTCCTTCTTCAGGTCGGCAAGGTCGGCGTCCAACTCGTCCGGCGTCTTCGTTCTGACTTGTGTGGCTTTCATCGTCCCGGCCCTTCCTTATTCCGCGATGCGCTGTACGAAGCGCGTACGGACCGACAGCTTGGCCGCGCCGAGACGCAGCGATTCACGCGCCGTTTCCTCGTCGACACCGTCGATCTCGAACAGGATACGGCCAGGCTTGATGCGCGCCGCCCAGTAGTCGACGGCGCCCTTGCCCTTGCCCATGCGGACTTCGGTCGGCTTCGAGGTGACCGGCACATCCGGGAAAATCCGGATCCACACGCGGCCCTGACGCTTCATCTCGCGGGTGATCGCGCGGCGGGCCGCCTCGATCTCACGCGCGGTGACGCGGTTGGGTTCCAGCGCCTTCAGGCCAAAACCGCCGAAGTCGAGATTCGTCCCGCCCTTCGCGGTACCGTGAATACGGCCCTTGAACTGCTTGCGGAACTTTGTGCGCTTTGGCTGCAGCATTGTTCTTGTTCTCCAAATTCTCTAGCCGTTCAGGCGGCTTCGCGTTCGGGCCGGCGGCGGCCGGTCGAGCGCTCACCGGAGTGATCGCCTTCGGTCGCGCGACGTTCGGACGCCATCGGGTCGTGCTCGAGGATTTCGCCCTTGAACACCCACACCTTGACGCCGCAAATGCCATAGGCCGTCTGGGCTTCGGCGGTGCCGTAATCGACGTCGGCGCGCAGCGTATGCAGCGGCACGCGGCCTTCGCGGTACCATTCCATGCGGGCGATTTCGGCGCCGCCGAGACGGCCCGAGCAGTTGATGCGGATGCCCTCGGCGCCGAGACGCATGGCCGACTGCACCGCACGCTTCATGGCGCGGCGGAAGGCGATGCGGCGCTCGAGCTGCTGGGCGATCGACTGGGCGACCAGCGTCGCGTCGATTTCCGGCTTGCGAACTTCAACGATGTTCAGGTGCGTTTCCGACCTGGTCATCTCGGTGAGCTTCTTGCGCAGCTTCTCGATGTCGGCGCCCTTCTTGCCGATGACGAGACCCGGACGCGCGGCGTGAATGGTCACGCGGCACTTCTTGTGGGGACGCTCGATAACCACCTTGGAGACGGCAGCCTGCTTGAGTTCCTTCTTCAGGTACTCGCGGATCTTGATGTCCTCGTGCAGCAGCTGGCCGTACTCGCCGGTGTTCGCATACCAGCGCGAATCCCAGGTACGATTGATGCCGAGGCGCAGGCCAATCGGATTGACTTTCTGACCCATTATGCGGCTTCCTTCTCTTCCACTTCACGCACGACGATCGTGAGGTGGGCAAACGGCTTTTCGATGCGGCTGGCGCGGCCGCGGCCACGGGCATGAAAGCGCTTCATCACCAACGACTTGCCGACGAACGCTTCAGCAACAACCAAAGCGTCGACATCGAGATCGTGGTTGTTCTCGGCATTGGCGATCGCCGACTGCAGCGTCTTCTTGACGGTGCCGGCAATGCGCTTGCGCGAAAACTCAAGATCGTTGAGCGCGGTCGCGACCTTCTTGCCGCGGATGAGCGCGGCAACCAGGTTCAGCTTCTGCGGGCTGACGCGAATGGTGCGGAGAACCGCACGCGCTTCGTTGTCGGCAAGCCGCCTCGGGGCTTTAGGCTTGCTCATGTTACTTCCTCTTCGCCTTCTTGTCCGCGCCGTGGCCGTAATAGGTACGGGTCGGAGCGAACTCACCGAACTTGTGGCCGACCATCTCTTCCGAAACGGAGACCGGAATATGCTTCTGGCCGTTGTAGACGCCGAAGGTCAGGCCGACAAACTGCGGCAGGATCGTCGAACGACGGGTCCACATCTTGATCACTTCCGAGCGCCCACCCTCGCGGACCTTCTCTGCCTTCTTGAGCAGGAAGCCGTCGACGAACGGGCCTTTCCAAACTGCACGGGTCACGTCTGACTACCTCTCTTAGGCCTTGCGCGCGTGGCGCGAGCGCATGATGAATTTGTCGGTCGACTTGTTGGACCGCGTCTTCTTGCCCTTGGTCGGCTTGCCCCACGGGGTAACCGGGTGACGGCCGCCCGAAGTGCGGCCTTCGCCGCCGCCGTGCGGATGGTCGACAGGGTTCATGGTAACGCCGCGGTTATGCGGACGCTTGCCGAGCCACACCTTGCGGCCGGCCTTGCCCAGATTGATGTTGGCGTGATCCGGGTTGGACACGGCGCCGACAGTGGCCATGCACGAACCGTGCACGACGCGCTGCTCGCCCGAGTTCAGCCGCAGGATCGCCATGCCCTGGTCGCGGCCCACGAGCTGGGCGTAAGAACCAGCCGAACGAGCGATCTGGCCGCCTTTGCCGGGCTTCAGCTCGACATTGTGGACGATCGTGCCGACCGGCATCGCCTGCAGCGGCATCGCATTGCCCGGCTTCACGTCGACCGACGCACCCGCGACGATCTTGTCGCCGGTGGCCAGACGCTGCGGCGCCAGGATGTAGGACAATTCGCCGTCTTCATACTTGACCAGCGCGATGAAGGCGGTGCGGTTCGGATCGTATTCGATCCGCTCGACGGTCGCCGACAAGTCGAACTTCGTGCGCTTGAAGTCGATGATGCGGTAGGTCCGCTTGTGACCGCCGCCGATGAAACGGGCGGTGATGCGGCCGTAATTGTTGCGTCCGCCGGACTTCGTCAGACCCTCGGTGAGGCCCTTGACCGGCTTGCCCTTGTAGAGGCTCGAGCGGTCGACCAGAACCAGCTGGCGGGTGCTCGGCGTCGTTGGCTTGTAGGTTTTCAATGCCATTGTTCTATCCTCAACCGCCCTTAGAGACCGGTCGCTACGTCGATCGAGTGGCCATCGGCCAGCGTCACGACTGCTTTCTTGACGTCGCTCAGGCGCCCGATCGTGCCACGGAAGCGCTTGACCTTGCCCTTGCGGATCTGCGTGTTGACGCCGGTCACCTTGACGCCGAATAGCGCCTCGACAGCCGCCTTGATCTCAGGCTTGGTCGCCTTCTTGGCAACGTTGAACACGACCTGGTTGTTCTCGGAAGCCATGGTCGACTTTTCGGTGATCGCCGGGCTGACGATCACGTCGTAGTGGCGGAGATCAGTCATTTGAAGCGCTCCTCGAGAGCCTCGACAGCGGCCTTCGAGAGGACCAGCGTGCCGCGGCGCAAAATGTCGTAGACGTTGATGCCCTGGACAGGCAGCACATCGATGTTGTGCAGCGCGCGGGCGGCGCGTGCGAAATTCTGATCCACCTCGGCGCCACCGATGAAGAGCGCGTTGGTCAGGCCCAGCGTCTCGAAATTGGCGGCCAGCACCTTGGTCTTGGCCTCGGCCAGCTTCAACTCGTCAATGACGATGATGCTGGAACCCTTGGCCTTGGCCGACAGCGCATGCTTCAGGCCGAGCGCGCGGACCTTCTTCGGCAGGTCATGCTCATGCGAGCGAACGACCGGTCCGTGCGCCTTGCCGCCGCCACGAAACTGCGGCGCGCGAGCCGAATGGTGACGGGCGCGGCCCGTACCCTTCTGCTTGTACATCTTGGCGCCGGTGCGCGAGACTTCCGCGCGGCCCTTGGCCTTGTGCGTGCCCTGCTGCTTCTTGGCCAGCTGCCAACGCACGACGCGCTGCAGGATGTCCTCGCGCGGCTCTAGGCCGAAGATCTCTTCCGAGAGCTTGACGTTGCCGGCTTCCTTGCCGGCGAGCGTGGTGATCTTGATGTCCATTACTGCGCCCCCTCGGCGGCCGGAGCTTCGTCCTTCTTGGCAGCGACAGCGCGGATACCGGCCGGCTTCGGCGCATTGGCCGGCAGGTCGATCTTCACCGCGTCGCGAACCAGGATCCAGGCGCCCTTGGTGCCGGGAACGGCGCCGCGGATCAGGATGAGGCCGCGATCCGCGTCCGTGCCGTGCACTTCAACATTCAGCGTGGTGACACGAGTGGCGCCCATATGGCCGGCCATCTTCTTGCCCTTGAACACCTTGCCCGGGTCCTGACGCTGGCCGGTCGAACCGTGCGTACGGTGCGACACCGAGTTACCGTGCGTCGCGCGGCCACCTCTGAAGTTGTACTTCTTCATGACGCCCTGGAAGCCCTTGCCGGTCGAAGTACCCGTCACGTCGACCTTCTGGCCGGCGACGAAGTGATCAACCGTGATCTCGGCGCCAACGTCGAGCATGTTCTCCGGGGAGACGCGAAACTCGGCCATCTTGGCTTTCGGCTCGACAGACGCGCTGGCGAAATGGCCGCGCAACGCCTTCGACGTGTTCTTGACCTTGGCAAGGCCGACGCCGAGCTGGACGGCGGTGTAGCCGTTCTTCTCGGTCGTGCGCTGCGCCACGACCTGGCAGTTCTCCATGCGGAGAACCGTGACCGGGATGTGTTCGCCGGCGTCGTTGTAGACGCGGGTCATCCCGACTTTCTGTGCAATCACACCTGAACGCATTTCTCGTTCTTCCTTCAGAGGAGCCATTGGCGAACCGCCGGCTCATGTTCATCGCTCGTCAGAGCTTGATTTCGACGTCCACGCCGGCGGCGAGGTCGAGCTTCATCAGCGCATCGACCGTCTGCGGGGTCGGATCGACAATGTCGAGCAGACGCTTGTGGGTACGCATCTCGAACTGTTCGCGGCTCTTCTTGTCGATGTGGGGCGAGCGGTTCACGGTGAACTTCTCGATCCGCGTCGGCAGCGGGATAGGCCCGCGAACATTCGCGCCGGTGCGCTTGGCGGTCGACACGATCTCGCGCGTCGAAGCATCCAGGACCCGATGGTCGAACGCTTTGAGGCGTATGCGAATATTTTGGCCGTTCATTTCGTCTTCATCCTTGTTCTGGCGCGGCGCGGGCGAACCGCGCCCGCGACAGATCTTTTCTTCTTGTTCTTACTCGACGATCGAAGCCACGATGCCGGCGCCGACGGTGCGGCCGCCTTCGCGGATGGCGAAGCGCAGCTTCTCTTCCATGGCGATCGGCACGATCAGCTCGACCGAAACCGTCACGTTGTCGCCCGGCATCACCATCTCGGTGCCTTCCGGCAGCGACACGATGCCCGTCACGTCCGTCGTGCGGAAGTAGAACTGCGGACGGTAGTTGGTGAAGAACGGCGTGTGACGGCCACCCTCTTCCTTGGTCAGGATGTAGGCTTCGGCCATGAACTTCTTGTGCGGCTTCACGGTGCCCGGCTTGGCCAGAACCTGGCCGCGCTCGACGCCTTCACGGTCGACGCCGCGCAGCAGCGCGCCGATGTTGTCGCCCGCCTGGCCCTGGTCGAGCAGCTTGCGGAACATCTCGACGCCCGTGCAGGTCGTCTTCGAGGTCGGACGGATGCCGACGATCTCAAGCTCTTCGCCAACCTTGACGATGCCGCGCTCGACGCGACCGGTCACGACCGTGCCGCGGCCCGAGATCGAGAACACGTCCTCGATCGGCATCAGGAACGGCTTGTCGATCGGGCGCTCCGGCGTCGGGATGTAGGCGTCAACCGCCGCCATCAGCTCGCGCACCGCGTCTTCGCCGATCTTCTTGTCCTTGTCCTGCAAGGCAGCAACCGCCGAACCCTTG
>DATDBN010000043.1:0-13497 GCA_036524835.1 Mesorhizobium sp. | reverse complement strand
TGTGACATGCGTCGTCCACAGAAGCATGCAGAAGCCGATCTTCATGGCCGCCCTCCCAATCTGGTAAGACCAGACTGGCCGGAAAGTCACGCCGGCGCAAGGGCGAAGAACGATGGTGGCGCAGACGGGTGCACTCTGAGGCGCGGGATGGGATTTGGTACTCGCGCAGTCCAGGATTTCCCCAGGCGACAGCTACGGCGTCGCTCCTGCCAGCACGGGATGGTCTGATCCGGTCAGACCGTCAGGCTATGCCACCATCGGCATCAACTGGCGCACTTCTTCCTGGAGGGTGGATACCGCATCCTGGTCGCCGGAGAGGTGGCGCAGCAGGTGCTTCTGGAAAAGACCGTCGAACACCGCATAGAGAGCCGATCTTGAAACCGCGATCTCCTTGCCGCCCAGTTCTGCATAGCGGGAGGTTACGCGCCAGACCATGTTCTCCAGGCTCTCGTCAATTTCGCGCACATCGTCCCGGAAAGCATCCTCGAACAGCGCCTGAGAGCGCAGATCGTACCACAGGCGGTGCATATGGGGCTCGGTGCGCAAGGTCTCGCCCAACTTGTCCAGGAAGCCGGAAAGCAGTTGGTCGCGGCTGCGCGCGGTCGCCGTAACCTGGTCGTAGCGCGTGACGCACCGCGCCTTGTAGTGGCGAACGCAGCAGCAGATCAGGTCGAGCTTGTCCTCGAAATAATAGTGCAGCACGCCGTGCGTGAACTCGGAGTTCTGGGCGATTTCGCGAAGGCTGGTGCGCGCATAGCCCAACTCCGCGAGGGTCTCCAGCGCGGCTTCCGCAAGCTCGATCCGCCGCGCGGCGATCTTATCGACCGCGCCCGGCTTATGCGGCTTGGCGCCCGTCAACATCCTGGTCCCAACCACTGCAAGCTGACTCATCGTTCTTGTTCCTTCGACAAGTGCCGCAACCTACTCGTCAAAGATTGCTTATACAATGTATTTTGACACGCAGAGTATTACGCCGCGCGACTACCGTCCGGATAATTTTGGACAATCGTCAAGATATTGCTTGACAAGTGTCAAGTGCGGATCGACCCTGCTCCCGTATCGACTTCCGCCTGCCAGGCGAAGGATGCGACAGGGAGAGGAGTCCCGTCGCGCTGCCCTGGCCACCGGCGCTCTTGCAGAGCGGAAGAATATCGATTGGTTTGGGAGGACATTTCATGGGCAATTTGACGGGCCGCAAGGCCCTGGTAACCGGTGGCGCGCGCGGCATAGGCGCCGGTATCGCGCAGGCGCTGGCGGCTGCCGGCGCATCGGTGATGATCGGCGACATTCTGGAGGAGTTGGGCAAGGAGACCGCGGCCAATCTGGCCAGGACGGGCATCAGGACGGGCTTCGTCAAGCTGGATGTCACCAAGGACGACCATTGGGAGAATGCCGCTGCCGCCACGGTGAGGGAACTCGGCGGCTTCGACATTCTGGTCAACAATGCCGGCATCGAGATCACGTCGCTGGTGGTGGACCTCAAGGCCGAGGACCTGCGCCGCATGTGCGACGTCAATATCGTCGGCACCGGGCTCGGCATGAAGCATGCGTTCCGCGCCATGCGTCCCGGCGGGGCAGCCGGCCAGGGCGGCGCGGTCGTCAATGTGGCGTCGGTGGCCGCGACGATCGCCTTCCCCGCCATCTCCGTCTACTCCGGCACCAAATCGGCGGTCGATCGCATGACGCGCGTGGCCGCGATGGAGGCCGGCAAGCTCGGCTACGGCGTGCGCGTCAATTGCGTCTACCCCGGCCTCATCGCTACCGACATGGGCATCCAGCTTGCCAACGACATCGTCGCCAACGGCCTCGCCGCAGACATGGACGCGGCGGTCCAATCCGTCGTCGACCAGACACCGCTCGGACGCCTGGCGGAGGTACCTGACGTCGCCGATGTCATCGTGTTCCTGTGCTCGGACGACGCGCGTTTCGTGACCGGCGCCGGCCTGCCGGTCGACGGCGGCATGGGCATGTAAAGCACTCGCAAAATCAAAACATAGTGGAGGACTGCAATGGCTGAGAAGAGGCCCGTCGTCGTTTATGGCGTCTCCGGATATACCGGACGGCTCGTCTGCGAATATCTGCGCGAATACAATATCCCCTTCATCGCGGCCGGCCGCGACAAGAAGAAGGTTCAGGAGGTCGTCGACAAGATTCCGGGGATCGAGACCGCCGACTACGAAGTGGTGGAGGTGGAGCACACGGTCGCCGCGCTGACGAACCTGTTCAAGGGCGCGAAAGTCGTGTCCAACATGGTCGGCCCTTTTATCAAATATGGCTCGGAAGTGGTCGAGGCGTGCCTTGCCGCCGGCTGCCATTACACCGACACGACAGGTGAGCAGGATTGGGTGCTGAAATGCGCCGACACATGGGGCGGCAAGTTCGCCGCCAAGGGCCTGCTGCTCGCCCCGAACATCGCGCAGATGTACACCACCGGCGAAATCGCCGCCAATATCGCGCTGGAGACGCCCGGCCTCGACACGCTGGACATCCTCGTCTTCTGGAAGGGCTTCCCGACCTACGCCTCGACGCAGACAATCTTCACCATCCTGAAGGCCAACTGGTACTACATGGAGCAGAAGAAGTTCCTGGAGTGGGACGTCACCGCAAAATCGGACGTGGTGGTTCCCGGCCAGCACGATACGGCCATCGCCGTGCCATGGGGCGGCACCGCCCATCCTATCTGGTTCCGCAACGATCCCCGTGTCGCCAACGTCAAGGCGATGGGCGGCGTTCTCGCGCGGCCGGTCATGGAGGGCGTCGTCGCCACCACGCAGATGGTGAAGGAAAACATCAAGCCGCTGCCGCTCGACCAGCAGGAAATCGAACTCGGCAAGATCGCCGCCAGCCTGCAGGCCTCGATGCCGCCGCGTGAAAATCCGAGGATAAACACCTCGCTGGACTCGGTTCACGCTTCGGGTCCGCTCGGCCGCTCGCATGTCGTGATCCACGGCAACTGCAATTACAAGCAGACCGGCATGCTGCAAGCCTATGCGGCATATCATCTGCTGCAGCAGCCGCCAAAGCGGGTTGGCTTTGCCTCGGGCTGCCAGGCCTTCGGCTACAAGGCCCTGCTGGGGCAGTTGCGAAGCTTCGGCCTTGTGATGAACCCGATCGTGACGGTTCACAGCTAGGCCGGTGCAGGCGGGTCACACTCCCGGGGCCGCCTGCACACTTCTTGGTTTTGATACGGATTGTCGTCTGCCCCGCCTTCGGCGGTCCTCCCGTAAACGGGGAGGATTGAGGCTGCGGCGGCTCCACTGCCGATCCTCCCGTGCGAAGGGGGGGTGGGTGACCGCCGATGGGCGGTGGCAGACGAATCTAACATAGGGGCGGCTTGCAATGCGGCTGATCGACTATCTCGACAAGGGAGCATCCCTTGGACCGGACCGGCCCTGCCTGACGATGGACGGCAAGGACCTGTCCTACGCGGCGGTGCAGGCGCTGACCTGTCGCATCGCGCGCGGGCTCGACCGTTCGGGATTGAAGCCCGGCGCCAAGGTGGCGATCCTCTCCGGCAACGATCCGACCGCATTTTCCTGCGTGTTCGGCATCTCGCGCGCCGGCTGCGTGTGGTGTCCGGTCAACCCGCGCAACGAGGCAGGGGAGAACCAGTTCATTCTCGACGCGTTCGACTGCGAGGCGCTGATCTTTGCGTCGGCCTTTGCGCCTGTGGTGGAGAAGATCAGGCCCAACCTCGGCAAGCTGAAGCTTCTCGTTTGCCTCGACGCGGCGTTCGACTGGGCGCTGTCCTTTGAGGACTGGCTGGCGGGGCTGGACGAAGGCCCCTTCGAGCGGCAGCCGATCGACGATCTTGCGCTGATCCCCGGCACCGGCGGCACGACGGGCAAGCCGAAAGGCGTGATGCTGACCGGCCGCAACATCGAGGCGATGACGGCGATTACGCTGATGAGCTATCCCTTCAAGGGCAGGCCGGTCTATCTCGCGCTGGCGCCGCTCACCCATGCGGCGGGCGTGTTGTGCTTCCCGATCATGGCGCATGGCGGGCAGGTCGTGATCATGCACCACGCCGACATCGGCGAGTTCCTGGCGCTGATCGAACAGTACGGCGTCACGCACGCTTTCCTGCCGCCGACCGTCATCTACATGGTCCTCGACAATCCCAAGCTCGACCAGGCCGATCTTTCGTCGCTGCAATGCTTCTGGTATGGCGCCGCGCCCATTTCGGCGGCGCGGCTGGCGGAAGCCATCAAGCGCATCGGCCCGATGGCGCAATTGTTCGGCCAAACGGAAGCGCCGATGATGATTTCCACCATGGCGCCGGCGGAGCATTACAATGAGGATGGCTCGGTGGCGGTCGAGCGGTTGAGTTCGGCGGGCCGGCCGAGCCCGCTGGTGCGCGTCGCCGTGGTCGACGGCAAGGGCAATCTGCAGCCAACCGGCGAACGCGGCGAGATCGTCGTGCGCGGCTCGCTTGTGATGGATGGCTACTACAAGAACCCGGATGCCACCGCCGAGGCGACGGTCAATGGCTGGCACCGTACCGGCGATATCGGCTATCTCGATGCGGACAATTTTCTCTACATCGTCGACCGCGCCAAGGACATGATCATCACCGGCGGGTTCAACGTCTATTCCGTGGAAGTGGAAAACGCGTTGCAAGCCTTCGACGCGATCCAGGATTGCGCCGTGGTCGGCTTGCCCGATGAAAAGTGGGGCGAGCGCGTGGTGGCGGTGGTGCAGCCACGGCCGGGGCGCGAGATCGACACCACGGCGCTGACGGCCTTTGTCAAGGAGCGCATCGGCAGCGTGAAAGCGCCGAAGCAGATCGAGGTGTGGACGGATTTGCCGCGATCGAAGGTCGGCAAGGTGCTGAAGGCGGATATTCGCAAGAGCCTGCTCGACAGCAAGGGAGGGTGAGATGGTCGCCAATGTCGTCGTCGCCGGTGTCGGCATGGTGCCGTTCTTCAAGCCGGGCGGCGGTCCGACCTACGACATTATGGGACCGGACGCGATCCGCATTGCCCTGGCCGATGCGGGCCTCACCTATGAGGATATCGGACAGGTCTATGCCGGCTATGTCTACGGCGACAGCTGCGCTGGCCAGCGGGTGGCCTATGCGGTCGGCTTGAGCGGCATGCCTGTCGTCAACGTCAACAACAATTGCTCGACCGGATCCACCGCGCTGTTCCTCGCCCGGCAGGCGGTCGAACATGGCGTCGTGGAGTGCGCGCTGGCGGTCGGTTTCGAGCAGATGCGCCCCGGCGCGCTCGGCGACGTCTATCAGGACCGGCCAAGCCCGTTCGACCATTTCAACGCGGAGGCGGACGAATTGGTGGGCAATGCGCAGATCCCCCTGGCGCTGCGCTTCTTCGGCGGCGCGGGGCTGGCGCATATGCAGCAATATGGCACCAAGCTGTCCACCTTCGCCAAGATCCGCGCCAAGGCCAGCCGCCATGCTGTGCACAATCCGCTGTCGGTGTTCCGCAAGGAAGTGACGGAAGAGGAAGTGATGGCCTCGCCGGTGATGTGGGAAGGCGTGATGACGCGGCTGATGGCCTGCCCGCCCACCTGTGGCGCGGCGGCGGCAATCGTCTGTTCGGAAGACTTCGCGCGGCGCAGCGGCATCGCCGCGCCGATCCGCATTCGCGCACAGGCCATGACCACCGATACGGCAAGCAGCTTCCAGTCGAAGGATATGCGCCGGGTGGTCGGCTACGACATGACGGCGGCGGCGGCAAAAGCCGTCTATGAGACAGCCGGCATCGGTCCCGGAGATGTCGACGTGGTCGAACTGCATGATTGCTTCGCCCACAATGAGCTCATCACGTATGAGGGCCTCGGGCTTTGCGCCGAAGGCGAGGCCGAGCCTTTCGTGGTCGACGGGCAGAACACCTATGGCGGACGCTACGTGACCAACCCATCCGGCGGCCTGCTGTCGAAGGGGCACCCGCTTGGCGCGACCGGCCTGGCGCAGTGCACGGAACTGGTGCAGCAACTGCGCGGCGCTTCCGGCGCGCGGCAGGTGCCCGGCGCGAGACTGGCGCTGCAGCACAATCTCGGCCTCGGCGGCGCCTGCGTGGTTACGCTCTACGGCAATTGAAGTCAGTTTGGCGGCAGCTATACCCGGTGCCGCCGGTTCACGGTTGCCGGTCTCCCCGCGATGGACAGCGCGGTGTCGCGCTTCGGCCGCTCCGCGACGATCTTCCCCCGCGCGATGACACAGAGGCGCTCGGCGCGCAGCCTGATCGCCTCGATGGGATCGCCCGCGTCGAGGATAACGAGGCTCGCCGTCTTGCCGGCCTGCAGCCCCAGATGATCGAGCCCCATGATTGCGGCGTTGACGTTCGTTACCATGTCGAAGCAGCGGCGCATGTCGTCCGGTGACGACATCTGCGCCACATGCAGACCCATGAAGGCGACATCGAGCATGTCGGCGGTGCCGAGCGAATACCACGGGTCCATCACGCAATCCTGGCCCCAGCCGACGCGTATGCCCAATGCCAGCATCTCCTTGACACGCGTCAGCCCGCGTCGCTTCGGAAATGTGTCGTGCCGGCCCTGCAGCATGATGTTGATCAGCGGATTGGGAATGGCCGAAACACCGGCCTCGGCGATCAGCGGAAGGAGCTTCGAGACGTAATAATTGTCCATCGAATGCATCGAGGTGAGGTGCGAGCCGGCGACGCGGCCCTGCAATCCGAGCCGCTGCGCCTCGCACGCCAATTGTTCGATGTGGCGCGAGAGCGGATCGTCGGTTTCGTCGCAATGCATGTCGACCATCAGCCCGCGCCGGGCGGCAATTTCGCAGAGCTCTGTCACCGAGCGGCGGCCATCCTCCATGGTGCGTTCGAAATGCGGTATGCCGCCGACGACATCGACCCCCAGGTCGAGCGCGCGAATGGTATTTTCTCGCGCTCCCGGCGAACGGTAGAAGCCGTCCTGCGGGAAGGCGACGAGCTGCAGGTCGATATAGGGTGCGACCTGCTTCTTCACGTCGAGCAGGGACTCGACAGCGAGCAGCCGATCGTCGCAGACGTCGACATGCGTGCGGATGGCGAGCAGGCCCATCGATACGGCCCAGTCGCAATAGGCGAGCGCCCGGTCGCGCACCGCCTCATGGGTCAGCAGCGGCTTCAACTCGCCCCACAGCGCAATGCCTTCCAGCAATGTGCCCGAGGCGTTGATGCGCGGGATGCCGTAGGACAGGGTCGCATCCATGTGGAAATGCGGATCGACGAAGGGCGGCGAGACCAGGTCGCCCGTAGCGTCGATGACGCGGCCGGCCTCTGCTTCGATCTTCGGTTCGATGGCGGCGATCTTGCCCGCGGCAATGCCGATATCGGCAACTCGGCCGTCGGGCAGGGTGGCGGATTTGATGAGGATGTCGAAGCTCATGCCTGGCTGTCCTGTTCGCGTCTGCGTCAGGTTAGCGGGGCGGATATGAGGAGCGCAACCGGCCCGGTGCCTGCTGCGATCCTCCGTGATCGAAAAGGACCCTCGCAATCGCCGACAGGACTCAAGCCGCGTGCAGCGCCCGGTCGACCGCCTCATGTTCGCGCTGGATGACCAGAAGATAGGCCCTCACTGCGCCGGTCGGGCGCGAACGGCCCTGCTCCCAGTCGCGCACGCTGGCAATGCCGAAGCCATAGCGCGTCGCGAATTCATCCTGCTTCAGGTGAAGACTCTTGCGGATGGAACGAACATCGATCTCAGCAGGGATATGAACAACGTAAGTTGACGGATCGGCCTCGCCCTTGGCGATGGCAAGTGCTTCACGAGCACCCTGTAGGATGCGGGATCCAGCTCTGGTCATGGCTTTTTCCTTTCAACTTCAACAATACGGCGGCGAACACCTTCACGCCAAACCGACGCGAGACTGCCAAGGATAGAGCGAAGCTCGTTCAAATCAGCCTTTGAAGGTTCGCCCGTTGGCTCTTGGCCTAGACATCAAGCAGAAAGATCGGAACATCATCAGCGGCATAAAATGTGATGAGCCGATAGCCGCCGCTCTTGCCTTTCCCCCGCGCTGCGAACCGCACCTTGCGGGCGCCTCCGGAGCCGGGAATGATATCTCCTGCAAGCGGATGGCTGGCAATGGCAGCAACAATCTGTGCTCGCTCTTCATCATCAATGCCTGTCTCTTTGGCCGAGGCGAGGAAGGCTGGCGTCTCTATCACTGTCTGCACAGCTTGCTACTACGACAATCCCGTAATCCAGGCAAGCGAACTACGATAATTCCGTATTTGCTCAGTACGGTTGCAAATCCTGTCCGAGACCGTAACCTGTTCGAGCATGACGCCACAGGACATCACCAAATTAATCGTGCGGACGTCGATGAAGGATCGGGCGGCGTTCGACCTGTTGTACCGGCAGACCAGCGCGAAACTCTTCGGCGTCTGCCTGCGTGTCTTGAACGATCGCAGTGAAGCCGAGGAAGCGTTGCAAGAGGTTTTCGTCAAGATTTGGACGAAGGCCGACCGCTTTGCTGTTTCGGATCTGAGCCCGATCTCGTGGCTGGTCGCGATCGCGCGCAATCATTCGATCGACCGTATCCGGGCACGCAAGCTGCCGTCGACGGAACTCGACGCAGCGATGGAAGTCGCCGACGAGCGTCCGAGCCCGGAAGCGATGGCGGTGGCGGGCGGGGAGAATGAGCGCATTTATACCTGTCTTGAGGAACTGGACAAAGACCGCGCGGCGGCTGTCCGGGGCGCCTATCTCGACGGGGAAAGCTATGCCGAGCTGGCGTCTCGCCACAGCGTGCCGCTGAACACCATGCGTACCTGGCTGCGCCGCAGCCTGATGAAGCTGAAGGAATGCCTCGAGCGATGACGCTTGTGGACGACCACGGACCCGACATGGACCGCGACGACATTCTCGCCGCGGAATATGTCGTTGGCGTTCTGCCCGCCGAGGAAAGGTGGACGGCATCGGCGCGCATCGAGCGCGACGCTGCCTTTGCCCGCATCGTTGATGGCTGGGAGGTGTATTTCGCGCCGCTTGGCTCGGGCTATGCGCCTGTCGAGGCGCCCGCCGCGGCGAAGGCGGCGATCGACAACCGCCTGTTCGCGAGCAGCACGGCATCCCCCGCGCGGGACTCGGCGTCGAGCGCCGGCCTTTGGTCGAGCCTCGCCTTCTGGCGCGGCCTGGCGACGGCGGCCGTGGCCGCGCTGGCGATCTATGCCGGTTCGACGCTGTTGCGGCAACCGATTCAGGAAGCGGCCGCGCAACCGCTCTTCGCCTCGCTCGCCGCCGAGGGCAGCGACGTGCGCTTCCTCGCTGCCTATCACCCTTCGACCGGGGAGGTCGGCCTGTCGAAAATCTCCGGCCAGCCCGGCGCCGACCGCGTTTACGAACTCTGGTTGGTAGAAGGGCAGAACGCGCCCGTCTCGATGGGCGTCATTCCACCCGGCCCGGCGACCCGTCTTGCGGTGAGCGCGTCCAACCGGGCGAAAATCGCGGCCGGCGCCGTGCTTGCGATCAGCGTCGAGCCGCCTGGCGGCTCTCCGACGGGCAAGGCCACAGGACCGGTGGTTGCGGCCGGCGATCTTAAGAATATCTAGCCATTTTCTATATGCTCTGCTGTATTCCTTGAAGTCGGGGATAAGAGACTGAGCGTCTTTAAGTATACATCTGAGCTGAAACGAAAGCATACGCGCTATCGCCGAAAAAGTTTCGCCATTTCAGAAAAATATATTCACATTGATTTGAGAACGGTGGCGAAACCTCCCAATATGTCTCCCGTATCTCTTTGTGTCTGGCCCATCCAGGGAAACCAAGGAGATAAAAATGTATAGATATCTGTCCACCCTCGCTGCTGGCGCAATTGCGGTTTCAGCGTTTGCGACGGTCGCCTACGCCGAGAACCCGATGGTTGGCGGCGCAGCCATGCCCGCCGACAAGAACATTGTCGAGAATGCGGTGAATTCCAAGGATCACACCACGCTCGTCGCGGCAGTGAAGGCTGCGGCTCTGGTCGAGACGCTGCAGGGTTCCGGTCCGTTCACGGTGTTCGCGCCCACCAACGAGGCCTTCGCCGCGCTGCCGGCCGGCACGGTCGAAGAACTGCTCAAGCCTGAGAACAAGGACAAGCTCACCAAGATCCTGACCTGCCATGTGGTCGGCGCCGAAGCCTTCTCCAAGGACATCATGAAAATGGTGGATGACGACAAGGGCGCGCACCCGGTCAAGACCGTCGGCGGCTGCACCTGGACCGCCAAATATGCGGACGGCAAGGTCACGATCGAAGACGAGAATGGCGGCGTGGCGAACGTCACCATCGCCGATGTCGACCAGTCGAACGGCGTCATCCATGTCATCGACAAGGTTCTCCTGCCGAAGATGTAACTCGTCAGCCAATCGCGTAGGCGTCCGGAGCCAGGGCACTCCCGGACGCCGCACGATGCCGCGTCAGCCGCTGTCCCTCTGGCTGGCGCGGTTCCTTTTTGAGGGATGCTTGCCGTGAACCGGCGGGGCAGGCAATGCGCAGGATCCGCGTTCGCCTCAGAGCGCCGTCTGCGTTGATCTGACGATCTCCGCCAACACCGACTTGAATTTCTCGAATTCCGGCGAAGTCTGCCGAATCTCTTTAGTCACGGTGCTGGGCGTCGATGGCGCCGAGGTTATGACGCGGCTGCCCCTGCGGCGCATCTTGTTCTCCGCCCAAGTCTGCACATAGGCGGCGTTCTTGCCGGTGAGGAACGGATTGGCGCGGATCACCCCGGGCCCAAGGACGTCGACCAGTTGTGAGTTCGGCGGGGCCGACAGCACGACCGCCGCGCCCTGCATGCCAAGGAAATGGCAGAGGTAGAGACGTCCGGCGGTGATGTGGTGACCGCGCGCCTTGAGATAGGATTCTCCTTCGCGCGCCAGGTTCTTGACCATCTCGCGCGAGATGGTGGGATTGAACCGTAGCGCCAGCACATCGGCCCGCGACAGCGAATTGGCGAGATCGGGCCGGTAGGTGTTGATCATCCTGATCCAGGTCGTATCGATGAACTGCCCGAGGCCTGTCGCCGAGGAAAGCGGGTTCTTGGCGCGCGCATTGCCGCCGCTCTCCACCCGGATGATCCTGTCGGTCAGCGTCGCGACGGCGGCGGCTTCCTCGTCGGTTTCGCTGACAGCCGCAACGACCACTGCGGTGACATTTCCGAGCGGGTCGACGGCCTGGCCCGCATAATACAGTTCGAAATGCAGGTGCGGACCCGTCGACAACCCGGTGGTGCCGATATAGCCGATCACGTCGCCCGCCTTCACGGCGGCGCCGACGCCCGTGTTGGGCGCGAATTTGGACATGTGGGCATAGCGTGTCTCGCGCCCGTCCGGATGGGAAATCTTGACCAGATTGCCATAGCCGCCGCCATCGCCCTCATAGGAGATGACGCCATCGAACGCCGCCATGATCGGCGTGCCGATCGGGGCTGCCCAATCGACGCCCTTGTGGATACGCACGGTGTTCAGGATAGGATGCCTGCGGGGGCCGAAGGTGGAGGTCATCACGCCGTTGACGGGCGTCACCATGCCGTTGCTGACGGTGACGGAGCGCACCTGGTCGTCCTTGGTCACGCAGGCGAACTCACCGTCACCCTGCTGGAAGACGAAGCACTCGATGTCGTTCTCCTTGCGGTGAACCCCGGCGTAGAGAACGCGGCCTGAGATGCCGTCCTTGCCGCGCGGCGATTCCGAATAGACAAGGACGAAACGGTCCTCATAGGTAGCGAAGGTGTTGAGGTCCTGCCCGCGCGACAGATACATGATCGCTTCGCCGATGACGCCGGTTGGCACATTGTTGCGTGCCGCCGTCGAGTAGATCGCGTCGAGTAGCCGGTATTGGCGCTTATGCGTGCCCTCATCCTGGCGGCCGGAATAGTTGAACAGGTCGTCGCGCACCCAGGGATCGACGGCGACGACAAACAGGCCGGCGCCGTTGCGCGCCATGGTGCCGACATAGGTGTCGCCGGTATAGATCGACACCTGCATCAGCGCTGCGGACAGAGCATCGCGGCGTGGGCGAAAGCCCCGCATGGCGACGACATTGCCGGCCTCCAGCCCGTCCTTGCCGAACAGCGCCTTCAGCGCTTCGCTGGCCAGTTTGGCGTTCTGCGCCGAAAAGTGGCCTTCAAGCGCCACGCTTTCCAGGCTGCGGCTGGTCAGGATCTTCACGAATACATCGTCCGTGCTTTGGAAACGGTCCTGTTCCGGGGCGACCAGCCCGGCGCTGGTGTTGTTCTCGATCGCCGTCTTCTGGAACGCCGGCAGCGGCGCCGTGCCTTGATCGATGGTCTCGCCCCAGCCCGCTGCCGCCTCGTCCTCGACGGCCAGCCCGGCCGGGGTGACGGCCGGCTCCTCGTTCTCCATCGAGGTGTCGACCTGCACGGCGACTTCGTCGCCATCGCTGGCCGGCTCCAGTTCCGACGGCTGCTGCCACAATTCCGGCGAGGCGACGGCCTGCTGCGCCTGGATGAACGCGAAATCCTCCTGCGAAGAGGGAATGGTCGTCATGAAGCGCTCGCTGGAACTCAGCATCGCGTCGGAGAGAATCTGAATCTGGGAGGATACGTTGAACTGCTCCAGATCGGCGGGACGGGTGAGCTTGCGCACCTTGCTCTGCGCGCCGCTTTCGCGCGACATGGTGATCCACATCGGGTCGCCCGCCAAGTCGACGATCGCTGGCACATAGACCGCCGCGTCGGTCGGCACATCGCCGCCATCTTCGGTCACTTGCAGGTCTTCATCGAGGTCGCCGTCGCCGTACCAATCGTCGAAGGTCAGATAGCCGGCGGTGAGCCCGCCGATCAGCACCGCCGCGCCGAGGCCCAACAGAGCCTTCATCCACCGTGATCGCCGCCGCCGCGCGGCGCTCGCCTGCTTCTTCAACCGGAAGCTGGCGTCGATCGCGTGGGTCACGGGTTTCGTCCCGCGAGGAAGAAGGTCCAGCGCGGCTGGTCCTTGGTGTCCACCTCGAAGAAGCGGGCCGCGATGTGTCCGTTCTTCCAGCACTCCTTGTCGCCGCGTATGCTGAAGCGCCGCCGCTCGATACACATCTCCGGCGAGCCGCCGAGGATCGCCTGTCCGAAAACATCCGTGGCGTAGACGTAGACGAAGCGGTTCTTCAGCTCATCGCGGATGACATCGGCGCATTGATTGGCGCCGACTGTCCACCACCCGTCGGTCTGGAAGACCTCTTCCACCTCCTGGCCGATTGCAAGATTGACGACGTCGAGCGTCTGGTTGCACACGGTGAATTGCGCCTGGGCAGGCGCGCTGGCGAAGAGGAGCGCGAGGCACGCTGCGCCAAGCAGGGCAGCGCGATGGAGTAGTGTCCGGTGCTGGCGAACTCTTTCCCTACAGGGCAGGGCGGTTAGATGAACCGTCGCGTCTGGTCGCAACGCCCCCTCACCCGGCCTCCGCTTCGCTCGGCCACCCTCTCCCCGCTGGGGAGAGGAGGTCGTCGAGAGCTTCGCTTTACCTGGCAACGTCGAAAGGTCGGCGCGGCGGCCGACAAACCTCCTCTCCCCAGCGGGGAGAGGGTGGCCG
>DATDBN010000042.1:0-31337 GCA_036524835.1 Mesorhizobium sp. | reverse complement strand
CTGCTCGGCTTGCCCCTAGGGCGGCGGCGGGGGAATGGATTGCGCAGGGGATCGAGCAACGGGAAGGCAATTGGGCGGGTGGGAGCAGCGGCGCGCTTTTGCACAATGGGCGGCGGCGCGACATTGGCGAGACCCAGCCTGGAGAGGGAGATGCCGGTGTTGACGATGCCGGTCCCCTTGCCATCCTTCAGCAACACCGGTCCGGGCTTTGGCTTGGCCGCCCGCAGCGGCGGCAGCGTGACGGAGATCCCGCGTGCCAGGACGATGACCAGCCGACGTGTCGCGGCCTCGGCCGGACGCAGGAGCCGAAGGAGGGCGACATAGAGATGGCGCGGCAGGATACTGGCGCTGCCCGCGTCGCTGCAGGCGCGCAAGAAGGTGCCGCCCGTGGCAGTCCACCCCGCCATGGCGACAAGGCTGGTGAGGATGCGCTTCAGTGCTGCGTGGTTGCGGTCTACCGCGATCTTGTTTTCCACCATCACCGCTTTCCCTCAAGTTCGGAGAGATCATCGCGCGGTGTTGAAAGGGGGTGGATGAGGGAGCGGCGAATATTCTTACAAGAGATTGATTTTGCTGGCAGGCATTGGCCAGATCGGCGAGATCTCATCCACACCCGAACGGCTCAGCAGTGGGGCAGTGCGGCCGATGAGGGGCAGCGCAGCAGCTAAATCAAAGAAGGGTCTCGCCGCCAGGATCGAACTGACAAGACGTGACATGCCTCAGGTCGAGGCGGAGGCCGGCGGGCTTGGGTCGGCGGTTTCGGCTTCCTTCGCCGCCTGCTCCTCGGCGCGCTTTTTCTCGACCCAGCCGGCGCAGATGATCGAGATTTCGTAGAGGAGGATGGTCGGAAGGGCCAGGCCGATCTGGCTGACGGGGTCCGGCGGCGTAAGGACGGCGGCGACGACAAAGGCGATGACGATCGCCCATTTGCGCTTTTCCCGCAGGCCCTGTGCCGACAGCAAGCCGACACGCGCCATCAATGTGGTCACGACAGGCAGCTGGAACACCAGCCCGAAGGAGAAAATCAGCGTCATGATGAGCGACAGATATTCCGACACCTTGGGCAGCAGCGAGATTTGCACCTCGCCCTCCCCGCCGGTCTGCTGCATGGCGAGGAAGAACCACATCACCATCGGCGTGAAGAAGAAATACACCAGCGCCGCACCCGTCAAAAACAGCAGCGGCGAGGCGATCAGGAACGGCAGGAAGGCGGCGCGCTCATTGCGGTAAAGGCCGGGCGCGATGAATTTGTAGATCTGCGTGGCGATGACCGGGAAGGCGATCACCAGGCCGCCGAACATCGCCAGCTTGATCTGGGTGAAGAAGAATTCCTGCGGCGCAGTGTAGATCAGTTCGACCTTGCCCTGCTGCATGCCGGCCCATTGGGTCGCCCATTTGAACGGGATGACCAGCAGGTTGAACAACTGCTTGGCGAAGAAGAAGCAGACAAGGAAGGCGATGAAAAACCCGGCGATCGACCAGATCAGCCGCGTGCGCAGCTCGATCAGATGCTCGATCAGCGGCGCGGACGATTTTTCGATCTCGTCCTCTTCGGCGACATTCTTGCTCACGCCGACTTCCCTGCGCTCTTGACCGCCGATTTCGGCGCTGTCTTGACCGCAGCTTTGGCAGGCGCGGGTATCGCGGCAGCTTTGGCAGGCGCGGGTTTCGCGGCAGGTTTGGCTGGCGCGGGCTTGGCGGCAGCTTTGGCCGGCGCGGGCTTGGCGGCAGCCGGTTTCGCCGGTTTTGCCGGCGCAGGCTTGACTGGCGCCGCTTCTGCCTTCACCGCCTGCGCCGCCGCAGCGCGAGCCTCGGCAGCCGAGGTCGGCACGCCCGCAAATGCGCCGCTATCGACGGGTTTCATGTCAGTCAGGGCTTCGCTTTCGGCCCCAGGCATCGTCGCCGGACCGGCCTTCAGCGGCTCCGCCGGATGAGCCTCCGCCACGGCAGGCTTCGGTGCGGGCGACGTCTTCATGATGTTGTCGAGGCCGGAGCGCACATCGGCGGCGGCCTTTTCGAACGGGTTAAGCTGCTTGCGAATCTCCGCAGCCGGGTTGAGGCCGCGCAGGCTGTCGACCGACTTTTTCACATCGTCCAGCTCGGCCTCCTGCAAGGCTTCGTTGAACTGCTTCTGGAAATCGCCGGCCATGGTGCGCAGCTTCGCCGTCGTGCGCCCAAAGGTGCGCAACATACGCGGGAGATCCTTCGGCCCGACCACCACGATCATGACGATCGCAATGACCAGCATCTCACTCCAACCAACTTCAAGCATGACGAACCACCAGCCCCTGGGTGTGGTCAGCGGATCAGGACTTCGTAGCCTTCTTCACCGGCTCGACGGTCTCGTCGGTGCGATGCTCGACCGTGCGGCCATCGTCGGCCGCCGCCGCCGTCTCATCGTCGGCCATGCCCTTCTTGAAGCTCTTGATGCCCTTGGCCATGTCTCCCATCAGTTCGGGAATCTTGCCGCGGCCAAACAGCAGAAGCACAACCACCAGGACGATGAGCCAGTGCCAGATCGAAAAGGAACCCATTCTACTCTCTTCCGGAAGTGTTAGCCTGCCGTGATCTATGCGCTTTCGCGGCCGGTTTCAAATAATTGTAGCTGCAATGACAGAGAAAGTATGGCGGACCCCGAACTAGGAGCCGCCCGAAGGCCGTTCAGTCCTTGTCCTTGGGCGTCAGCAGGCCCAATTCCTCGAGGTCGATATCGGTCAGCGGATCTTCGTCATCCGTCAATTCGTCCGGATCGACAGGCGGCATCGGGACGGAGAAATTCGACGGCATGCGCGGCGACAGCAGCCCGGCGCCCTTCAATTCCTCAATGCCCGGCAGGTCGCGCACCGTTTCCAGCTGGAAATGGTCCAGGAACCCCTCAGTCGTGCCGTAGGTGACGGGACGTCCGGGCGTGCGGCGGCGGCCACGCAAGCGGATCCATTCGGTCTCCAGCAGCAAGTCGATCGTGCCCTTGGAGGTCTCGACGCCACGGATTTCCTCGATGTCGGCGCGCGACACGGGCTGATGGTAGGCGATGATGGCCAGCACTTCGAGCGCGGCGCGCGACAGTTTCTTCTGGCTGAGCTGGTCCCGGCTCATCAGGAAGGCAAGATCGCCGGCCGTGCGGAACGCCCAGCTTTCGCCGACACGCACCAGATTGACGCCGCGCTTTGCATAAATCTGCTGGAGGTGCAGCATCGTCGCCTGAATGTTGCTGCCTTCAGGCAGCCTCTCGGCAAGCGCCGCATCGCTGACCGGGCCGGCGCTGGCGAAGACGATGGCTTCGGCCATGCGCGCGGTTTCGGCCAGAACGAGCCGTGCTGCGGGATTGTCGGGTTCGCCGCGCTCGTCCATGGCGTCCTCAAGGGAGCGCGGCTTCAGCGCCGCGTTTGACCTGTCCATCACGTGTTGCTCGCTGGAAGTTTGGCTGCGGATGCGGGCCGGCCGCGCAGATAGATCGGCGCGAAAGGCTCGAGCTGTTTCAATTCGACGACGCCCTCGCGCGCCAGTTCAAGGCTGACCGCGAAACTGGACGCCAGCGCGGTGGTGCGCTGCGACGGCGGCACGAGATAATCGATGAGGAAGCGGTCCAGCGCGGACCAATCCTTCAGATCGCCCAGCATGCGGGTCAGGATCTCGCGGGCGTCCTTCAGCGACCAGACAGTGCGCTTGGCAATGGAAACATTGGTGATCGCGAGGCGCTGCCGCTGGGCCGCGTAGGCGCTCAGCAGGTCGTAGAGCGAGGCGCTGAACTGATTGCGCTTTTCGATGATCACCGTTTCCGGCATGCCGCGGGCGAATACATCGCGGCCAAGCCGGTTGCGGTTGACCAGCCGCGATGCCGCGTCGCGCATCGCTTCCAGCCTCCGCAGGCGGAATTGCAGAACCTCCGCGAGATCTTCCCCCGTTTCGCCGTCCGGGCTCGCCTGTTTAGGGATCAGCAGCTTCGACTTCAGGAAAGCGAGCCAGGCGGCCATCACCAGATAGTCGGCGGCGATCTCCAGCCTGAGTTCCCTCACCTTCTCGATGAAGGCGAGATATTGCTCGGCAAGGGCGAGGACGGAAATCTTGGTCAGGTCGACGCGCTGGTTGCGCGCCAGGTGCAGCAGAAGGTCGAGCGGCCCCTCGAAGCCGGTCACGTCGACGTTGAGCAGCGGCTCGTCGGTCGCCTTTTCCGGGCGATTGTCGTTCCACAAGGCGTCCATCGGCGCCGGCTTGCCGGGTTTGCCGTCTTCAGCCTTGTTTGAGTCCGTCTCGGCCACGTTGTGCTCTCTCGATCTCCGTCGTCAGGCGACCATATCGAAGTATTGGCCGAATTCCGCCCTGAGGTCGGCTTCAGCCGTCAAATCCGGTTGCTGAAGGCGCTGAAGCGCGGCCTCGGCGCGCTGCAGCGACTTGCCGTGCAGCGCTCCCGTTCCAGCCGCGATCTCAGCCATTTCCTCCATCACGCCGTTGCAGTGAAGGACGATATCGACGCCGCCTGCAAGGATAGCCTCGGCCTTCTGCCGGAAATCCCCAGAAAGCGCCTTCATCGAGGTATCGTCGCTCATGAGCAGGCCGTCAAAACCGATCTCGCCCCGGATAATCTCGCTCACCACCTTGGCCGAGGTGGTCGCTGGACCCGTCGGATCGATGGCGCTGAACACGACATGCGCCGTCATGCCCATCGGCAAATGATTGAGCGCCTTGAACGGGGCGAAATCATGCGCCCGCAATTCATCCAGCGGCGTGTCGACTATGGGCAGTTCGTAGTGGGTATCGACAAAGGCGCGTCCGTGGCCCGGCATATGCTTCATGACAGGCAAGACGCCGCCGGCGATCAGCCCCTCCGCCGCAGCGCGGCCCAATATGGTCACCGCTTCCGGATCGCTGCCATAGGCACGGGCGCCGATGACATCGCTGGCGCCCTCAATCGGCACATCCAGCACCGGCAGGCAGTCGGCCGTGATCCCGAGCTTCGCAAGATCGAATGCGTGCAGCCGCGACAGCAGCCAGGTGGCGCGCACGCCGACATCCTGGTCGGAACGATAGATCGCACCAAGTGCGGAACCGGCGGGATAGTTGGGGGCGATGGGCGCGCGGATGCGCTGCACGCGCCCGCCCTCCTGATCGATGAACACCGGCGCGGCGGGTTGGCCGATGCTGTCGCGCATCGCCGCGACGAGATCGCGGATTTCGCCGGCTTCGCCGATATTGCGGCCAAAGAGGATGAAGCCCCAGGGACGCTCGTCCCTGTAGAAGGCAATTTCGTCGGGGGTCAGCGCCTTGCCGGCGCAGCCCAGGATCATCGCTTTTGATTCGCTCATGCGGCGCAGAATATAGGGAAAATGCGTCCGTGACAGGCTGATCTCTCAAACGACAAACGCGGCCCGGGGGGCCGCGTTGTCATATTCGCCCGATATTGACGAGCGGACTATTTGGTGACGAAGCAGCTGCCGCCGGCGGCCTTGAGGTCGCCGCACAGGCCGACCGCATCTTCGCGCGAACCGGCTGGAATGCGAACCCGCCAGAACGTGCCCTTGCCCGCGACATCCGCCTTCACGATGTGGGCTCCGCGATCGCCGATGACGCTGGCATATTTGCGCGAAATGTCCTTGAGCGATTTATTGGCGCCGGTTTCGCTCGGCTGCGAGGAAACCTGGACAGACCAGCTTCCGGGCGCCGGCGGCGCTGCCGGCTCCAGCGCTGCAACCTCAGCCTCGGCCGCGGCAGGAGCCTGCGGCGCCGCGGCGGGCTCCGCCTGCTGCGTTGCGCCTGTCGTGATCTGCTCGGTGGCAGCCTCGTCATCCGCGGCAGCGTCCTGCTTGGCCGTTGGCTTGGCTTCCGAGGTGGAGTTCGTGACTTCCTGCGACGGTTCCTCGCGGGGCACCAGGCTGCCGTCGGACTTGACCACCATCGTGCGCACCTTGCGCGGCGCAACGGCGATCATGTCTTCGCTGTCAGCTGTATTCTCCGCGACCTGCGGAGCGAGACGGTCTTCATCCTTTGCCTGGTCGTCGAAAGCCTCGTCGCCAACCATTTCCTCATCGTTGGGCACTGGCAGGTCGATCGGTTCCTCCGCCGAACTGACAAGCCGTTCCTGAACCGGCGCTTCGTTCGAGGCGGAGCGGGAGACGGTGTCGTAAACGGTGCTATCCTGATTTGGCACTGTGGCGCCGCCCGGATTTTCCGGGCGAACCTTGATCGGCTTGCCGTCGGCCTTGATGACCGTGAGTTCGCCAGGCTGGCTGATGCCGCCGAAGGACAGGGCCACCGCGCCGATGCCGCCGATGATCGCCAGCCCGCCGACAATCGCGGCAATCATCAGGCCGCGTCGAGGCTTGCGGGACGCAGGCGCAGCCACGCCCGCATCGAAATCCGCATAGTCGTCATCGCGGCCATCGGCTTCGAAGGAAGCCATGGCATCCTCGAAATAGGCATCGCCGGACAGGTCGAAATCCTGATCGTCCTGGGCCGCCTGCGCAGGCGTCTGCGGCGCATGGGCCGACCGTGGCTGGTAATCGCGCTGCTCCACATAGGCCGGATGCTGGGCACGCGGCGCGGCTGGCTGTGCGGGCTGCTGGTAGGCCATCTGGCGCGGCGGGGACGCCGGGGTGTAGGCCGAGGTTGGCCGCAAAGTGGGCTCGCGCTTGTCGCCCGAACTCATCTCCTTGAGGAGGTGGTTGAACTCCGCGTCGAGGTCGTCATAGGGATCGACCGCCGGCTCGTCATAGTTGAGGTCGGGGATGTTCAAATCATCGGCCAGAGCCACGGCGTCGTCATAGACGTCGACCGTCTCGATCTCCGGAGCGGCAGGCCTGTGCGCAGCCGGTGCAGCCGGCCATCCTGGAGCCGCCGGAGCGCTGGAGCGAACCGGCGCCTCCATCGGAGGCTCTTGTCGTGCGGTTTCATAACCGCGTGTGGTTTCGCGCCAGCTGTCCTGTGCGCCTGTCTGATATCGTGCTGCCATGGCTGCCAACGCTGCAAAGGGATCTTCGGGGGTGGATGCGGGGCGGGGCTCCGCGGTTTCGGCGACCTGCGGGAGGTCGAGTTCTTCAGGCTCGGCTTCTGACAAAGCGTTCACCAGATCGTCATCGAGCGTATCGGCACCCGCCTGCGCGGCGGCTTGGCCTTGCGTCTCCACGACTGCCTCAGGCTCGAGCTCCGCCTGGGGTTCCTCAACCCAGCCGTCATCGAAATCCTTCGGCGTCAGATGCGCAAACGGGCTGCTCTGCGGGATGGCGAAATCCCTGCCCTCGTCCGTCGGCGCACGCCTGCGCCACGTTCCGGCAATAATCGAGGCGGCTCGCTCCGCTGCGGCATCTGGCTTGGCAGCCGTGTGAGCGCCTGAGGCAGGCTCCTCTGCCGGGGACTGGTTGCCGAGCAGTGCGTTGTATTCGGCTTCGAGCCTGGCGGCCGCCGCGGGGTCTTGCGGCTGGTCCGCGCTCCAGGCGGCATCGGCAAGCTCGTCAAAGTCCAGATCGACGTCGGCCATAGCGACTTCCTGGTACGGGGTCTCCCCGGTCGACCTCGGTTCATCGGAGGGTTCCGATGCAAGGTCCCAGTTGCCTTCGTCCAGATCCAAATCATCCAGCGTGTCGGCCTCCTCGCTCGCCTGAACCGGAGCGGCCTCCGTTTCGGCAGGGCGATGATGGGATACCGGCGCGACAGCATCATCCGAAAGGAAGGCGTCGACATGCTCGCTGATGTCGTCTTCGATGCCCTCGAAATCCACATCGCCCGACACATCGTCCGATTGAGCGGTCGCTGGCGCCGCTTCGACATCGCTGCCGGACTGGTCGGAAAACTCGCCGAAGAGTTCCTTCTCCAGATCTATCGAGAAATCATCGGAGCCCTGGTCGGTGGCGGCAGCCGCTTCCGCGGGTTGCGCGGGCTCGGCGGCGGCACTTGCCTCGTCGGGCACAGCCTCTGGACCGCTCTCCTGCTGTGCCACAGGCACGCGAGGATCGAAGCCCATGATGCGGGTAAGTTCGGCAAATGGATCCAGGTCTGAACGTCCAGGAACGCCGCCAGAGGTCTTGTCAGCCATACTCACATCTCACACTCTTGCCGCGCCCAAAGGAGGACTGCGGCACGGTTGGCCCGTACCAAGGCAATGTGGGTAAATGGTGACAGTTGACCCGTATCTAGCGCATCTCGGTGGGCGCTTCCGCCCCGATCAGCCCCAGTCCCGACGTCAAGACATCGGACACGGCCTGCACCAGACCCAGCCTGGCATCGGACAATAATCGATCGTTAGCCTTAACAAAGCGTAAGTCCTGATTATCGGTGCCACGATTCCAGTGTCCATGGAAACTGCTGGCGAGGTCGTAGAGGTAGAACGCGAGGCGATGCGGCTCGTGCGCCTCGGCAGCCGCCGCAACGAGGCGCGGATACTCCGCCAGCTTGCGGATAAGCGCGATTTCCCCTTCATCTTCAAGCAGATGAGCCGATTTCTTGAGCACGTCGCGCGGGAATTCAGCGCCCGGAAACTTCTCGCTTGCCTGGCGGAAAACCGAGTGGCACCGAGCCGACGCATATTGCACATAAAAAACCGGATTGTCCTTTGACTGTTCGGTCACTTTGGCGAAGTCGAAGTCCAGAAGCGCATCGTTTTTGCGATAAAGCATCATAAAACGAATCGCATCGCGGCCGACTTCCTCGACCACCTCGCGCAGGGTGACGAACTCTCCCGACCGCTTCGACATCCTGACCGGCTCGCCATCGCGGAACAGCCTGACGAGGTTGCACAGCAGGACGCTCATCTTCAGCCTGCCGCCCGAAATGGCGCGCGCCAGCGCCTCGAGGCGCTTGACGTAGCCGCCATGGTCGGCCCCCAGCACGAACACCGTCTCGTCGAAGCCCCGGCCCAGCTTGTCATGCAGATAGGCGACGTCGGCGGCGAAATAGGTGAAGGCGCCGTCCGACTTGACCAGCGGACGGTCCATATCGTCGCCGACCGCAGTGGACCGGAACAGCGTCTGCTCACGGTCCTCCCAATCCTCCGGCAACTGACCCTTGGGCGGCGGCAGCGTGCCCTTGTAGACATGGCCAGCCAAGGTGAGCGCGTTGATCGCCGAGCGGATCGCATGGGCCTTGTCGGCGTGCAGCGTGCGCTCGGAGAAGAACACCTCGTGATGAACGTTGAGCAGCGCGAGATCCTCGCGGATCATCACCATCATGGCGTCGATGGTGCGATCCTTGACGACCGCCAGCGCCTCTTCCTCCGGCATCTGCAACAGGGTGCGGCCAAACTCCCGCATAAGCGCCTGCCCCACCGGCACGAGGTAGTCGCCAGGATAGAGGCCAGCCGGGATCTCGCCGATGTCGTCGCCCAGCGCCTCGCGATAGCGCAGGAAAGCTGAGCGGCCGAGCACGTCGATCTGCGCGCCGGCATCGTTGATGTAATATTCCTTGACCACATCGTAGCCGACGAACTGGAGCATATTGGCCAGCGTGTCGCCGACGACCGCTCCGCGGCAATGGCCGACATGCATCGGGCCGGTCGGATTTGCCGAGACATACTCGACATTGATCTTCCTGCCGGCGCCGACCGACTGGCGGCCGAAATCGAGGCCTTCGCCGATCATCGTTGCCAGCAGCGTGCGCCAGAAATCGTCGGTGAGCTTGAGGTTGACGAAGCCCGGTCCGGCGACGTCCGCGCGCGCGACATCGGCGTCCTTGGCCAATTCGGCGACCAGCCGTTCGGCAAGCGCGCGTGGATTCTGGCCGGAAGGCTTGGCAAGCACCATCGCCGCGTTGCAGGCGAGATCGCCATGGGTCGCATCGCGCGGCGGCTCCACGGTAATTCGGGACAGGTCGACGGATGCTCCGGAGCTGTCTTTCAGGTCAAATGCCTGGACGATTTTGTTAATCCGACCTGTAAAGTCGGCGAAGATGTTCATGTCGAGGACCAAATCTTGCGGCGGCGGCAATCAGTCTGCCCTGCCCTGGAAAAGCATCGGCAGCTAGCTCAAATCCGGCGTGCGGTCAAACAAACGCTGATGTTCCTTGATGGCGTAAGTATCCGTCATGCCCGCGATGAAATCGGCCACGCTGCGTGCCTTGATGCGGTCTTCTGCCCGGTCCAGCCCCTCCCGCCACCCTTCCGGCATTGCGCGCGGATCGGCGAAATAGGCGTCGAAGAGCTCACGCACGATCTGCTCGGCGCCGGTGCGCACCCGCATGACATCGGGATGGCGATAGAGATTGGCATAGAGGAACGCCTTGAGTTCCTGTTCGCTCGTTCGCATCGCCGCCGAGAAGCGAACCATCGGTTCGCCTGCCTTGCGGATGTCGTCAGCCGAAAGCGGACGGAGCTTGGCGAGGTTCGCCTGTGCCGTGCCGATGACATCCTCGACCATTGCGGTGATCTGCCGGCGCATCAGCTCGTGACCGCGCCGGACCGGATCGAGGCCCGGATAGCGCGCGTCGATCTCCGCAAGGATCCCGCGCGCCAACGCGGTTTCGCCGAGCCGCTCCAGCGTCAGCAGCCCTGCTCTCAGGCCATCGTCTATATCGTGCGAATTGTAGGCAATGTCGTCGGCGATGGCCGCGCACTGGGCCTCCAACGCCGCATGCTCGGAAAGGTGCAGGTCGTGGAGTTCGCTGTAGTCGCGGATTGCCTGCGGCACCGGGCCATGCAGCCCCTGCCCTGCGCCATCCGTGAGCGGGCCATTGTGCTTCACCAGCCCTTCCAGCGTTTCCCAGGTGAGGTTCAGCCCGTCAAATTCGGCGTAGCGGCGCTCCAGGCGCGTGACGATGCGCAGCGATTGCGCATTGTGATCGAAGCCGCCCCACCCGGCCAGCTTCTCGTTGAGCGCGTCCTCACCGGTATGGCCAAATGGCGTGTGTCCGAAATCGTGCACCAGCGCCACCGCCTCGGCCAGATCTTCGTCGCCGCGCAGCGCGCGGGCAAGAGCGCGGGCGATCTGGGCGACCTCGATCGTATGGGTCAGCCTTGTGCGGAAATGATCGCCCTCATGCGCGATGAAGACCTGGGTCTTGTGCTTCAGCCGCCGGAAGGCCGTGGAATGAATGATGCGGTCGCGATCGCGCTGGAACGGCGTTCGCGTGGCGCTCTCGGCTTCCGCGACAAGGCGGCCGCGCGATTGCGCCGGGTCGCAGGCATAGGGCGCCCTCGGCCGGTAGCCGAAGCCTATTCCATCAAGCGAAATTGAACTGTCGGTCACACCTAGTGGTCCGATTCTGACATTTGCATCCCGCTGATACAACTCTTTCAGCAAATGTCAGAATCAAAGGACCACTGGCAAGCATATGATTCTAGTGGAACTTTGAATTTGGCATTCGCAATGCGCGTGATGTCGGCGGGTCCCGAATGTCAAATTCGTTCCACTAGGGTGTGCAACCATCTCGGCCGCTGCCGGCTGCCGCGTGTTGACTTGCATAGGCGCGCTTCATACCTATGGGTTGAACGCATTTGCAAGGTAAAGCCATGGGCGCCGATGTAAAGTCAGGCATGAAGGTCGAAATGACCGACGCTGCGGCGCGCCGGATCGCCAAGATTGTCGGCGCGGAGCCCGAAAAGTCTGCGCTGCGCGTTTCCGTCGAGGGCGGTGGCTGCTCGGGCTTTTCCTACAAGTTCGACCTGACCGGCGAGCGCCACGATGACGATGTGGCGATCGAGAAAGACGGCGCGACCGTGCTGATCGATGAATTGTCGCTGGTCTATATGGGCGGCTCGGTGATCGATTTCGTCGACGACCTGATGGGGCAGTCGTTCCAGATCAAGAACCCCAACGCGGTCGCGTCCTGCGGCTGCGGAACGAGCTTTTCGGTTTAGGGTAACGCGGTCAGTTCGCTGGCCGCCAAAGCGGATCCTCACGCCGGCGGGATGAAGGGCTGGCTGATCTCCTGAAACACCGGCAGCGCTTCGAGCCTTGCGACATGAGCGGCCAGCGCGGGATTGGCGTCGAGGTCGATCAGCCCGGGATGAGCCTCCCCGGCGTGGCGCAGGCAGGCGGCGACGGCGATGTCCGCATGGCCGATCTCTTCGCCGAACCAATAGGCGCCCGGACGCGCAACGCGGTCGGCTTCCAGCATCGCCAGCGTGGCGGCAATCTGTGAGCGGCACCGGTCGACCCAAACAGGCGAAACCTCGGTGTGTGAAGCACCTTCTCATAAAAAAGCGCCACAGCCTTGTCGGCAAGACCGGTCGCCAGCGCGACGACTTTCAGAGCACGGCGACGGTCCGGTTCCGCCTGGGGAGACATGCGGCGAGCGGGCGGAACGAGGCTGTCGATGTAGTCGAGGATCAGATTGCTCTCGATCAGCACATCGCCGTCATCCAGGATCAGCGTCGGGACGCGAATGAGCGGATTGAGCGGCTGGATCTTCTCGGCGTCGCTGAAGATGGACCACGGACGGTGCTCGAACGGAATGTCGTAGAGCCGTAAGGCAATGCCGACGCGGCGGACAAAGGACGAATCGTACTGGCCAATGAGGATCATGTCTGCACTCCGAGATTGCATCTCGATGCGCGAGGATCGAGAGACAGGCAAGTCATAGCGATAAGGCCAGACCGATCTCCTGACGTCGGCAGTTCTCACAAGAAAAAGGGGCCGCGGACGGCCCCTCGCTCTTCGGCCACTTCACGTCTCAGGCTTCGGCCGCCATCGCCGCTTCGCGGACATCTTCTTCGTCCAGCTTGGCGCCGTTGAAGAAGGCGTTGAGCACGACGGCTGCGATGGTGGCGAGCAGGATGCCCGACTCGATCAGCGGATGAATGCCGTGCGGCAGCCACATCTTGAAGTCCGGCGCGAGCAGCGGGACCATCCCGAGGCCAAGCGACACCGCCACCACGAACAGATTGTTCCGGCGCTCCTTGAAATTCACATGCGAGAGGATGCGGATGCCGGTCGCAGCGACCATGCCGAACATCACCAATCCCGCGCCGCCAAGCACGAAGGTCGGAAGCGCCTCGACCAACGCGCCCATCTTGGGCACCAGGCCGAAGATGATAAGGATCACACCGGCTGCGACGCAGACGAAGCGGCTCTTGACGCCGGTAACACCGACCAGGCCGACGTTTTGCGAGAAGCTGGTGTAGGGAAAGGTGTTGAAGATACCGCCGATCACGGTACCCAGCCCATCGGTACGCAGGCCAGCCGTCAGGGATTGCGGCGTCAGTTTGCGGTCCGTCAGATCGCTCAGCGCCAGAAACATTCCGGTCGATTCGATCAGCGTGACGATCATCACCAGCACCATTGTCGCGATAAGCACCGGGTCGAAGATCGGCATGCCAAAGTGGAAGGGAGTGATGAAGGCAAACCACTCCGCCTGACCGACCTTGTCGAAATGCATCATGCCCATCGCCGCGGTCAAAACGCCGCCGATGACGATGCCCAGCAGAACGGCGATATTCGCCAGGAAGCCCCTGCCATATTTTGCGATGAGCAGGATGGCCACCAACACCACGGCGGCGATCATGATATGCGCCAGGGGCGCATAGGCGGCGTTCTGAACGCTTGGCGCGAGCGCCAGCTTGGCTGGCAGAGCGGGGATCGTCGACCCAGCCTGCCCCGCCAGGTCGGTCACCGCCTTCAGCCATTCGGCATGCGCGGGATCGACGATCCTCGGCGAAGTCGGGCCCACTGGCACGCCGAAAATCCACTGAATGCCCACACGCATCAGCGAGACGCCGATCACCAGAATGATCGTGCCGGTAACGACCGGCGGGAAGAAACGGAGCATGCGGCCGGCAAGCGGCGCGATCAGGATGCCGATGACACCTGCGCCGATGATCGAGCCGAACAGCAGCCGCGCGCCGTCGGCGCCGGGGCTGCCGGCGGCGATCGACACCATCGGTCCGACTGCGGCGAAGGTGACGCCCATCATGACCGGCATCTTCACGCCGAACCACTGCGTCGCGCCGAGCGACTGGATTATGGTGACGATGCCGCAGCAGAAAAGGTCTGCCGAAATCAGGAATGCGACCTGTTGCGGATCAAGGTTCAGCGCGCGTCCGACGATGAGCGGTACGGCGATGGCGCCGGCATACATCACAAGCACATGCTGCATTCCAAGGGCGGCCAGCCGGGGTGCAGGCAGCACCTCGTCCACTGGATGGACTGTTGACGACATGAAAGGATCTCCCGTTAAGGTCCCGCCGTCTCCTCAGGCTCCCACGGCGAGATGTTCTAGGATGATTGGGAACGCCGCATCTCGCCAGTGCGGAGTTACTTGAAACTATCGGGTGTTTTGCGCGAAAGTCGCGGTTTTACAGTTACCCATCGCCGCGGCCGATTTTCCTACATGCAGCCAGCTAAGAGCAGACTGCATGGGTATGACACGCCACGCAACCCGTTTTTGCACTGCAATATTATTCTGATTTTCGCGAATATGCATTCTGCATTTCTTGAAAATGATCCTGCGGTTGCATGCGGTTCTCGGCGCAACTCACTGATTTTTCACAGATGATGACGCGAGAGCTTTTGCCCTGATTTCAGGCAATTCGACTAAATGCCCAACGCACGGTCAATATGACGCCTTTGGCGGCCCGGAGGTCGATTGACTCCTGGCTGCGAGCTAGCTCACCTTGCGTCAAGCAGCAGGGTTGGTTCAGCTCCAGATGAAGGGACCTTCGACCATGACGATACCGCCTGGCGCATCTCCGCAGCTTTACAATGAGGATCTCGCTCCCGCCAAACAGCGAAACTGGGGCGCCTTCTCGATCTTCAATGTGTGGACGTCCGACGTGCACAGCCTGTGGGGATATTATCTTGCGGCGAGCCTGTTTCTGCTCTGCGGCAGTTTCGTCAACTTCCTCATCGCCATCGGCATCGGCTCCCTGCTCATCTTCTTTCTGATGCACATGGTGGGAATTGCCGGCGTGCGGACCGGCGTACCCTTCCCCGTGCTCGCCCGCGCATCCTTCGGCATCTGGGGCGCCAATTTTCCGGCGCTCGTTCGCGCCATCGTCGCCTGCTTCTGGTACGGCGCGCAGACGGCCGCGGCTTCAGGCGCCATCGTCGCCCTGCTCGTGCGCAATGAAAGCATGCTCGCCTTCCATCAGAACAGCCAGGTGTTGAACCATTCGACGCTGGAGGTCATCTGCTTCGTCGTCGTCTGGGCGCTGCAGCTGCTGATTATCCAGCGCGGCATGGAAACGGTGCGCCGGTTCCAGGATTGGGCCGGTCCGGCAGTCTGGATCATGATGCTGTTGCTGGCCATCTACCTGACCGTCAAGGCCGGCGGCTTCTCGCTCAACCACACCATTCCGATGGATGTTCTGCTGGAAAAGACAAAGGAGGCAGGCGTGCCGGGCGTGCCGGGATCCTTTGCGTCGCTGATGGCGGTCGCGGCCATCTGGGTGACCTACTTCTCCGCGCTCTATCTGAACTTCTGCGACTTCTCCCGCTACGCCACCAACGAGCGCGCTTTGACCATCGGCAACCTCTGGGGCCTGCCGGTCAATCTGATCCTGTTTTCGCTGGTCGCCGGCATGACCACCATCGCGGCGTTCGATGTCTACCACGAGGTGCTGCTTCACCCGGACCAGATCTCGGCCAAGTTCGACAACTGGTTCCTGGCGCTGCTGGCGGCGCTCACCTTTGCGGTAGCAACGCTCGGCATCAATGTGGTGGCGAATTTCGTCTCGCCGGCCTTCGACTTCGCCAATGTCTTCCCCAAGCATATCAACTTCAAGAGAGGCGGCTACATCGCGGCGTTGATCGCGCTCATCCTCTACCCCTTCGCGCCATGGGAAGGCAGCGCCGCCGCTTTCGTTGGCATGGTCGGCAACACGATGGGGCCGATCTTCGGGGTGATGATGGTTGACTTCTACCTGATCCGCAAAGGCAGCCTCAATGTCGAGGCGCTCTACCAGGAGAATGGCGAGTTCCGCTTCCAGAACGGCTGGCATGTCAACGCACTGATTGCCGCCGGCATCGGCATCCTGTTTTCGTCGATCCTTCCAGGGTTCACGACGCTGCTGCCGTCCTGGTGGGGTGTCTACGGCTGGTTCTTTGGCGTGGCGATCTCCGGCGTGATCTATTACGGCCTGCGCGCGACGAAGGTTGGCATGGAACCCAAGCCCGCCTGACGCAGCCTCGAACGGGCGATGGCAGGAACCTGTCGCCCGCCGCTTGCTGGACCAGCTTTTCGGGATGCGCGCGCCCGTCGGCTCATGCTAAGCAGCCGTCATGAAGATCGTGACATGGAACATCAACGGCGTTCGCGCCCGCATCGGCAATCTGACCCATTGGCTGAGCGAAAGCGCTCCCGACATCGTCTGCCTGCAGGAGATCAAGAGCGCGGACGATCAGTTCCCGCGCGCCGAGATCGAGGCTCTCGGCTACAATGTCGAAACCAACGGCCAGAAGGGTTTCAACGGCGTCGCGCTTCTGTCGAAGCTGCCATTCGACGAGGTGACGCGCGGCCTGCCCGGCGACGATGCCGACGATCATGCGCGCTTCATCGAGGGCGTGTTCTCAACGCCGAAGGGTGCGTTGCGCGTCGTGTCGCTCTACCTGCCGAACGGCAACCCCGTCGGCACCGACAAATTCTCCTACAAGCTGTCCTGGATGGGCCGGCTGGAGCGCTGGGCAGCGGAGCGGCTGCAGCTCGAAGAGGCGCTGGTGCTTGCCGGCGACTATAATGTGATCCCCGAGCCGCAGGATGCCCGCTTCCCCGACAATTGGCTCAACGACGCTCTGTTTCAGCCGGAAACCAGACAGGCCTACAGGCGGTTGAAGGCGCTGGGCTTCACCGAAGCCATCCGCGCCACGACCGACGATCCGGGCGTCTACACCTTCTGGGACTATCAGGCCGGCGCCTGGCAGAAGAACAACGGCATTCGTATCGACCATCTGCTGCTGTCACCGGAAGCGGCAAACCTGCTGCGCGCCGCATCGGTGGAAAAACATGTGCGTGCCTGGGAAAAACCGTCCGACCACGTGCCGGTGGCGATCGAGTTGAACGTCGCGGTTTAGCTGCGGCCGTTCGCTGGGTGGTGACCGACTGAAATGCACCCCACCCCCGACCTTCGGTCGGACACTTCGCCCCAGCGCGAAGCTTGAGGCGTCAGTTGCCGCCGGTCAGCATCTCGTCCGACAATTCGATCGCCCGCCGACGCTGGTCCTCGTCGGTGACGGCGAAGGCCTCTTCCTGCATCGAGCGGATCCACACCTTGTCGCCGGGCTCTGCGCGCTCCAGGGCGGTCGTCATCATCGCCAATCCGTCGACAACCCGGCCGCTCTGGAACAGCAGATTGCCAAGCAGAGCGCGGGCGCCTTCGTGGCCCTTCTGGGCTGCGAGCTTCAGCCAGCGCCCAGCCTGGCGCACGCCCCGGCCGGTGCCGGCATCGCGAAGATACATCTTGCCGACTTCGAACTGCCCGATCGGGCTGCCGTAATTGGCGGCGCGCTGATAATATTCGGCGGCGGCAGCTTCATCCGCCACGACCGGCGTGCCCGGGATGCCCAGCGCCGAATAGCGGCCGAGTTCAGCCAGCGCATTGGCGACATAGCGCTCGTCGCGCGATCCGGGCTCGATATTCTGCTGCACGATCTCGGAGAAATATTTGTAGGCTTCATAGTCGTCGCGCGGAACGCCGTCGCCTTCTGCGTACATGCGGCCAAGCTTCCAAGTAGCACCGACCTGGCCCTGCTCGGACGCATCGCGATAAGCCTTGAGCGCCTGCTCCTTGTGGCCGCTCTTGTAGGCGTCATAGCCGAACTTGAAGACCTTCCATGGGCTGGACTTCTCATGCGGCGCAGCTTCCGCCTCCTGCGCAGACGCCGAAGCCGTCAGCCCGGCGGTGACAACCGCCAGAACCGAAGACACAACAGCTACTCGACCGAACTCAGATATCCGCATAACAGTGCGTTTCTTTCGCGCCACCAGGATGGGTCACCGCGCCATCGCGCGCCGATCCCACCGTCTGGGCGTATTTCCAGATCGCGCCCGACTGATAATCCGTCACGCGCGGTTTCCATTTCGTTGCCCTTGCGGCAAGTTCCTGATCGCTCAGGGCCACATCAAGGGTACCCTCGATCGCGTTAATGGTGATGATGTCACCATCCTGCAACAGTCCGATCGGCCCGCCGACCGCCGCTTCGGGGCCGACATGTCCGACACAGAAGCCGCGTGTCGCACCGGAGAAGCGTCCGTCCGTGATCAGCGCCACCTTTCCGCCCATGCCCTGACCGTAAAGCGCGGCAGTGGTGGACAGCATTTCGCGCATGCCCGGCCCGCCTTTCGGACCCTCATAGCGAATGACCAGAACCTCTCCCTCCTTGTAGGAACGGCTGCTGACGGCTTCGAAGCATTCTTCCTCCGAATCGAAACAGCGGGCCGGCCCGCTGAAAACGAGGGTCGACATGCCCGCGACCTTCACAATCGCGCCCTCCAGCGCGAGATTGCCCTTCAGCCCGACAACGCCGCCTGTCGCCGTGATCGGCTTGTTGGCTGGCCGAACGACATCCTGAGCGTCGTTCCACGCAACGTGTTCCATGTTTTCGGCCAAAGTACGGCCCGTCACCGTCATGCAGTCGCCGTGGAGATAGCCATGATCGAGCATCGTCTTCATCAGCAGCGGAATGCCGCCAGCCTCGAACATGTCCTTGGCGACGTATTTGCCGCCCGGCTTCAAGTCGGCGATGTAGGGCGTGCGCGCAAAAATCTCGGCCACGTCGAAGAGATCGAACTTGATGCCCGCTTCATGGGCGATTGCCGGCAGGTGCAGCGCGCCATTGGTTGAGCCGCCAGTGGCAGACACCACGGCGGCGGCATTTTCAAGCGCCTTGCGGGTGACGATGTCGCGCGGCCGGATATTCTTGGCGATCAGTTCCATCACCTTTTCGCCGCTGGCAAAATTGAAGCGATCGCGCATTTCATAAGGTGCCGGGGCGCCGCAGGAATATGGCAGGGCCAGGCCAATGGCCTCGGCGACAGTCGCCATCGTGTTTGCGGTGAACTGCGCGCCACAGGAGCCCGCGGACGGGCACGCCGCCTGTTCCACTTCGAGCAGGTCCGCATCGCTGATGGCGCCGACCGAGTACTGGCCGACGGCTTCGAAAACATCCTGAACGGTAATCTGCCGGCCGCGATACGTGCCCGGAAGAATGGAGCCGCCATAAATGAAAATGGACGGCACGTTGAGGCGCACCATCGCCATCATCATGCCCGGAAGAGACTTGTCGCAGCCGGCGAGGCCGACCAGGGCGTCGTAGCAATGGCCGCGCATGGTCAACTCCACCGAGTCGGCAATCACTTCGCGCGACACCAGGGACGACTTCATGCCCTGATGACCCATTGCGATACCGTCGGTGACAGTGATGGTGCAGAATTCGCGCGGCGTGCCATTGGCGGCCGCGACGCCTTTCTTGACCACCTGCGCCTGCCGCATCAGCGAGATGTTGCAGGGCGCCGCTTCGTTCCAGCAACTCGCCACACCAACCAGCGGCTGTGCGATTTCCTTCGCAGAAAGTCCCATCGCGTAGAGGTAGGAGCGATGCGGCGCGCGCGCCGGACCGACCGTCACATGGCGGCTCGGCAAATTGGCCTTGGAGATCGACTTGGCGTCCATCGCTGTTCCTGCCGCGGGGGCGCGGCCACTGCGGCCCTATGGGTGGCCGTCTTCCATTTCGGATTGCTCTTGGTTTATGGCGGGAAAGCGGCGTTTGTGGCCGTGGAGGGCGCAGCGCTGCGGGGCAGATCGCCAGTGTTGCGCAAACGTCACAAACTCGCCATCCGGCCAGTCGCGCACTGCCACCCGGCACCGACCCGCGCTGAGCCTGTACCCCTGGCAAAACAGCCCCGTACAAACGAAAAACGCCCGGCAAAGCCGGGCGTTCGAAGTATGCTGGAGGTGCGTTAGCTTACCACTTTATGGCGTAGCCGACGTTGAAGGCATAGGCCCAGCCATCATCGACGGCGGCGTCGCCCTGGTCCGTGATGTTAGGGTTGGCGCCATACTTCGTCTCGGCAGCCGAGGTGATGTAGGTCAGGCCAACGCCCGCGCGCAGTTCGCCGCCGATCGGATCCTTGAGCGATCCGCCCGCCGACAGGGTCCATGTGTCGCTGGAGAGATCCCAGCCCGTGGAAAGCCCGCGATCGTAAGTCAGGGCCACGAGGCCGGATACCGTATCGTTGAACGCGTGCCCGACACCGCCGGTGACTGTCCAACCATCGGTCCAGTAGTATTTGTCGTCGCTGACGGCGACTGCCGAGGTGACAAGCAGGTTCTGCTGTACGCTCCAGTCCGTCCATCTCACATTGGCGAAGCCGAGCCAGCCCGGCGCGATGCCCGACTGCAGCTTGACTTCCACGCTCTGCGGCAGATGGCCGGTGCCGATCGCATCAAAAGACGACACGAGGCCGACCGCCTGGGCGTCCGCAGCCTGGGCAAGCAACCCCTGGGCCTGGGTCCCGAGACTGACTGCCTGCGAGCCAAGCTGCTGCGCCTGAGTAGCAAGCTGCTGGGCGAGCGCCAGATTGCCCTGCTGTGCGGCGATGGCCGCTTGCTGGCCAAGCTGCTGGGCCTGGGCGCCGAGGGCCTGTGCCTGTGTGCCGAGGGCCTGCGCCTGACTGCCGAGAACCGCGGCGGTCGGCAGATTCAGCGTACCGTTCGCACCATAATTCGTTCCCGAACGGTACATGACTTGCGCGCGCAGCGCGATATCCGGAATTTCGTAGGCGAGACCGGCGCGGAAGCCGTATTTCTGGCCCTTCAGCGTCAGAACCGCGTTGCCGAATGGGTCAGTCGATCCCGGAAGGCTGCCGGGAACGACGTTCAGGCGGCCGTAGTCGAAGTCTTCAACATAGCCGCCGCCGAGAACCCAGAGATTGCCGTTGCCGACACCAAATCTGTATCCGCAGGTCACCGCCTTTTCATTGGTGGTGAATTCTTCACGCAGCTTGCCGCTGGTGGTTGGCGCGGCATATTCGAGATCGCCGCCGTTGTTATCAACCAGTGTGCCGGCGCAACGAAGGTCGTCGCGGAGGTTGAACTTTATGGCGGCGGAGGGGATCACATAATCGGCGGTCGCGCTGGTGCCGATGAGAGCAGGATTGCCGTTCTGCGTGTAGGTGCGCTCCGGACTGACATAGGTCACGCCCGCCCGCATATTGAAGTTGCCGTCTTCGAAGATGATATCGGTGTCTGCAGTGCCGCGCGAAAAGCCGCCGGCATTGGCCGATCCAACCAGCACAAACATTGCCACGCCGCTGGCAAGGAGCTGCTTCAGATTGGTCTTACTCGTCATTAAGATGGTCTCCCCCATTTATGTTGTTGCAACGGTGATACGAGTTCCCCTCCCGCGTGCAACCGCTATTTTCCCCCACAACCCCTGCAAAAGGTTAAACCATTTCCGCATGGATCGGCGGTAGCCTGCCCACTCGCCCGCAGACTGCCCGAATTTGACGCATTTCGTTCAGAAGTCGGTCAAAATCAGTGGCAATTTGGGATCAAAGCCACATCGCGCGCTGTTTTAGGCGCACCTCGGCACTCTGTTACTTTATGGCAACAATGGGGCCTAAAATGGCCTGGAACTGGCACATTCCGCAGCGTTATGGCCCTTAAACGATAGGTTGAGCGCAGCCTTCCCAAACGTCAACGTCACGTGGGAATCGGTCAAAATCCGCAGGCTCCACGAGGCCAAAAACGGCCCGTGGAGAGCTATTCCGCGTCACGCAGGCGCGACAGCGCCAGGTTGAGTTTCTCCTGCGCCAAGCCGTATTCCGCCAGCTTCTCACGCTCGGCGGCCACTATCTCCTCCGGAGCGTTGGCCACGAACTTTTCGTTCGAGAGCTTCTTGTGCAGGCGGGCAACCTCCTCCGTCGTCTTGGCGAGTTCCTTCTGCAAGCGCGCGGTTTCGGCGGCAATGTCGATCAAAGCGCCGAGCGGCAGGCAGGCCGTCGCCTCGCCGATGACGATCTGAGCCGACGCCTTGGGCGCCGATTCCGCCAGCGAAATGTCGCCGATGCGCGCCAGCCGCTTGAGCGCCGCCTCATGCCGTTCGAGCCGCGCGCGTGTTTCCGCATTGCCGCCAACGACGACGAGGGGCGCGATCGCCGCGGCCGGCACGTTCATTTCCGAGCGGACGGAGCGCACGCCGCTGACCATGTCTATCAGCCAGTTAATGTCAGCGGCCGCGTCCTTGTCCTGGAAGCGCGGTGCCGGCCAGGCCGAGTGACAGAGAAGCGTCGAGCGCTCCTGCCCTTCGCCGGCCGTCAGCTGCCACAGTTCCTCCGTCATGAACGGCATGAAGGGGTGCAGCAGCTTATATATCTCATCGAGCACATAGGCCGCGCAGGCCTGGCTCTCTGCCTTCGCTGCCTCGTCCGAGCCCATAAAGACCGGTTTCAGCAATTCGAGATACCAGTCACAGAAGCTGTTCCAGACAAAGCGGTACGCCGCCGCGGCGGCATCGTTGAAGCGCAGGCCGACAATGCCCTCGGTGACTTCAGCGGCGGCGCGGCTGAGCTCGGTCAGGATCCAGCGATTGACCGGCAGCTTCGCGTCATCGAACCACAGGGCGTCGTTGCGCGCCGCGCCATTCATCTGTGCAAAGCGCGTCGCGTTCCAGAGCTTGGTGCCGAAATTGCGATAGCCTGCGATACGCGCCGGATCGAGTTTCACGTCCCTGCCCTGGGCCGCCATGATAGCCAGCGTGAAGCGCAAGGCGTCGGCGCCATATTCGTCGATCAATTCGATCGGGTCGATGACGTTGCCCTTGGACTTCGACATCTTGGCGCCGTTCTTGTCGCGAACGAGCGCATGGACATAGACCGTATGGAACGGTTCCTCATCAAGGAAATGGTCGCCCATCATCATCATCCGGGCGACCCAGAAGAAGATGATATCGAAACCGGTGACGAGGACGCTGGTTGGATAATAGGTAGCGAGCTCCGGCGTCTTGTCCGGCCAGCCGAGCGTCGAGAATGGCCACAGCGCCGACGAGAACCAGGTGTCGAGCACATCGTCGTCGCGCACCAGAATCTCGCCCGGCTGGAAGTTCTCCAGCTTCTCCTCGACCCAGGCCTTCCACGGGCCCTCATGCGCCAGATAGTGCTGGATGGCAGCCTCGAGAGCGGTCTCCTCGTTGCGCTCGACAAAGACATGGCCATCCGGCCCATACCAGGCGGGGATCTGATGCCCCCACCACAATTGACGCGAGACGCACCACGGCTGGATGTTCTCCATCCAGTCGAAATAGGTCTTCTCCCAGGTCTTGGGGACGATCTTGGTGCGGCCCTGCCGCACGGAGGCGATGGCCGCCTTCGCCAGATGGGCGGCGTTCACATACCACTGATCGGTGAGGAAGGGCTCGATCGGCACGCCGCCGCGGTCGCCGTGCGGAACAGCATGGCGATGCGGCTCGATCCTGGCGAGGAAGCCGCCCTGCTCCATCATCTCCACAACGAGCCTGCGCGCCTCGAACCGATCCCGCCCATGCAGGCGATCCCACAGGGCACGCCGCTCCGGCGTCGCTTCGACCCCGTCGAGGAACTCCTCATTGTCATCAAGGATCACGGACGCTTCCGCCGTGAAGATATTGATGACCGGCAGCTTGTGCCGCTTTCCCACCTCGAAATCGTTGAAATCATGCGCTGGCGTGATCTTCACCGCACCGGTTCCCTTTTCCGGATCGGAGTAGGTGTCGGCGACGACCGGTATACGCCGGCCGACGATGGGCAGGACGATATGCTTTCCAATCAGGGCGGTGTAGCGCACATCGTCGGGATGAACGGCGACACCCGTATCGCCCAGCATGGTTTCCGGGCGCGTCGTGGCCACCGTAATGAAGGTCGACTCGTCTTCCGGATTGAAGATCTTGCCTTCGACCGGATAGCGGAAATGCCAGAGATTGCCGTCAACCTCCTGCTGCTCGACCTCGATGTCGGAAATCGCCGTCAGCAGCTTCGGGTCCCAGTTGACGAGCCGCTTGTCCTTGTAGACCAGGCCCTGTTTGTGCAGCGTCACAAACACTTCGATGACAGCCTTCGACAAGCCGTCATCCATCGTGAAACGCTCGCGCGACCAATCACAGGAAGCGCCCAACCGCTTCAGCTGGTTGAAGATCATCCCGCCGGATTCGGCCTTCCACTCCCAGACCTTCTCGATGAACTTGTCGCGGCCAAGGTCGCGCCTGTGCTGCTGCCGTTCCATGAGCTGGCGCTCGACGACCATCTGCGTGGCGATTCCCGCATGATCCATGCCGGGCTGCCACAGCGTGTTCTTGCCGCGCATGCGCTCGAAGCGAACCAGAATGTCCTGCAGCGTGTTGTTGAGCGCGTGGCCCATATGCAGAGAGCCGGTAACGTTGGGCGGCGGGATGACGATCGTGAACGGCTCGGCGCCCGGCTCTGAGCCAGCCCCGGCGCGGAAGGCATCGGAATCTTCCCACAGTTTGACGATGCGCGGCTCGACGGCTTTGGCGTCGTAGGTTTTTTCCAGCATGGAACGGCTCAAGGTCTGAGATTGGTTGCGCCGTGTAAATCGAATGGGGGCGAGCTAGTCAACCGCGCAGCGGCACGACCATGCCTCACGCAATGGTCCAGACCCGTTTTGACGTCTGATGTCAGCCGCCGCGCGCGACGCGTTCGATCTCTTCGCGCACGAGCCGCTCCACCAGCACGGGCAGGTTGTTGTCCAGCCAATCCTGCAGCAGCGGCCGCATCATGTCTTCGGCCATCTCGTCGAAGCTGCGCCGGCGGCTGGAGGCGAATGCCTCCGACAGATCGCCGAATGACGCGGCAACCTGCCGGCCCGCATGCGGCGATATGATAGCGGCCTTCGCTTCCGTCTTCAGCGATGGCGCAGTGCCTGCGGATACGGGAGCCACCTGCGCCGAGGGCGTTGCCTTGACCTCCGCGCCGGTCGCGACCCCATCAGCCTCCACCCTTTCGTCGAGTGACTTCAAGAATGCGGCATCCCACTGTGGCTCGGCCAGGCGGCGTGCATCTTCCGCAACACCGGCTGACAAGGCAGCGACGTCGATCGTCTGCCTCGGCGCGCGCTCGCCCTCCCGCAGCAATGCCGTCTCTGTCGGACGGGGCGGCATGTCGTCGATCGCCGTGCTCGCCGCAGGTTTCGAAACGGCCGTACTGGACGGCCTGACCGGTGTTTCCAGCCGGCCCGCAACAGACGTCTCGGGCAGCGCCTTGGTCAGGGCTTCCGGCTGTTCGGCTTCCTTGTCCGGCCAGACAGTCGGCGCGACGACGGCGGCCGTCTCCGGGGAGGACTTTTCCAGGACCTGCGATGGCGCGGGATCGTTGGCGGCAGGGCCGATCGCGGCATCGCCCTGCTCGATCTCCAAATCACCGTGCGGCGGCTCGTTGTCCTCGATGATGCGGCGGATGGAGGCCAGGATTTCCTCCATGGACGGTTCGCGCTGCTGAGCGTTGGATGCCTGATGGGCCATGTCGGTCTGCCGTCTCCGCTACTGCTCGTCATCGCGCGCCAAAATCCGGGCGCGAATCACAAGCGATAGAGTAGCCGAGCGCGAACCCGGTTAGAATCCTCAATATCTGGGGGTCTGGGATTTCAACAAGCGATGCTTCAGGCCGGCTCGACCACCCCGATGCGGCGGTAGGTCATGCTGGCATCCTGTGCGACCGAATCCTCAGCCGCCAGCGCCAGGATGCGGCCATGAAACGCCGACAGCGAGCAGGCCGGGTCGGTGGCGGCGGCATCACCCGCCAGTTTCATGGCCTGGCATCGGCAGCCGCCGAAATCGATCTCCTTGCGGGCGCAGCTTCGACACGGCTCCTGCATCCATTCGAAGCCGCGATAGGCCTCGAAGGCCGGGGAACGGCCCCATATTTCGGCCAGCGGCGTCTCCGCGGCGCTGGCAAACGACAAGTGGGGAATAGAAGCGGCGGCATGGCACGGCATTGTCGTGCCGTCCGGCGTAATCATGAAGGCGTCGCGCGCCCACCCGCCCATGCAGGCCTTCGGATATTGCGCATAGTAATCAGGCGCGACGAAATCGATGGCAAGCACGCCGCGCAAGCGTTCCTGCGCCTCCTCGACCAGGGCTGCGACGCGCATGACATCGTCGCGCTCCGGCATGAGCGCCTGGCGGTTCATGAGGGCCCAGCCATAATACTGGACGTTGGCGACTTCCAGCCGCTCCGCACCGAGCGACAGTGCCAGGTCGATGAACTGTTGGACTTCGCCGATATTCTTGCGATGGATCGGTGCGTTGATGGTGAGCGGCAGACCGGCGGCGCGAATTTGCGCGGCCGCTGAGAGCTTCTTGACGTGCGCGCCGCGCGAATTGCCGATCAGGTCGGTCGTCTCCGGACGTGCACCCTGGAAGCTGAGCTGAACATGATCGAGCCCGGCATCGCGCAGTTTCTCGAACAGCCCTTCCCGGACGCCGATGCCGGCGGTGATGAGATTGGTATAGACGCCGCGATCAGCCAGCGCCTGGACCAGCACCGGCAGGTCCTGCCGCAAAGTGGGCTCGCCACCGGAGAGATGCACTTGAAGAATGCCGAGGTCGGCGGCCTGCGAGAAGATCCGCAGCCAGGTCTGCGTATCCAGTTCCCGATTGACCTTGAGCAATTCCAGCGGGTTTGAGCAGTAGGGACACTGCAGCGGACAGCGATGCGTCAACTCCGCAAGGATGCCTATCGGGGGGCCGGGCGCGCTCATAGCCGCAGCACCATACGGTCCGACCAATCCTGTGCAAAGGCAAGCACATCCTGTTCGATCTCAACGCCATCGGCGTCGTACTCGGCGGCGAGAGTCATGGAGATGGTAGAGATGTCGCGTTCGCCGTCGCAGAGGCGCAGGATCGACAGGCTGACCTCGTCCGGCCACAACACCTTTTCCGGGGACAGCAGCGCCCACGCCTGGCGCAGCGGATCGAAATGAAGCCGCACATGACGCGGCAGGCTTGGCCGCGACAAGGGCGACGCCAGCGGGCGCTCGGCGGCGGCTATCGCCGGGGTCATCGCCAGGGTCATCGCCTGTGATCCTCCGGCACGAATGCGCCAGGCGCCACCAGCGCCGGCTCGACATAGGCAAAGTGCAGTGCATCCAGCATCGCCCACAGGATATCGCATTTGGTGATGAGCGCATCCACCGCCGCTTGCTGCTGTTCCTGCGTGCGGGCGTGTTCCTGAACATAGGCCAGCGCGAATTCGGCATCGCGCGGCGCCTGGTGCAGCCGCGGCGCGAAATAGGCCAGCGTGTCCATGGTGACGTAGTCGTAGCGCTTGAGAATCGCCGGCACGCGCTCACCGATGACGGCCGGCGAGAAAAGCTCCGTCAGCGACGAGGCGATCGCCTCCAGCACGCTGCGCTTTTCAACCAGGGTCAGATAGGCGCCGACCGCGAAGCGGGTCGCCGGGAGGGCAAGGCGCTGGGAATGAACGGCATCGGCTTCGAGGCCGAGACCGGTCGCAAGCTTCATCCATCTCTCGATGCCCCCCGCTTTCCCGTCTGCGCCGTCGTGATCGATGATGCGCTCGCGCCAGGCAACGCGCATGTGCGCCTCGTCGAGACGTGACAGGATGATGGCATCCTTGCGGGGGATCGCCGCCTGGTAGCAGTAGCGGTTGAGCGCCCAGGCCTGCATCTGCCCGCGCGTCAGCTTGCCCTCCACCATCAGGCGGTGAAACGGGTGGTTGATATGATACCGCTCCTCGCCGACGCTGCGCAGCAGGGCTTCCAGCGCGCCGGGCGTCAGGGCCTTCTCGATACGGAACCGGTCGCTCAAAGCGTGATCTCCATGCCGTCATGCGCGACATTCCAGCCAGCCGCCTCCACCGCTGCGCGTTCGGGCGACGCGCGGTCGAGTATGGGATTGGTGTTGTTGATATGGATATAGATGCGCCGGCGCACATCGACGCCGCTCAACGCGGCCATCGATCCATCCGCGCCGCCGATCTCAAGGTGGCCCATGCGCTGGCCGCTCTTTTCGCCAACCCCGGCACGACGCATCTCGTCGTCGGCAAAGACCGTGCCGTCGAAGAACAGCGCTTCTGCCCCGGAAACCCTTCGCTTCAGCTCTTCGTCGACGCGGGCGCAGCCCGGAACATAGTGAATTGCTGAGGCGCCGCCGGTCTCGCGAATGCGCACACCGACCGTGTCGCCCTCGTTGGCGCCGAAATCGCGCCGGGCATCGCCTGTTTCGAGAAAAAGCGCCACCTTGCCGGGGACGGGATACATTTCCACCGTGATGCCTGTCGGTCCTTCCGGGCCAATCAGCGCCACCTCCTGCCCCATCGGCAGGTCGATCCGCTTCACATAAGCCGGGTCGAGGACGCGAAAGATAGGGTTCTGCTCAAGCACCTCCAGGACGCGCCGCGTGGCGTAGAGGCTGAAGGGCTGCCGCTCGCGCAGGCTCAGCAGTCCCGCGAGATGGTCGACATCGGCGTTGGTGAGCACGACCGCCTTGATCGGCGTGGAGCGCAAGGGGGCATGGTTTGAGGGCTGGAGTTCTGCAGTCCGTGCGATCTGCTCGCGAATATCGGGCGAGGCGTTGAAAACCACCCATCCGGCCCCGGCGCTGGCTGCAATGCTCGATTGAAGACGGGGAGAAACATCGGCGTCGCCGAAACGGGCACGCCTGCTGTAGGAATAGTTACAGTTCCACTGCGGGACACCGCCACCTGCGGCGGAGCCGAGAACCTTGATCAACAACATTTTCTGGATACCAACCTCGCCCGTCCCTAATCGGGCGAGGGTACCGATGCGTGGTGTTCTCGGTGCCCTTTATGCCTTCAGCTTACTTCTGGAGTTCTGACGACTGATAGCGCGAAATCTCGAAGCCTGCCGATACCTGGCACATCTGGGGTTTGGCCCATGTTTTCTTCATTGGCAAATATCCTCCGCTCATTGGTCGAAAAGCCGACCGAGTGAAGGCTAACACGGCGCTACCTGCCAAAGAAGCGACCATTGATTGTGCTTTAGGCGAACAGCGCGCGGCTCAGACCGGGACTGGAGACGCTGTTTGCACATCAAAAGGCGCCTTGGGGCGGGCCTGGCATCCCTGGAAAGGACGCTATGCAGTGACCGCAGGGCTAGCGGCCGTCAGGCGTGCGAAGGCCGAACCATTTGTCCTTGACCGCCTCGTAATGCTCTTTCGGCCGATACTCGGTAACCTCGAGGCCCAGCCGCCCGGCCGTCAATCGGCCCATGGCGTTGAGGATCGCGTAGCTCGCGACCACCACGTCGTGCTCGTCGCTGACCAAAGTGATCTGCGCCGTAATCACATCGGCCTGGGCGTTCAACACGTCCAGCGTGGTGCGCTGGCCGACATTGCGCTCCTCGATTACGCCGTTCAACGCCAACTGACGCGCCTCGACCAGCGTGCGGTTGGCAGTGACGCCTTCCAGCGCGGCATTGTAGGCCGCCCACGCCTGTGACAGCTGGGAACGCACCTGGTCGCGGTTTACGTCGAGGTCGATGCGCGCTTGGCCCAACTCCTCCTTGCTCTGCCGGACCTGCGCGGCCACCCGGCCGCCCTGATAAAGCGGCACGGTCAGCGTGGCGCCAACGGAGGCCTCATTGGTGTTGGAGTGATCCCAACCGCCGCCGGAAAAGTCGTTGTTGTTGTACAGCTTCGACATGCCCGCGGTCGCGTCGAGCCGCGGCAGGAGCGCCCCCTCCTCGGACTTGACGGTAAATCCCGCGGCGTCGATCAAATGTTCGCTAGCAAGGATCGCCGGGTGTTCTTCCAAGGCGACGGACTGTGCCGAATCGAGCCCCCTCGGCAACATCGAGCTGCGCGCCTTGGCGCTGGCCAGTTTGCGGGGTTGCTCGCCAACAACCTCAAGATAAATCGCCTCGCTCGCAAGAACGCGCGCCTTGGCGTCGTTCAGGTTCGCAACCGCGCCCGCGCGTTCGGCTTCAGCCTGGGCGACGTCCGTACGCGTACCTTCCCCGACATCGAAGCGCGAACGCGCGGCGCGAACCTGCTCGGTGAGAAAGGCAAGGTTCTGTTCCGTCAGAATCGCGATCTGGCGATCGCGAATCACGTCCATATAGGCCTGGGCCGCTTTGTAGAGCGTGTTTTGCTCCGTATTGCGTAGGCTTTCGTTGGATGCACGCACCTGCGCCTCGGCGGCGCGCACATTGTTTCGAGTCTGGAAACCGTCGAACAACATCTGGTTCAACTGGATGCCGATCGAACCGGTCCCGATGCGGGTCGTGCCGAGCGTTCGCGATACGGAAGAGCCAAAGAAACCGGCGCTGCTGGCGGAGCCATTGCGGCGGCTGCTCGAATAATTCACCCCGCCCTGCGCGCCGATTTGCGGCCTGTAGCCGGACTTGGCAATCGGCACATTCTCGTCCGTTGCACGCACAGCGGCGCGCGCGGAGTTCATTGTGGCGTTGAATTTATAGGCCTTGGCCAGGGCGCCCTGAATCGTCTCCGCCGAGACCGGGCCCAGAGCAGAGAGCAGCACCACGGACGCGAGCAGAACCTTGCGAAGAAACAAACGCAACTCCTCAGAGTTTCGAGACGTCACGCCACACCGCATCGCAACGCCTTTTTGGTCGCGTGCGCCGAGCGTAGCGACCATGCCATTATAATTTTACGGGAAGCAACACGATGGTACGCCACAACGCAAGTACATGTACTCAGAATTGAAACCCGGGCACAAATTCAAATCCGGGGAGTGGCTTTATTGCCGCATTGAACACCTTCCGGGCGGTCACATCGCCCCCCGATTTGACGTAAAGCCGGGCCACGCCCGCATTGCCCCTGCCCACCACAACAACGAGTCGGCCACCTTCCTTCAACTGGTCGAACAGTGCGGCCGGCACCTCGTCGACCGCGCCGCCCAGGAAGATGACCTCATAGGGCGCCTCATCGGCATAACCCTTGTTCAAATCACCCTGCACGACCGCAACATTGTCGCATCCAAGCGTTAAGAGATTCGAATTGGCCAGCGTGGCAAGAGCGGCGTCGCTCTCCAGTGCGATGACCGAACTGGCGAGGCGCGAGAGCAGCGCCGAGGCATAGCCCGTGCCGCAACCGACATCGAGCACGATGTCGCCCGGCGTGATGTCGGCCAGTTGCAGGAGCTTCGCCAGCGGCGAGGCTTCCATCAGGTAGCGGGGTAGACCGCCTGCTTGCGCCGGAGCGATCTGGATGTCTTCATCGATATAGGCAAGAACGCGCCGTTCGGCCGGGACAAACTGCTCGCGCGGCACCTCGAGAAAGGCGTCCAGAAGAGCCAGGTTGGTGACGTCGGTGGTGCGGACCTGACCGTCCACCATCTTGATTCGCGCTTGCGAGAAATCGATGCCCATCAGCGGACTATCCTTGTCGGCGCGTTCGAGCGCAAGTGGGTCGCGATGCGCCGTTCGGCCGCCGGCATAAGCCGGCCTGGAGGCCTCGCCCGGAATCGAACCGGGATGCAAGGATTTGCAGTCC
>DATDBN010000041.1:0-4386 GCA_036524835.1 Mesorhizobium sp. | reverse complement strand
GATTGTCCACGCCTCAAGGCCGAGTGTTCGCTTCGTCGTCATCGGCGGGCCTGATACCTTCATGCCGGAATATGCCGAGAGCCTGCGGCGCCTCGCCGTCGCCCGGGGTCTTTCCTCCGCGCTGACATTTCTCGGCGACCGCGATGACGTGCCTGCGCTTCTTTCGGCGCTGGATGTGTTCGTCTGGCTCTCACGTGGTGAGGGCATGCCGCATGTCATAGCCGAAGCCGGAGCGGCGGGTTTGCCGGTGGTCGTGACGGCCGACAACGGGTCAATGCAGCAGATCGAGCGCGGCGTGTCCGGCCTCTTTGTGCCCCATGCATCTCCGGGCGACGTGGCAGCCGCGATCGAACGCCTTGCAGGCGATCCGATGCTGCGTGCGCGGCTTGGCCGCGCTCTTGCCGCGACGGTGCGGACACGCTTTGCCGCCGAGGTCGTTGTTCCGCAATGGCAGGCACTTTTCGAAGAGCTGATGGCGGAGCGTCGGCCAGCCCATGTCGCATCGACGTTCACGAGCTTCATCCAGGGCGGCTTCGAATGTTCCACCCACAAGCGCCGCGACGGCCACCGCCTGGATCTTCTTGCGGCGACCGGTCATGACCGGCATGCCGCTGCAGACTATTCCCAACTCGCCGCGCATGGCATCCGCACGGTTCGCGACGGGCTCCGGTGGCATCAGATCGAGCAAAGCCCTGGCCGCTACAACTGGTCGAGCTTCGTGCCGATGTTGCGGGCGGTCCAGGCTCGGCAGACCGAGGCGGTCTGGGACCTGATGCATTATGGCTGGCCGGACGATCTCGACATCTGGTCGCCGGGTTTCGTCAACCGCTTCGCCAAATTCGCCGCCGCTGCCGCCAGGGTCGTCCGCGACGAAACGGATGGCATCCCGTTCTACTGTCCCGTCAACGAGATATCGTTCCATGCCTGGGGCGGCGGCGATGCCGCTTGTCTGAACCCTTATACGCGTGGTCGGGGCTTCGAACTAAAGGTTCAACTTGCGCGGGCATCCATCGCTGCGATGCACGAAATCCTCGTGGTCGATCCGCGTGCGCGCTTCGTGCATTGCGAACCGGCGATCAACATCGCTGCCCAAAAGTCCAGACCGGATCAGCGTTTTGAGGCTGAGGGCGCGCGGCTCGCGCAGTTCCAGGCTTTCGACATGATCGCAGGGCGCCTCTGGCCTCAACTCGGCGGGGAGGAGAAGCTGCTCGATATCGTCGGACTGAACTACTACCACGATAACCAGTGGCTGTTCGGCGGTCCGCCAATGGCCGCCGACCATCCCCAGTACAAACCCTTTCGCTACTTCCTTACCGAGACCTATTCCCGCTATGGGCGACCGCTTTTCGTCGCCGAGACCGGCACCGAGGGCGATGAACGGGCCGCTTGGTTTTCCATGGTGGTCTCCGAGGTCGAAGCTGCGCGCAGCGCTGGCGTGCCGGTCGAGGCTATCTGCCTCTATCCCATCATCGACCATGTCGGGTGGGATGACGACCGCGACTGTCCGAGCGGGCTTCTCTCCAGCCGTGTGGAGAATGGTCGCCGGAAAGTACATGCGCCGCTCGCCGCGGCCATCGATCGCTGGAACCAGGCCAACAAGGGTGGCTCTGGCGACTTGGTCGATGCCGCCTGAAAGGACGCGGTCCCGGCGCATCGTCGTCATCAGCGACTTTTGCGACGGCTCGAGCGCTCCCCGCGACGTCCCTTCTATCGCCGATGCCGCCGCCGATTGGCTGTCGGGAGAGCGCGGACCTTCACCCGCCATAGCATCAAGTTCCGACACCTCGTGCCTCCCGGCGGTCGCTGGAGGATATCTCGAACGGCTACCCTTGGCTGCCGTGAGGAGCGGCCTTTGCGAGAGCGCAGAGATATGGACCTTCTGGGCGCGGGAAGCGTCGCCGCCCTGGTCAGTCGACTCGCCGGTTCTGACCCGACGAGCGTTTCGCCCAGACGATCCGAACTCGCGCCCGTTCTCCTCGATTGACATGCTCGGCCATATCGCCGCGTTCGGCCCACCAGACATCCTATGCGTCTGGGGTCTAGGTGTAGACGAGGCGATTCTGCAGGCGTGTGCCAGCAGCGTCAGAATCTACAATTCGATTGACGCTCCGGCATTGCGCGTGGCCGATGACGTCGCTCGACATTTCGACATCGTTCTCACAGGCGCCGAATGGCAGTCTGAAGAGGTCGAAAGCCGACACCCCGGCATGCTGACGGCCGTCATGCCCATCGGACCCGAATTCGCATCCCCGGAGACATTCTATCCGCTTGGCCTGGAAAAGGTTTACGACGTTGTCTAAGTCGCCGCCGCGCAGACCTACAAAAAGCATGAAGTCCTGTTTGAAGCTTTGGCCCAAATGCCGTGCTCGACGCGAGCGCTCTGCGTCTGCGGGTATGGCGAGTTGGGGGATATGCTGCGGGAACGAGCTGTTGAGCTTGGCATATCCGTCGATTTCGTGGGGCCGCCGGGTGTCGGATTTCCAGAGGTAAACCGGCTCATGAACCTTGCCCGCATAGGCGTCGTTTGCGGCGTCGACGACGGCGCACCGGCCATCCTCACGGAGTATATGCTCACCGGGTTGCCGGTGCTCGCCAATTCAGGCTTGAAGTGCGGACTGCAGTTCATCACCCCTGCGACGGGACGGATCGCGAATGAGCATCAGTTCCACAAGGTTCTGCGCGAAATGCTGCGGGAGATCCACAGCTTCAACCCGCGAGAGACTGTCTCGCGGAACTGGAGCTGGCCGATCACAGTCGCTCGTTTTGATACCCTCGTAAACGAGGCAAGGCAGCGCAAGCTCTTCCACGGCCGGGCTAGCCGGAGCCGCGAGCGGGCGCTGGAGCGTCTGGTAATGTAACCTCGCTCGCCTCGGCAGATTTCTCTTCATCGCCGGCTTGGATGCAATACTGGAGGGTGACCGTAGCCAACAGACGTCCCGCGTCGTCGTAGATTTTCGTCGCGCGCGGTGCTGGCTCGTGGTGGTCAGCGGATCGCTCCCACAGTGCTTCCGCCAAGGATCGGAAGGCTTCAGCCTTTGCCTCATCAAGCGTCGCCAGTTCGACAACGACTGACGGCGCTTCCGAGACAAGAAATTCAAAACGATAGTTGGGCATAGGAGCCTCCGCCAGTCCAAACTCTGCACGGCGGAGGCCCGCCTGGCGGGTTACACCCCGCTTTCAACTTCAAGCGATTTCGGTAACCGCCCGCTCATTGGCGCCGCCTTCGGCAATAGCAGTAAGAGCCTCGTCGGTAGCCTCTTCTTCATCCAGCGTAGCGCCCAGCAGGTCTGCCGCATCGCTCATCCCAAGCTGCGTGGCCCAGGAGACCAGAGTGCCATATCGGGCAATCTCGTAGTGCTCCACAGCCTGAGCCGCAGCAACCAGGCCCGCATCAATTGCAGGTAGGCCTTTGTACTGTTCCAGGATTTCGGCGCCCTCTTCGATTATGCCGTCGATGGCGGGACATGCCTTGCCACGCGCGGGCATGCCGAGAAGCTCGAAGACCTGCTCAAGGCGTGAAACTTGCTCCTCGGTCTCCAGGAGGTGTTTTTCAAAGGCCTCCTTCAATTCGGCACTTTCCGCGCCCTCAGCCATCTTCGGCAGGGCGTCGGTGATCTTCTTCTCGGCGTAGTAGATATCCTTCAGGCCGTCGAGGAAGAGGTCTTCAAGGCCCTTCGTCGAGCTGGTGGTGTTGATCGTGTCCATGATTTTCTCCGGTTAACAAGCAGTAGCTGCTTGCTTGATGAACCCGAGAGACTCTTCGTCGTTCCTATAAAAAAAGACACGATCCGGCGTGCATTTCGCCCACCGTCGGCGCGCGGCACGGACCGTTCAGCGGGGCATCTTCGCCAGGCTGAGATAGACGGGATCAAAATCCGAGTACTTAGCCAGCTTAGCAAAGTTGAGTATTTCGACAGTACTACCCTTCCATTTGAACATCTGCATTTCCCGCAGCTGAGCCAATGTCTTGTTCACATGCACGATCGACAGTCCAAGCATGTCTGCCAGGTCGGATTGCGTTACGGGAAACGAGAAGCGGTTGTCGGTGGCCAAGCCCACAGCGTTAAGTCGGACATAAAGTTCACAGAACAGATGTGCGATATGCTGATGAGGGGAGCGGCGTCCGATGCAAGTGAGCCACGCCCGGCTAATGGCAGCGTCGACGACCGTCGAAAGCCACAGCACGCGACTGAGATGCGGCGCCTGTTCAGTGAGTGCTCGGAGCCTGTCATGAGGGATGAACGCGGCCTCGCAATCGGACAGTGCGATGACACTATGATCCATGATCTTCAGGAGAAGAGCATGCAGGTCGACGAAATCACCGGGGATGTGAACCGCAGTCAGCTGCCGCGTGCCCTTTTCCATATAGATCGCGCGCGCCGCATA
>DATDBN010000040.1:0-19658 GCA_036524835.1 Mesorhizobium sp. | reverse complement strand
CGCGAGCAGCATTGTCTTCCAGCCTGGCCTCAATGAGGAGCTGGCGGCGACTGCCTGCTGGGGTTCGCAGCAGACGGAATTGCTTGGCGAGGGCAAGCATGACGGCGTCTTCTCGCTCTGGTACGGCAAAGGTCCCGGCGTGGACCGGTCCGGCGACGTGTTTCGCCACGCCAACCTTGCCGGCTCATCAAAGCACGGCGGCGTGCTCGCCCTGATGGGTGACGACCATACCGCCGAGTCCTCGACCAACGCGCATGCGACGGAGTTTCTCTTCGTCGACACGATGATCCCGATCCTGAACCCCGCAGGCGTGCAGGAGATCATCGACTATGGGCTGTACGGGTATGCTTTGTCGCGCTTTGCCGGCACCTGGGCTGCCATCAAATGCGTGAAGGACAATATTGAATCGACCGCGTCGGTCGAGGCAGGCCTCGATCGGGTGAAGATCGTGCTGCCCGATTTCGACATGCCTCCGGGCGGCCTGAACATTCGCGAGGAACTCGACCAACTCGGCCAGGAGGCGCGGCTGCACGAATTCAAGCGCGCGGCCGCATCTGCCTTCATTCGCGTCAACGCTCTCAACCGCATCGTCTTCTCCGGTGGCAGCAACGCCAAGGTGGGCATTGTCACCACCGGCAAGAGCTATCTCGATGTGCGCCAGGCGCTCGACGATCTCGGCATCGGTGAGCGGCGCGCCAACGAGCTCGGCATAAGGCTGTTCAAGGTCGGTTGCCCCTGGCCACTGGACTACGAGCACCTGAAGGATTTCGCGCAGGGGCTGGAGCTTGTCATCGTCGTCGAGGAGAAGCGTTCGCTGATCGAGACGCAGGTCCGCGAAAACCTCTACGGAACGGCCAACCAGCCGGTCGTTGTTGGCAAGAAGGATGAGCGCGGCGGCTGGCTGTTTCCCGCAAAGGGCGCGCTCGACCCGAACGACATTGCCATCGCGCTCGGTGAGCGCATTCTCAAGACCATTGGTCACTCCGAGGAGATCGCGGGACACGTTTCGCGCCTAAGGCAGTTCCAGGCGATGCTTGCCGATACGGTCGATATCGGCCAGCGCACGCCGTATTTCTGCTCCGGCTGTCCGCACAATTCCTCCACCAAGGTGCCGGAAGGATCGATCGCGGCGGCAGGCATTGGCTGCCACTTCATGGCGCTATGGATGGACCGGGATACGCATGGATTCACCGCCATGGGCGGCGAGGGTGCGCAATGGGTCGGGCAGGCGCCGTTCTCGAAGCGCGGTCACATCTTCCAGAACCTTGGCGACGGGACCTACAATCACTCGGGATCGCTCGCAATCCGCTTTGCCAAGGCGTCCGGCGCGAACGTCACCTACAAGATCCTCTACAACGATGCCGTGGCGATGACCGGCGGCCAGCCGCATGACGGCGGCTTGTCCGTCTACGCGATAGCGCATCAGATGCGCGGCGAGGGCATCGAGCGCATCGCCGTCGTCACCGATGAGCCGGACAAGTATCGCGTTGACTTTCCCTCCGGCACGACCATCCACCACCGCGACGATCTCGACCTGGTTCAGCGCGAGTTGCGCGAGGTCGACGGCGTCTCGATCCTGATTTACGATCAAACCTGCGCAGCCGAGAAACGGCGCCGGCGCAAGCGTGGCACGTTTCCGGATCCCGACAAACGGGTCATCATCAACGAACTTGTCTGCGAGGGATGCGGAGACTGCGGCGTGCAGTCCAACTGCGTCTCGATCCAGCCTGTCGAGACCGAGTTCGGACGCAAGCGCCGGATCGACCAATCCAGTTGCAACAAGGACTTCTCCTGCCTCAACGGCTTCTGCCCGTCCTTCGTCACGGTGCATGGCGGTAAATTGCGGAAGTCGGCCGGCGTCGCGGCCGCCGCCGATCCACTGGCCGGTGTGCCTGAACCAGCGACGCTTGCGCTGGGAAGCGCCGGCTGGGCGTCGATCGTGGATGGGGTCGGCGGAACAGGCGTCGTGACGATCGGCGCCATCCTGGGTATGGCGGCGCATCTGGAAGGCAAGGGGTGCGGCATGATCGACATGGCCGGCCTCGCCCAAAAGGGCGGCGCGGTCTTCAGCCATGTCAGGATAGCGCGGACGCCTGAGGAGGTCAGCGCGATCCGCGTCTCGGCGGGCAAGGCTGATCTTGTCCTTGGCTGCGATCTGGTCGTGTCTGGGGCCAAGAAGGTTCTGGCCTCGGTGCGCGAAGGCAAGACGCTCTTCATCACTAACACCGCGCAGGTCATGCCGGGCGATTTCGCGCGCTCGGCAGATTATTCGCTGCCCGTGGAGCGGCTGAAGCGTGCGATCCGCGCCGCGGCTGGCGAGGACCGCGCGCATTTCTTTGATGCCACGGCAGCGTCCAACGCGCTCTTCGGCAATGCCATCGGCGCCAACATGTTTCTGCTTGGGATGGCCTGCCAGTTTGGCGGCTTGCCTCTCTCGGCGGCTGCGGTGGAGCGCGCCATCGAACTGAACGGCGAGGCGGTCGCGATGAACCTCGCGGCTTTTCGCTGGGGTCGCAGGGCTGCGCACGAGCCGGATTTCGTCAACCAGGCGATCGCGGGCAAAGCTGGCGGGCAAAAGGCACACAGTGAAGTCGAAACGCTTGACGAAATGCTTGCCCGTCGCGTTGCGTTCCTGACCGCCTATCAGAACGCAAGCTATGCAGGCCGGTACGCGTCACGCGTCGCGCGCATCCGCGAAAGTGAAGCCAAGGCCGTGAAGGGTTCGAGCGTGCTTGCCGAGACTGTCGCGCGCAATCTCTTCAAGCTGATGGCAATGAAGGATGAATACGAAGTCGCGCGCCTCTACACGGATGGTTCCTTCAAGCGCCAGCTGGAGCGGGAGTTTGAAAGTCATGACCGGCTGGAGTTCCATCTGGCCCCGCCGGTGCTCGGCCGTAAGGGTTCGGACGGCAAGCCGCGCAAGTCGAACTTCGGCCCCTGGATGATGCGCGCCTTTCGCCTGCTCGCCGTTCTCAAAGGCCTGCGCGGCACGCCTTTCGATGTCTTCGGCCGCACCGCGGAACGGCGGCGCGAACGGCAGTTGCTCGCCGAGTATGAAGCCGACCTCGATCTGGTCGAATCCCGCTTGACCCCTGCGACACATCAAGCCGCTGCGGCCCTCGCCGCGATACCCGCTTTGGTGCGCGGTTACGGTCATGTGAGAGAGGCATCGATGAAGCAGGCCGCGGCGGAACGCCAGCGGATCTTGCAGCGATGGACGACGCCTGCCGGCAACAAGCTTCAGGCCGCCGAGTAGGGTGGATTAGCACCCACTAAACTTAATCTTAAGACCGCCATGGCACATGTGCGCCGATAAAAGGCGTCATTCCATGGCCACGATTTCGGCTGAGCGCAGGCAGGAGCAGGTCCCGGACGACGTCTATATTCAGTTCGTCCGCTCGCTCTTCGACAATGCTCGGATCCTCCTGATTGGTGGCGCCTGCTACGCCCTCATTGCGACGATGGTCTATTTCGAGACCGGCAATGCATTGTATATCGGCTTTGCCTGCCTTCTGCTGGCGGTAAACGTCTGGCGCTATTCCGGTATTCGAGGCTTTCACGCAGCCGGCGGGATCATCGAATCGCGCGAGCACGCCGAACGCTGGGAGCACGCCTATATTATTCGCGGCCTTGCCCAAGGCGTATCGCTTGGCGTGTTTTCCTTTGTCTCGATCTATCTTTTCCCGAACCCCTATTCCGAGGTCGCATCCGTCGCTCTGGCAGTGAGCACGCTGCTCACGGTCGTGAGCCGGAACTACGGCTCGGCGCGCATGGTGCGGATCTTCTCGGTGCTCCTCATCGGCCCGATCGCGCTGGCGCTGATCCTGAGAATGACCCCGGCAAATATCGCCCTCGGCCTGCTTGTCTTTCCGCTTACCTACATAACCATCAACAGCACCGCCCACCTGCGCAATGTGCTGTTTGCGGCGGTCACGGGGCACAAGAAGGCCAGGGAACTTGCACTGCGCTTCGACCGTGCGCTGAACACGATGCCCGAGGGGCTCTTGATGCTGGACGAAAGCGGCGAGGTGATCGTCGCCAATGCCGAAGCGGCCGTTCTGCTCAACATGCCCGGCAAGGAAGCGATGCTTGGTCTGACCGTGTCCTCGCTTCTGCAGAGGATTGTCGCAGCGGGCCTGCTTGACCGCGAACAATATCGCTACGCCACCCAGCAATTGACCGGCGCGATGCGGCAGCGCACCGACCGCAAGCTGATCATCCACCTCAAGGATGGAAGGTCGTTCGAGGTCTCTGCGCGTGAGGGCGACGAGAAGATCGGCGTCGTGATTTTCGAAGACATCACGACGCGTGTCCGCGCGGAAAAGCGGATCACCACCATGGCCCGATACGACAGCCTGACGTCGCTGCCCAACCGCGCCTATTTTCACGAACTTGTTTCCGAGCAGTTGTCACGTGGAGACCCCAACCGGAACTGTGCGCTGGCGATGTTCGACCTGGACGACTTCAAGGGGGTGAACGATTCGCTTGGCCATCCGGCAGGTGACGAACTGATCCGTCAGATCGCCGCGCGACTTGCGCCGTTCGCCTCGCAGACGTGCATCGTCTCGCGATTTGGTGGCGACGAGTTCGCCATCTACTGCGACGAGCTTCGCAACCTTCGCGTCCTTGGCAGGCTGCTGGACGATATCGCAAGCAAGGCCAGCGGCCTCTACGAGATCGCAGGCAGCAGCGTCCGCGTGCAGTTGAGCGGCGGGGCTACGTTCATGCCTGTCCGGGAGGCGGAGATAGACTCTCTCACCGTGAAGGCGGATCTTGCGCTCTATAAGGCCAAGGAACGCGACAAGAATGGCTGGTGTCTTTTCGAAGGCGAGATGGAGGAAGCCTTCCTCCGCAAGCAGATGCTCAAGGCAGATTTGCGCGCCGCGGTAGACGCGAAGAGCCTGCGTATCGTCTTCCAGCCCATCGTTTCGATCACCACGATGACGATAGCGAGCTGCGAGGCGCTGTGCCGGTGGGACCATCCGGAACTCGGTCCGATTTCGCCCGCAATCTTCATTCCCCTGGCCGAGGAGACCGGGATCATCTCGGACCTAACGACGTTGGTGTTGAACACCGCATGTGTGGAGTGCGCGAAATGGCCGGCATCCATCTCGGTGTCCGTCAACCTGTCGGCGAAGGACTTCCGCGACACGTCGATCATCGACAAGGTTGGCGCTGCCTTGGGCAACGCAGGTCTTGCGCCCAATCGCCTTGAGATAGAGGTGACGGAAACGTCCCTGCTTGACGACAAGTCGGAGACGCGGCGACTGGTGGAAGAACTGCGCCGCATGGGCGTGCAGATCGCGCTCGACGATTTTGGAACGGGCTATTCCAGCCTGAGCTATCTGCACCGTCTGCCGCTGGACAAGATCAAGATCGACCGCAGCTTTCTGGTCGACCTTGTCGAGGACGAGAGGTCTCTGCATCTCTTGGCTGGAATTGTGCAGCTCTCCCACCAACTTGGCCTGAGTGTGACGATCGAGGGCGTCGAGACCTTCGAACAACTCAAGATGATATCCGCCGAGGTCAAGCCCGACCATGTTCAGGGCTTCCTTTTCGGTTCCGCCCTCACCGCCTCGGGCATAGAGGCGATGTCGCGCCGCCCAAGCAGGCTTTTGGGTTCCGAGCGTCCCGATGTGGCGACGGTTCGGCGAGGCAGCTAGGGGGGCGTCCCGCCCATTGACTGCGCCAAGTTAAGGTTAACAAAGGGTAAATATTAATGGGCCAATTTTAGCGCTTGTGCACACAGGCAAGTCGGATAGCGTGCCCCCAACAAAGCAAATCCCAGCGGGATGGGTGACAGTGGACCACAATGTATCCGGGCAGAATCGACGGTTGCGTGACTTCAACGAGTCCATTCTGCGTCTATTGGAACGGGTCGAATACAGGTTGATTTCCGGCGGCGAGGACCTGGAGGACATCTATCGGTTGCGATACCGCTCCTATCTCCGCGCCGGCATGCTGACGCCCAACGCGACGCAAATGTTGCACGACAGGTGGGACGACCTGCCCAATTCCTATCGCTTCGGAGTCTATTACGATGGCGAGCTGGTGAGCACGGTTCGGCTTCACCACCTGTGCCGCGAACATCCCTACGCGCCGTCGCTCGACACCTATCCGGCGGCGCTGGCTCATCGGATCCATAGGGAATCCTTCGTCGATATCACGCGCTTTGCAGCCAACACCGAGAAGTCGCCGGCGCCCAATGCGTTGCCCTTCCTCACGTTACGCCTAGCGGTGGTCGCGTCATGCTATTTCAAGCAGACTGCGGCGCTGGTGCCGGTGAAACTTGAACACGCGGCGTTCTACCGGCGCATTTTCAACGTGTCCCAGGTCGGCGCGCCGGTTATTTTTCCCAACCTCGTCGTCCCGATCGCTCTCTTCGAAGCTCCGGCCGGAGAGAATTTGATCAAGACGATGATACGCTTCCCATTCTTCTGCTCCACCGCAGTGGAGCAGCGCCTGATGTTCGGCCGGCCATCTTCCATAGAGGCGGCCCCGCTGACCGTTCTTCCCACGGCAAAATATGTCAGCGAAGCGGCCTAGCCCCGACCGGCTGAAGAGAAACCGCAGCGGTATATATCGTCGGCGTGCCTGGCAGCGCATTGATCGCCGCATGGAAGCGGCTAGTGTGCCCTGATGGGAGCGCCGTGTGGAGGAGGCGCGGCCATACTGCGAAGTGCCTATTGCGACGTTACCGTGAGGTGGCAATATGGGGAACAATACCGCAGCCAATGCGGAACGGGAGGAGTGACGTGATGAGCGCGACGGCGCAGCCGCCGGCATGACGCTGGATACGTTCCCTAAATATCTGCTCGCAAACGCGGAGCGCATCGGTGCGCGTCCCGCCATGCGGCACAAGGACTACGGCATTTGGCAGAGCTGGACCTGGGCTGAGCAGCGCGATGAGGTGCGCAGCTTCGCCCTTGGCCTGAGAGCTCTGGGCCTGAAACATGGCGAACGCATCGCCATCATCGGTTCGAACCGTCCACGTCTCTATTGGGCGCAAACTGCGGCTCAGTCGCTTGGCGCGGTTCCAGTCCCGGTCTACGCCGACGCGGTTGCGGAAGAGCTTGCCTATGTCCTGAACCACGCGGAGGTGCGCTTCGCCGTCGTGCAGGATCAGGAGCAGGTCGACAAGATCAGGTCGTTCGCCAAAGATATTCCGCTGCTGACCAATATCATCTTTGATGAGGCGCGCGGCCTGCGTGACTATGACCGCCAGGGCCTCTACGGTTTTGCCGATATCCAGGCTCGCGGCAACGCGCTGATCGCGGCTGACAGGACGATCGCGCAGCGATGGGAAGACGAGGTCAAGGCAGCCAGCGGCGAAGACATTTCCGTCATGCTTTATACCTCTGGCACGACCGGGCGCTCGAAGGGCGTCATGCTCATGGCCAAGGCCGCGGTGCGGGCGGCGAGCGATACGGTCGCGTTTGACGGCCTCAACGAAAATGACGGCATGCTCGCCTATCTGCCGCTTGCCTGGGTCGGCGATCATTACATGAACTATGCCCAGGGTTATGTCTCGGGCTTCTGCACCAATTGTCCGGAGAGCGCGGAAACCGTCGCCCAGGATCTGCGCGAGATCGGACCAACCTATTATTTCGCCCCGCCGCGCGTCTTCGAGAATCTTCTGACCAGCGTGACCATCCGGATGGATGATGCCAGCTGGATCAAGCGCAAGATCTTCGACCATTTCATCGGCGTGGCGCGCAAGCATGGCGAGGCCATTCTTGAGGGGAGGCCCGTGCCTCTGACCGGGCGGCTGGCCTATGCGCTTGGCGATTTGCTGGTTTACGGTCCGCTCAAGAATGTCCTCGGCCTCTCCAACATCCGGGTCTCCTACACCGCCGGCGAGGCGATCGGCGAAGAACTGTTCTCCTTCTTCCGTTCGCTCGGTATCAATCTGAAACAGCTCTACGGCCAGACCGAAGCCTTCCTCTATGTGACCTGCCAGAAGAACGGCGCCGTGCGCTCCGATGCGGTCGGTCCGCCGGCGCCCAATGTGGACATCAAGATATCGGATGCCGGTGAGGTGCTGTTCCGTTCGCCGGGCATGTTCAGCGGCTATTTCAAGCAGGACGAGAAGACCGCCGAGGTGCTGACCGACGATGGTTATGTCAGGACGGGCGATGCCGGCTTTATCGAAGCGGATGGGCAGCTCAGGATTATCGATCGCGCCAAGGATGTCGGCAAGCTGAGGTCCGGCGAATTGTTCGCGCCGAAATATATCGAGAACGTGCTGAAGTTCTACCCGAACATCAAGGAGGCGGTGGCTTTCGGCGATGGGCGCGACTTCATCGGCGTTTTTCTCAACATAGACCTGCAGGCCGTCGGCAACTGGGCAGAGCGCAACAACATTGCCTATGCTTCCTACCAGGAACTGGCGGGGCATCCGGACGTCTACAAAATGATGGCGAAACACGTCGACGAGACCAACCGTCGGCTGGCTGACGAGCCGATCATGGCCGGCATGCAGGTCAAGCGCTTCCTTGTCCTGCACAAGGAACTCGATGCCGACGATGGGGAGTTGACGCGTACATTGAAAGTCCGCCGGTCGTTTGTCGCCGAGCGCTACCAGCCGCTGATTGAGGCCCTCTATGACGGCTCTGCCGAAAAAACGGTCGAGACCGAGGTAACCTATGAGGACGGACGCAAGGGCCGGATCCGCGCGACGGTCAAGGTCGAGGACGCCAAGGTATATCCCGCAGTGAAAGCCGATGCTCGCGAGGCCGCAGCGTGAACGCGCATTCGGGGGTCGAGATCATCGCCGCGCCTGACGACGGCATCGCTCCCGGCGATAAGCTGATGGAGGTGAAGAACGTATCCCTGCGCTTCGGCGGGGTGAAGGCGATCACCGACATCTCCTTCGATGTCCGCAAGGGCGAGATCCGCGCGATCATCGGACCAAACGGCGCCGGCAAGACCTCGATGCTCAACGTGATCAACGGGTTCTACACGCCGCAGGAAGGGACGATCGTCTTCCGGGGCGTCGAGCGACGCGCGATGAAGCCGCATCACGCCGTGCGGCAGGGCATCGCGCGCACTTTTCAGAATGTCGCGCTGTTCAAGGGCATGTCGACGCTCGACAACATCATGGCCGGCAGGTCGGTGCATATGAACAAGAACCTCTTCTGGCAGATGCTGTGGCATGGACCGGCGCTGCGCGAGGAGATCGAGCATCGCGAGAAAGTCGAGGAAATCATAGACTTCCTGGAGATTCAGCATATCCGCCGTACGCCGGTAGGCCGGCTTCCCTATGGGCTGCAGAAGCGCGTGGAACTCGGCCGGGCGCTGGCCATGGAGCCCTCGCTGCTGCTGCTCGACGAGCCGATGGCCGGCATGAACCTGGAGGAAAAAGAAGATATGAGCCGCTTCATCGTCGAGGTGAACCAGCAGCGCGGCACGACCATCGCGCTGATCGAGCACGATATGGGGGTGGTGATGGATCTGTCCGACCGAGTGGTCGTGCTCGACTATGGCAAGAAGATTGCCGATGGCGTGCCGGATGAAGTGAAGTCGAACCAGCAGGTTATCGACGCCTATCTCGGCGTGGCGCATTAAGGGGACGACGATGGAATTCCTGAACTCGATCCTCATCAAGCCCTTCGCCGACATGGTCGCGGCGCCGGATTTCCTGCTGCAGGTGCTGTGGGAAGGCCTGGTAGCCGGCGTGCTCTACGCGTTGATCGCATTGGGTTTCGTGCTGATCTACAAATCGTCGCGCATCTTCAACTTCGCGCAAGGGATCATGGTGGTGTTCGCCGCACTCACCCTGGTCGGTCTCCACGAGCGGGGCGTGCCGGCGCTGCTTGCCGTACCGCTGACGCTGCTGGTGATGTTCCTGCTCGCGCTTGCCATCGAACGCGTCGTGCTCCGGCCGCTCGTCAACCAGCCGGACATCATCCTCTTCATGGCGACTATCGGCATCACGCTGTTTCTGGTCGGCTTGGGCGAGTTCATTTTCGGCGGCGAGAACAAGGTGATGATCACAGAACAACTCGGCATTCCGACCGGCAGTTTCACCTTCGAACCCTTTGGCGGTTTTGTCTCGATCGAGCAGAAGGATCTGACAGCCGTCATAGGGTCGGGATTGCTCGTTGCCGCACTGCTGGTCTTTCTCAACAAATCGAAAATGGGGCGAGCAATCCGAGCGCTTGGAGATGATCATCAGGCAGCGCTTTCGGTGGGAATATCCCTCTCCACAATCTGGGTGCTGGTCTGGTTCATCGCCGGCGTCATCGCGCTCGCGACCGGCATTGTCTGGGGCGCGCGGGCAGGCGTTTCCTTCGCGCTTGAGGTCATCGCGTACAAGGCGCTGCCGGTTCTGATGCTGGGCGGACTGGAGAGCGTGCTTGGCGCGATCATCGGTGGCCTGGCCATCGGCATCCTCGAGAAGCTGTTCGAAATCTATTGGGGCCAACCGCTGCTCGGCGGCAATACGGAAACCTGGTTTGCCTTCGTCTTCGCGCTGATCGTCCTTCTGTTCAGGCCGCAGGGACTGTTCGGCGAAAAGATCATCGAGCGGGTGTGAGGCGCTAAATGCTCTATCGGACAGCCGGTCAGTTCAAGACCTCCTACGCAGCTGACCACGCCTTGTTTCCGGTCAGGCAGGATGCCTGGCTGTTAGGCTTCATCTTGCTGGTGGCCTATGTTCTGTTTCCGCTGACGGCCAGTGAGTTCACGCTCAACGCCTTGCTCGTGCCGGTGCTGATCTATGCGTTGGCGGCGCTCGGCCTCAACATCCTTACCGGCTATGCCGGCCAACTCTCGCTTGGGACGGGCGCGTTCATGGGCGTCGGCGCCTATGCCTGCTTCAAGTTGATGACGATCTTCCCGGGGATGAACATCGCGGTTGCGATCGCGCTGTCCGGCTTTTTCTCGGCTGCGGTCGGGGTGGCGTTCGGGCTGCCCTCGCTGCGCATCAAGGGGTTCTATCTGGCCATCGCCACGCTCGCCGCGCAGTTCTTTCTCGTCTGGCTTTTCGAGAAATGGGCATGGCTCTACAACTACAATTCGTCAGGCGCGATCCAGGTGCCGAATGTCAGCATGTTCGGCCTGACCGTGGCTGGGCCAGGGGCCGCGCCGGTGGTCAAATATTATTTCGTGTTGCTTACCGTTACGCTGGTGACCTGGTTTGCCATCAACATTACCCGGGGGCGGATCGGCCGCACCTGGAAGGCGGTGCGGGACATGGATATCGCCGCCGAGCTTGTCGGCATCAATCCAATGAAGGCGAAGCTCTCGGCCTTCGCCGTCTCGTCCTACATCGTGGGCATTTCCGGCGCGCTGTTCGTCTTTCTCTGGCGTGGCGCGGCCGAACCGAACTTGTTCGATATTCCCTTGTCGTTCAGGGTGCTGTTCATCGCCATCATCGGCGGCCTGGGCTCGATCCTCGGCAACTATCTCGGCGCGATCCTGATCGTCGCGCTGCCGGTCATCATCGGGTCTCTGCCGGCGGCTCTGGGATTGCCCTTGCAATCGGCCACGATCGAGCACCTGAACGTGATGATCGTCGGGGCCACGATCATTCTATTCCTGATCGTCGAGCCGCATGGCCTCGCCCGGTTCTGGGCGATCATTCGGGAGAAACTGATCATGTGGCCGTTCCCCCACTGAGCGGGGACGAGCCGGGGAATCCATAACTCACTGTCACAACAACAAAAGCGGAGGAACTGAAATGACGAGACTTCTGAAAACGGTGCTTCTTGCGACGACGGTCGCCGCGGGTTTGGCCGCGCCGGCGTTTGCGCAGGACTCGGTGCTGCTGCCCAACCTGTCGTATCGGACCGGACCCTTTGCGGTGACGGGCATCCCGCTGATGAACGGTCAGGCCGACTACATGGCCATGATCAACGAGCGCGATGGCGGCGCCAATGGCGTCAAGCTGAACTATCAGGAGTGCGAGACCGGCTACAACACCGAGAAGGGCGTTGAATGCTACGAGAAGACCAAGGCCGAAGGCGCTATCGTCACGCAGCCCTGGTCGACCGGCATCACGCTGCAGGTGCTGCCCAAGTCCAACGTAGACAAGATGCCCGTCCTGGCGCCGGGCTATGGCTTCTCGGCCATGCAGGACGGCAAGGTGTTTCAGTGGGCGTTCAATCCGCCGGCGTCCTACTGGGACGGCGCGTCGATGATCCTGCAGAATATCGCTGGTGGAAATCTCGATAGCCTGAAGGGCAAGAAGATCGCCCTGCTGCATCTCGATCACCCCTACGGCAAGGAACCGATCCCGCTGCTTGAGAGCTATGCGGCCAAGTATGGTTTCACGCTTCTGCCGATCCCGGTCGGCTTGAAGGAAATGCAGAACCAGTCGGCGCAGTGGCTGCAGATCAGGCGCGAGAAGCCTGATTTCGTGGTCATGTGGGGCTGGGGTGCGATGAACGCTGGCGCGGTGACTGAAGCTGTGAAGACAAACTATCCGATGAACCAGTTCGTCGGCATCTGGTGGTCGGGCCTTGACGGAGACCTAAAGCTGGTGGGCGAGAAGGGTAAAGGGTACCGTACCCTTTCCTGGAGCATGACCAATCCCGATGCGCCGGTCATGAAGGACATCAAGAAGCTGGTTGTCGATACAGGCAAGTCCCAGATCAACAAGGAGGCCGGCGAGTACGACTGGGTGTTCTACCAGCGCGGCGTTCTGATTTCGGCCTTCCTGGCCGAAGCCGTGAAGGGCGCGCAGGCGAACTTCAAAACCAAGGTGGTCGACAAGGAGCAACTGCGCTGGGGTCTGGAGAACCTGAAGTTCGATGATGCGAAGATCAAGGAACTCGGCCTCGACGGGATGATCGCGCCCTTCTCGACCAATTGCGCGAACCACACCGGACATTCCGGAGCCTGGATGCTGGAGTGGAACGGAACCAAGTTCGTCAAGGCATCCGACCTGCTTCAGGCGGACCGCGCTGCGATCGATCCGCTGGTGGCTGAAAAGGCAAAGGAATATGCCGACGCCAACCAGCCTTGGCCGATCAACGAAGAGTGCAAGATGTAGCACTCGCTCGATTCTCTCCGTTTGGAGAGGTCGATTCGCGGCGTTGGCGGGGACGAAATCTTCCCCGCCTGCGCTTTGCAAAGCTCGCTTATCCGCCCTTCCGCTTGGGGAGGGCGAACGCCGCCGCCATCCGCTGTCTCGAACCCCGCGCTGATCCATGACACAAGCTGCCGCCCTGTCACCCGCGCCCAAGACGATCCTTGCGGTGAACAATATCGAGGTGATTTACGACCACGTTATTCTGGTCCTGAAGGGCGTGTCGCTGGCGGTGCCGGACGGAGGCATAACAGCGCTGCTCGGGGCCAATGGCGCGGGCAAGACCACGACACTGAAGGCGATCTCCAACCTGCTGCATGCCGAGCGCGGCGAAGTGACCAAGGGCGCGATCGTTTTCGATGGCGAGGAGGTACAGGCGCTGTCCCCCAACGATCTGGTGCGGCGCGGCTGCATCCAGGTCATGGAAGGCCGGCATTGCTTCGCGCATTTGTCCGTCGAGGATAATCTGATGACAGGCGCTTTCACGCGCCGTGACAGCAAGGCGGCGATCGCCGCCGACCTCGACCTTGTCTACCAGTATTTTCCACGATTGAAGGTGCGGCGGGGCAGCCAGGCAGGCTACACCTCGGGCGGCGAGCAGCAGATGATCGCCATCGGCCGCGCTCTGATGTCGAAGCCGAAAATGATCCTGCTGGACGAGCCGTCAATGGGACTGGCGCCGCAACTCGTCGAGGAGATCTTCGTCATCGTCAAGAAGCTCAACGAGGAGCAGGGCGTGTCATTCCTCCTTGCCGAGCAGAACACCAATGTAGCGCTGCGCTACGCGAAATATGGCTATATCCTGGAGTCCGGCCGCGTCGTGCTCGACGGAGAGGCGGATGCACTGCGCCAGAACGAGGACGTCAAGGAGTTCTATCTCGGCGTGGCCGGCGAGGGGCGCAAATCTTTCAAGGACGTGAAGCACTATAAGCGAAGGAAACGCTGGCTGGCTTAGCTTGTCCGCCTCCAAAACCCATAAGCGGGGAATGTGCCTAACGCGACAACCGCCGACGCTTTTCGCTCTCCCATCCCATCTCTGCAAATCGTTTCAAGCAAATACGCCGCAAACGCGCCATTGCCCTCGCATCGCCTTTTCGCTATGTCGCCTGAAGACTTGCCCACTACGCCAGCGAGAGGGGATTCCCAATGGCCGACCACAGCCCGAGCGGACCCGTGGAAACCGGTGCTGCTATGGATTATGCCGAGCACGAGAAGACCTACAATCTGTTTCTCGGCATGGCCAAATATGTCTCGCTCTTCTGCGTGGCGCTGCTGGTTTCGATGGCCTTCGGCTTCTTCACCACAGCCGGCTTTTTCTCTTCCGTGGTTCTGTTTCTGATCATCTGCGCGGTCGGCAGCTTCGTGCTGCGCTGACGATCGGGTAGAGTCGCCGTGTCGTGCCGGCGGTCGCCGGTGCGACGTCCCGAACGCATACTGCCGAGAGGATGGCGCAGTGGCTCAAATCATATTTATTCCCCGAGAGATTGATGCTGGCGAGCCGCGGGTTGCCGCCTCGCCGGACACGGTCAAGCGGCTGACGGGCCTGGGTTTCGACGTGATCGTCGAAGGTGGAGCCGGCCTGGACTCGCGCATCGTCGATGCGGATTACGCTACTGCCGGCGCCAGCCTCGGCAAGGCGTCGGATGCCGGCAAGGCCGATGTGGTGCTGAAGGTGCGCCGGCCGACCGACGCGGAGCTCAAGGGCTACAAGTCGGGTGCGGCCGTGATTGCCATCATGGACCCCTACGGCAACGACGCGGCGCTTGCCGCCATGGCGAAGGCCGGCGTGACGGGCTTTGCCATGGAGTTCATGCCGCGCATCACGCGCGCCCAGGTCATGGACGTGCTGTCCAGCCAGGCCAACCTTGCGGGCTACCAGGCGGTGATCGACGGGGCGGGCGAATATGACCGCGCGCTGCCGATGATGATGACGGCTGCCGGCACGGTTCCGGCGGCGAAGGTTTTCATCATGGGCGTCGGCGTTGCCGGCCTGCAGGCGATCGCCACCGCCAAGCGCCTCGGCGCTGTCGTGACGGCGACGGATGTGCGTCCGGCGGTGAAGGAGCAGGTCGCGTCGCTCGGCGCGAAGTTTTTGGCGGTCGAGGACGAAGAGTTCAAGGCGGCGGAAACCGCCGGCGGCTACGCCAAGGAAATGTCGAAGGAATATCAGGCCAAGCAGGCGGCCCTGACGGCCGAGCACATCGCCAAGCAGGACATCGTCATCACCACGGCGCTGATCCCCGGCCGGCCGGCGCCGAAGCTGGTCTCCGCCGCGATGGTCGCCTCCATGAAGCCGGGCTCGGTGATTGTCGACCTGGCGGTCGAGCGCGGCGGCAATGTCGAGGGCGCCGTGCCTGGAAAGGTGACCACCACGGCGAATGGCGTGAAGATCGTCGGGCACCTCAACGTGCCGGGCCGCATCGCGGCCTCCGCCTCGCTGCTCTACGCCAAGAACCTCTATGCCTTCCTCGAAACCATGGTCGACAAGGCGGCAAAGAGCCTGGCGATCAACCGCGAGGACGAACTGGTCAAGGCCACCATGCTGACCGATGGCGGCAAGGTGGTGCACGCGAACTTCGCCAAGGCTGATACCGCGCCGGCAAAGCACGTCGAGCCCGTCGAGCCGAAGGCGCCGAAGACTGTCGCAAAGGCTGGTGCCGGCAAGCCGGCGGCGAAATCCCCGGCCCGAAATGTCGAGAAGCCTGAGCCCGCCGCCAGGAAGGGGAAACCGTGATGGAAAAGACCCAGCTCCAGCAACTCCTCGACCAACTCGACGCCGCACGCTCGGCGCTGAGCAACGCCATCCATTCCCCCGATGCCGTCAACGCGGCCGGCGATGCCGCGCATGCCCTGTCGGGCGGTGCGATCGACCCGTTCGTGTTCCGCTTCGCCATCTTCGTGCTGGCCATCTTCGTCGGCTACTACGTGGTCTGGTCGGTTACGCCGGCACTGCACACGCCGCTGATGGCGGTCACCAACGCGATTTCCTCGGTCATCGTGGTGGGTGCGCTGCTCGCCGTCGGCATCTCGGCCTCGGGACTGGCCACCGGCTTCGGCTTCATCGCGCTGGTGCTCGCCTCGGTGAACATATTCGGCGGCTTCCTGGTCACCCAGCGCATGCTCGCCATGTACAAGAAGAAGGAAAAGTGACGTGAACGTAAACTTCGCTTCCTTCCTCTACCTCGTCTCCGGCATCCTGTTCATCCTGGCGTTGCGCGGCCTGTCGCATCCGACGACCAGCCGCCAGGGCAACAGCTACGGCATGATCGGCATGGGCATAGCCATCGTGACGACGCTGGCGCTCGCCACGCCGTCGTGGAGCGGCTACCTGCTCATTGCGCTTGGCCTGGCGATCGGCGGCGGCGTCGGCGCGGTCACCGCCCGGCGCATCGCCATGACGTCGATGCCGCAGCTTGTCGCGGCGTTCCACTCGCTGGTCGGCATGGCGGCGGTGATGGTTGCCGCGGCTGCGATCTACGCGCCGACCTCCTTCGGCATCGGTACGGTGGAAGACATCCACAGCCAGGCGCTGGTGGAGATGGCGCTCGGCGTCGCCATCGGCGCCATCACCTTCACCGGTTCCGTCATCGCCTTCCTGAAGCTCGACGGGCGGATGTCCGGCAAGCCGATCCTTCTGCCGATGCGGCATGTGGTCAACATCGCGCTGGCCGCCGCGCTGGTGGTGCTGATCATCATGCTGGTCACCACCGAAGCCAAGCTCATCTTCTGGCTCATCGTGCTGGCGTCGCTGGCGCTGGGCGTGCTGCTGATCATCCCGATCGGCGGCGCCGACATGCCGGTGGTGGTCTCGATGCTCAACACCTATTCGGGCTGGGCGGCGGCGGCACTTGGCTTCACGCTCGGCAATCTGGCGCTGATCATCACCGGCGCGCTGGTCGGCTCGTCGGGCGCGATCCTGTCCTACATCATGTGCAAGGGCATGAACCGCTCCTTCATCTCGGTCATCCTCGGCGGCTTCGGCGGCGAGACGGCCGCGGCTGTCGATGACGGCATCCAGCGCACGGTCAAGACCGGCGCCGCCGACGATGCGGCCTACCTCATGGCCAATGCGCAGAAGGTGATCATCGTGCCCGGCTATGGCATGGCGGTGGCGCAGGCGCAGCATGCGCTGCGCGAACTGGCAGACAAGCTGAAGGCGAAGGGCGTCGAGGTGAAATACGCCATCCATCCGGTCGCCGGCCGCATGCCCGGCCACATGAACGTTCTGCTGGCCGAAGCCAATGTGCCCTATGACGAAGTGTTCGAACTGGAGGACATCAACTCCGAATTCGCCCAGGCCGATGTCGCCTATGTCATCGGCGCCAACGACGTGACCAACCCGTCGGCGCGCGACGACAAGGCCTCGCCGATCTACGGCATGCCGATCCTCGACGTGGACAAGGCGCGCACCTGCCTTTTCGTCAAGCGCTCGCTTGGCTCGGGCTACGCCGGCATCGACAACACGCTGTTCTATAAGGACGGCACCATGATGCTGCTCGGCGACGCCAAGAAGATGACCGAGGAAATCGTCAAGGCGATGGATCACTGATCGATCGTCCACGAATGGCACTTGTCCGGCCATCGGCATCGCAACGACTCACTCCGCCTTTCGCACCAGCCTGATCGCTGCCGCTACGCCCACCAGCGCCAGCGGCACGAACGCCAGGAAGACCCAGACCGCCACCGTCTGCGCTGCCGCGCGCGTCAGCCCCTGGCTGAAGCCGGCGGCGTTCGCGACAATGCCGCAGCTTGCCGCGCCGACCGAATAGCCCATGCGCTGCATGGCCTGCATACCCGAGGCTGCGATGGTGCGCTCATTGTCCCGGGCCGCGGCAACGATGATACGGGTCGCAAACGGCCAGGCGATGCCGAAGCCGCCGCCCTGGAGAATGGCGCAGGACAGCAGCAGAGGGATTGAACCGTTCGGCACCGCATAGGCGAACCCGGCGACGCCGGCGGCGATCATTGCTGCCCCCGTGACGATGATCGCGCGTTCGTGGCGTGGCCGGGCGTTGGCGACGACGATCGACAGGATCGACCAGGCAATCGACTCGGCGGCGATCAGATAGCCGGTTGTGAGGAGCGGGATGCCGTGCAGCGTCGTCAGCAGCAATGGGCCATAGACCACGATCGAGCAGGTGGAGACCGAGAGCGCGGCAACCATGGTCATGCCGGCGCCCAGACGGGTGTTCCAGTCGAAGGGCCGCGACGGGAAGAGCCGCGCCACGGGCCTGCTGGCGTCGAGGCGAAAGAACAGCACCAATCCGATCAGTCCCGCCGCGAGCAGCAGGGAGGACCGAACCATTTCGATATTGACGCCGGCGCTGGCGATGAAGATCACGCTCAGCGCCAGAACGCCCAATGTCGCGAAGGGAAACGGCGGTGCGCTGTTGCCAACGGCCCTCGCCGCCCTCGGCGTCGCCAGCACCGCATAGGACGCCGCCGCCATGACCAAGCCGGCAACCGTGAAAATACTGAATGCCCAACGCCAGGACAGGCTGTCTGCAACGGTCGCGCCCAGCAAGGGTCCGCTGAACGCCGCAACGCCCCAGATGGCGGACATGATGCCGAACAATTGCGGCCAGATGCGCGGCGGGAAAAGGCGCTCGACCGACACGAAAGCCAGCGCGACCAGTGCGCCGCCGCCCAGCCCTTCGACCAAACGCCCGGCAAGGAAGATCGGCATCGTGGGAGCTGCGGCGCATATCATCGCGCCCGTCGAGAACAGGCAGGCCGCAATGATCACATTCAGCCGAAGCGGGATGTATGTGATCAGCCGGCCCGCCGATGCCCCGGCAACGATTGCGCCCAGTTCATAGATTGCGAAGGCCCAGCCGGCGAGTTCGACGCCCGAGAGGTCGCGGATCATCGCCGGCAGAATGGTAGCGACCATGGTCTCGTTGGTGGCGTGAAGCAGGATGCCGAGGGAGACGAAACAGAATCGCCCTAGATCGCCGGCCGCCCACAGCGCCCGCCAATCGATCGCCTCTGGCTGAGCGGTATTTGCTGTCGATGGTTCGTCGGCTTGGGTCATGATGTCCCCTGCGTACAACCTCGACCTACCTCAAGGTCAAGAGACAGAACGGATCAAGTCTTATCAACCTGCATGCGAAACGCCTGGTCGCGGCGGAGAGCTTGCCGTTTCCCCGCGCGGAAGCGTGCCGCTCGAGGGAATCGAGCGAGCCCGAGAATGGACTCCGGCCCATGGGGGTCAGCACGTGCCCTCATGATGTGTCGCGGCGCGGGTTCTCCAGCGCGTAGAGGGCCATCGCATGGGCGTGGGCCAGAACCTCGTCGACTTCGCGGATCCTGCTCAGCCGCCGGGCGACAGGATCGAAGCGGGACAGGCGGCCGCCGGGCGGCCAGATGCGGCGAAATCTACCTGGAGAAGGTGGCTGCCCGCGCATCCTGTCGCGGTGGGCGCGCCACCGCGCGAAGCGCAGAGCCTGGGCCGGCATGTCGTCCAGCGCAGAGGCAAGTGCTGCAAGGCGCTGGCCGAGACGCGTGGCGTCGATCGGGTCATGGGGTGACGGGAGCCGCCGGAGGGAAATGGAACGCCGTCCGGTGAAGCCTGATACGCTGGGCACGACGGTGCTCGTGCTCGGCTTGCGCCTGGGGCGGCGGT
>DATDBN010000039.1:0-74897 GCA_036524835.1 Mesorhizobium sp. | reverse complement strand
TCGGCCTGCTTCTGGATCAGCGGCTGCACGTCGAAGGACTGCTTCAACACGGTAACGCCGTCCGCCCCGCCTTCGGTCGGCAGGCCCAGCTTGTTCATCCAGGCATAGAACGGATATTCGTTGCCGAAGAACCAGACGCCCAGCGTCTTGCCCTTGAAGTCGGCTTCGGTCTTGACCGGACCGTCCTTCGGGCAGACCAGTTCCATGCCGGCCTTCTTGAAGGGTTGCGCGATGTTGACCAGGGCCACGCCCTTTTCACGCGCAGCCAGCGCACCGCCCATCCAGTCGACGATCACGTCCGCGCCGCCGCCGGCAATCACCTGCTCGGGCGCGATATCAGGACCGCCCGGCTTGATCGTCACATCGAGGTTTTCCTCGGTATAAAAGCCTTTGTCCTTGGCGACGTAGTAGCCGGCGAACTGCGCCTGCGTCACCCATTTCAACTGCAACGCCACCGGATCGGCCGCCAGCGCCTGGAATGCAGCGAGCGAAAACGCGCCCGCCAGCGTCATTGTCATTGTTTTTTTCATTTGCCCTGTACCCTCTGAAGTACGCCTACCCACCACGGACAGACGGATGCCAAAACGTGGCCGCTCTCTCAAGGAGCGCGATCACGCCATAGAAGACCGAACCCGCGAGCGCCGCAACCGCGATTTCGGCCCAGACCATGTCGATGTTCATCCGTCCCACCTCCGTTGAGATTCGGAAGCCCATGCCGACAACCGGCGTGCCGAAGAACTCCGCCACGATGGCGCCGATCAGCGCCAGCGTGGAGTTGATCTTCAGCGCATTGAAAATGAAGGGGGCAGCCGCCGGGAGCCGGAGCTTCCACAGCGTCTGCCAATAGTTCGAGGCATAGGTACGCATCAGGTCGCGCTCCATATGGCCGGATGCCGCAAGACCGGCGACGGTGTTCACCAGCATCGGAAAGAACGTCATGATGACGACCACCGCGGCCTTGGACGCCCAGTCGAAGCCGAACCACAGCACCATGATCGGCGCGACACCAATGATCGGCAGCGCCGAGACCATGTTGCCGATCGGCAGAAGGCCGCGCCGCAGAAACGGCACACGGTCGGCCAGGATGGCAGTCGCGAAGCCTCCAGCGCAGCCGAGCGCATAGCCGGCCACAACCGACTTGAAGATAGTCTGGTTTACGTCGGCGGCGAGGGTGGGCAGTGAGTTCGCGATTCGCGTGCCGATGGCGCTGGGCGGCGGCAGCAGGATGAAGGGAATGCCCGCACCGCGAACCACCGCCTCCCAGATGATGAGGATCCAGGCGCCGAAGATCGCCGGGATGAGCAGGCGCAGGGCAGTGTTCGCGCTCCTGTCGCGCGGCCTGATGGACGACAGCAGCGTGACGCAGCGCCAGGCGAGCAGCCAGCACGCGGCAAGCAGTAGATAAAAGGGCGACCGCGCGATGCCGTTGGCCGAAGCGATTTCGGTGAAGAGAAGAAACACCGCGAGATGCGCGGCGACAAAGACGAAAGCGGCTTTCGCCAGCGTCGGCACGGGCGCCGCATCCGCCAGCCCGGCAACCAAAACAAGCGCGATCACCAGCCCGGCAATCAGCATCGACGTTGCTGGTGCGGTGAAGGCCGGATCAATTGTCGCTATCGGCAGCAGAAACAGCGACACGATGGCGAGAGCGGAAGCCGCCAGGCATTGCCAGGAGAAAGCGCGCCAGCTCATGCCCCGCGTGCTCCCATGGTCCGGTCGACCAGCCTTCCCGCCACCCCAACCAGCCCGACCAGCAGCAGCGCGACCAGCGATCCCGCCACAAGGGCTGCCCACATGTCGATCGTGTTGGAAAAATAGGAGGCATTGAGCAGCTTGGCGCCGATGCCCGCCACCGCACCGGTCGGCAATTCGCCGACGATGGCGCCGACCAGGCTCGCCGCAATCGCCACTTTCATGGAGGCAAACAGGAACGGAATGGACGCCGGAACCCGCAGCTTCCAGAAGGTCTGCGAGGCGCTGGCATTGTAGGTGTGCATCAGGTCGAGATGCATGATCTCCGGCGAACGCAGCCCCTTCACCATGCCGACGGCGACGGGGAAGAACGACAAATAGGTGGAGATCAGCGCCTTCGGCAGCAGGCCGGTGATGTTGACCGCCGCCAGCACCACGATGATCATGGGCGCAATGGCGAGGATAGGGATCGTTTGCGAGGCGATGATCCACGGCATCAGGGAACGGTCGAGCGCCAGCACGTGCACGATGCCGACGGCGATCGAGATGCCCAGCGCGGTGCCGAAGGCAAACCCCAGCATCGTCGACGATAGGGTGACGAAGGCGTGGTAGACCAGGCTGCGGTTGCTGGTTGGCTTTCGCAGGAAGGTATTCTCGAAAAAATTCGCCGCCACCTGGTGGGGAGCCGGTACGATGGGCTTTGGCTGCGAGAGCGTCTTGCCGATAAACTCGACGGTTCCGGAGGTGACGTTGCCTCTCCGGTCCATGTCGCGCTGGAACGGCGCGTTCATGGCGATCGCGAGGACATACCAGGCGATGAAGATGGCCAGCAGGATCGTGGCGAAGGGGATGAATTTGTCGCGGAGGGAGTCGGTCATGCGCCTCCTCCTTCACACGCAGCAACGCCGGCCTTCCTCGATCGCTGCTCGACTGTTCTTCTCGGCGGTCGCGATTGGCGGCCTCCTCTCCCCGGCGGGGAGAGGGTGGCCTGAGCAAAGCGAAGGCCGGGTGAGGGGGCATCAATTTGACCTTCCAAGGCTGCAAGAAGTGTATCCAACAGTGCTCGTCTTTCTTGCAACACCTCATGGTTCCAAAAGCGGAGAACCGAGTAACCCTGCCCGGTCAGCCAAAGGTCGCGACGTGCGTCATATTGCGAATCCGAATGCTGGCTGCCGTCAAGTTCAACGACCAGCATTTGCTCTCTGCAAAGAAAATCAACGATATAGGGCCCAAGCGGAACCTGGCGGACAAATTTGTAGCCGTTCAGCCTGCGGCCTCTCAACTCGCCCCAAAGCCGGTATTCCGGTTCTGTATCTCCGGACTGCAATACGCGAGCGCGCTGCGTGGCGACTTCCTCTCGTTTCGTCGGATCGGCGGTCATGCCCCCTCACCCGGCCGCTGCGCGGCCACCCTCTCCCCGCTGGGGAGAGGAAGCTGCCGCGCGCTTTCCACCTCAATCCTCATAGCTGTGCCCTGCCCTCAGGCCGTCGCGGACGCGGGCGGCGATAGCCAGAAACTCCGGCGATTCGCGGATATCGAGCGGGCGTTCCTTGGGCAGCGTAGACTCGATCACATCCGTCACCCGCCCGGGTCTTGGTGACATGACGACGATGCGCGTCGACAGATAAACCGCCTCTGGAATGGAGTGCGTAACGAAGCAGATCGTCTTGTTCGTCCGCGCCCACAATTCGAGGAGCTGTCCGTTCAAATGGTCGCGCACGATCTCGTCCAGCGCCCCGAACGGTTCGTCCATAAGCAGCAGATCGGCATCGAAGGCGAGCGCGCGGGCGATGGAGGCGCGCTGCTGCATGCCGCCCGACAACTGCCAGGGATATTTCTTTTCAAAACCGAGGAGGTTCACCAGGTCGAGCGTGCGTTGAATGCGCACCTTCCGGTCGGCCCGTGAGATGCCCATAATTTCCAACGGCAGCGCGACGTTCTTCTCGATGGTGCGCCACGGCAGCAGCGCTGCCGCCTGGAACACATAACCATAGGCTCGCGCCTCGCGCGCCTGCTCGGGCGTCATTCCGTTGACGGAAATCGTCCCCGCCGTTGCCTTTTCGAGATCGGCGATGACGCGCAGGAACGTCGTCTTGCCGCAGCCGGACGGGCCGATGAAGGAGACGAACTCGCCCTTCCCGATGGTGAGATCGACATCCGACAGCGCCTGCACCGGTCCGTCATTGGTCTGGAAGGTGAGGCCCAGCTTCCTGGCTTCGACCACAGATGATTTCGCTGGCTGCAAGCTGGCTCCTGTCGAATGATTTGGTCGACTGTGAGCGCTCACACCCCTGTCGCCGGTATCCCCTTGCGCTCCACCTTACGCGGGGCGCTGATTTCCTTCCATGTCGACAGCGCCTTGTTCACAGCCATATGCGGCTCGCGCCCGACAAATTCGCCGTGGCCGGGCTTTGCCGTAACCTTGCCGTCGTCGACCGCCACCTCGCCGCGCGTGAATACGTAGCGCGGCAGTCCCGTGACCTCGACGCCTTCAAAGACATTATAGTCAATCACGGATTGCTGCTTGCCGGCGGCGATGGTCTTTTTCTTCTTCGGGTCCCACACCACGATGTCGGCATCCGCGCCTTCGACAATCGCGCCCTTCTTCGGATACATGTTGAGGATCTTTGCGATGTTGGTCGAGGTCACCGCGACGAATTCGTTCATCGTCAGCCGCCCCGTGTTGACGCCTTTGGTCCACAGCACCGGCATGCGGTCTTCAAGTCCGCCGGTGCCGTTGGGGATCTTGGTGAAATCGCCGACGCCGTTTCGCTTCTGGTCCGTGGTGAACGAGCAATGGTCCGTCGCCACCACCTGCAGCGAGCCGGCAGACAGCCCCGCCCACAGCGAATCCTGATGCTGCTTGTTGCGGAAAGGCGGGCTCATCACGCGGCGCGCCGCATGGTCCCAGTCCTTGTTGAAATACTCGCTCTCGTCCAACACCAGATGCTGGATCAGCGGCTCGCCATAGACCCGCATGCCCTTCTGCCGCGCACGCCGGATCGCTTCATGCGCCTGTTCGCATGAGGTGTGCACGACATAGAGCGGCACGCCGGCCATGTCCGCGATCATGATGGCGCGGTTCGTCGCCTCGCCCTCCACCTCGGGTGGCCGCGAATAGGCGTGCCCTTCCGGCCCGTTGTTGCCGGCGGCCAGCAGCTTCTGCGACAGCGCCGCAACGACATCGCCATTTTCGGCATGCACAAGCGGCAGCGCTCCGAGTTCGGCGCAACGCTGGAACGACGCGTACATTTCGTCGTCGTCAACCATCAACGCGCCCTTGTAGGCCATGAAGTGCTTGAACGAGGTGATGCCCTTGTCGACAACCTCCCTCATCTCATTGAACACCTGCTCTCCCCACCAGGTGACTGCCATGTGGAAAGAGAAATCGCAGCAGGCCTTGGTGGTCTTGTTGTCCCACATCTGCAGCGCTTCCAGCAGGGATTGCTGCGGCGATGGCAGGCAGAAATCGACCACCATGGTGGTGCCGCCCGAAAGGGCCGCACGCGTGCCGCTCTCGAAATCGTCGGCGGAGTACGTGCCCATGAACGGCATTTCGAGATGGGTGTGGGGGTCGATGCCGCCCGGCATCACATAGCACCCGGTGGCGTCGTACTCATGTTCGGCATGCAGATCCGGCCCGATCGCCTCGATCTTGCCGTGCTTGAACAGCACGTCCGCCTTCCAGGTGCGATCGGCGGTGACGATGGTTCCGTTCTTGATGACTTTGGACATAAGTCCTCCCTAAGTTCTGCTTGAGCGCCAGCTTCGCAAATCTTCGATCAGCGCGTCCAGTATGCCAACACTGGACCGGCTTCCCGCGTACGCCTGCAATCCGCGCCGATCTGGTGCTGATCCCCCCGACTGCTCATCCTAAGCTCTCAGCGTTGCCAGCTTCAGGCCGAAGCCGACAAACACAATCCCCGTCACGCCTTTGAGATAGCGTTGCAATCTGCCGTCGCGCGCCACTTTGGAGAGTCGCTCGAAAAGCAGGACCATTGGCCCGAACCAGGCAAGGTTCAGCAAAGCGTGGACTGCGACCAGCAGGTACGCGCTCATCGGCGAGCTGCCTTGCGCCATGAACTGCGGAAACGCCGCTATGTAGAACATCGCGACCTTTGGATTCAGCGCATTGGTCAGGAAACCTTCCCCGAAGGCCTTTGCCAGTGTTCGCGGCCGGCGAGCCGGCAGGACCTTCAACAAATCGGCCGGTTTGCCTCTCCACGCGTCGAGCAATGCCTTTAGCCCGATCCAGATCAGATAGGCCGCGCCGACCAGTTTGACCGCAAGGAACAGATTGGCCGACTGCAGGACCAGCACCGACAGGCCGAAGATCGCGAACGTGCCATGCACGAAGAAAGCCACCGCAAAGCCGCCGATATTCGCGAAGCCGGCAGCCTTGCCTGAAGTGGGCACTGTCTTCGCGATCAGCACGCCATTCGGTCCAGGCGACATGATGAGCAGCGCCGCCATCGCGGCGAAGGCTAGAACCGTCGTTGCCGTCACAACATCACTCCACTATCACCGCCGTCTCGACCACCGCATGAAACAGCACGTCGCAGCCCGCGGCGGCCCATTCCTTGGAGATGTCCTCGGCTTCGTTGTGCGACAGGCCGTCGACGCAGGGGCACATGACCATGGCTGTGGGCGCAACACGGTTGATCCAGCAGGCGTCGTGCCCTGCCCCGGAGACGATGTTGCGGTGGGTATAGCCAAGCCGCTCAGCAGCGTCCCGGATCGCCTTCACGCAGCCTTCATCAAACGTCACCGGGTCGAAATGACCGACCTGCTCGATCTCCACGCCGACATCCAGCGCCTCGCAGATCGTCGCGATGCCCTCGCGGATGCGTATGTCCATCTCGTCCAGCGTCTCCTTGTCGGGCGAGCGGATATCGATGGTGAAAACGGTCCTGCCGGCGATGATGTTGCGCGAGTTCGGATAAACCTCCATGTGGCCCACGGCGCCGACAGCGGTCGGCTGATAGTCCATGGCGACCTCGTGCACGAGTTCGGTGACGCGCGCCATGCCAAGCCCCGCATTGCGCCGCTTCGGCATCGGCGTCGACCCGGTGTGGCTTTCCTTGCCGGTGATGGTCACCTGCAGCCATTTCAAGCCCTGGCCATGCGTGACGACGCCGATGTCGAGGCCTTCGTCCTCGAGGATCGGCCCCTGCTCGATATGAAGTTCGAAGAAGGCGTGCATCTTGCGCACACCGACCTTTTCTTCGCCCTTCCAGCCGATCCGCTGCAACTCGTCGCCGAAGCGTTTGCCCTCCCGATCCTTGCGGTCGTAGGCGTAATCCTGACTGTGCACGCCGGCGAACACGCCGGAGGCCAGCATCGCCGGCGCGAAACGCGTGCCTTCTTCGTTGGTCCAGTTGGTGACCACAATAGGGTGTTTGGTCTTGATGCCGAGGTCGTTCAGCGACCGGATGACTTCCAGCCCGCCCAGCACGCCAAGGACGCCATCAAACTTGCCTCCCGTCGGCTGGGTGTCGAGGTGCGAGCCGACATAGACCGGCAGCGCGTTGGGATCGCTGCCTTCGCGGCGGGCGAACATGGTGCCCATTTCGTCGACGCCCATCTCAAGGCCGGCCTTGTCGCACCAGCGCTTGAAGAGATGGCGGCCCTCGCCGTCCTCGTCGGTCAGCGTCTGCCGATTGTTGCCGCCGGCGACGCCCGGCCCGATCCTCGCCATTTCCATGAGCGAATCCCACAGGCGGTCGGGATTGATGCGAAGGTTTTCACCGGGTGCTGACATGAATCAAAGTCCTATCTCTTCAGTTCGACTTCGATAAAGGACATTGGCCCGTCGCCGCCATTGACCACATTGTGCTCATTGCCTTCGTTCCGGCGGTAGGCCACGCCCGCCGCCATCTCGACGGTACGGCTGCCACCGCCCGGCTCCTCCAGAAGGAACACGCAAGGTGTCAGCGTGGTCACCACATAGTCCATCTCGTGCCGATGCCATCGGGTTTCCGCGCCGGGATCAAAATCCCAACGCGTCACCCTCACCTTGTCGTCATCGACCAGAACCGCGCTCGTCGCCTGCTGCCGCGCCGTATACGTCAATCGATCATCCTCAAGACTTCGCGCACATGGTCGATCAATTCGTCGATCTGGCCCTTGGTGATGATGAGCGGCGGCGACATCGCGATGATATCGCCCGTCGTTCGGATCAGCGCTCCACGCTCGAAGGCCTTGAGGAAGGCGGAGAAGGCGCGCTTGGTCGGCTGCCCGGCAATCGGCTCGAGCTCGATCGCGCCGATCAGGCCGATATTGCGGATATCGATCACATGCGGCTCGCCGGCCAGCGAATGCAGCGCCGTTTCCCAATGCTCCGCCAGTTCGGCGCCGCGCGTCAGCAGCCCCTCGTCCTTGTAGGTGTCGAGCGTGCCGAGCGCGGCCGCGCAGGCGATCGGATTGCCTGAATAGGTATAGCCATGGAAGAATTCGATCATGTGTTCCGGGCCGGTCATGAAGGCGTCGTGGATTTCCTTCTTCACGAACACCGCGCCCATCGGAATGACGCCGTTGGAAACGCCCTTGGCGGTCGTGATGATATCCGGGATAACTCCGAAATAGTCGGCGGCGAATGGCGTGCCCAGGCGCCCAAAACCCGTGATGACCTCATCGAAAATCAACAGGATGCCGTGCTTGGTGCAGATGTCGCGCAGCCGCTGCAGATAACCCTTCGGCGGAATCAGCACACCGGTCGAACCGGCAACCGGCTCGACGATGACGGCGGCGATTGTCGAGGCATCGTGCAACGTCACAATACGCTCCAACTCGTCCGCCAACTCGGCGCCGTGCGTCGGCTCGCCCTTGGAGAATGCGTTCTTGCCAGGCAGATGGGTATGCGGCATGTGGTCGACGCCGGTGAGCAGCGTGCCGAACATCTTGCGGTTGGTGACGATGCCGCCAACCGAAATGCCGCCGAAATTGACCCCGTGATAGCCGCGTTCACGGCCGATGAGCCGGGTTCGCGAGCCTTCGCCACGAACGCGATGATAGGCGAGCGCGATCTTCAGCGCGGTGTCGACCGATTCCGATCCGGAATTGGTGAAGAACACATGCTCCATGCCCTCCGGCGCAACATCGACCAGCCTGTTGGCGAGTTCGAAGACGATCGGGTGCCCCATCTGGAAGGCGGGGGCATAGTCCAGTTCGCCTGCCTGTTCGCGGATCGCTTCGGTGATCTTCGGCCGGCAATGGCCGGCGTTGACGCACCACAGGCCGGCGGTTCCATCCAGGATCTTCCGGCCATCGCTCGCCGTGTAGTGCATGTCCTTGGCCGCGACCAGCATGCGCGGCGCTTTCTTGAACTGGCGGTTCGCCGTGAACGGCATCCAGAAGGCAGACAGATCGTTCGGCGCTACTTTCAAGCGGTTGGACATAAATGCTTCCTCTCGGGCTTCTGCCCATTGGGTGTGGTTAAGGCAGCCAACGCTTGGTCTGGTCCGCGCTTTCGTGATACGCAAATTTTTGACCGAATGGACAAACGTTAGCACCGCCATGGTTGCGGTCAAGGGGAGCACCTAGCTGAAATGATGGAGCTTTTGCCCGCGCCAGCCGCCGCTTGTCTCTGGTCCAGCGAATTGGACCAGGAGCCCCCATCGGGGCGGAGCGAACCATCGGACGCCAGGCTCTGCGTCGCCGCTATTCCCGCAGTCCGCCCACGCCATGGAGCCGCTTGATGACCGCAGCCAGTGCCCGCCCGCTTACGCGCATCCAGAGTGAAAAGCGGGACGTCATCCTGGAGGCGGCGCTCGATGTATTCTCGACCCATGGCTACCGCGGCGCGACGATCGATCAGATCTCCGAAGCGGCCGGCATGTCGAAACCCAACCTGCTCTACTACTTCAAGGGCAAGGAAGACATCCACGAAACGCTGATGCAGCGCCTGCTCGATACTTGGCTGGCGCCGCTGAAGGAACTCGACGACATCGGCGACCCGCTCACCGAATTGCGCGGCTATATCCGCCGCAAGCTTGAGATGGCGCGGGACTTTCCCCGCGAGAGCCGGCTCTTCGCCAACGAGATCCTGCAAGGCGCGCCGCGCATCATGCCGATGATCGAAGGCGAACTGAAGCAATTGGTGGATGAGAAGGCGGAGATCATCAAGGGCTGGATGCGGGCGGGCAGGATCACCCGCACGGACCCCTATCATCTGATCTTTTCGATCTGGGCGACCACCCAGCACTATGCCGATTTTGATGTGCAGGTGCGCGCCGTGCTTGGCCCCGGGCGCGGCGGCGAAGGCCGATTCGAGGATGCCGCGCGATTTCTGGAAGGGCTTTACCTCGACGGGTTGAAGCCGAAGGGCTGAACCCACTAGGCCGACGCATCTGCGGCCGACGACGCGGCGTTCATCGCCCGCCGCTTGCGGGCCATCTCGTCCAGCGCCGAGCGCAACTCCGGATGCCGGCCCATGAACAGGTTGAAGTCGCGTCGCATCAGGACGAGCAGCTGGCAGTAATCAACCGCCGTCACGTCTGCGGTGCGTCGTCCGCCCGCCAGCAGCGCCATTTCGCCGAAATAGGCGCCGGCCTTGAGCCGCGCGACCTTCTTGCCTGCGACCTGCACTTCGACCTCGCCGGAAACGACGAAGTACATGGCGGCGGCGCGTTCTCCGGCTCGGATCACCCGTTCGCCGGGCGATACGGCCCTCGGCCCGAAAAGGAGCAGGATTTCCTCGCGCGCCTGGTTGTTGATCATCGAAAAGAGCGGAAAGGTGGTCACGAAATCAGAAATGCGCTGCTCTTGCGCGGCTACGCGCTGCTGGCCGAGCGCCTTGATGCGTTCGAGTTCAACCACGAGACCCTTGAGGCGCGGCTTGCCGAAACGGCTCGCCCGCTCGGGCCAATGCCCTACCGCCCATGTGCTGAATTCCTCAAGCACCTGTACAACCAGCGGTCCCAGTATCATGGACAGGATCGCGCCCGCCAGAATGAGATCCCGCGACTCCTCCGTCACCAGTCCGTGCACGATGCCGAGGCTGGCCAGAATGAACGAGAATTCGCCGATCTGCGCCATGCTGGCTGCGAGGCCAAGCGCCATGCCAAGCGGATAGCGAAGAGCGATGACCATCAGCACCGTTATCAGCGCCCTGCCGAGGGTGATCACCGCCAGCACGGCCATCACCTTGCCGGGCTCCTCGATGAGAATCGACGGATCGAACAACATGCCGATCGACACGAAGAACAACACCGAGAACGCATCCTGAAGAGGCAGTGAATTCTCAGCGGCGCGATGGCTGAGCGGCGACTCCGCCATGACCACGCCGGCAAAAAACGCGCCCAGCGCAAAGGACACGCCAAACGCCGCCGCCGAACCAAAGGCAATGCCCACCGCGATTGCCAGGACGGTGAGCGTGAACAGTTCGCGCGAGCCCGTTCGCGCCGCGCGGATCAACAGCCAGGGCACAATGCGCGGCCCGACGATCGCGGCGATGGCGACGAAGGCGCCCACCTTGGCCAGCGTCAGCGTAAGAACCCAGGCAACCGAGCCGCCCCCTGGTATTGCATGCTCCGCGCCGGCCGCATGGCCGCCCAGCATCTCGGCGAAGGACGGCAGCAGGACCAGCGCCATCACCATCACCAGATCCTCGACGATCAGCCAGCCGATCGCGACGCGGCCGGTCGGGGATTCGACGAGGTTGCGCTCCTCGAGCGTCTTCAGCGTGACGACTGTACTCGCGACGGAAATACACAGGCCGAAGACGATCCCCTCGCCCAGGCTCCAGCCCCACCACAGGCAAAGGCCAACCCCGGTGAGGGTGGCGAGCAGAATGCGTCCGATGGCGCCGGGGATCGCCAGACCGCGTACCGCCATCAGGTCCGGCAGCGAAAAATGCAGGCCGACGCCGAACATCAGCAGGATGACGCCCATCTCGGCCAATTGTCCGGCGATCGACGTGTCGGCCACGAAGCCAGGCGTGAACGGTCCGACGAAGACGCCGGCGACGAGGTAGCCGACGAGCGCCGGCAGCCGCAGCCGATCCGCCAGATAGCCGAAGATCGCCGCGAGGACGAAGCCGACGGCTACGATAGCGATGAGGGTGACGTCCTGCGGCAATTCCGGTTCCTTGGATCCCAAGGAGTTTTTGGGGCCGTGGCACCGTCAGGTCAACGGATTTGAACGCAAACCATTTTCGCGCACCGTTCCGGCCGAGGTCTCGCTCTCCTCAAATGGTGCGGTTGACGGCGCTGGCGTGCGGAGCCACCATTTGATCCGGCACCAGACTATCACCGGGAGGAATCAATATGGCCAAGCTGGTCGTTCTCTATAAGACTCCAAAGGATAAGGCAGCCTTCGACGCCTATTACAAGGCCACGCACATTCCGCTTGCCTACAAGATCCCAGGCTTGAAGAAATACGAGATCAGCGACGGCGCGGTGTCCACACCTGCCGGTCCTGCCGACGTCTACCTCACCGCCATTCTCACCTTCGACAGCCTCGCCGCCATCCAGTCGGCGCTTGGCAGCGCGGAAGGTCAGGCCGCAGCCGGAGACCTGGCCAATTTCGCCAGCGGCGGCGCCGACCTCTACATGTTCGACTCAAAGGACGCTTGAGGCCTTCACGCCAAGCCTCCCATTCAACATCTCCCCCTTGCCCGACAGAGGTAATTTGATGGCCACTTCCCTTACACGCCGCGATTTCGCGGCAAGTGCAATCCTGCTGGTTGCAGGCTCATATGCCGGCTGGACACCGGCGCAAGCTGCGGAAAGCAAGCCAGCCGCGAAGCTTTTGGTTCTGTACAAGACGCCCAAGGACAAGGCGGCATTCGATGCCTATTACAAGGCGACCCACATCCCGCTTGCCAGCAAGATCCCAGGCCTGCGGACATATGAAATCAGCGAAGGGGTCGTGAACACACCGGCCGGCCCGTCAGACATCTACCTGACGGCCATTCTGACCTTCGACAATCTTGCTGCGATCCAGGCTGGCCTGGCTTCACCCGAAGGTCAGGCGGCGGCCGGCGACCTCGCCAATTTCGCGACAGGCGGGGCCGATCTGTTCATGTTCGATTCCAAGGACGCTTGAGGCGATATCTGCCGGCTGTCGCAGTGTCGCTATCGCCGGCAGACATTTGCCTTCACCCTGCACGGATCAACGCCACGAGGCCGGGTTTTTCGGCAGGCGTTCTTCCGGGTCCACGACATGAAGCTGTGGTCCGGCCGGCTCGTTCCACCTCCACAGCGCGGCGCATTTCCCGCCGGGAGACATGAAGGACGGATAAATCACGCCGTCATAGCCCAAAGCCATCAAGGCTTCCCTGATTGGATAGGTAGGAGGCGTCTCTCCCCGATCGAGAAAATCGCGCCACTCGCATGAGTGGATATCGGGATCGATGGAGAGTTCGGCGAGCACCTCGTCGCGGGTCAGATCGGCGAGGGTGGCGCCGGTCAGCTCAAGCCGTGCAATTAACGCCGGATGCTGGACGAAGCCTTGATTGTATTCGGCCCAGGCGGTCGAAAGTTCGAGCGCCGCGTAGAGGGCCGGCACGCCCACCGGGTTCCAGCGGCCGCCAAACCGCGCCGCGCCATCGCCCGAAAGCGGCAGATAGGACCAGCGCGGCACATAGGCGCGCCAGAGGGTCAGCCTGTCTGGCGACGATAAGGCCTCAGGCATAAACGCCCGAGCGCACCGCCTCGAGATAGGCCAGAACCTTGTCCGATTTGCCTTCAGCCACCAGATCGTAGGCCGTCTTGCCAGCCCAACCCGGAATGGGCTGGTGCTTGAACCAGATCGCGGCGCGATTGTCGCCGCCGGTCATTTCGGCGGCCATTGCGAGAATTCGGACCACCGGGCTCAGCGCCTGATCCACCTTGCGCGCACTCGACTTCGCACTGAGCGTATTGCGCGCGACGCCGATCAGCTTGGCCAGTTCCGAGTTGGTAACGCCAAGAAGTTTCGTAACCCGGCCCGCCGACAGAAAGGACGAGCGATCTTCGGCAAAGCCGGTTGCCGTCATGTTCAAAACCATGGCTTCATCTCAAAATGACATCTTCACGCTCAATATGCGCGCAATAGATGCTCATTTCAAGGTTTGACGTTTGGGAAAGGCTTGCCGCACCGCCTATCCTTCGTCTTTACGACCTACTCCGCCGCCACCTTCGCCATCGGATTGTTCGGATGCGTGGTCCAGTTGGCATAGACCGGCGAAACCGGCTTGTTGGTGCGCTGATCAATGACGCCGATGGCCAGCGGCTCCATGGTGATGCAGCCTTCCACCGGACAGACATTCACACAGAGATTGCAGCCAACGCACTCGTCTTCCATGACCTCGAAGTGGCGCTTCCCGTCGACCATCTGGGTAATCGCCTGATGGGACGTATCCTCGCAGGCGATGTGGCAGCGGCCGCATTTGATGCAGAGATCCTGGTCGATATGCGCCTTGGCGACATAGTTGAGGTTGAGGAACTGCCAATCGGTCACATTGGGCGTCGCGCGTCCAACGAAGCTGTCCAGCGACGCGTGGCCTTTGATGTCCATCCAGTTCTTCAGCCCCTCGATCATCTCCTGCACGATCTTGAACCCGTAGGTCATCGCGGCAGTGCAAACCTGCACATTGCCGGCGCCGAGCGCCATGAACTCCGCCGCGTCGCGCCAAGTGGTGATGCCGCCGATGGCCGAGATGGGCAGGCCATGCGTTTCCGTGTCGCGGGCAATTTCGGCAACCATATTCAGCGCGATCGGCTTCACCGCCGGGCCGCAATAGCCGCCATGCGTGCCCTTGCCGTCAATCATCGGCTCGGGCGAAAACGTGTCCAGATTGACGCCGGTGATGGAGTTGATCGTATTGATCAGCGAAACGGCATCGGTGCCGCCGGATCTCGCGGCGCGCGCCGGCTTGCGGATGTCGGTGATGTTCGGCGTCAGCTTGGTGATCACCGGCATGCGGGTGTTCTGCTTGCACCAGCGCACGACCATCTCGATATATTCCGGCACCTGCCCGACCGCCGCACCCATGCCGCGCTCCGACATGCCGTGCGGACAGCCGAAGTTCAGCTCGATGCCGTCCGCGCCCGTTTCTTCCACCACGGGCAGGATCGCCTTCCAGCTTTCCTCCTCGCAGGGCACCATCAGCGACACGACCACCGCGCGATCCGGCCAGTCCTGCTTCACCTGCTTGATCTCCTGCAGATTGAGCTGCAGCGCACGGTCGGTGATCAATTCGATATTGTTGAGGCCGAGCAGGCGGCGATCGGCGCCCCAGATCGCGCCATAGCGTGGGCCGTTGACGTTGACGACGGGAGGACCTTCCTCGCCCAGCGTCTTCCACACGACGCCGCCCCAGCCTGCCCTGAAAGCGCGAATGACATTGTAGGCCTTGTCGGTCGGCGGCGCGGAAGCCAGCCAGAACGGATTCGGCGATTTGATGCCGACGAAATTGTTGCGAATGTCAGCCATGGGATTTGTCCCTTTGCAAAAGAGCGGTCGGTGGATCGCTGCGGCCCCGGCGCCGAGCGCCCTTGGTACTGGGAGGAAAACGATCTAGATTGGTTGCAGAGGCGAGTTGCCTTGGAGACCACGCATGCCCCAGCCCCGAGACTATACTGTCGAACTCATCCCAGAGGCTGACGGAGGCTTTACGGTACGGGTGCCCGCGCTTTCGGAGGTAGTAACCTACGGCGCGACCAAAGCCGAGGCCATGGCAAACGCCGCCGAAGCGATCGAACTTGTCCTCGAAGTTCGCTTGGCCGAGGGCGATCCTATTCCCGATGACGTCGTGCCGGTGCTGGAAAAATTGACCATCGCCGCTTGAGACGATGCCAAGATTGCCGATTGTTGATGGCCGCCAAGCGCTCCGCGCGCTGGAGCGGGCTGGATTCCAGATTATACGCACGAAAGGCAGCCACCATTTCGTGCGGCGCACCGGTGCCTCGGTTAGAAGCGTGACCATTCCCGTGCACGGCAATCGAGATCTGGCGCCCGGCACGCTGCGGGCAATCATCGACCAAGCCGGATTGTCGGTCGAAGAGTTCATCGCTTTGCTCTAGCCTCCCGTCGGATGGCTCAACGCCCGGTGCATGCTTTCGGCGGCGTCGCGGCCCGCAGCCACGGCCGCCACCGTCAAATCCTCGCCAGCCCGCACGCAGTCGCCGCCCGCCCAGACCTTCGCCAGCGATGTACGGCCTTCGGCGTCAACCCTGATGCGGCCGCCTTCCAGTTCGATCGCCGGTCCGGACCCATTCAGCGCCGACGGCTCGAATTGCTGGCCGATCGCGCGGAATACCTGGTCGGCCGGCACCACGAGCGTCTCGCCCGTCGCCGCCAGCCTGCCGTCCACCATGCGTGTGTATTCCAGTTCGATGCCCGCCACGGTGCCACCCTCGGCGATCACCCGCTTTGGCTGAACCCAATGCCGGATCACGACACCGTTGGCGGTCGCCAGATCCTGCTCGAACTCGGACGCGTTCATATCAGTCTTGCCGCGGCGGTAGGCGATCGTCACCTCCTCTGCGCCGAGCAGCTTGGATTGCACAGCGGCATCGACGGCGGTCATGCCGCCGCCGATAACCACCACCCTGCGCCCAACCGGAAGCGAGCCGAGATCGTCGGCCTGCCGTAACTCGGCAATGAAATCGACCGCATCCCGCACGCCGATGGCGTCCTCGCCTTCGGCGCGCAGCGCGTTGACGCCAGCCATCCCGATGCCCAGGAACACCGCATCAAATCCCGCCGTGAGTTCGGCCAGATGAACGTCGCGTCCGAGCGCCTTGACGTATTCGATGCTGATCCCACCAATGGCGGTGACGTAGTCGACTTCCGCCTGCGCGAACTCATCAACGCTCTTATACGCGGCGATGCCATATTCGTTGAGGCCGCCGGCCTTCGGCTTGGCTTCGAAAATCGTCACGTCATGGCCGTAACGCGCAAGGCGATGCGCAGCGGCAAGGCCGGCCGGGCCGGCGCCGACGATTGCGGCGCGCTTGCCCGAACTCTCAGCCCGCTCGTAAAACTGCTTGTTTTGCGCCATCGCGACGTCGGTGGCGTAGCGCTGCAGGCGCCCGATCTGCACCGGCTTTCCCTCGGCGACCTCGCGCACGCAGACCTCCTCGCAGAGGGTCTCGGTGGGGCACACCCGGGCGCACATGCCGCCCAGAATATTCTGGTCGAAGATCGTCTTGGCCGAACCGAGCGGATTGCCGGTGGAGATTTGCCGGATGAATAGCGGAATGTCGATCGACGTCGGACAGGCGTTCATGCATGGCGCATCGTAGCAGAAATAGCAGCGGTCGGATTCGACCAGCGCCTCATGATTGTCCAACGGCGGGTGAAGGTCGGAGAAATTCTCCGCGATCTCCGCGGAGGAAAGACGGCCGGCGGCTACACCTTCCCTGAATTGCCCATTGGCCTCAATTTGCCCAGCGGCCTCAAATTGACCTGTGGCCATGCGATCTCCCCTTGGAACTTGGCCCCATTATTTTTCGTTGGGAAAAAGCTAGCACAGACAAATTTTTTATCAATCGGTCAAATTTTGGATAAGTCATTGATTTCAAGAGTAAAGTTGATGCCGTTTGTCAACTTTACGGAACCTGCCGGAACTGCGATTGCTGGAACCTTGGCCCAGCCGTTCTATTGTGCGGTCAACGGAGTACCCCGCCCCATGCGTCTCTTCACCTGTCCCAACTGCTCCAGCCGGCTGTTTTTCGATAACACCAGTTGCGTGAACTGCGGCCACCTTGTGTGTTTCGATTCGCGAACGCTGTCGTTTGTGTCTCTGGGCGCGGAGTTGGATGGGCGCATCGCCTGCAGCAACCGCACCAGCATCTCCTGCAACTGGATCACGGAAGGCCCTGCGGAAAGCCTGTGCCTTTCCTGTAGCCGCAACCGGCTCATTCCACCGATAGACGACCAGATCCAGATGCGCCGATGGCAGGATGCGGAACATTCCAAGCGGCGGTTGATCTATGACCTGCTGCGACTCAGCCTCGCCCCCCGTCCGATCGACTCACCGGATCACGGCCTCTGGTTCGAGATCGTTGCCAGCGCCGAATTCGGCGGCGCCGGCAAGGTGACGATGGGCCATGACGACGGACTGATCACCATCGACGCCTCGGAGGCCGATTCGGATGTGAGGGAACTGCGCCGCAAGCAATTGGGCGAACCCTACCGAACAATGCTCGGGCATATGCGCCATGAGTCCGGCCATTACTTCTGGGATCGCCTGGCCGTCATGGACGGGTTTCTGGACGCCTTTCGCGCCAGGTTCGGCGACGAGCAGGAAGATTATATGCAAGCCCTGCAGAACCACTATGCGAACGGCGCGCCTCCAGACTGGCAGGATGCGCATATCAGCGCCTACGCCACAGCACATCCCTGGGAAGACTGGGCGGAGACGTTCGCCCATTTCCTGCACATGATGGACGGGCTGGAGACGGCGCGCAGCGCTTCACTGCTCAACATCCAGTTGCCCGACCAGTATTCGAGCGACGCGGATTTCATCCAGGCGATAACCGCCTGGATCGACATCGCCATGTTCCTGAACGCGATGAACCGCGGCCTTGGCTACCGCGAGTTTTATCCCTTCGTGCTCAACCCGCCGGTTCGCGACAAGCTCGCCTTCGTGCATGATTGGCTGGGGCGGCTGGCCGCTACGATGTGAGACGCGCCGGATGGTCTGCCGCCCCAACAGCGCTCATGAAACGCGCGTAAACCTTTGATTCGACGAACTACAGCTCCACATAGATGCGCTCGGCGTCGTTAAAGCGGTACTTTAACGGCACCGCTCCCTGAACCCGCCAGACCTCGACTTCCGCGCCGCCGATCAAGCTGCAGGCGCCATCAGTGTCTGTCACCGCGCCGCCATAGAGGCGATTGGCGATGTTGAGGATTCCCGTCTGGTGCATGGCATTGGTGCCGCTGCCGCAGGCATCCTTGACCAGCAGCACGCGAAAGCCCCGATCGATCGCGCCTTTTACCGTGGCGTCGACACAGGCTTCTGTCCACACGCCCGAAATCACCAGCCATTCGATGCCCTTGCGGCGAAGCTCGGGCTCGAACTCCTGCACCTCAAATGCACTCGCCGCGGACTTGATGAACAGGGGCTCAGTTTCCCACGGAGCGACCTCTTCACAGATCGCCGACAATTCATCATCGGCATCGCTGAACGCAGACTTGCCCTGGGCATCCGCCGGATGGAAAGGACGCGGCGAACCATTCGCCATATCCACGATATAGGCGAAGTGGAACAACGGGATGCCCGCCCTACGCGCGGCGCCCTGCAGCCGGACCGCGTTTGCGAGAACCTTGTCGTAGTCCTCGACGAGATAGCGGGGGTCGTGCCTGTGTTCCTCTTGCAGATCGATGAACACAGCGGCGGCTTTTCGCGCAGGTAGAGACAGATAGCTTTTCATGTGATCTCAGAGGAGCTTGAACCGCTTTGAGCGGGCTGCCTTTTTGTCGAAGGTGAGCGTGTGTGCGCAGCCGGCGGCATGATCATGCGCCGCAATCAGATGATCGTTGAAGTCGCCACCGTGACGCTCGAATTCAGCAAGCGCGCTTTCGATCGCCGCACCTCCCTCAACTGTCAGATTAGGCATCTCCGATAAGGACAACATCACAGACCTGATACGGTCGCGCGAGAAGCTGTATATCGTGCTGAGGACCCAGATTGTTTCCGCAACGGCTACCGAACTCAGGTGCAAGTTTTCGAGAGCCATAGCCCGCGCGACGCGATCGAGTTGCCCCGACTCGCCATCGTCAACCAGCCAGCGCACGAGGATATTCGTGTCGAGTCCGACTTTCACGCGTCGCTCGCCGATTTCATCCAGAGGGCTTTCCGAGCGGCGTGGATTGCATCTTCCAACTGCTCCTCGGTCAGCTTCAAGTCGGTCTTCAGGACCCCGCGCAGATCCGCCAGCGTCCTTGTCTTCGCGACGATCTCAACCTTGCCGTTGCTCATCCGCTCGAAATCCAGCCGGTCGCCCGGTTTTATGCCGAGTTCCTGGCGTAATCTGGCCGGTAGCGTGATCTGCCCCTTGGAGGTGACTTTAGCCGAAGCAATTGGCATTGCTGACTCCTTACTTCTGTCGCTGAATGTAAGGCATAGCGATGGGCGCTACAAGGCCCGCCTCATCCCCGCATGCGTTCCAGATTGGCATCGAACAGCGGCGTGGCCTGCAGGCGAGCCGCGTGGCGCTTGCCCAGCAGCTCGATCTCGAAGCCATCCGGCTCATCGGCGATTTCCTTCGGCACGTAGCCGATGGCCACAGATGCGCCCGCTCCGTGCGCATAACCGCCCGATGTCACCCAGCCACGCACCGCGCCGCCATGCCAGATCGGCTCGTCCCCGATCACATCAGCATCGGCGGCGTCCATTATGAAGGCACGCAGGCGGAGCTTGCCGCCGGTCTTGCGCTCGGCCAGTGCGGCCGCCTTGCCGACAAAATCCGCTTCTTTGGTGTAGCTGATGAAGCGGTCGAGCCCAGCTTCAAGCGGCCCGTAGATGGGCCGGTATTCCCGCGCCCACGAGCCATAGTTTTTCTCCAGCCGCAGCGAGTTCATCGCGCGCGAACCGAACAGGCCGAGCCCGAATTGCTCGCCGACCGTCAGCAGCGCCTGGAAAACAGCGCGCTCATATTCTGGCGCCATCCAGATCTCATAGCCGAGGTCGCCGGTATAGCTGACGCGCCCCACCAGGCACGGCGCCATGCCGATGTCGAATTTCCGCACCGCCATGAAGGGCATCGCCGCATTGGAAACGTCGGCGCGGGTGACGCTGGCAAGCACGTCGCGCGCTTTCGGCCCAGCCAACGCCAAGCCTGCCAGCTTCTGTCCGACCGCTTCGACCGTGACCGAACCATCGCCGGGTAAATGCCGCTCGAACCAGCGCATATGATATTGCTCGCCGAGACCGGAGCCGAAGACCATCCATTCTGAGGCTCCTTGCTTCGGACCCGGGCCGGAGCCCAAGTTCGCCAGCGTGAAGTCGCCGATCAGCTTGCCGTCTTCCTTCAGCATCGGCGCCAGAGTCATCCGGCCGAGCGCAGGCAGCTTGCAGGCCAAGATGTGGTCGAGCCACTTTGCGGCACCCTGCCCGGTCACGCGGTATTTGGCGAAGCTCGAAATCTCGGCCAGGCCAACGCACTCGCGCACCGTTCGCACCTCCTTGCCGACCTGCTCGAAGTCGCTCGACCGTCGCCAGGAAAACTCGTCCCTGACCCCCGCCGGCGCAAACCAGAGGGGCACTTCCAACCCATAGGCGACGCCGAACTGCGCTCCCTTTTCAGCCAGCAGGTCGTAGATAGGCGTTGTCTTGAGCGGGCGTCCCGCCGCCAATTCCTCGTTTGGAAAACGGATGGAGAACCGCCGCGAATAATTCTCGCGCACCTTCGCGTTGGTGTAGGCCATCGACGCCCAGTCGCCGTAGCGCGCGACGTCCATGGCCCAGATGTCCGCGCCGGGATCGCCATGGATCATCCAGTTGGCAAGCGCCAAGCCGACGCCTCCGCCCTGGCTGAAGCCCGCCATGACGCCGCACGCGACCCAGAAGCCAGGCAGGCCGCGCACCGGCCCGACCAGCGGATTGCCGTCCGGCGCGAAGGTGAAAGGCCCATTGATGATCTGCTTGATGCCGGTGTTCTGAAATGCCGGGAAATGCCGAAACCCGACCTCCAGCGAAGGCGCGATGCGATCGATATCCGGCTCAAGCAGTTCGTGGCCGAAATTCCACGGCGTCGACACTTCCGACCACGGCTTGTTGGCCTTCTCGTAGGTGCCCATCAGCATGCCCCCGCGCTCCTGGCGCAGGTAGAGCTCGCCGTCGAAATCCACCGCGTGGATGACTTCCTTGCCGGTGGTGCGATTGACCTCGGCAACCTCAGGCATGTCTTCCGTGATCAGATACATGTGCTCCATGGCCAGCACCGGCAGTTCCAGCCCGACCATGCGGCCGACTTCGCGCGCCCATAGCCCCCCGGCATTGACGACATGCTCGGCGATGACTTCGCCCTTGTTGGTGATGACGCGCCATTTGCCGTCGGCCAGTTGGACGATGTCCTCCACCTTGGTGAAGCGCTCGACTTGCGCGCCAAGCTTGCGTGCGGCCTTGGCATAGGCATGCGTCACGCCGGATGGATCGAGATGGCCGTCTTCCGAATTGCGCACCGCACCGACAAACTGCTTGGGATCGAGCAGAGGCATCAGTTCAGCCGCTTCCTTGGCTGAAATTTCCTCCAGGTCGAGGCCGAGATAGCGCCCCTTGGCAACTACACCGCGCAGCCAATCCATCCGGGCTTCGGTCGCCGCGAGCAGCACGCCGCCCGTGATGTGAACACCGGTCGCCTGCCCCGACAGGTCCTCGATCTCCTTGTAGAGCTCGATCGTGTATTTCTGCAGCTTGGCGACGTTCGGATCGCCGTTGATCGTGTGCATTCCGCCCGCGGCATGCCAGGTGGAGCCAGACGTCAACTCGTCGCGCTCGAGAAGCACGACGTCGGTCCAGCCATGCTTGGCCAGATGAAACAGCACGGAGCAGCCGACAACGCCGCCGCCGATGACCACCACTTGCGCATGCGATTTCATGATTTTCTCTTTGGGTTCAGCTAATTAAGGTGTTCTGCGGAATCAAGGCGAGAAGCCGCTCATTCAAAATGTCAAAGGTCGGAATCGGTTTGTGAGCATTCGCGCTTGAACGAGATGCAGCGCCGACAGGATTCACGGCTCGCCCGCCCCGATGTCTTCCTTTCGCCGAGCGACATAGGCGTCGATCTCTTGCGCCACAGCGGCATCCATCGCCGGCTGCTCGTATTCTTCCAGGGCCTTCTTCCACAGCCGCGTTGCACGCGCGGTGGCGTCCAGCCCGCCGGCTTCCTTCCAGGCTGAATAGTTCTGCCAGTTCGACACCAGCGGCTGGTAGAACGCCGTGGAATAACGCGCCAGCGTATGCTCCTCGCCGAAGAAGTGCCCGCCCGTTGGCACCTTGCCCAGCGCTTCAAGCGCCAACTCGCCTTCGTTGACTTCGATGGGGCGCAGGAACTCCATCATGTGCTGGATCATCTCGACATCGATGATGAACTTCTCGAACGATGCGGTGAGCCCGCCCCCCTGCCAGCCGGCCGCGTGGTAGATCAGATTGCCGTGGCCGAGGATTGCGCCCCACAGCGCCATCATCGTCTCATAGGCGCCCTGCGCGTCGGCGGCATTGGAGGCGCTGCCCGGCGTGGTGCGGTAGGGCAGATTATATCGCCGCGCCAATTGCCCGGAGGCGATGTTGGCCTTGGTGTTTTCCGGCGTGCCGAACGCCGGCGCGCCGGAACGCATATCAACATTGGACGTAAAGGCGCCATAGAGCACCGGCGTGCCAGGCCGGATCAGTTGGGTCAGCGTCACACCGAACAGCGCTTCGGCATTCTGCTGCGCCAGCGCGCCGGCCAGCGTCACCGGGCTCATCGCACCCATCAGCGTAAACGGCGTCACGGCCACCGCCTGGCCATGCTCGGCCATCGTCATCAGGCCTTCCGCCATCATATCGTCGAAACGGCGCGGCGAGTTGACCGAGATGATCGTGGTCAGGGAAGGGCTGTCGCGCATTTCGTCCATCGACAGGCCGCGCGCGATTGCCATCATCGATATGCCATCCAGCGCCCTGCCCCGTCCGATCGCCGAGACGTGGAAGCTCTTGTCGGTGAGCGTGAGATTGGCGCGGTAGGTGTCGAGATGCCGCGAGTTCGCCGCGAGTTCGACCGGCGCGCAGACCTGATTGCCCAGCATGGTGATGCAGTTGAAATGCTGCGCGAGGCGGATCAGATCCTGATAGTCGGCCATGTTGCCGGCACGCCGGCCGCGCTCCATGTCGTGAACGTTTGGAGGGCCGGCAACAAGCGTGAAGTTGATCGCGTTGCCGCCCAGCGGTACCGCCCGCTCCGGATTGCGCGGGGTCAGATCAAAATGCGACGGCGCGGTCTTGAGGGCTTCGCCGACCAGACCGCGATCGAGAAACACCGTCTGCGATGCAGGATCCACCTTCGCACCGGCTTTCTCGAAAATCGCCAGCGCGCGCGGGCTCATCAATTCGATGCCGAAATTCTCCAGGATATGAAGCGATGCATCGTGAATCGCCTCGACCTGATCGGCGGACAGCAATTCCATCGGCGGGTACGGATTGACCACCCGCCGCAGGGGCAGTTGCGGGATAGCCGCCACCTTGGCGTGGTTGCGATTATGCGAGCCGCGGCGGCGGGGTTCGGCATTCATTGTGCTGCCTCCAGATGTGCCCGGCCCGTATTCGACGCAGGCTGCATGATCGCATCGAGGAGCGTGGCGAAACTCCGCGCCGTCTCCAGCGACATCACCATCTCTTCGATTGCTCCGGCTCTTTCGGCCTGGCCCGAAGCGGCCATCAAGACATGAAACTTCTCACTCAGCTCGCGGTCGCTCAGAGGATCGTCGGCGCTCCCGCGTGGCCTTGCGGGCTCGGATGTCAGCCTGCGGCCGTCCTTGAGTTCAATGTCGATATCCGCCCAGCGCTCGGCTGGAAACTGAAAGGAATAGCGCGGTTCGTCGATCAAAATGACATTTCGGGCAAGGCGCAAAATCTCGGGATCGCTGAGTGCCGGGCCAGACACCTCAGCAGGACCGACATTTCCGCGCACGAGCAAGGCAGCTAACGGGAACGGCAGGCTGTACTGCGCTTCGTCGGTGGACATGGGTGCGGCGACAGCCAACCGGCTTGCCTCGCGAAAGGTCCGCACGGTGATCTTTTCTATGTCCTGCGTGGCGAATTCATGCGCTCGCCGCAAGGCCGCCGCAGCTTCCATTGCGGGCTGTGCCCAGCGGCAGACCGGATAAGGTTTGAAATATTGCTCCAGAATTCGCCATGTGCTGCCAAGGTCGGTCCAGAACGGCCGCGTGGCGTCGCTCTCGACCGTGATGGCCGGCGCACCGGTGAACCCTTCACGCGCAAGATGCGCGGCCATGACCCCGGCCATTGTGCCCCAGCCGGAGCCGTCCTTGACCATGGTGGGATAGTCGATGCACCGCATCATCTGGCTGCGCGGGCCATGATACTCCGCAATGCCCAGAGCTTCGCGCAGGCGCACTCGATCGAGACCCATCATGCGGCCGCCGATCGCCGCCGCCGCAAGCGACACCCAGGCGCCGGTCGTGTGATAGTCGGATGCGGTGGCGTGCAAAGCGATGCCGGCCCGGATCGCGACTTCGTAGCCAAGGATCAGATGACCGAGCGCTTCTGACCCCGACAGCCCATCGCCATCCCCTGCGAAGGCAAGCAGCGCCGCGAAGGACCCGCACCCGGCGTGGCCCTTGGCGAGCGGATGGCCATCATGCGCGTCGAAGCCGTTGACCGTCGCGGCATTGGCAAAAGCCGCTCCGGAAGCGCTTGCCGTCCCCCCGTGGAAGAGGAACCGGGCCTCGCTGCCGGAATATTGCACGGCCGCAACCCTTCTCGTGATGTCACTGACGGGCAGGAGCGAGCCGGCAGCGGCCACCCCGATGAGGTCGAGCAGGCAACGCTTCGCCTGATGAACCACATGACCCGGCGCATCCTCGAGCCGAAATGCCAGAATGAAATCCGGGGCATCCTGCGACATGGGTGATCCTTGATGACAGCGTTCGCATTGGCAGGGCGCTGCGATAGTTCTCCCGCATATCCCGTCGCTGCTGTCAGAAAAACGCCGCTTGCGGGCGAGTTTTTAGCCATCCCGTCACGTTCGCAGCCGTCATACGACAATAGCGACGCACAATGCCGCTATAATGATAGGCGCTTGCGGTTACCTAATGGCCACCCTCAGCGGTAGCGGAAAGATTCCTTTTAGCTTTGTTCACTATGTCTGGAGGATGTTTGCGTATGTTTTTCGTCGAGTTTTGCTTCTCTGGCTGATTGCGGGGCTTGCAGGCTGCGCCTCGGCCCCGGAGCGCATCAACGACATCTGCGCGGTGTTCGACCAGAACGACGGTTTCTTCAACAACTGGCAGCGCACCGCCGCCGACACCGAGCGCAAGTACGGCATCCCGGTTCCCGTTCTAATGGCGACGATTCGCAAGGAATCAGGCTTCCAGTCGAATGCCCGTCCGCCGCGCGACTATTATCTCGGTTTCATTCCCGGCAAGCGGGCGTCAAGCGCCTATGGCTATTCGCAGGCGCTGGACGGAACCTGGGCGCAGTACAAGGCCGAAAGCGGCAACTTCGGCGCACGACGGTCCAACTTCGAGGATGCGGTCGATTTCGTCGGCTGGTACCACGCAAGGACCGTCGCCGCCTTCGGGCTGCCGCCGGACGACACGACCAACCTCTACCTCGCCTACTATGCGGGATGGAGCGGCTTCAAGAGCGGCGCCTGGCGCGGCAACGCCAGCGTGCAGAAATATGCCAGGGATGCCGCGAAGATGGCGGCCGCCTACAAGGGGCAGTTGCAGGGTTGCCGCGGCTGAACGGCCGGATCGTCACCTGGCGCCCTTACCGCGCGGCTCGTCGCGCATGAATTCAGTCGTATTCCACGGCCTCCGCTATTCTGCCGGCAGGGCGTACGATTTGTGAAATTGCGCCATCCTTGTCGCTGCTGCGCAAACTGATGCGCCATCAAAATTGCAAACTCCGGGAAGAGGGAAGGGCAGTCCGGCTTTGACAGGGCTGTCCTGATGCGGAAAGATACCAACAAACTAAAAACCGCAGAACACTAATGGGAGTACTTGGATGACGTTCTATTCGAGCAAGGGGGACCGTGTCCCCGATCATATTCATGACATGGCGAAACAGGCGCGCGAGGGGAAAGTCGATCGTCGCGAATTTCTGGCCTTGGCCACCGCCTTCGGCGCTTCGACCGCGATGGCCTACGGCATGCTCGGCCTCGCCGTGCCGATGGAGGCGAAAGCGCAGGAGCCCAAGAAGGGCGGCGTTCTGAGAATCCAGACCAACGTCAAGGCGCCGAAGGATCCGCGCATGGCGGACTGGTCGGAAATCGCCAATGCGCAGCGTCAGTCGCTTGAGCCGCTGGTGAAATACACCGCCAAGTACACGTTCGAGCCGTATCTGCTCGAGAAGTGGGACGTGAACGAGAACGCCACCGAATATGTGCTGCATCTGCGCCAGAACGCGACCTGGACCAATGGCGACAAATTCACCGCCGACGATGTGATCTTCAACCTGAACCGCTGGTGCGACTCCAAGGCTGAAGGCAATTCGATGGCTGCCCGCATGGGCACGCTGGTCGACAAGGCGACGGGCAAGGCGCGCGAAGGCGGCATCACCAAGGTCGATGACGTAACCGTCAAGGTGACGCTGACCGATCCCGACATCGCCTTCATCCCTAACCTGGCTGACTATCCGGGCCTGGTCGTGCACCGCAGCTTCGACGAGACCGGAGCGGACTTCACCAAGACCCCGATCGGCACCGGCCCGTTTGAACTCGTATCCTTCGATGTCGGCCAGAAGGTCGTTTATAAGCGCCGTGAGAATGGCGCCTGGTGGAACGGCGAAGCCTATCTCGATGGCGTAGAGTTTATCGACTACGGCACCGATCCGTCGGCGATGGTCTCGGCCTTCGAGTCCGGCGAGGTCGACGCCAACTACGAGACCTCGGCGGATTATCTGCAGATCCTCGATGACCTCGGGCTGGCGAAGTCGGAGAGCGTGACCTCGACCACGCTGGTGGCGCGCATGAACGTCAAGAACAAGCCGTATGACGACCAGAAGGTGCGCCAGGCGCTTCTCCTGGCGGTCGACAATGCGGTGGTGCTGCAGCTTGGCTATGGCAATGCAGGCACCGTGGCTGAAAACCATCACGTCTGCCAGATCCATCCCGAATATGTCGAACTGCCGAAAGTGCCGCGCGACATCGAGAAGGCGAAGGCCCTCATGGCGGAGGCCGGCCAGGCTGACTACGAGCACGACCTGATCACCGTCGACGAGGACTGGCACAAGAACTCCGGCGACGCCATTGCTGCGCAGGTTCGCGAAGCCGGCATCAAGGTGAAGCGCACCGTGCTTCCGGGCTCGACATTCTGGAACGACTGGACGAAGTACCCCTTCTCCATGACCAACTGGAACATGCGGCCCCTCGGCGTGCAGGTTCTGGCCCTCGCCTACCGTACGGGCGAAGCCTGGAACGAGACGGCCTGGTCGAACCCCGACTTCGACAAGAAGCTGGCGGAGGCGCTGTCGCAAGCGGATCCCGAGAAGCGCAAGCCGCTGATGGCAGAATTGGAAAAGATGCTGCAGGATAGCGGCATCATCATCCAGCCTTACTGGCGCAAGCTCTATCACCACTCCAAGGAGACGGTGAAGGGTTATGACATGCACCCGACCTTCGAGATCGATCTCGGCAAGGTCTGGATCGACGCCTGACGCTTGGCATCGCCGGCGAGGGGCTTCGCTCCTCGCCGCATATTCTGGATGATCGGCGAACAGGCGGGCATCCGCACTTTCGAGCGGGCTGATCAAATCGATTAGACCCGCATCACCCCAACCTGGTGGCAGGGGGAAGCATGCTTCAATTCGTTGTGCGGCGGCTGGGCGTTATGTTGCTCACCATGTTCTGCCTGACACTGGTTGTCTTCTTCCTCATCAGCCTTGAACCAAACCTGAAAAAGCTGGCGATCAGCCAGACCGAGCAGCGGGCGACCCAAGAGCAGCTGGAAAGCTGGCTTCAGCGCAATGGCTACCGGCAGAACTTCTTTGTCCGCTATGGCCAGTGGCTGGGCGTCGTCAAGAAACAGCCCATCATTGATCCTATAACTCAAAAGCCGGTGCCGCGCTTCCGCTTCTGCGACGAGCCAAGCGAGCCCGCCTTATCCGGCATCCTTCAAGGCGACTTCGGCTGTTCCACCAAGTTCCGCACAACGGTTGCGGCAAAGTTGTTCCCCGCGCTTGGCGCGACGGGCATCCTGATGTTCTGGGTGATGGCGACCATGGTGCCTATCGCCCTGCTGATCGGCATTCTGGCCGGAATGCGCGAGGGATCGCGCACCGATCGCACGCTTTCCATCGCATCCATCGCAACGACAGCCACCCCCGAATATGTCTCGGGTGTTATCTTTGCGGTCATCTTCGCATCCTGGCTGGGCTGGCTGAACGGTTCGGCGGCGAGCGCCACAGGTACGGGCATCACCTTCTACAATTTCTCGCTGCCTGTCATGACGATGGCGATCTACGGCATCGGCTACATCGCGCGCATGACCCGTGCTTCCATGGTCGAGGTCATGACCCAGCAATATATCCGGACGGCGAGGCTGAAGGGGCTTTCCTTCGGCTCGGTGGTGGTCAAGCACGCGCTGCGCAACGCGCTGATCGCGCCGTTTACCGTCATCATGCTGCAATTCCCCTGGCTGCTGACCGGTGTCGTGATCGTCGAAACGATGTTCCGTTACCAGGGCTTCGGCTTCACGCTGGTGGAGGCGGCCGGCAACAACGACATCGACCTTCTGCTCGGCTGCTCGCTGGTGTCGGTGTTCGTCGTGCTCTTCACGCAACTGCTGTCCGACATCGGCTACGCCTATCTCAACCCGCGCATCAGGGTGCAGTGATGGCCGCGAGAATGAGCAGTTCGTATCCTCTCAGTGTTACCCCCACCCCCAACCCCTTCCCTCAACGGGGAGGGGGACTTGACGGCGGCACATCTGAATCACCCTCCCCCCTGAGAGGAGGGGTTAGGGGTGGGGGTATTGAACAGAAATTGACTGTGCCCTGGAGCCGACATCATGAACCTTGAAAATGTCGGCGTCGCGCAAATCATCATCGGGGTTCTCGTCCGCTTCTGGCCGGTCTGGATTGGCCTGGCCATCGTCCTCGGCGCCAGTTCCTTCTATCGCAAGAAGCTCGGTCTTTACGGGCAGCTTTTCTCAACCGGGGTCGGCATTGCCGGAGTAACCCTCTGCTTCTTCTGGCTGTTCACGGCGATTTTCGCGTCGACTGTCGCACCCTTCGATCCGATCGCGCAGGTCGCCGTGATGAAGGACGCCCTGCCCGGCGCCGTCGTCCCGGACAGCGCCGGCGTGGAAGCCGGCAAGGTCTATCTGTTCGGCGGCGATAAACTCTCGCGCGATGTCTTTTCGCGCATGGTCTTCGGAAGCCAGATCGTGCTGATCATTGCGCCGGCGGCAACCGCTTTCGCGCTGATGGTCGGCGTGACGCTTGGCCTGCCGGCCGGCTACTACGGCGGCAAGATCGACACGCTGCTGTCGTTCCTGGCCAACCTCGTGCTGGCGTTCCCGGTGATCCTGCTGTTCTACCTGCTGGTGACGCCTGGCATCATGGAGACCCCCATCCCCTACGCAATGGCCGGCATCTTCTTCCTGTTTCCGATCGTCTTCTTCTGCGTGCTTTTCTACACCCGCTTCAAGAACCGGCCCGACCGGCTTTACCTTCTGCTCGGCCTGACGCTGCTGATCGGCGGCTGGATCTATATCGGCCTGGTGTTCAACCGCGATCCGCTGGGGATCGTGGCCATCGAACCGAACCAGCTCAACATCTTCATCGCGGTTGTCTTCGCCTCCAGCCCTGGCGTGTTCCGCATCGTGCGCGGCCTGGTGATGGACATCAAGACGCGCGACTACATCGCAGCCGCGCAGACCCGCGGCGAAAGTCCCTGGTACATCATGCTGTGGGAAATCCTGCCCAATGCGCGCGGGCCGCTGATCGTCGATACCTGCCTGCGCATCGGCTACACGACCATCCTGCTGGGGACGCTCGGCTATTTCGGATTGGGCCTCGCGCCTGAAAGTCCCGATTGGGGGACCGCGATCAAGGACGCAAGCCGCCTGCTGCGCGCCACCATCCATCCTGCACTGCCGCCGACCATCGCGCTGATGAGCTTCGTCCTCGGGTTGAACCTCCTGGCGGATGCGCTGCGCGAACAATCGCTGAAGGATTAGAGATGGCGAGCGCCGGCATCTCCGCCTTACCCTCCCCCGTGTGGGGAGGGCCGACAAATGGACTGAACGGCGTGAAGTCCATGAGGCGGGGTGGGGGTGCGCAAGCCCGCCATCTACCGGCCATCAGCCCCCTCGTCACCCCCACCCCGATCCGCTGCGCGGATCGACCCTCCCCGCAATGGGGAGGGTAAGAGGAGCATCACGATGAACGAAGCCGTCAAAGCCACGAACATCAGCGACGCAAAACCAATCCTCGAGATCGAGAACCTGTCGATCTCCTTCTTCACCAAGCGGGGAGAGATCCCAGCCGTGATGGATTTCTCCTGCTCGGTGATGCCCGGCGAGGCAATGGGCATCGTCGGAGAATCGGGCTGCGGCAAGTCGACCGTGTCGCTCGGCATCATGCGTGACCTGTCGAACGTGGGGAGGATCGTCGGCGGACGCATCAGGTTCCAGGGCAAGGACATGGGCGACATGTCCGACGAGGAGTTGCGCTCCATTCGCGGCAACAAGATTGCCATGATCTATCAGGAGCCGATGGCGAGCCTGAATCCGGCAATGAAGATCGGCCAGCAGCTGATGGAAGTGCCGCTGATCCACGACAAGGTGTCGAAGAGCGAAGCTTACAGCCGTGCGCTCGAAATGGTGCGCTCGGTGCGGCTGCCGGACCCGGAGCGCATGATGCGCTCCTATCCGCACCAGCTTTCCGGCGGCCAGCAGCAGCGCATCGTCATCGCCATGGCGCTGCTGTCGAAGCCGGCGCTGCTTCTGCTCGATGAACCGACCACCGCGCTCGACGTGACGGTCGAAGCCGGCATCGTCGACCTCGTGAAGGGGTTGGGCGAGAAGTTCGGCACCTCGATGATCTTCGTGTCGCACAATCTCGGGCTGATCCTCGAGACGTGCGACAGGATCACCGTCATGTATTCGGGCGAGGCGGTCGAGACCGGCAAGATCAAGGATGTGTTCGACCGCATGCGGCACCCCTATACGCAGGGCCTGTTCCGTTCGATCCCCCTGCCCGGCGCCGACAAGAACTCGCGCCCGCTGGTCGCCATTCCAGGGCAATTGCCGCTGCCGCACGAGCGGCCGAAGGGCTGCAATTTCGGCCCGCGCTGCCACCATTTCGTGGAAGGGCTGTGCAACGCCGCTGAAATTCCGATGATCCCGGTCGACGGGCATGAGGGACATTTCTCCCGCTGCGTGCGCTTCAACGAGTTGGACTGGCTGTCCCTTCCCCCGGGCGCCGACAAGAAGCACGAACCCGTCACGCCGGGCGCAACCGTGCTCAAGATCACCGACCTCAAGAAATACTATCGCGTCGGCGGCAATGAGGTGTTCGGAGCCGGCGGCGAGGGACGCGTCGTCAAGGCCAATGAATCGATCAGCTTCGAGGCGCGCGAGAGCGAAACGGTGGCGATCGTCGGCGAGAGCGGCTGCGGCAAGTCCACGCTGGCGAAAGTCCTGCTGGGACTGGAAACGGCAACCTCCGGCGATGTCGTGCTCGGCAATACCAATATCCAGTCGACGGGGATCGAGGTTCGGGACGTGCAGACCGTCTCGTCGATCCAGATGGTGTTCCAGAACCCGTTCGACACGCTAAACCCCAGCCATTCGGTCGGCTCGCAGATCATTCGCACGCTGGAGAAATTCGGCTTCGGCAACACTGTCGCCGAGCGGCGGAAGCGCATGTTCGACCTGCTGGACCTGGTCAAGCTGCCGCGCGCCTTCGCCGATCGCATGCCGCGCCAACTCTCCGGCGGACAGAAACAGCGTATCGGCGTGGCGCGCGCCTTTGCCGGCCAGGCCAAGGTTGTGGTCGCGGACGAGCCTGTCTCGGCGCTTGACGTTTCGGTGCAAGCCGCCGTGACCGAGCTGTTGATGGACATCCAGCGTAAAAACAAGACGACGATGCTGTTCATCAGCCACGATCTCAGCGTGGTGCGCTACATCGCCGACCGCGTGGTGGTGATGTATCTCGGCTACATCGTCGAACAGGGCACGACGGATCAGATTTTCGCCCCGCCTTACCATCCCTACACCGAGGCATTGCTGTCCGCCATTCCGATCGCCGACACCTCGGTAGTCAAGAAGCACATCGTGCTGGACGGCGACATTCCGTCGGCAATGAACCCGCCAAGCGGATGCCCGTTCCAGACCCGTTGCCGCTGGAAGAAATTCGTGCCGGGCAACAAATGCGAGACGCAGGTGCCGCCGCAGAAGCATCTCGGCAATGGCCACTACAGCCTGTGCTGGCTGGACGACGAGCAGTTGGCCAAGATGGAGCCGGTCATCAGCTTCGCCAAAAGCGAGGACGCGGTTGCGCACGACATCGTGCCGGTCGATGCAGACGAGATCGACGCGCCAACACCGGTGGAGAAAGCCGAGCCGCGCGGGCCGGTGAAGAAACTCGCGCCGAAAGCGGCAAGTGTCGAGGCAGCCCAGGCGGCGCACGAGGGCGCGTCGGCCAAGGCAGAGCGCATCGAATCCGAGACAGATGCCTCGGGCAAACCCGTCCCGGCCGCCATTCCATCCGCATCGCAGCCCGCGCAGCCGCTCATGCAAGTGGGCGACGGCCGACAGGCGACGGACGCGCCCGCAAAGCAGACGACGGCCAATGCTGCTATCGAAGCCGCGGCGACACCCTCCCCCGCGCGCGCAGCCAGCACAAACCGTGCCACTGTGGCCCAAAAACCTGTGTCGGTAGCGCGCACAAATGTCGGCGCGAAATCGCCCGCTGCATCGGCAACGCCCACGACAGCAACCCCCTCAGGCACCGCCAAGGTCCGCATGAAGCGGCCGAAAACGCCGGACGATCTATAGCTGATTCCCGGTGTCCGCCGCGTGGCCGAATAAATCAACCTGTTTGGGAAAAAGCCGAGATAGGCGCCCATGAAGGTGAAGCGTATCGTGGCGAATATCGCGACAGATGATATAGCTTCGTCGAAGCGCTTCTATAGTGACGTGCTTAGCCTCGACCTGAAGATGGATCTTGGCTGGATCGCCACCTTCGGTTCTTCCGAGACAATGAGCGTTCAGATCAGCTTTGCCAGTGAAGGCGGATCAGGCACGGCGGTACCCGACCTTTCCATCGAGGTCGATGACGTGGACCACGCATTGGAGGCAATGCGGACGGCAGGTTTCTCCATTGAGTATGGGCCGGCCGATGAGCCGTGGGGGGTGAGGCGCTTCTATGTGCGGGATCCGTTTGGGCGGCTGGTGAACATTCTCAGCCATTGAGGCCGAGACAGAGGGTGGCGACGCGGACGCGGCGTCGGCGCAATTTCCACGAAATGGCCCTGCAATCCTGCGCATCGCGGACCACAAGCGGCCACATTCCGGGCAGCAAATTCACCCAGGGCAAAGGGGCTTACCGCGGCGCTCGGGTTGACAATCCGGACGGCGAGTGGATCATCCAGCCTTTGCTGACGGTATGAGTTGGAGGGCGCCATGAGACTGCGTGCGGTTCGGGCTTTAGCGAAACTTGCATTTCTTCTCACGCTCCTCGCCGGCGGCGTCACGCCACTATCCGCGCAGGAACAGCGCGAGATCGTCACCTCTCCCGAGAGCGACTATTTCGGTTTCGACCTTCGCTCCGAAAAGGATGTCTCGCTCGACCAGTGCGAGGCGGTCTGCCTCGCCGAAAGCGCCTGCCGGGCCTTCACCTACAATGTGAAGGCGAAGTGGTGCTTCATGAAATCGGACTTCAACCAGTTAAAGCCCTTCAAGGGTGCGGTGGCCGGCAAGGTCGTCGCGGTCGCTGGCGATCCGGATATCGGCGCACCGCCGGAGCTGGCCTATTTCCCGGCCTATATGGCTGACGAGGCGCGCGCCTATCGCACCAATCTGCTGGCGGGCGAGCCGGTCGCGGCCGAACAGGGCCTTGCCGGGTTGGTCGAGGCTGCCGACAACGCCATGCGCTCGAATGATCCGCGCACCGCGATGAACAATCTGATCTCGGCGGTGAAGCTGTCGCCCGATGACGGCACGCTGTGGACCAAGCTCGCCGCTGCCACGCTGGGAGTCACGCCGGTCAACGGCCAGGAAACCTCCGACCTCCAGCGGAATGCCGCGTCCGCGGCATGGAACGGCTATCAGTTGCAGCGCACCGCCCGATCCCGCGCCGACACGCTGACGGTGATGGCGCGCACCCTCGACAAGCGCGAGATGTTCCGACCGGCACTGACCGCCTACGAGCAGAGCCTTGCTTTGGTGCCCGACGCTTCGCTTCAGGCCGAATATCAGGACCTGAAGGCCCGCAAGGGTTTCCGCATGGTCGAGCACAAGATCGAGGCGGATACCTCGTCGCCGCGTGTCTGCGGCATCTTCTCCGAGGATCTCGTCAAGGCGGGCACCGACTATGCGCCGTTCGTAACGGTCGACGGCGCCGCGCCCAAGGCGATCGAGGCGAAGGATCGTCAGGTCTGCGTCGAGGGGCTGGAGCACGGCAAGCACTACCAGATCGCCTTCCGGCAGGGTCTGCCGGCGCAGATCGGGGAAGTGCTGGAAGCGCCGGTCTCCCTGTCGATCTATATGCAGGACCGCCCGTCTTCAGTGCGCTTTACCGGTGAAAGCTTCGTGCTGCCGGCCGGCGGCCGCCGTGGCATTCCGATCGTCTCGGTGAACATGACCAGCGCCGACGTGAAGCTCTATCGCATCGGCGATCGCTCGCTCGCGCAGCTCCTGTCGGGCTACCAGTTTCTGAAGCAGCTTGACGGCTACGACATCGACACCATCGCGGACCAGACGGGCGAGCCGATCTGGGAAGGCAAGATCGACATCACCAACCAACTGAACCAGGAAGTCACTACCTCCTTTCCGGTTGATGAGGCGATACCCCAGCGCAAGCCCGGCGTTTACGTACTGACCGCACAGGCGGAAAAATCGAACTCTGACAACTATGATTCGCGCGCGACCCAGTGGTTCGTGGTCTCGGATATCGGCCTGACCACCTACACCGGCCAGGACGGCCTCAACGTCTTTGCGCGCTCGCTTGGCTCAGCCCAGCCCATCGCCGATGCGGAACTCACCCTGCTGGCCAAGAACAACGAGGTTCTGGGAACCGCCAAGACCGACGCCGAGGGCCGCGCCACCTTCAATCCCGGCCTCACCCGCGGCGAAGGGTCGATGGTGCCGGCAGTACTGATGGCCAATGTGGCCGGCGGCGAAGACTTCGTGTTCCTCGACATGACCAAGGCCGGCTTCGATCTTTCGGATCGCGGCGTCGAGGGTCGCACTGCGCCCGGCGCGCTGGACATATATACGTGGACGGAGCGCGGCATCTACCGTGTCGGCGAGACGGTGCATGTCGGAGCGCTTGCCCGCGACGACGCGGCCAAGGCGGTCGAGAAGCTGCCGCTGACGTTCATCTTCACTCGGCCCGACGGCGTCGAGGAGCGCCGCATCATTGCCGATGGCGTGGCCGCCGGCGGCTACGCGGTCGATCTGCCCATAGCGCCCAACGCAATGCGTGGCGCCTGGACGGTCTCGCTCTACACCGATCCGAAGGAGGCCTCCGTCGCCTCCCAGAACTTTCTCGTCGAGGATTTCGTGCCGGATCGGATCGAGATCAATCTGAAGGCAGAGAAAACCGAAATCGCAGCGGATGAGACGACGAACGTCGATGTCGATGGCCGCTTCCTCTATGGCGCGCCTGCCGCCGGATTGGCGCTGGAAGGCGAAATCAAACTTGCGACCAAGCAGGTCTGGGACCGCTACAAAGGCTTCAGTTTCGGCCTCGCCGACGAGGAACAGGGCGACGCGACACAGATCGACCTCGCCGACTTGCCGATCATCGGTGAGGACGGCAAGGCGCAGGTGCCGGTTGCCATCGACGCTCTGCCTTCAACCACACGGCTGATCAACGCCAACGTCACGTTGCGCATGCGAGAGGGTGCCGGCCGCGCCGTCGAGCGCTCCGTCGACATCGCCATCAAGCCGACGACCGACATGATCGGCATCAAGCCTGGCTTCGACGGCGAGTCCGTGCCCGAGGGCGACAAGGCGACTTTCAGCGTCATCAATGTCGATCAGGACGGCAACCGCAAGGCGGCCAACGGCCTGCAATGGACGCTGGTCAGCATCGAGCGCGACTATCAGTGGTATCGAAACGGCAGCTCATGGAACTTCGAGCCGATCACACACACGCGCAACGTCGCCAATGGCAGGATCGACGTTGCCGCCGACAAGGACGCGCAAATCAGCGTGCCCGTCGGGTGGGGTCGCTATCGCATCGAAGTCGAGACCGCCGATCCGGACGGCCCGGCGAGCAGCTATGAGTTCGAAGCCGGCTGGTATGTGGAGGCAAGCTCCACCGAGACCCCGGACGGGCTGGAGATCGCGCTGGACAAGGACAGCTACGTTTCCGGAGAAGTCGCCAAGCTGAACATCTCGCCCCGCTTTGCCGGCGAACTTCAGGTCATCATTGGGTCCGAACGCCTGCTCAAGACCATGACCGCCACGGTTCCAGAAGGCGGCGCCACGATCGACATTCCCGTCGACGTGAACTGGGGCGCCGGCGCCTATGTCACCGCCACGCTTTTCCGTCCGGGAACGGTCGAAGGCGACAGCGCGCAGTCGCGCATGCCGGCGCGCTCCATCGGTATCACCTGGCTGGAAATCGACCCCAGGAACCAGAAGCTTCAAGTGGCGCTGGCGACCCCTGAAAAGATCACGCCGGCGCAGGATTTGACCATACCCGTCACCGTCACCGGCGCGGAGGCGTTGTCCGACGCCTATGTCACGATCGCCGCCGTCGATGTCGGCATTCTCAACGTCACCCGCTACGAAGCACCTGATCCCGAGAAATGGTTCTTCGGCCAGCGGATGCTCGGGCTGGAGATCCGCGACATTTACGGCCGCCTCATCGACGGTTCGCTCGGTGTCGCCGGCAAGCTGCGCACGGGCGGCGACGGCGGCCTGTCCGCGCAGGGCAGCCCCCCGACCGAGAAGCTTGTCGCCTTTTTCGAAGGACCGGTGAAGCTCGATGCCGACGGGAAGGCCACCGTCTCGTTCGATATCCCGCAGTTCAACGGCACGGTCCGCGTCATGGCGGTCGCCTGGAACAAGGATGCCATCGGCCATGCGACCAAGGACGTCATCGTCCGCGATCCTATTGTCGTGACCGCCGGCATTCCCCGCTTCCTGGCGCCCGGCGATGCGGCGGTGATGCGCCTGGAGATCGCCAACACCGACGCTCCGAATGGGGATTACGACTTCTCCGTCAAGACCACGGGCGACCTGTCGACCGGCGATGCAACCCTGCCGCAGAAGGTTGCCCTCACCGCCGGCAAGCGTAGCGTCGTAAACGTGCCGCTGCTGCCGCAGAAGGCCGGGCCGACCTCCCTCACCATCAGTGTCGGCCAGCCCGGCGGCGCTTCCATCAACCAGGTGCTGTACATTCCGGTGCGCGCACCGCAACTCCCGGTTACCACCCGTCTCGTGGTTGACCTCGGTCCGAATGGCCAGGCGCTGCGCGTCGACAAGGAACTGCTCGCCGCAAGCCTGATCGAAGGCGCTACGGTGAGCGTTGGCGTTTCGCCGTCGGCCGCCTTCGACGTACCGTCCCTGCTGATGACGCTGGATCGTTATCCCTATGGCTGCGCCGAGCAGACGACGAGCCGCGCGCTGCCGCTGCTCTATGTCAGCGAACTTGCCGCCGGGGCCGGCATGAAGGACGAGCCTGAACTGAAAAGCCGCATCCAGGAGGCCATATACCGCGTCCTGAACTACCAGTCCTCGCAGGGCAGCTTCGGCCTGTGGGGTCCCGGCTCGGGCGACCTCTGGCTCGACAGCTATGTCACCGACTTCCTGACGAGGGCGCGCGAGAAGAACTATGACGTTCCCCAGCAGGCGATGATGCAGGCGTTGAGCAATCTGCAGAATTCGATCGGCTACGATGTCGACGTGGAAAGCCGCGGCACCGAGATCGCCTATGCGATCTATGTGCTCGCCCGCAACAAGAAGGCTTCGGTCGGCGATCTGCGCTACTACACCGACACCAAGCTGGAGGCATTCTCCAGCCCGATGGCGGTGGCGCAGCTCGCTGCTTCGCTGTCGCTCTATGGCGACAGCCAGCGCGCCAACGACACTTTCCAGGCAGCCGTGACGCTAGCCGAACAGCAGACAAGCTACGATTGGAACCGTTCCGATTACGGTTCCAGGCTGCGCGATGGGGCCGCCATCCTGGCGCTTGCAGCGGAATCGAAGCCGACTCCGCCAGTGGTACCGGCGCTGATCCAGTTGGTGGCGAACGAGCGAGCCAATATCCGGTGGACGTCCACCCAGGACGAGGCGTGGATGCTTCTTGCCGCCCGCGCCTTGCGCGCCGGTGGCGAGAATATCGAGCTCGACATCGGCGGCGCGCAGCACAAGGGCAACTTTACCGCCACGCTCACCGGTGCCCAGATTGTCGAACGGCCGATGGTGGTCACAAACAAGGGCGCCACCCCCGTCCAGGCGGTGGTCACCACGGTCGCGGTGCCCAACGCGCCTCTGCCGGCCGGCGGCGACGGCTTCACCATCGAGCGCACCTACTACAGCCTCGACGGAAGCGAGGCGAACGTCACCGAAGTAAAACAGAACGATCGCTTCGTCGTCGTGCTCAACGTTACGGAAAACACCGCCTGGCCGTCACGCGTTCTCATCTCCGACCTTCTGCCGGCAGGTTTCGAACTCGACAATCCGGGACTGGTGAACAGCGCCAATCTGTCGAATTTCGACTGGCTGCCGGAGACCACCGCCGCGCATCTCGAGTTCCGCGACGACCGTTTCATCGCGGCTTTCGATCGGACCAGTTCGGACCCGCGCACGTTCTCGCTGGCCTATGTGGTTCGCGCGGTGACACCGGGCGTCTTCGCGCATCCGGCAGCGAGCGTGGAAGACATGTACCGTCCGCAATTTTCCGCGCGCACGGCGATGGGCATGATGGAGGTGAAGGGGCAGTAGGAAGCAGATCGCGAGGATCGGTGGTCATGATCGCCCCCTCCACCGCCTTCGGCGGTCCCCCTCCCCCGCTTCGCAGGGGAGGATCCAAGGTCGCGGTGACCCGCAGCGCAAATCCTTCCCTGCGAAGCGGGGGAGGGGGACCGCCGAAGGCGGTTGAGGGGGCGCATAAGACAGTCTGTCCAAGCAGAGCGGCATCCGTCAGGACGAAGGGAGGCCGGCTTGCTTGTTGGGGTGCCGTCTGTTTCGCGCCATGACCCGCCGTATAGCCCTTTCCTTCCTCGCGGCACTCGCGCTGTCCACGAGCGCCTACCTCGCCTTTGAATACGCCGATCGCGCCTACCCTCCCCCGCTGCCGGCGCGGTTGCCCGTTTCAGTCGAAGTCACCGACCGCGATGGCCGGCTGCTGCGCACTTTTTCCACGGTCAATGGCCGCTGGCGTCTGTCGACCGCCGCCGCCGATGTCGACCCTCGGCTGGTCGACATGCTGATCGCCTATGAAGACAAGCGCTTCTGGGACCACAGCGGCATCGACCCTATCGCCCTGCTGCGCGCGGCGGGCCAGCTTGCGGGCAACGGCCGCATCGTGTCGGGCGGCTCGACACTGTCGATGCAGCTTGCCCGCCTGATCGAGCCGCGCGAAAGCCGGAACCTCGGCGCCAAGCTGCGCCAGCTGTTCCGCGCCCTGCAGATCGAGCGACGCCTCACCAAGCAGCAAATCCTCGACCGCTATCTCACGCTGGCGCCCTATGGCGGCAATCTCGAGGGCGTGCGCGCCGCTTCGCTGGCCTATTTTGGCAAGGAGCCGAAGCGCCTGACCACCTCGGAGGCAGCTCTCCTCGTCGCGCTGCCGCAATTGCCGGAGCGCCGCCGCCCCGACCGCAATCCGCAGAATGCCCGCGCGGCGCGCGATCGCGTGTTGAAGAGGATGGAAACCGCCGGCCTGATGGGTGACGCCGAAGTCGCCCGAGCCGCCGCCGAGGCAGTGCCCTCATTCCGCCGCGCGCTGCCCGCTCTCGCCCCGCATGTGGCGGAGGCCGCCGTGCGCCGCGACCCCTCGGCGACCCTTCACAAAGTCACGCTGTCGCGCACGGTTCAGCAGGGCTTGGAGGCAGTCGCCCGCGAACGCGCAGCCAAGCTTGGCCCCAAGCTCTCGGTCGCAATGGTTCTGGCCGACGCCCAGACGGGCGAAATCCTGGGTGAGGTCGGTTCGGCAAACTTCTTCGACGCATCCCGCTCCGGCTGGATCGACATGACCAAAATCGTCCGCTCGCCTGGCTCAACGCTGAAGCCCTTCATCTACGGGCTCGCCTTCGAACAGGGCATTATCGCACAGGAAACGATTATCGAGGACCGGCCTGCCGATTTCGACGGCTACAAGCCGCGCAACTTCGATATGGGCTATCAGGGCGACGTTTCCATCCGCCAGGCGCTGCAATTGTCGCTCAACGTGCCGGCGGTGCGCCTGCTCGACGCGGTGGGGCCTGCTCGGCTCTCAACCCGCTTCCGCCAGGCCGGCGTGTCGCTGGTCCTGCCGCGCAACGAACCGCCCGGTCTCGCCATCGGGCTCGGCGGGGCAGGCCTGACCCTGCGCGACCTCGTGCAGCTTTACACTGGCCTTGCCAATGGCGGCAAAGTCCGGGCGCTTGCCGACGGCACCGAACCTGTCGCCCCCGCACAGCCCTCCCAGGCCGTACTCGATCGGCGCGCGACGTGGCAGGTGGCGGACATATTGACCGGCGTGCGCGCGCCGGACGGCGCCGCCAAGCGCGCCATCGCCTATAAGACCGGCACATCATACGGCTACCGCGACGCCTGGTCGGTCGGGTTCGACGGCCGCTACGTGTTGGGTGTCTGGACGGGCCGGGCGGACGCGGCATCCGTGCCCGGGCTGGCCGGCTATGTCTCCGCCGCCCCCATCCTGTTCGAGGCTTTCGAGCGATCCGGCCTCGCCGGCGTGCCCTTGTCACGCGCACCGGCCGGCGCGCTGCGGCAGACGCGCGAGGAACTGCCGGTCACACTGCAGCGCTTCGGCACCGACGCCGACGGATTGATCGCGACCGGCAAGGTTACCGAGCCTGCGCCCCGCATCGTCTTTCCGCCGGAAGGGGCGCGTCTCGACCTGGGAGCCGCTGCCGATGGGACAGCACCGCTGGTCCTCAAGCTGCAGGACGGTCGCGCACCGTTCCGCTGGCTGGCGAACGGCAAGCAGGTCGCCACCCCATCACGCCGGCGGGACGCAACCTGGCAACCCGATGGCGCCGGCTTCGCCACGCTCACCGTCATTGATGCTGCCGGACGCGCCGCCAGCGTCAACATTTTCGTGGAATAGCAGCCGAGTACCGCCAAAACCGCCGAGATAGCCTTCTGGAACCAGCCACGGCCCGCTGCGTTGAACGACGCCAGCGGATCGTCATGGAAAAGCTCTTCACCAGCACTTCAAACCGGATTGCCTACATCACCGGCACGCCTGCGGCCTTCATCGTCTGTTTGCTGGTTGTTTTCATTTGGGCCGTCAGCGGACCCGTCTTCGCCTTCTCCGACACCTGGCAATTGGTCATCAACACCGGAACGACCATCGTGACGTTCCTCATGGTGTTCATGGTCCAGAACACCCAAAACCGTGATGGCGCCGCCACCCAGGCCAAGCTCGACGAACTGATCCGGGTCAGCCAAGCGCATAACCATTTCATCGGCATCGAGCATTTGACGGAATCGGAACTGGAGGAGATCCGCAAGAAGTGTGAACAAGCCGCCGAGCGTGCCGAAAAGGCGGAAAAGAAGGTGCAACGGGCACCGGCAAAGGCCGGACATCGCTGAGGTTGGCTTCCTGAACCACGCGGACTTGAGACCAGAAAGTGATTCCCCTTCAGCGGCTTGGCACATTGCAGCGATTCAAATGTCGAGCTGCCGGAACCATCGCATCAACCGGTTGCCTCGATGGATGAACAAATCGCACTTCAGCCCCACTGCGGAAGCGATGCGCTTCCTGGCCTGAACGCATGCCATTACAGGCACCGCCTTTGCGGGTGCTGACATTCCGGGGCCGACGGAACGAAAAAAGAACGGCCAACTCCGAAAGATTGGAACCGCGTTCTAAAAAGCGGTCTCAATTCAGAAAAAATCCCTCAGCTTAATTTCTACCTAATTTGTAGAGTTAGTCGCTCAACGGAGGCATCACAATGACCAACAAAACGCTGAAGGCGCTTGCCGCCGCACTTGTCGCCAGCACCGTCCAGTTTGGCGTGCTTGGTTTTGCATTTGCCGATACGACCCTGCTCAATGTCTCGTATGACCCCACCCGGGAGCTCTACAAGGATTACAATGAGGCCTTTGCCGCCAAGTGGAAGGCGGACACGGGCGAGACGATCACCATCCAGCAATCGCATGGCGGGTCCGGCAAGCAGGCCCGCGCGGTCATCGACGGCCTTGAAGCCGACGTCGTGACCCTGGCCCTTGAGAGCGACATCAACGCCATCGTGAAAAACTCCGGCAAGATTGCCAAGGACTGGCGCGATAAATTCGCCAACCATTCCTCACCCTACACCTCGACGATCATCTTCCTGGTGCGCAAGGGTAACCCCAAGGGCATCAAGGACTGGGGAGATCTGGTCAAAGAAGGCGTGCAGGTCATCACGCCAAACCCGAAAACTTCGGGCGGCGCACGCTGGAACTACCTGGCCGCCTGGTCCTGGGCCAACACCCAGTTCGGCGGCGACGAGTCCAAGGTCAAATCGTATGTAGCCGATCTCTACGCCCATGTGCCGGTTCTCGACACTGGCGCGCGCGGCTCTACCGTCACCTTCGCAGAACGCGAGCAAGGCGACGTGTTGCTAGCCTGGGAGAACGAGGCCTATCTCGCGCTCGACGAGTTCGGCGCGGAGAAGTTCGACATCGTCTACCCGCCGACCTCGATCCTGGCCGAGCCGCCCGTCGCAGTGGTCGACGCCAATGTCGATGCCAAGGGCACGCGCAAGCAGGCCGAAGCCTATCTGAACTGGCTCTACTCCGCTGAGGGCCAGACCATCGCCGCCAAGCACCACTATCGTCCGTCCAAGCCGGAGCTTGTTCCGGCCGACCAGTTGCAGAAAATCCCTGAGATCAAGCTGGTGACCATCGATGATCCGCTGTTCGGCGGCTGGGCCAAGGCGCAGCCCTACCACTTTGGCGACGGCGGCGTCTTCGACCAGATCTACAAGCCGGCGCAGTAAGCGCCAGGCGGATCCGATACCGAGGGGCATTGTCGGTCGCGATGGTGCCCCCACGCCGCCGCCCTCACGGGTGACGAGGAATGTTCATATCGCGTTTAGGCGCTTCCTTGGAAATCTCATCCTTGGGCTCGCCGAAATGGTGATGTAGAGAGCAGGCCGACGGAACGCTTCAAACAGGGACGATTGAAAGCTTCATGAGCCTTGCGCCCGCAACAGCCGGGTGGACGTGGAGAAAGCCGAGCGTCATTCCGGGATTCGGACTGACGCTCGGCTTCACGCTTGTCTACCTGACGCTGATCATTCTCATCCCGCTGTCGGCGCTTATCTGGCGCTCCGCGGCGCTCGGCTGGTCCGACTTCTTCGCCATCGCCACCTCGGGCCGCACGCTGAATGCGCTTAAGATTTCCTTCGGCACGGCTTTTGCTGCAGCTGCCGTAAACGTCGTCTTCGGCACCGTCGTTGCCTGGGTGCTTGTGCGCTACAAATTCCCTGGCCGGCGTGTTGTCGACGCTCTGGTCGACCTGCCCTTCGCGCTGCCCACGGCAGTCGCCGGCATTGCCTTGACCACCCTTTATGCGCCCAAGGGCTGGCTCGGCGCGCCGCTCGCATGGTTGGGCGTCAAGGTGGCTTACACTCCGCTGGGCATCGTCATCGCCTTGATCTTCGTCGGCCTCCCCTTCGTCGTACGCACGGTGCAGCCGGTGATGGAAGAGATCGACCGGGAGGTCGAGGAAGCGGCGGCAACGCTGGGCGCCAACCGTTTCCAGACCATTGCGCAAGTCCTGCTGCCTGGCCTGGCGCCGGCGATCATCACAGGCTTTGCACTCGCTTTCGCACGTGGCGTCGGCGAATACGGCTCCGTCATCTTCATCGCCGGCAACCTGCCGAACGTGTCGGAGATCGCACCCCTGCTGATCATCATCCGGCTGGAGGAATATGATTATCCGGCGGCAACCGCGATTGCCGCGATCATGCTGGTGATTTCTTTCGCGATGTTGCTGGTCATCAACCTGCTTCAAAGCTGGAGCCGACGCCGATATGGTTGATATCGTGACACACGCTCCCCGCGCCACTCTGACCGCCGCAAGCAAGGCGAACCGCAAGCCGCTGGTCTCGGCGACCAGCGAATCCCGCCCATGGCGCTACCTTCTGCTGGCGATCTCCTTCGCGTTTCTCGGCGTTTTCCTGGTGCTGCCGCTGGTGCTGGTCTTCATGGAGGCGTTTCGCAAGGGCGTGGAACCCTTCCTGGAGACGATTACCGAACCTGACACCGTCTCGGCCATCCGCCTCACGCTGACAGTCGCCGTCATCGCCGTGCCGCTGAACCTGGTCTTCGGCATTGCGGCGGCGTGGGCGATCGCCAAATACGAATTCAAGGGCAAGGCCTTCCTGACCACGCTGATAGACCTGCCCTTTTCGGTCTCGCCCGTTATATCGGGATTGGTCTACGTGCTGCTGTTCGGCTCTTCCAGCCTGCTCGGTCCATTCCTCAAATCCTACGGCATCGAGGTGCTTTTTGCCGTGCCCGGTATCGTTCTGGCGACGATCTTCGTGACCTTCCCCTTTGTGGCGCGAGAGCTGATCCCCTTGATGCAGGAACAGGGAACAGGCGACGAGGAGGCGGCGATCTCGCTTGGCGCGAGCGGCTGGCAGGCCTTCTGGTATGTCACCCTGCCGAACATCCGCTGGGGCCTGCTCTATGGCGTGCTGCTCTGCAACGCACGCGCCTTTGGCGAGTTTGGCGCGGTTTCGGTGGTGTCCGGCCATATCCGCGGCCAGACGAATACGATGCCGCTGCATGTCGAGATCCTCTACAACGAATACAACGCGGTCGGCGCCTTCGCCGTTGCCTCCTTGCTTGCGGGGCTGGCGCTGGTCACATTGGTGCTGAAAACGCTGCTCGAAATACGCTATGGCGACGAGTTGGCTGGATCGCGGGGACATTGATGCACAGCGCCCGCCCTGCCCCGCGCTCAGCTAGACTTTGGGAATTCTGATGGAAGTTCGCGTTCAAAATGTCCGCAAGGAGTTCGACCGTTTCCCGGCGCTGCACGACGTCTCGCTGGACATCCGCTCCGGCGAACTGATCGCTCTGCTCGGACCGTCGGGTTCCGGCAAGACGACCTTGCTGCGCTTGATCGCCGGTCTGGAACAGCCGACCACGGGACGCATTTTCTTCGGCGACGAAGATGCCTCGCATCGAACGGTCCAGGAAAGAAACGTCGGCTTCGTCTTCCAGCACTACGCGCTGTTCCGGCATATGACCGTGGCCGAGAACATCGGCTTCGGCCTGAAGGTGCGGCCGGCGGGCCTGCGCCCGACAGGGGAGGAAATCCGCAACCGCGCCACCGAATTGCTCGATCTGGTGCAGCTTTCGGGACTTGAGAACCGCTACCCCTCTCAACTGTCCGGCGGCCAACGTCAGCGTGTCGCGCTGGCGCGCGCCATGGCCATCGAACCGAAGGTGCTTTTGCTCGACGAACCGTTTGGCGCATTGGACGCCCAGGTGCGGCGCGAACTGCGCCGCTGGCTGCGCGAAATCCACGACACGACCGGTCACACCACCGTTTTTGTTACCCACGACCAGGAAGAAGCGCTGGAACTCGCCGACCGGGTCGTCGTGATGAGCCAAGGGAATATCGAACAGATCGGCACCGCCGATGACGTTTACGACACGCCGAACTCCCCGTTCGTGTTCGGTTTCATCGGCGAGTCCAGCGTGGTGCCGGTGACAGTGCGCAATGGCGAGCTATGGCTCGGGGAACGTTCGCTCAGCCTTGCAGCGCCCGACGCACGCGAGACCGCCGCGCAGCTTTATTTCCGGCCGCACGATGTCGAACTGCTCGATGGCCGGTCAGGCGGCATGGCGGGCACGGTGGCGGCGATGCGCCGGGTCGCGGGCACGCGTCATGTCGAGCTCAGGCTCGACGGCGCCGCACCCGAGGCGCCGCATGTGGAGATCGAGGTACCTGCCTCTCATCCCGCGACGATCGGCGCCCGCGTGGTGTTCCGTCCAAGTCGCTGGAAACTGTTCTGATCGAGCCTGTCGCCTCACGCGGTTCGGAGAACCGAAGCCAATAGCTTGCTCTCGATTGGGCCGGATCGGAGGGTTTTGGCAGGCACCGGCCGTCCAACGAAAAAGCCCTGCACGAGATCGATCTCGAATTCGCGCATGAGGGCCAATTGTTCGCGGGTCTCGACACCCTCCACGAGGATTTTGTGACCGCGATTGCGGACCAGGCCGATGATGTCGCGCAACATCGCCTCGCCGCGCGGCGTGGTGCAATCGTGAAGGAAAGAGCGATCGATCTTCACAGTATCGAAGTCGATGAGCCGCAACCAGGAGAGCCCGGCGAAACCCGTACCGAAATCGTCCAACCAAATTCGAATCCCCAGCCGCTTGAGGTCGCTGATGCAGCGCAGCACATCCGAGTGCATTTCGAGTTCCAATCCCTCGGTGATCTCGAACGCCAGTCGGCTGCCGGGAACGCCGGTTTCCGCCAGCATTGTGGCGACGTTCGAGGCAAATCCAAGGGCCTTCAGCTGAGTAGGTGAAACGTTGACGCTGACAATCCCGATGCTGTTGTCGGCCAATAACTCGTCGCAGACCCGCCGGATAGCCCAGCGACCCAGCTCCTGTATTGCGCCGGTTCGCTCGGCAACCGGAATGAAGAGGCTGGGCGGAACTGCCGTTCCATCCAGCATCTTCAGTCGCATCAGCCCCTCGACCGCCTCGACACGCCCCGATTTCAAATCCTGTATGGGCTGGTAGACCATCGAGACGAGATTGTTTGCGACCGCGATCTTGAGAAGCGCAGCGATGTTCTCGTTGACGTCGCTGCTTTGCGGATCGTTGGGGTCGAAAAGCCGGATGCAGTTCCTGCCGCTGGCTTTGGCGAGATAGAGCGCGCGGTCGGCCTCGTGAATGACCTTTTCGAGCTTGGCCCCGGTCTGGACCCTCGTAATGGCAGCGCCGACGCTGACGGTGACAACAGAGACGCCGTCCCGACGCGGCTCATGCGACAACTCCAGCTGCTCCACGGTGCGACGGATGATCTCCGCCAGTTCGACAACCTCTTCGGCCCTATCGACGCGCACCAGCACAATGAACTCCTCGCCGCCATACCGGCCGAGCGAACCCAGCTTCTGATCGATTATGGCGGTCAGTGCGTTGGCCACGAGCACCAGACAGCGGTCGCCTTCCTGATGCCCGTAGAAATCGTTGAACTTCTTGAAGAAGTCGACGTCGATCAGGATCGCCGCGAAACTCTTGCCCAGCAGTTGCCAGTCGCTCCAATGTTCGCGAAGCTTCTCGTCGATCGCACGACGGTTCTCGAGCCCGGTCAGCGGATCGGTGCGCGACAGCCGAAGGAGGGCCTTGCCCCGTTCCGTCGCTTCATGGTGCTGGTTCCTGGCTTCCTGCGCGTTGAGGAAGACGTGGTAGCGCTCCTTGTTCAGCTTCCAATTGACGTAGGAGGTGAATGTGAAGCACGAGACGTAGAATGTGCCGAGCGCTACGCGATAGGCGTCACTCGACGGGAAAAAATAGAGCGCGACAAAGAAGATTCCCAGCACGATGCTCGATGTCACGATCGAGAGCATGAACTGAAAGCTGAAGAAGAGGTTGGCGCCCATCATGAAGATGGCGCCAAAAACCAGGTAATAGGAAAGCGGTGTCGTCTGCGTCGTTGTGAGGGCCGGACAGAGCCATGCCAGGTAGCAGACAATCAGCGCGAACGCGCATGTGATGTGAAGCCACTGGGTGCGAACATTCGAACGAAATTGCACCTCGAACAGGACGATCATAACGAAACCGGCCGCGAACCGGGATGCGATCGTCAACGCAGCGGCGTCCGGAATCAACAACACATCCGTAATTGAGAACAGCAGATAGACGACCAGCGACGCCCAGATGCCTTGCCTGATCGTCGTGCGCTGCACGAGATCGACATCCTGACGGTACAGCGCCCACAAGTCCTGCGCGAGTACCGGCCTTTCCCTGGGATCGGCGACAACCAGGTCAGGCAGAGTGCGGCTCATGGTGAGCCGCGCCTTGCTGCCTTTGCATCATATACTTGTCGAAGGTCTTGCTTCATCGATGAACGCGTTCTTCACACACTCCCAGACGTCGTTTGCACCGCCGGGTAACCGGCTCCAGCCATTATCGCAAAAATTACCAGTTGCTGAAAAAGTTTTTGTTAAATCGCAGGAGGAAAACAACCCGGACACCGGCGAGGAGCGGTTCGTGGCAACGATGCGTTTACCCTTTGCCCAAAAAACTCATGACAGTTTGTGCAAAATGTTCCAGTGTCAATTAACACTTTGTTAATGTTAACCCTCTGGTAGTGCAGAAAAAGTTGAGAGAAGGCCACATGCAGTTTGATGGTGAAAGTCTGATCACGCGCGAGCAAATTGCGTCGGAATTTGCGTCGCCTGGAGTCGAGCATCGCGACGGTATGCTCGTCGAGGCCAAAGCTAAAATGGCGTTAATGCTTAGCATGGCACGGGACAGTTTTGAAAAAGGACGGGACCCTACGGCAATAACCGAGCGTATCGCGGCCGAATTGCACAAGGCTCGTGCAAAATACCATCCAAGTGTGTGGCAAGAACTTATCCCTATCGTTCAAAACCATCCGGTCACCCAATATTTTCATCAGGACCCGTTCACGCGCTGGTCCTTCGACAAGCCGCGGGGCTATTCCGGCGACGCGCAATTGCTTGACTTTATCTACGGCCAGCCCAGCGCGGAGGCGAGGGTTGCAACTGCATCGCCGCTCGGACGCGTGCTTTATGAGTCGACGCGCGCCTCGCAGTCGTCTGCAGCAGTGCGCGAGCGTCGCTCGCTTCTGGCGCGTCATGTCGACGAGATTGCCGAGACGCGCGGGTCCGAAGCTGAGATCCTTGCCGCGGCCGCGGGTCATCTGCGCGAGGCTGAACTGTCTACGGCATTTCAAGAGCGCCGCATGAAGCGCTGGGTTGCGCTTGACCAGGACCCGCTCAGCATCGGCGCCATCACGCGCGACTTCCGCGGAACCCCCGTCGAAGCCATCGACGGTTCCGTGCGGGGATTGCTGACCGATTCCCACGAGCTCGGCACCTTCGATTTTGTCTACGCCGCCGGGCTCTACGACTACCTTCCACGCGCCGTCGCCGTGAAGCTGACCCGCAAATGCATGCGCATGCTGAAGCCGAATGGCGTCTTCCTGTTCGCCAATTTCGCCGAAGGCATCCCTGACGACGGCTTCATGGAAACCTTCATGAACTGGACGCTTCTCCTGCGCACCGAAGCCGATATGTGGAACATCATCAACGCCAGCGTCGATCGCAATACCGTCGAAGCCAGCGTGGAGTTCGGCGAAAACCGCAACATCGTTTACGGCGTCATCCGCAAGCGGAGCTAGAACCTGGCCAGCGCAAGCACGACATCGGCTCCGGCCGGTGTCGTCGGCTTGCGGGTCCGGATCGGCGTTCTGCGGATATTCCCCGGCAACTACGCGCGCGCCGGCAAATCGGGTTCGCTGCGCCCCCTCGTGCCGTGCCCTTAGGTACATTGAGCAGAAATAGACCTCCACGCCCTCCACGAAGGATCGAACGATATCCTGCTGATGGATGCTCCTCTGTGAGATTCGGCCGGTCGGCGGAAAAAATTCGCGCCGTTCGTGCCCTAAGGCGATAAAATTTCTCTCGCGCACGACAGCCTTGCTCCGGCATGCCTCGCTCTGGCCAGCCTGTCGGCTAGGGTGCGGCGGTCATTTCTCAGGAGCACTACCATCATGAAGCGTCTTCTTCTTGCCACGGTCGCCGCCGCGGCTATTGTTTTGTCCGCGGCGCCCGCCTGGTCGGCCGACAAGCTGCTCAACGCCTCCTACGACGTCGCACGCGAATTGTTCGTCCAGATCAACGCGGCATTCGAGAAGGCGCATCCGGGCGTCACCATCGAGCAGTCGCATGCCGGCACGTCGAAGCAGGCGCGCTCGATCGTCGAGGGGCTCGGCGCGGACGTTGTCACCTTCAACCAGGTGCCGGACATCGACTTCCTCGTGAAGAACGGGTTCGTCGACGCGGATTGGCAGAAGGAGTTCCCGAACCAGGCGTCGCCCTTCTACTCGCTGCCGTCCTTTCTCGTTCGGTCGGGTAACCCGAAGAACATCAAGGACTGGGGCGATCTCGTGCGTGACGACGTCCAGGTGATCTTCCCCAATCCCAAAACCTCGGGCAATGCGCGCTATACCTATCTGGCCGCCACGGCCTGGGCCAAAGAGGCGTTCAAGGGCGACGAGGCCAAGGTGAAGGAATACGTCACCGCCCTGTTCAACCACGTGCCCGTGTTCGACACGGGTGGCCGCGCGGCGACCACCACCTTTGTCGAGCGCGAGATCGGCGACGTGCTGATCACCTTCGAGTCCGAGACGACCGGGATCCGCAAGGAGTTTGGCGAGGGCAAGTTCGAGAGCGTCGTCCCTTCGGTCAGCGTGCTCGCCGAGTTCCCGGTCGCCATCGTCGACAAGGTCGCCGAAGAACACGGCACGCGCGATCTGGCCAAGACCTATCTCGACTTCCTCTATTCGCCCGAGGGCCAGAAGATTTCCGCCGAGAATGGTAACCGCGTTCGCGACGAAGCGGTGGCCGAGGCGTTCAAGGACAAATTCCCGGAAGTGCGGCTGGTCACGGTCGAGGACGTCTTCGGCGGCTGGCCGGCGATCCAGAAGGAGCACTTCGCAGCCGGCGGCCTGCTCGACCAGACTTTCGGGACGCGGTAACGCGGTTCACGCCTGACGAATGCTGGCAGCGCGGGGGAAATTTTGGCCTCGCTCTGCCCTGCGCTTTCCTGCCGGGCTTCTCTCCTTAGACGGGGCAAGATGTCCGTTACGATTTCGCCAATCGACCGCGTCGATGGTTGGCGAGGATCAAGAGCCGTGTTCGTCATACCCACGAGGGAGAAGGGTCCCGGCAGGCGGATGAGGGGCGGCGAAGACGCCAAAGCGGGAAACTATAAACCCGCCCAAATCGCATGAAAACGCGTTCAAATATCGCGCTTTATTACACTTCGTTTATAGAAATTGCTTTGAAGCTGCCGCCATCCGGCAATAGCTACGAAAAAACAACGCGTTCGTCTCACATTGTGAGTCTGGGCGGTAAGGTCAGGCAACGACCTGTTGATTATTCAAGCTCGGGTCCGTTGGGGCGGGTCCGTCAAACGGTAGTTTGGGCGATGCTGACGAAAAAAGGGAAGTACGGCCTCAAGGCGCTGGTGCATTTGTCCCAGTTGCCGGTGGGAGATCTTGCCTTTGTCGGCGAGATTGCCAGCGCCAACAACATCCCGAAGAAATTCCTCGACGCGATCCTGGGCGAGTTGCGCAATGCCGGATTCGTGCTCAGCCGCAAGGGCAAGGAAGGGGGCTACCGCCTCGCCAAGCCTGCGGGGGATATCAAGGTCGGCCATGTGATCCGCGTTCTCGACGGACCGCTGGCGCCGATCGCCTGCGCCAGCCGCACGCGCTATGAGCGCTGCGAGGATTGCGACGAGGCAGTCTGCCAGGTCCGCCACATGATGCTGGAAGTTCGCCAGGCGATTGCCGACGTTCTCGACAATCGAAGCCTCGCCGCTCTGCGCGACGCCGACAATGACGACATTCCTCAGATCCGCCAGTTGGTCTAGGCAGTTGGCGACTGGGCCGAGCGACTGGCCAGTCAGCCGCCCACCGTGGGATAGATCCCAAAAGCGCCGGTACCGCTGAGCAGTTCGCGAATGCCGCGCGCGCCCTGCCGCAGCGCGGTATTGCGCACGAGCGGGGCAACCTGCTCGGCAAAGAGCCGCAGCTGCTCCTCGTCCTGCAGACCATGCAGGATGAAATCCGTCACCCCGAGATCGACAAGGTTGATGAAGAGCAGCGCCACCTGTTCCGCTGTGCCAACCAGGCGGCTCTCCGGGTGCCCATGGGTGCCGTCAACCGGTCCCAAGGCGGCCGAAAACGCCCAGGCCTGCTGACGCGTCGCGGCAATCACCGGCCGCACGTTGAGCGAGAAGCGGAGGCGGTCTGCCCGCCCGAACGCGAACGCCGCATTGCGTACCCGGGCGATGTCCTGCCGGAGCTCGGCCACCGGCGCCGACCGCAACGCGAAGATATCCGCGTGCTTCGCAGCGACCTTGATCGCTGTACCCGACAGCCCGCCGATGAGCAGCGGCACCTGACGTTTGCCGAACGGCTTGGACGCGACATGGCCGCGCACGACCCGGTGGTGGTGCCCTTCGAAATCAAAAGGATCGTCGCTGGCCCATAGCCGTTTCAGAACTGTGAGATATTCGTCGAGGCTTTCGAGAGCACGCTCGTGAGCGTCGTGCTTTTCCTCGAATGCACTGGCAGAAGGTGGCAGGATCTTGATTGCCAGCCGCCCACGCGACAGCTGGTCGAACAGGCCGAACTGTTCCGCCGCGGTTTCCGGCGAGACATCTCCGGCGCGGTGGGGCAGAAGCGCGCCAAGCTGCGGCGCATGCTCAATAACCGCGAATGCGGCGCTGCCGCTCGCGATATGCGCAGGACTCTCAATCAGAAGGCGATCGATTTCCGCATCTTCGAGCAGCACCGCATGGCGCAGCAAGGCTGTTGTTGGAAACATTTGCGCATTGGCATGAGGCGCGCGCTGGGCTTCGAAAAGACTGGTGAACTCGACGTGCATCGCAAACTCCTCTTTGCGGTGAGGGTGTCTAAATCACTCTACTCGATCGAATCTCCCCGCCTGGGGTTACCCCGCTTTCAACGAAAGGCGCCAAAAACGATTGCCGCCGTAAACCAGAACGCCAAGCCGATTGCCAAAGCTTCGAGGCCGTTGCGAAACCGGGCCGCTTGGGAGGGCGTGGAGCGGGTCGCCCGAGGGGTTGCGGTTTGACGGCTGTATTGCGACATGGCTGCCTCCTGATCACCATTAGTCTATGGAATTTGTAGACATTGTCGATTGCTAAATTCAGCCGATCCTTGAAACGATTTTGTCGCCGCTTTGGCAGAAAGGAAAAGTTCGTTCTCGCAGTGCTTGATCTGCGCAAAATTGAAAGTAATGCCAATGTCCGTCACGACTCGCCGGCAGACCGGCCGCTGTGACCTTCCCAGGGGGCCTGAATGGGGCAGAATGTGCCCTTCCCTGCGGCCTGACCATCATCGAAGCAGGCGCCGCCATCAGGACGACGGCGGAAAGCGATGAGACGCGGTGTATAAGGACGTTGCCGCCAATCTGCGGCAGTCGCCTCAATAATCCCGTTCGAAGAACACGCCGACGCTGGAATCGCCGTCGCTGCCGAGGGCACCGCGCGCCTTCAACTCCTCGGTGATGTCGAGGTTGATAGTGCCGCGGGCGGTTCCGCCGGCACCGGCCTCCACGCCCAGGTAGACGTTTTCCTGCACGTAGCGCCCTGCCCTCACGGCGGCGTTGCCCTCGCTGTCCGTGACCACGTCAAGATCGTCGAGGCCGGTCGCCTGCCTGAGGCTGCCAAGCAGCGAGGTGTTGGAGCCGCCCGCCAGTTCCGCCGCGGCGGCGGCAAGCTGGGCGATCTGCAGCGGAGAAAGCTCGTTGATGCCGCGGTTGAAGATCAGCCGCGCCAACACTTCATCCTGCGGCAATTGCGGCTGCGAGGAGAAGGTGATGTCGAGGTCGGAGACCCGGCCGCGCACATTGATGAAGACCGTAATGTCGCCGCCTTGCGAGCGCGCGACGAAGTCGAGATAGGGATCGAGGTCGCCAACAAGGGTGACTTCGCCTTCGTCGAAGGTGATGCGCTGACCGAGGATGCCGAGCCGGCCACGAATGAGTCGGAACCCGCCCACCGGCTGGATGTCGGTGACCGGCCCGGTGAGCTTGACGTCGCCGCCGAGCTCGGCATCGAGCCCGCGTCCGCGCACGAAGATTTGGTTCGGCGCGGTGACCGTCACATTGAGGCGCACCACGCTGGGACGGCTCGTCGGCGTCGGCGTGCCGTCATCCGCCCTGGCGCGTTTGAGCGTTGCCTCGACGGCCTTCGATGCGTTCTTGTGCTTGACGTCCAGCATCGCAGCACCGCTCCCCAGCCCGTCCGGCACAGTGATCTCCGCGCGCTCGACGGCAATATTCCCGGAGATGACCGGATCGCGCACCAGCGAGCCGTTGACCGCGAGGGTGCCGTTGACCGTCGCCACCAGCAGGTTGCCGTCGGAATAGCGCGCCCTGTTCAAATTGATTCGGATGTCGGCAGGGAAGCCGTTGGCGGTGCCGACGCTGCCGGTAGCGGTGATCGTGCCGCCCGAGGCCAGCGCCGCCGACACATTGCGCAGCGTGATCCGGTCCCCGTCCAACGTCCCCATCACGGCGATGTCGCGAAGCTGGACATTGGAGTCTGGGTCGATGAACTGCGCACCCGTGGTCGAGAACATGCCGCGGATCTGCGGGCTGGTCGTTGCGCCGGTGACAGTCGCCTGCAGCGAGATCGTACCCGAAGCCTGTGCGCCACGGTCGGCCAGGAAACGGTTGGCGATGGCCAGCGGCGCTTCGCCGTTGACGCTGATGTTCATGCCCTCGCCCCTCAGGGGAACGGTGCCGCGCGCCGACACGGTGAAGCCCTGCGGGCCTTTTGCGCTCAGCGCATTCAGCGTCAGCACATTGTTGCTGAAGCTTCCGTCGGCGCTGAGTTCCATCGGCGCCAGACCGGCGGTGTTGAGCGGGGCCGCGCGCAAGCCGGCGCCACTGAGCCTGAACTGCGCGGTGGGGCTGCGCACCGTGCCACCGACCTGCGCCGTGCCGGTGACCGTACCGGCGAGGTCCTGACCGGGAGCGACTGAATTGAGCGCCGCCAGCGGAAATGCGCCCAGTTCGATATTCAAGGCCATCTGGCCGTCCCTCAGCGGAACGCGGCCACTGGCGCTTGCCGAGAAACCCTGCGGCCCGCTCGCTCTCGCGCTTCTCAGGGTCAGCACGTCATTGGCGAAGTTTCCTTCCGCAGTGACCTGCAAGGGCGCGAGACCTGCTTGCGCCAGTGGGGCAGCATTCAACCTCTCACCCCGAATGGCGAAGTCCGCGGCAGGCCTGGCCAGCGTTCCCGTCACCTTGGCCCTACCGCTGAGCGAACCGCCGAGGTTCTGGCCCGGCACGATTGTATTGAGCGTCGCAATAGGAAAGGCGTTCAGATCGACGCCGAGGTCGAGTTGGCCGCCATCGAGCGGGATGCCGCCCTTGGCGGTTGCGCGCAAGCCTTCGGGGCTGGTTATCGCGGCATCTACATTCAGCCGATCGGTCGTCGAATTGCCTTTCGCATCGACGTTCAACGTGGAAAGCCCAGCCTGCTTCAATGCCGCCGCCGTCAGCGACTGGCCCTTGATGTCGAAATTGACATCCGGACGGACGCGCGTGCCGCCGATTTTCGCATTGCCGTCCAGCGTTCCGCTCAATGCCAGATCCGGCTTCACCGTATTTGCAATGGCCAGCGGCAGGGCGCGAACCGCGACCGTCAGATCGAGCGTTTCCGCGAACTCGCCCTTGGCGTCGATGCGACCACCGCCGATATCCATCGCAATACCGTCGAGCCGAACGTTCGGACCCATCACGAAGACCGAGGTGGGCTGCAAGAGATGTGCCGCCAATTGGCCCTGTGTGAGATCGAGCGCGTCCAGATTGATCCTGTAGCCCGCCCCCTCCGGCGACAGCGCGCCCCTTGTGGCAATGTCGGTTCCGTTTTTCAGCGCCGCGGTCGCGTCGAAATTGGTGGTCGTTCCCTGTTGCTGCGCGCGGGCGTTCAGCGTGCCGACATCGACGCCGCCTGCGGCAATGTCATAGGCATTCAGCGTGCCATTGGCGATCGGAACCGCGAACAGGTCTTGAATCTTGGCCTGCAGGTCCGCCTTCCCGACGCGTGCCTGCTCAACAACCAGATCGGCAATGCTGGCGCTCACCTCGGCATTCTGCTTGCCGTCGGCGCTGAGGATAACATCGGCGTTGACCGCGCCTTTGGCCTCCACCAGAGCCAGCGCGGCGGCGGTCGAAATGTCGCTAGAGCGCAGCGTCAGCCTGCCGTCGAGATAGCCAAGCTTGTCCTGCGTGACGCCGCCGGTCAGCCGCGTGGCGCCCGCCTCAAAAGCGAGGTCGCTCAAGCGTTTGCTGTCTTCGGCTATCGAGAGATTGCTGCTCAGCGTGACCGGCGTGCCGCCAAGGAATGCCTTGCCCGTAACCTGTCCGTCGAGATTGCCTTTGTTGAGCGCGCCCTCGAAGCCGAGACGCCCCTCGGTGAGGTCGCGGCCGGCGAGCGAGCCCTCCGGCACGTCGGCATTGAAGGTGAGATTGATCAGCCCGTCAGTGCCTTCGGCGCGTCCGCGCGCAGTCAGGCGCCCGGCAGCGCGGTCGGACACCAGCGCCAGGTCCGACAGCGCGAGATCGAAATTGAAATCGGCTGCGCCGGTGGCAAAGCGGCCATCGGCGGTCATGTCGACCTGCGTGTTGGCGATCCGCAGCTTGTCCGCGACAAGACCAATGTCGCCGCGCGCTACGCGTCCCGTCAGTTTCGTTTCGCCGCGCAGCAGATTGTCCGCCGCAGGCGTGCCGATCGCCAGTCCGTCGCCGGTGCCGTCGATCGTCAGGTCGAAACCGCCGCCGACCGGCGCGATGGTGCCTTGCGCATTCAAGTCCAGCCCGCCGGCCAGGTCACGCCCGGCAAGCGTGGAGAACGGCGCAATGGACGCCGCGTCGATGCCGACCGTTCCCTTGAAGGCCGAGCCTTCGATCTCGCCGGCGAGGGCAACACTCAAGCCATTGCCCTTGATATTGGCGCGGGTGAGCTTCACCGGCTGCCCGGCGCTCCAATCGCCATCGACGTCGATCGTGATCTGCGATCCCAGCGCTTCGGCGATGTCGGCCCGATCGGCGACGATGCCCGTCACGCCGCCATTGGCGGCGAATGTGATGTGGCGCTCGGCCGGCCGCGACAGATTTTGCGCCACGCCGTCAAGCTTGATCGCGACCTTCTCGGCGCCGAACTCAGCAGTCGTCAGTCCGGCAATGTCCAGGTCGCCGGTCCAGTTTTCCCCCTGCCCTTCGCCGAAGGACAGCTTGAAACCGGCGCTGTCGACACGGGTTTCGCCGCCCGGGACCGGCAGCAGCACCTTCTCGGCGTTGGCATTCGCGATCTGGGCGTCGAGCACCAGCCGCGACAGAAAGCCATCGGCGGAGGTTGCGGCAGCGGCCTTCAGCGTCAGCGCATTGCTGGTGAGGTCGAGGCTTTTCAGCTCGAAACCGCCGGCATCCCGGGTGGCGCCGGTCGCGGTGAGCTTGGTGTTGGGGCCGAAGAAGTCGCGGAACTGCGGTGCGATCAGCCGCGAAATCGGGCCTTCAAGGTCTGCGGTGAAGCCAAGACCCTCCGCCTCGCGGCGCAGCATCGTCGTGCCGGTCAGCACACGCTGGGCGTCCGCATCGAGCGTCAGTGCGAGGTTCAGCGCGTCGAGCGGCCCCGCGCCCTTCAAGGTCAGCGCCATTGGCGGGCGGCCTTCCACGCCGAGCAGATTGGCGACCATGCCGTCGGCCGGTTCGTCAAGCGACAAGTCGAGATTGAGCTCGCGCGAGGAATTGGCATAGGTCGCAGTCAGCGTCAGTTCGCCGCCGGGACCATCGAGCCGGCGGATCGTCATGCCGGTATCCAGCGAGCCGTCCGCCAATTGCAGGCGGCCGTTGACGCTGATTTCGGATTTGAGACCGAACAGGCCTTCGCCAAAGGTGACGCGCGGGACTTCGAGCGCGTTCAACGTCACCGAAATCGGCAGTTCCGGTATCTGGAAACCGCCGGCTTCCGGCGCCGGCAGCCCTTCCTCGGGCAAGGGCTTGCGGATGACATCGATCTGGTCGGCCGCGAGCGTGTCGACGTTCAGACGGCCGAGCAGCAGCGCCGATCGCGTCCAGACGATGCGTGCATTGGTGATCCTCAGCCACACGCCTTCGCGGTCGGCGATGGTGATGGAGCCGATCGTCGCATTGGAGGACAGCGCGCCCTGGATGTTGCCGATCCGGATCTGCCGATTGGGCGCCGACAGCCTGTTCTCCACGAAACCGATGAAATAGGACCGGTCAGCGTCCTCGGCGGAGTCCTGGGCGAAGGAGGCTTGGTAGGCGACAACCAGGAGCAACACAGCGAGCACGGCAAACAGCGCGAGGCGCAGCGGGCGTCTGGTGCGGGTGATGGGTGAGGCGCTCGTCATCATCAGAATGCCTGTCCAATGCCGACATAAAAGGCGACGCTGGGGTCGTCGACGCCTGGCTCCAGCGGCACGGCCACGTCAAGCCGGATGGGACCCAGTCCGGTTTCGTAGCGCAGACCGGCGCCGACGCCCACCTTAAGCTCCTCCGCGAAATCCGGGAACGATTCTTCGCCGACATAGCCGGCATCGACAAAGCCGACAACGCCGATGGTTTTGGTGACCCTTGTCCGCAGTTCCACGGAAGCTTCGATCAGCGAGCGTCCGCCAGTGATTTCATCGCCGACCGGAATGCCGATCGTCTGGTAGGCGTAGCCGCGGACGGACCCGCCGCCGCCGGCGAAGAACAGCTTGTCGGGCGGGACTTCGCTGATCGGGGCGCCGACGATGCTGCCGATCTTGAGCCGTCCGGCGGCGACGATGGTGTCGTCCGCGCCGAATCCATAATACGTGCGTCCTTCGCCCACGAACCGCGTCGCGAAATTGCCGTACACGAACTCGGCAAACGGCTCGATCGTGCCGTCGAGATAGAAGCCTTCCGTTGCATCGGCCGGGTTGTCGCGATTGTCGAAGGTCAGAGCCCCGAGGGCGCCGAGGGTCCGGAAATCGCGCGTGCCGTAGACCTCGTCCTCAAACTGCGCGATTTCGCCGTTTGCGAAGAAGCGGCCCGACAACTCCTCTGAGAACCTGTGATTGTACCCGGCCAGAGCGGTCAGCCCCGTCTTGGTGTAGACATCCTCGATGACTTCGCGTTCGCCAAAGATGGAGGCGATGAAGTCGGTGTCCGGTGTGAAGACACCCGGCTTGGTGAAGGTTGCGCCGACGCGGTAGGTCAGGTCGACCGGATCGAGCGACTGGCCTATGTTGGAGACCTTTGCATCGAAGCGCAGCCGCTCCGCCTTGCCGAAGAGGTTGCGATGGAGCCAATAGGCTTCAAAGCCCGCGCCATCGAGCGTGGAGTAGTTTGCACCGATGCCAAAGCGGTGCAGCGGACGCTCCTGCACCGTGACGGCAATCGGCAAGCTGCCGCCCGGACCGATCTCAGCCGCTTCCTCGATGCGCAATGCGCGGAAGACTTCCAGCCGCGACAGGCGCCTGTTCGCCCGATCCAGATCGTCCGGATCGAATTCCTCGCCCTGGTGCAAGCCGGTCATGTAGGCAACGAACTGCGCGTCCATCCGGTCGGTGCCGGTCACCGACACCGGGCCGTAATAGGCCTTTTCGCCGGGCTTCACAGCGATGCGTGCGTCGATGACGTTCGGACCGTGGGCCGCCTCGACGCGCCTTTCGGTGATGCTGGCCTTCGCGTAGCCCTGCTGGCGCCAAGCCTCGACGGAGAGTTTCTCGGCCCTGAGCACCGCGCTCGAACGCGCGACCTCGCCGACGCGATAGCCCTCGTCCTGCGGCAACGCGACCACGTCCCGGCGCTCGGTTGCCGGCGGCGCCTGATTGACGATGGCCGCATCGCGGAAGTGAAACAGCGGACCCGTATCGACGGAAACGGTCACCGTGGCGGGATTTGGCAATTCCGCGTCGGGCGGCAGACCGGCCGCTTCCTTGCCGTTGACCAATATGCTGATCGTGCCGCCATAGCGACCCTCGCTATAAAGCGTGGCAAGCAGGCGCCTGTAGTCGCCGCGCGCCTTGGCTAGCAGGCCAGACACACCGGAGGCCGGCTTTTCGCGATCCTTGTAGAGATTGGACGCGCCCTGCAGTGTTCCGGCAAGGTCCTGATCCGGCCCCGTGACGGTGATTTCCACGGAATAATTCTGCGGCTCGCCGATGACGTCTTCCGTCTCGGGCTCATCGCTACCCCAAAGCTTTACGCCAAAAAGCTCGAACGCCGAGGCCGGACCGCTCGCAACCGCGGCAGCAGCCAGGAGCGTCGCGGTCAACTTCCCAAGGCGCTGCGGTCTCAACTCTTTCACCAGCACTCTTCGACCTGGCCCTCGCGGGTTACGTCAGCACAACACCTAAGTCCGTGCTAATACGAGCGAATTGCAATCCGTTCCTCAATCGGACCGCCTGACGCCCTAACACGATGGTCCAGGTGCAACAACCGACGAATGGAGTAAATCTATTGCGAAAGATTGAATCAATTTTCTGCCTGGCGTTAACCATGCCCGCGCTTGCGCGGCCTTGCCCGATCTGCCACACCGCCGCCCATGCAGAACCAGCAGTCGAACTTGAAAGCCGGGCTGTGGATGGCCGCCTGGCTGGCACTGATGCTGGGCATGACCGTCGCCAGCCGCGAAGTGACGCGCGAACTCAACGTGCTTCAGCTGATGGAATTGCGCTCCTTCATCGGCTTCGTGATGCTGCTTCCGCTGGTCTTCGCGTCGGGCGGCTTCGCTGCGATGCGCACGAAGCGTCCCGCGCAGCATATCGGCCGTAACATTGCGCACTATGTCGGCCAGGCGCTCTGGCTCTACGCGCTCACGCTCATTCCGCTGGCGCATCTGATTTCGATCGAGTTCACATCGCCGCTGTGGACGGCCCTGCTGGCGGTGGCTTTTCTTGGCGAGCGCCTCAACGCCCGCAAGATCGCCGCGATCGCGCTTGGACTGGTCGGCGTCGCCGTCATCGTGCGGCCGGGCGTCACGAGCATGGACCCCGGCCACCTGGTTGTTCTGGCGGCCGCCTTTGCGTTCGGCATCTCGGTCGCGATGGTCAAGTCTCTGACCCGCACCGATTCGGCCGTGGCGATCATCTTCTGGATGCTGATCATCCAGTCGGTCATCGGCCTCGTGCCGGCCTTGTGGACCTGGCGCTGGCCTTCCGCCGAGATCTGGCCTTGGGTCTTCGTAGCTGCCTTTTGCGGCAGCTTCGCGCATTACTGCCAGGCTCGGGCCCTCGTCCATGCCGACGCGACCGTGGTCATGCCGATGGATTTCCTGCGCGTGCCGCTGACGGCGCTGGTAGGCTACCTGCTCTATAGCGAGCAAATCGATGCGGTCACAGCCCTTGGGGCCGTGCTGATCCTGTTCGGCAATCTCCTGAACCTGCAGCGCGGCAAGGCAAGTGCTCCTGCAGTAGCTCGCACGGGGTGATCGCAACCATTGTGATTGGGCCGTCCCTCGCCCCTGCCCCAATGGAAAATAGTCGACCCCTCCTGTCGGTTTGAGGCATAGTCCCACGTCATTTCAGCAGTTGCGGAGATATTCGCCCATGCAATACGCCATTCTCTGTTACGATCGCGAGGAGATCGTGGAAGGCTGGACGCAAGCCGAGGACGACGCTGTCATTGCAAAGCATCGCGCCGTCGAGCACGACCTTGCAAAGAAGGGCCGGCTAGGCCCGACGCTGCGCCTGTTGCCGACCCACGCAGCCATGACCGTGCGCTCCGGCGACCAGCCGCTCGTTCTGGACGGCCCCTTCGCCGAGACGAAGGAGCAGCTTCTCGGCCTTTGGATCATCGACGCCGACAGCCATGAGGAAGCGCTGGAGACAGCGAAGAAGCTCGCCAGTCACAAGAAGACGGGCGCGCTGGAAGTTCGCCCGCTGCGCTATTTCGCGGCCCAGAAGCAGGTGGCATGAGCGATCCGGCCTGGATCCACGCCTCGCTGACCACCGCCCGGCCGCAGGCAGTGGCGGCGCTGCTGCGCTATTTCCGCGATCTCGACCGGGCCGAGGAAGCTTTCCAGGAAGCCTGCTTGCGCGCCCTGAAGAGTTGGCCCGAAAAGGGGCCACCGCGCGACACCGTCGCCTGGCTGATTTTCGTCGGGCGCAATTTCGGTGTCGACCAGGTGCGGCGCACCGCCAAGCAGACGGAACTTCCGGACGAGGACAAGCTGTCCGACCTGGACGACCGCGAGGCCGACATGGTCGAGCGGCTGGACAATTCGCACTACCGCGACGACGTGCTGCGGCTGCTGTTCATCTGCTGCCACCCCGACCTGCCGGCAACGCAGCAGATTCCCTTGGCGCTGCGCATCGTTTCCGGCCTGTCGGTGAAGGAGATCGCGCGCGCCTTTCTCGTCAGCGAGGCGGCGATGGAGCAGCGCATCACGCGGGCGAAGCGCGCCGTTGCCCAGGCAGGGCGCGAATTCGAGACGCCCAACGCCGTCGACCGCGCCGAACGGCTCGGCATCGTCGCCGCCATGGTCTACCTCGTCTTCAACGAGGGTTACTCGGCGACCGGCGGCGAGGTGCATGTGCGTGCGCCGCTCTGCGTCGAGGCGATCCGGCTCGTCCGGCTGCTGCTGCGGCTTTTTCCCGCCGAGCCCGAAATCATGGGCCTTCTGGCGCTTATGCTATTGCAGCATGCGCGCGCCTCCGCCCGTCTCGACAAGACCGGCAACATCGTCCTGCTGGACGATCAGGACCGGACGCTGTGGGATCGCCGCGCCATCGATGAGGGGCTTGTTCTGGTCGACAAGGCGCTGCGGCATCGTCGGCCCGGCCAGTATCAGATGCAGGCGGCAATCGCTGCGGTTCACGCCCGCTCAACCTCGCCCGACGAGACGAATTGGGCCGAGATCGACCGGCTTTACCAGATACTCGAGCGGGTGCAGCCTTCGCCGATCGTGACCCTCAACCGGGCCGTTGCCGTGGCCAAGGTCGCTGGACCGGATGCGGCCTTGCAACTGGTCGAGCCGCTTGCCTCGCCGCTGTCCGGCTATTTTCACTTCCACGGCCTGCGCGGCGGATTGCTCATGCAGCTCGGCCGCGACGAGGAGGCGCGCGAGGCGTTCAACCAGGCTATCGGGCTGGCTCACACACCGGCCGAGGCAGCGCATATCAGGCTGCAGTTGGACAAGCTGGGCCAAGGGAAGCCCGCTCTGGACAAGAGCCAGAAGCGGGCTTGAGAGCGTAGATCGCGGCGCGCGGGGCTGCTACGCGCCGAGTATCTCCTGCTGATGCCGGTGCATCGCCAGGAAGATGCGATAGTCCTGGTCATAGGCGTGCTGCATGGCCGGATTGGGGATGCGGCTACGCTCGGGGCGGTGCATCTGGCGACAGGCCGTGGCGAGGTCGGGATGCCAGCCGGCAGCCGCGGCGGCGATCATCGCCGACCCCAGCAGCACCGCATCCTCCGTCTCGCTCTCGATCACGGTAGCGCCGGTGGCGTCGGCGTAAAGCTCCATCAGCAGCGGATTCTTGGTATGTCCGCCGGTGACGTGAAGCTTGTCGATCCGGTATCCGTTCTCGTTCATGTGGTCCAGGATGTGCCGCACACCGAGCGCGATACCGACACAACTGCGCCAATAGAGCTTGCACAGGCTGTCGAACGAGGAGTCCAGCGTCAGCCCTGAGATGACGCCGCGCGCATGTGGCTCGGCAAGCGGCGATCGGTTGCCGTGAAAATCGGGCAACACATGGAGATCGCTGCCGAAGGCCGGATCCTCCGCGCGCAGTTCGAGAACGCGCCGGGTAATCGCTCCGTGGCGCTCGGCATTGGGCTCGCCGCCCTTGGCGTGCCAGCGGATAATGTGGTCGAGCAAAGCTCCAGTTGCCGACTGACCGCCTTCGGACAACCAATATCCGGGCAGCGCCGCGCCGAAATACGGTCCCCAGACGCTCGGCACGAAACGCGCCTCATTTGAGAATGCCATGACGCAACTGGATGTGCCCGCGATCAGCGCAAGGTGGCGGTCCACCTCCTCGCCGGCATGGCCGCCGACGACTCCGATCATGCCGGCATAGGCGTCGATCAGGCCGCTCGACACCGCGCATCCAGTGGTCAGCCCAAGTTCTTCCGCCGCTGCCGCGGTGAGAAAGCCGACGCCCGCACCGATCGGCGCAACATCGTCCGGCAATCCGCCTTGCGACAGCAAGTCCGGCGCGCCGACCTGCTCGAAGAAGTCGCGCCGCCAACTATGCTCATGCGCCAGATAGGTCCATTTCGCGGTCAAGGTGCATTGCGAGCGCTGATTGGATCCGCTGGCGCGCCAGGTCAGGAAGTCGGCGAGATCGAAGAAATGGCGCGCGCGCTGCCAGGTCTGCGGGAGGTTGCGCTTCAGCCACATCAGCTTCGGCGTCTCCATCTCCGGCGACATCACGCCGCCGATGTAGTTCAGCACTTCATGCCGGGTCGCGGTGCATTCGTCGGCCTCCGCAAGCGCGCGGTGATCGAACCAGGACATCGTGTCCCATTGCTCATCGCCGGTGGTGGAGATGCTGAGCGGCGCGCCGCCTTCGTCGCGTACGACCAGCGAGCAGGTGGCGTCGAAGCCGATGCCGCTCACCGCCGCCGCCGCCACGCCGGCCTTGGACAGCGCCGCACGCACGCTGTTGCAGACCGCAGACCAGATATCGTCGGAACTGTGCTCGGCGTGGTCCGGCAAGGGTTGGTTCAGGCGGATCGGGTGCTCGGCGCGGCCAAGCAGCGTTCCGCCCCGGTCGAAGATGCCGGCGCGAGCGCTCCCCGTCCCTACGTCAACGGCACAGACAAATTTGTCGCTCAACTGGCTCCAACGACCTCCGACACCAACTCCGGCAGGCGGAGCATGTCGTCGAAGATAGCGTCGGGATCGAGCGCTGCAAGCGCCAAGGCAAGATCGCAATGGGCGGCGTGGGCGCCGCCGGTAAATCCGAAAACCCTCATGCCCGCCCGCTTCGCCGCCTCGACGCCGGCCGGGCTGTCCTCGATGACGATGCACGACCGCGGCGAAACGTTCATCTTGCGCGCGGCGAGGAGGAACAGGTCAGGTGCGGGCTTGCCATTCGCAACCATCGTCGCGCTGAAAATATGGGGATGGAAGAGCGGCAGCAGTCCGGTCAGGCCGAGCGTCAGTTGAAGGCGGTCGGGCCGGCTTGACGAAGCGACACAGCGCTTGTGCGGCAACGAACCGAGCGCCTCGGCCACGCCGGCAATCGGCTTCAGCTCGGCGTGAAACCGGCGATGCATTTCGATCCGCATCGCCTGGATCAGTTCTTCGCTCACTGTCAGGCCGAACTCGGCCAGCAACACCTCGCGAATGACGCCCATGCTGCGGCCGAGAAAGCGGCGGTAGACGGTTTCTTCGTCGATGCGCGCGCCGTGCTGGGTCAGCATCTGGGCAAGCACGCTGGCGGAAATCACCTCGCTGTCGACGAGCACGCCATCGCAATCGAAGATGAGCAGGTCAGCCATGGGAACGGGCAGAGTTTGCCCCCTCCACCGCCTTCGGCGGTTCCGCTCCCCCGCTTCGCAGGGGAGGAGCCGCAGCACCGACGTTGGTTCTTCCCCTGCGAAGCGGAGGAGCGGAACCGCCGAAGGCGGTGGAGGGGGCGAATATGCGCAGAGCGCTCATCATCATCGTATTCCGCGGGGACCCCGAACCCTTCCGGCCCTAAGCCGCCCCGCCGATGTAGCGTTTCAGCGTCGCTTGCGTGCCGTTGGCCCACAACGCGCCGAGCGCGGCCGCGAAGGCCTGGGCGAAGACCGCCGACTTGCCGACGCCGCCATAGATGTCTTCCATGGCCAGCCAGGCGCCGGGACTGTCTTTCGCCTTCTTCGATGTCGTCACAAGGCGGTCCCAGTTGGGGTCGTTCGGTTCGATCACGGCGCCGGAATCGGTCGTGCCGAAGCAGTACCGGCACCACAGCGCCGATTCAAGCGCCAGGCCTTCGACCCCCTTGCCCGCCTTCAACCGGTCGGCGATGGTCGGGATGATGAACTTCGGCTGCCGGTTGGACCCGTCGAGACAGAGCCTGCGTATCGTGTCGCCGATCTTCGGGTTGGAGAAGCGTTTGTCGATCAGCTTGAAATAATCGCCGAGGTCCGCGTCCGGCACCGGCGGTACGGTCGGGATGATCTCGTCCTGTTCGAGCTTTTGCAGGAAGCCGCGAACCAGATCGTTCTCCATCGCCTCATGCACGAAATGGATGTCCATCAGCCCGGCCGGATAGGCGATCGTTGCATGGCCGCCATTCAGGATGCGGATCTTCATCAGTTCGAAGGGCGATACGTCGTCGACGAACTGCACGCCGACCGTTTCCAGCGCCGGCCGGCCGGCGGGGAAATTGTCCTCCAGCACCCATTGCTTGAAGGGTTCGCCGAACACCGGCCAATTGTCCTCGACGCCGAATTCATCCTTCAGGATCTGCCGCTCGCGGTCGGTGGTCGCCGGCGTGATGCGGTCGACCATGCCATTCGGGAAGGCGACATTGGCCTTCACCCAGGCGCCGAACTCCGCATCGGCGAGATTGGCCAGGCCGACCACCGCGTCGGCGGTGACATGACCATTATGAGGGATGTTGTCGCACGACATGACGGTGAAGGGCGGCACGCCATCGGCGCGGCGCTTCTTCAGCCCGGCAAGGATCAGGCCGAAGACCGTCTTCGGCTGGTCGAGACTGGCAGCGTCGGCGACGATATCCGGGTGCTTCGGGTTGAATTTCTGCGAGGCGGGATCGATGAAATAGCCGCCCTCGGTGATCGTCATCGATACTATCCGCGTCGCCGGGTCGGCCAGCGCGGCAACGACGGCAGCGCTGTTGCCCGGCTCGATGAAATCGATCATCGCGCCGGTTACGCGCGCCGTCATGTGACCGGCGTCCTGCTCCACCACGGTGGTCAGCCAGTCCTGTTCCTTCAGCTTGTTGCGGCCGGGCTTCTCGAAGTCGAATACCCCTGCCCCGATCAGCGCCCAATCGCGGTCACGCCCTGCGTTGAACAGCGCGTCCAGGTAGATCGCCTGATGCGACCGATGGAAATTTCCGACGCCGAAATGGACGATGCCGCCGGTCAGGTCGGAGCGCCGGTAATTGGGCCGCTCGACCTTGGCCGGGAGCGTGTCGAGATTGGCTGCGGAGAGCTTGACCGTCATGGCGTCAGGCCTTTCAAACCTCGGCGGCAACGCCGAGCCGGCGCGGGGTTCGCCGGCCTTGGCGGCAGCCAATTGACTGGTGGCGTCGGGGGAAGCCGACGTCGAGTTACATCGTGTTGCCGTCAGCGCCGAATTTGTGAACCTTGGTCGGCATGGGCGTCAGATAGACCGTATCGCCATGGTTCACGCCAACCTCGCCGTCGCCGCGCACATTGATCGTTCCCTGATCGGTGTGGACATGCAGGAAGGTGTCAGAGCCAAGATGTTCTGCAACGCCTACCTTGCCCTTCCAATCGCCTGCAGTGGTCGAGATCTTGATGTGCTCGGGGCGAACGCCGATTGTCCTGGCGCCAAACTTGTCGGCAACCGCGCCCTCCACGAAGTTCATCTTCGGCGAGCCGATGAAGCCGGCGACAAAGAGGTTCTTCGGCGTCTTGTAGAGTTCCATCGGCGAGCCGACCTGCTCGATATTGCCGGCGTTGAGGACCACGATCTTGTCGGCCATGGTCATGGCTTCGACCTGGTCGTGCGTGACGTAGATCATCGTCGTCTTGAGCTGATGGTGGAGTTCGGAAATTTCCAGCCGCATCGTGCCGCGCAAGGACGCATCGAGGTTGGACAAAGGCTCGTCGAACAGGAAGGCCGAAGGCTGGCGCACAATGGCGCGGCCGATGGCGACGCGCTGGCGCTGACCGCCGGAAAGCTGGCCGGGCCGGCGATCGAGATAATTGGTGAGGTTCAGCACGCGCGCCGCGTCCTTGACCTTCCTGTCGATGACTTCCGCGCTCTCGCCCGCCATCTTCAGCGGGAAAGCGATGTTCTTGCCCACGGTCATGTGCGGATAGAGCGCGTAGGACTGGAACACCATGGCGAGCTTGCGCTTGGCAGGGGCCTCACCGGTTACATCGCGGCCATCGATCGAGATCACGCCGCCCGTCGTGTCTTCCAGGCCGGCGATCAGGCGCAGCAGGGTCGAGTTTCCGCAACCGGACGGCCCGACGAAGACGACGAACTCGCCATCCTCTATGTCGAGATCAATATTCGGGATGATCGTGACCGGTCCGAACGATTTGTTGACGTTCCTGAGCGTGATCTTACCCATGGTAGTCCCTCCTCGAATTGTCTTACTTCACCGCGCCGAACGTCAGGCCGCGAACGAGTTGCTTCTGGCTGAACCAGCCCATGATCAGGATTGGCGCGATTGCGAGCGTCGACGCCGCCGAAAGTTTTGCCCAGAACAGGCCCTGCGGGCTGGAGAAGGATGTGATGAAGGCTGTCAGCGGGGCAGCCTCCGTGGTGGTGAGCCGGATGGTCCAGAATGCTTCGTTCCACGCCAGGATGATGTTGAGCAGCATGGTCGAAGCAATGCCCGGCACCGCCATCGGCGTCAGCACGTGCCAGATCTCGCCCCAGAGCGATGCGCCGTCCATGCGCGCGGCTTCCAGGATCTCGCCCGGGATTTCACGGAAGTAGGTGTAGAGCATCCACACCACGATCGGCAGGTTGATCAGCATCAGCATGACCGTCAGGCCAAAGCGGCTGTCCAGCAGGCCAAGGTCGCGGAACAGGAGATAGATCGGCATAAGCACGGCCACCGCGGGCATCATCTTGGTGGAAAGCATCCACATCAGGATGTCCTTGGTGCGCTTGGTCGGCGAGAAGGCCATGGACCAGGCCGCCGGAACGGCGACCAGGAGAGCCAGGACTGTCGACCCGACAGAAATGATGACCGAGTTCATGAACGGCTTCCAGTAATTGTACTGGGACTGAACGTCGGCGTAGCTCTCAAGCGTCCATGACGGGATCAGGTCGAACCCCTGGATCGCTTCCTGCTCCGACTTGAACGACGTGATGATCGTGTACAGGATCGGGAAGAAGATCAGCAGGGCGACGATCCAGGCCGCCGCCGTGGCGATGACCTTGTGCTGGGTGGTAACTGCGCGTGCCATATCCGTTTCCCTCCCTTACTTGTCCAGGTTCTTGCCGACGGCGCGCATCAGGAAGATGGCGACGATATTGGCAAGGATGACGGCGATCACACCGCCTGCCGATGCGCGGCCGACGTCACCGCCAACGGAGCCCACCTTGTAGATAAGGTACGGCAGGTTGGTCGAGGCGTAGCCGGGGCCGCCGCCTGTGGTAACCAGGATTTCCGCATAGACGCCGAGCAGGAAGATGGTCTGGATCAGAATGACCACTGTTATCGAGCGCGCCAGGTGCGGCAGCGTCAGATGCCAGAAGCGGCTGAAGAAGCCTGCTCCATCCATCTCGGCGGCTTCCTTCTGTTCGCCATCCAGCGACTGTAGCGCCGTCAGCAGGATAAGCGTTGCGAAGGGCAGCCATTGCCAGGCAACGATCATGATGACGGAGAACAGCGGATATTGAGCGAACCAGTCGACGGGACTCGCCCCGAAGAATTTGGCTATGTCAGCCGCGACGCCATAGCTCGGGCTGAGGATCATGTTCTTCCACACCAGCGCCGCGACCGGCGGCATCACGAAGAACGGTGAAATGACCAGGATGCGCACGATGCCTTGCCCGAAAATGGGCTGATCGAGGAGCATGCCGAGCAGAATGCCGCCGACCACGGTAATGATCAGGACCCCGATGACGAGGACCAGCGTGTTCAGAATGGCCGGCCAGAAACCGGGATCCATGTAGAAATAGAAGTAATTGTTCCACCCGGCAAAGCCATAGGTCTCGGGCCTCTGAAGATTGTAGCGCATGAACGAATAGTAGATCGTCCGCAGCAGTGGATAGATCATCCAGAGAAATAACAGGCCAACTGCTGGCGCCAGCATGCCGCGGGCAATTGAACTAGTTTGTCGAGTAGCCATAGGGTCCCCCAATCGGCGGGATAAGTCGGCGGATAATCGTGGTGGATAGGCTATGTTTTTAAGCTCTGCGGGCCACCAGGTGCAGCCAGCGCCGAAGTTCAGGTGCGGCTTGACGAACGACGCGCGTCTTGCGTGGCGCTGAAAACATCAGTGGAACAGCGCGATCATTGACGCTTGGCACCCTCGCCAAACGCGGCCTCTCAAGTCGAAAAGTGGCCGCCCGCAAATGGGATACGGGCGGCCAAGGCGCCGGGAGGAGCCTTTTACTTGAGATAACCTGCCATGCCCATTTCATTGGTGGCGGCCGCCTGAGCCTCCGCCAGGGCATCGTCGATCGACTTTTGACCGGCAAGCGCTGCCGAGAAGAGCTGTCCGACATTGGTGGCGAGGCCCGCGAATTCCGGGATAGCCACAAACTGGACGCCCACATAAGGCACCGGCTTCACGGAAGGATGCGTCGGATCAGCCGAGTTGATCGAGTCCAGCGTCATCTTCGCGAAGGGCGCTGCCTTCTGGTAGTCGGGGTTGGCGTAGAGCGAGGTGCGCGTGCCCGGAGGAACGTTCGCCCAGCCTTCCTTCGAAGCGACGAGGTCGAGATAGGCCTTGCTGGTTGCCCAGGCGACGAACTTCTTTGCCGCGTCGGCCTTCTGCGTGCCAGCCGGAACTGCCAGCGACCACGCCCAGAGCCAGTTGCCGCGCTTGCCGAGACCGGTATCCGGCGCCAGTGCGTAGCCAACCTTGTCGGCAACCTTCGAGTTCTTCGGGTCGGACACGAAGGACGCTGCCACGGTGGCGTCGATCCACATGCCGCACTTGCCTTGCTGGAACAGCGCGAGATTCTCGTTGAAGCCGTTGGACGAAGCGCCGACCGGGCCAGCTTCCTTCATGACGTTCACATAGGTCTCGAGCGTCTTCTTCCACTCCGGCTGATCGAATTGCGGCTGCCAGTTCTCGTCGAACCAGCGTGCGCCGAAGGAGTTGGACATGGCGGTCAGGAAGGCCATGTTCTCGCCCCAGCCGGCCTTGCCGCGCAGGCAGATGCCGTTCACGTCGCCGGCGCGGTCGGTCATCTTCTTCGCTGCGTCGACGATGAAGTCCCAGGTCGGCGCGTCGGGCATGGTCAGGCCGGCCTTCTCCATCAGGTCCTTGCGGTACATGACGAAGGAGGATTCGCCGTAAAAGGGCGCGGCGTAGAGCTTGCCATCGGCGGTAAGGCCGCCAGCGATCGCGGGGATGATGTCGGCAGCGTCATAGTCGGGGCCAAGGTCGTCGAGCGGCAGCAGCCAGCTCTGCTTGGCCCAGATCGGAACCTCGTAGGTGCCGATGGTCATGACGTCGTACTGACCGCCCTTGGTGGCGATGTCTGTCGTGACGCGCTCACGCAGCACGTTCTCTTCGAGGGTCACCCAATTGAGCTGGATGTCCGGGTTCTTCTTGGTGAAATCTTCGGTCAGCGTCTGCATGCGGACCATGTCGCCATTGTTGACCGTGGCGATGGTGATCGACTCGGCATGCGCGGCAAAAGCCAGCACACTGGCGCTAAGGCCCAATACGAGCGTGGATAGTCTCATCGATAACTCCTCCCTAGGAACAAGGTGAGCATTTGCCTTGTCTGTGGGCAATTATTCATCCGGAATCTTTGTTGTCAAACGAAATCGATGCTGCGTTGCAGCACGAAGGACTGCTTTTCGATGCCTCTCGATACTTCAGGGAGACTATTGCGAATGGGCCGAAGCCTGGAAAACTTCGCGACGACCCCATGCCCCGCCCGGTTCCGCCTGCACATGCCGCCGAGCCATCGCCACACCGGTTTGCTGGATAGGTTTATCCTCGCGGGCGGCTGTTCTATGGCTTGGCTTGCTCGGGTGTAACGACCGTTCCTGCGGTCGGATCACTCAGTCGTGCGCGCGATTTCCGGCAGCAGCCATTCGCGAAAGGCGCGTATCTTCGGCGCGTTGCGGCGCGCTTCCGGGTAGGCAAGGTAATAGCCCTGGCCATCGTCGCAGGTCAGCGCGAAGGGCTGAACCAGCCGCCCCTCGGCAAGGTCGGCGCTGAAGAAGGCTTTCGTCAGAATGGCGACGCCGTTGCCGGCCATCGCCGCATTGGCTTCATAGGCCTGCGATCCCATGCGTACGTCCGGTCGCCCCTGCAGGCCGGGGTTCTCGACCCCCGCCGCCGCGAACCACTGCGCCCACCATGGATCGCCGGGATCGAGCAGCGGCAGCTTGAGCAAATCAGCCGGTTCGGCGACGCCGCCCATGCTTTCTACCAGCCGTGGTGAAAGCATCGGCGTGAAGCCGTCGATGAACAGCTTGTGGGAAACGACGCCCGGCCACACGCCCCTGCCCGAGCGGATGCCAATGTCGAATTCGGTCTGCGTGAAATCCACCATCTCGCTGCTGGTGTCGACCCGCACCGCGATGTTGGGATTGGCGATCTGGAAGGAGCCAAGATTGCGGGCGAGCCAGTTGGCGGCGAAGGTCAGCACCGTCGTGATGTTGAGCGTTTCCTGCGCTCCGCTGCGCGCGGCGGCGTAGGCTTCCGCCATCACAGCGAAGGCCTCGGTGATCCTGGGCGCCAGCCGCGCGGCCGTCACGGTCAGTTCGACCTGGCGCGGCCGACGCAGGAACAGCGGCGCCCCCACCCGCTCCTCAAGCACCTTGATCTGATAGCTCACCGCCGCCTGCGTCATTCCCAACTCCGCCGCCGCCTTGGTGAAGCTGCCCAGCCGGGCGGCGGCTTCAAAGACGCGAATGGCGGCGAGAGGCGGAAGCTGGAGCATGGAATGGATTAAATGGCCTTATGGGTAGTGATCGATGTTCTGTTGGAAAATAGCGCCATTCAGGCCGATATCAAGCGCAATGGATCAACCAGTCCTTATGCAAGGAGCCTGTCATGACCACCTGGACCCTTTCCCACAATCATCGTGCTTCCTCGATCGTCACGCGCGTTGCGGAACTGCTCTTTCGCGATCATCCCCGGCGGCAGCGCTATCTCGACGTGCGCGACCTTCCCGACCATCTGAAGCGCGATCTCGGCTTTCTCGACGGCATCCGCCCGAGCGGATCGGTCCGCTAGGACGCCGTCGATTGCCCGGAATCAGCGGCGGGCGAGCAGTGAAATCGCCGTCGCCTCATCGGTGATCAGGCCGCTGATCAACCGGCCTTCGATAGCCGCGGCGATGCCGGGAAGTTTCTTCCGGCCCATTGCGGCGGCAATTGTCATGCAGCGCTTCGGGTCGGGCAAGGGTGCGCTGGCGACGCGCTCATTGATGCCGGCTTCGATGAGGACGCCATTGGCATCGAAGGCCCAGCCGACGATCTCGCCCACCGCCCCGGCGCGATGCAGTTGCGCCAGGTCATTCTCGCCGAGAAAGCCGTCAATGTAGAGCGGCGCCTGCCGGCCAAGATCGCCGATGCCGACAAAGGCGACATCAGCCTGGGCCGCCAGCGCTAGCGTCGCCTGGATCAGCGCTTGGTTGTGCAGCGTTTCCCGCTCATGCCGCGACGAGGCGATGACCGGCAGCGGCATCGGAAACGACCGCGAATGAACCTTGTCGGCCATGGTGAAGACGACATTGTAAAAGGCAGCCGAGCCATCGGGCGCTATGTTTCCCGTCAGCGACACCACCTTGTGCTGCGGGCAATCGATCGCCGGCAGTTGCTCGACCGCGGCTTTCAGCGTGCGCCCGGTCCCCATGGCGATGATCGTCGGCGTCGGCTTGACGAGCCATTTTTCGAGTTCCGAAGCGGTGGCGATTGCTACCCCAAGTGTGGTCGATTCGGATTCCGGATCGCTGGGCACCACCTCGCAAAACGACAGATTGAAGGCCGCGGTGAGATCCCGGGAAAGCGCCAGGCACTGCGCGATGGGGTGGTCGATGCGCACCTTGACCAGCCCTTCGGCCATCGCCAGCGCGACAAGGCGCTGCGCCGACTGCCTGGACACGCCGAGCTTGGCCGCGATCTGGTCCTGCGTATTGCCCGCGACATAGTACAGCCAGCCCGCGCGGGCCGCATCGTCAAGCCTGTTGGTGTCGACCGCCATTATCCGCCTGCTGCACCCCTTAAAGCAGACAGGCTAGACGAGGCGGACGCCGAATGTCCATCGCGACAATGGAATGGGTTCCAGCCTCGGCAGGGCAAGCGGGGTCGATCGAGCGTCCGACGGCGACAGCTTCTGCAACTGTCTTCTCCCCACGCTTGCGACACCATTAGCTCTGAGCACCCCATCGCCGCATCGCAACCGCTGCCGGGAGATCACAGATGTTGTCGGCGGGCGGCTTGTTTCCAGCGCGGAAACTGCCTATTGCAGCGCGCGTGGGGCCTGTAGCTCAATGGTTAGAGCCGGCGGCTCATAACCGCTTGGTTGGGGGTTCGAGTCCCTCCGGGCCCACCATTAAATCAATGACTTAGCGTCTAATCC
>DATDBN010000038.1:0-59928 GCA_036524835.1 Mesorhizobium sp. | reverse complement strand
GCACCGACATTTGTATAAGTTCGGACCGCAGCGGTTTAAGCATTGGATCGGTGCGCGCGCGTGCACGCCGCCAAAATCGAAATCAGGCTATTGCGCCGCACTCTCGTCGTCGGCTTCCGGCTCCCAGCCAAAAACGCTGGGCCGACGAGCCGATGCGAGACGCGAAACTCGCCGGCGACGATCTCCTTCAGGCTCGGTCCGGTCACGTAGCGCTCGACCCGCCTCGATTGCTCGTCCAGCCGCTTCAGCGCCGCAAGTTCTTCGCCATGCCCGAGCCGCGCCTTGCGAACCGCCGACTTCAGCACGCCGATGGTTTCGTCATAGACTTTCAGCGGCACGGGGAATGGATGCCGATCCTTGCCACCATGTGCGAGGGAATAGCGGGCGGGATCGGAGAAGCGGCACGGTGCGCCATGCACAACTTCCGCCACCATCGCCAGGGCGCGGACCGTGCGCGCGCCGACGCCTGGCACGAGCAGCAGGTCGGCATAGTCCGAGGGCCCGCGTTCGACTGCGGCGGCAATGTTACCGTGCAGGCGGCGCATCACGACATCGCTTTCGCGCACCTCATGATGCGCGGGCATGACCAGATGCGGCAGCGTTGGCTGGGCAGATTGCGGCAGCTCGCGCTTTTCCAGAATCGACAGTTCGCGAACGATGCGATCGGGGCTTAGCGACTGCAGGAGGTCGAGTTGTCCCGCGCGGGAGGCGGCGGCACGGCGATCCGCGAGATTGACGATGTTGCCGCACGGAGAGCCTTCGATCGCGGTGTGAGGCTGGTCGACGAAACTGGTGAGCCCTTCCGAGAGCCAGTGATAGCGGCGCGCCTGCCGGCTGTCGCCGTTCATCCCTTGCTGAACCACCGTCCACTTTCCGTCGTCGGTGACGATGAAGCCGTGCAAATAGAGGTCGAAGCCATCCTGCACGGCGCTGCTGTCGACCTTGGCGACGAGACGGCTCGCCTGCCCCAGCCCTTCGCCGTCCAGGCCCGTGCGCTGACCCACCACGATCATTTCGCCCGGTGTCCTGCGCGACTGAGCGCCGCGCCCGCCGCAGACATAAACACCCAGCTCGTGCGAGAGCGGCGTCAATCCCTTCTTCAAGGCACCCAACACGCTGGTGGTGATGCCAGACGAGTGCCAGTCCATACCCATCACTGCCCCGAAGGATTGGAACCAGTAGGGATGCGCGAGACGCCGCAGCAACTCGTCGCGACCGTAGTGGTGGACTATCGCCTCGGAGATGACGGCACCCAGACGCGTCATGCGCGCACCCAGCCAGGCGGGTACGCGTCCGCCATGCAGCGGCAGATCGGCGCTACCGGATCGCTGGGTCACGGCTCAGAGTCTGCGAATACATCTGTGACACTATAGGATCACAACAGGCGAATGGCACCTGTAGGTCGCGGATTGAAGTTCGGTAAGCGGCGCTGCCGCCCTGTCTCAAGCAGGCGGCACTCCTCCTCGCTGCCTCACCTATTGCAGCGCGTTCACCGATTGCGGCAGCACGAAGGGCGTATTTCCCGCCGGAAGAACGCCGACCTTGAGCCGGCAATCGAAGACGGTGCTGATCAGGTCGTCGTTCAGCACATCGGCGGCGCGCCGCATGCGGCAAGGTTTGAAAATCCGAGTTCCATCGCCAAATCGCGTTCGCGCATCTTCGTGATGTCGAGGCGCACTTTCTGGACCTGCTCCGGCGCCAGTTTCAAGCGCTCCGTATTCTGCACGTCCATGGCGTGCACTTTCCCCTCTGACGCCAAATTGCCACAGCGTTTGCGCACTCGATTTGATTTCTTGACAGCATAAGTCAGCTTTAATAGTCACTGCAATACCGAGCAAATCCAGCCAGTTTCGGCCGCAGGAGCATAAGGATTTCTCCACAACGACCCTTCCAAGGGCCGAACATTCAAAGTCACCCTCGCCAAGCAAATCGGCTGGTGAGGGCGGCGCTAACTAACGGACTGTAGGATGCGATCAACCCGTTTCGTGACTATCATTGCCTTGGGCCTGCTTTTCCCGGGCGGTGTTTTTCAATCGAGCGCGCAGGAGCGTCCCGCGGATCCGCAAGCGGTGCAGCAACCCGTTGCGACGCCTCAACCCAATAGTGTTCCCGCTCCCGCGGGGACACTTCCCGTCCCGGCAATCGCGCCGAATGCTCCGGCATCCGCCCAGCATGTCCTACCCACCGCGCTTTCGCCCTGGGGGATGTTCCTGGGTGCGGATATCGTGGTGAAGGCAGTGATGGTCGGCTTGGCCTTCGCCTCGCTGGTCACCTGGACAATCTGGCTGGCCAAGACGATCGAGTTGTTCGGCGCACGCCGGAAGGCCCAGAAAGCCGTCCGTGCAATCGTGACAGCCAAGACCCTGGAGGAAGCGGACCGCGCGCTTGGCGGCGGCGGCGGTGCTGCAGCTCTGCTGGTGCAGGCAGCGCGGCAGGAAGTGGATCTTTCCGAGCACGCCCTCGATCATGCGAAGGGCGACGGCTTGAAGGAACGCGTTGCGTCCCGGCTGGCGCGCATCGAGGCGCATGCCAGCCGCCGCATGACGCGCGGCACCGGCTTGCTGGCGACCATCGGATCGACCGCGCCGTTCGTCGGCCTGTTCGGAACGGTTTGGGGCATCATGAATGCCTTCATTGGCATATCGGAGGCGCAGACGACCAACCTTGCCGTCGTCGCCCCGGGCATTGCCGAAGCGCTGCTCGCCACGGCCCTTGGCCTCGTCGCCGCGATTCCCGCCGTCGTCGTGTACAACGTCTTCGCGCGCGCCATCGCCGGCTACCGGCACGTGCTCGCCGATGCAGCAGCGGGCGTCGAGCGGCTGGTCAGCCGCGACATGGACCATCGACCGGCGCCGTTTCGGCTGGCTGCGGAGTAGCGAAGATGGCTGCGAGAATAGGACAGGACAGCGGGGACGATCTCACGGAGACGCATGAGATCAACGTCACGCCCTTCATAGATGTCATCCTCGTGCTTCTGATCATCTTCATGGTCGCGGCGCCGCTGGCAACGGTCGACGTCAATGTCGACCTCCCGGGATCGACCGCGGCCACCGCCCCGCGCCCGGAAGCACCGATTTTCCTGACCTTGAAGCAGGACCTTTCCCTCTCATTGGGCAACGACACGGTCGCGCGTGACGATCTTGGCAGGGTGCTGGGTGCCCGCACCAAGGGCGACACGCAAACCCGCATTTTCCTGCGCGCCGACAAGTCGGTCGACTATGGTCAGTTGATGGAGGCTATGAACCTCCTGCGCGCCAGCGGCTATCTCAAGGTTGCGCTGGTCGGGCTGGAAACGCCTTCGGATTCGACGGCGACCGCAGCGGGACAATGAGCGCCCCGGCCGAACTACTGACTGCGTCGCCAACGGTGCGTGAGGCCGGGCTCTGGTCCGGCGCGGCCGCCCTTATCGTGTCGGCGCATTTGGCGATCGGCTATGCCTTTCACACGCTCACGCCCGCACCGCCGCCTCCCGAGGCGCAGGAGGCGCTATCCGTCGATCTCACGCCATTCGTCATGACAATGGCGGAGAGCGTGGAGTCGGAGACTGTCGCTGAAGAGATGCCCGACAAGGTAGCGGAGCTTCCGGAGGAGGTCACCGAAGAACTCGTTGAGGCCGAGCCCGAGAAAGCGGTCGAACAGGACACCGTGGACCCGGTGGAACCTCTCGAACCCGATACGCCGCCCGAAGTCGTCGAGGCGCCGGAACCCGTCGACACCCCGGAACTCGTCGAGGAGGTTATGGAAGAAGCGCCGGCGTCGGAGGTGGTTCTTCCGCAACCGGAGAAGGTTCAAGAAGAAGAGCCGAAGAAACCGGAACCAAAGCGCAAAACGCAGACGAAGAAGATCGCCAAGGCAGAGCCTACCCCAAGAAAGAAGACGGCTGAGGCGACGGGAAAGCCCGCGCCAAAAGCGGATGCTTCGACAAAGGCAGTTGCCTCAACCGCTCGTTCCGTCTCCCCTGTTCGCTGGAACTCTCAGGTCTATGCGGCGATTGCGCGACGAAAGCCGCGCGGCGATCGCGGTCGCGGCAGCGTGACGGTGCGCTTCGTCGTCAACTCTTCCGGTTCTGTCGTCTCCGCAAGCGTCGCGGCTTCCTCGGGCGACCCGTCGCTTGACCGGACGGCTCTCAATATGGTGCACAGCGCCCGCATCCCTGCCCCGCCGCCTGAGCTTCGGGGCTCGCATCCCTTCACCATTCCGGTGACATTCCGGTAGCGCGCTCCTCGGCTCAACACGGTCTGAATAGCGACTTTTCGTCAACTGGAGCGGCGCCGACCGTATCGATAGAGCAGTTGCAGCCGAGCAGGATCACTCGGCATCGCAAAGCGAGCCCATCCGGAAGCTGTGCACTCCCAGGCCGCGCCGAAATCAAAGAGAGGGAAACAATGACTGATATCTGGTTACGAACCGGCGAAGCGACCGTTCTGGCGGCGGAAGGCCAGGTAACGGACGCTATGCCGGAGGTCATCATCGGCTCGGTGCGGGGTCCTGTCGGCCAGGCATTTTGCTCGATGATGGGACAGGTGAAGGGCCACACGCGCATGTTTGTCGTGCGCGATCTCAATCAGGCGGTGCGTCCAGCAACGATGATGACGACCAAGGTCACGATCCAGAACATGGCCTACGCCGAACTTCTCGGCGGTGTCGTCCAGGCGGCCATGGGCGACGCGATTGTCGACTGCCTTGTCGAGAATATTCTTCCCAAGGACCAGGCGGACGAACTCTGCATGATCATTACGGTGTGGCTCGATCCGCGCTGCGCCGATGATGAGAATCTCGACCGTAAGGACCTCTATCGCACCAATTACGAGGCGACGAAGCTCGCAATTTCGCGCGCGATGACGGGCAGTCCGACGGTCGACGAACTGATCGCCAATCGCAAGACCGTCAAGCACTACGCTCTGGAAGGCGTGATCGATTACTGACCGGGAAATTTGGAGGGCTGGGCGATGCTGCTATTCGTCCAGCCTTCCCCCTTTGGCGGTGAAAAGATGGATCGGCTGACCCAACCCGATCCTGATGTTGCAGGACGACAGTTGCGCCGTAGCCGTGCTAAACGGCGCTATAGCTGATCCAGATGGCGTTGGAAAAGTTTGAGCGCCGCCTGCATCTCGTCCACTCTCTTTTGCAGCGCCGATTTGGAAATCGGGGCGTCGAAATTCGCCTGCGACTTCTCGCCCAAGCCAGTGGCCAGTCCGGGTTTCAAATCATCGAGGCATTTGAGAATCGCGTCATAGCGATCGACCGACAAACGGTTTTCGCCACGCTCGTACTTGCCATATTGCTGGGTGGAGACGCCGATGCGCTCCGCAACGGCGGCCTGGGTCAGACGCCGATCCTTGCGGAGTCGCGCCAACTCTCTCCCGCGTTCGCGATCTTTTGAGTTCGGCGTACGGGCGTCAGTCATCCAGCGTCACAACCGAGTTGTGTGACGCATTTGATAAAACCTCAGCGCGAACTCAACGTATCGGAGATTGTATATTGCGCCGCGATATATACCTAAGGTTTGATCCATGGCATCGTGCGCCGTTCACCTCTGGGTGCGACAATGGCCGGGTCTGAACCGTCTCCGCTTGATCCTACCGACTAGGCGGCGCTGGCGCTCTCCTTGTCCAGCACCATGTAATCGAGCGGCAATTGCGTGGTGTATTTGATCTGCTCCATCGCGAAGGATGAGGAGACGTCGCGAATTTCGATCTTGGCGATCATGCGCTTGTAGAACGCGTCATAGGCGCCGATGTCCGGCACCACCACCCGCAACAGATAGTCCACGTCGCCGCTCATGCGATAAAATTCAATCACTTCCGGGAATTCCTGAATTACTTCCGAGAAGCGGCGCAGCCATTCATGACTGTGTGAATTGGTGCGGATCGCCACGAAAACGGTCACGCGGGCATTGATCCGGTCGGGATCGAGAATTGCGACGCGCCGCTTGATGACGCCCTCTTCCTCCAGTTTCTGGATGCGCCGCCAGCAGGGTGTGGTGGATAGTCCGACCTTCTTCGCCACGTCGGCGACGGCCAGTGTGGCATCCTCCTGCAGAAGACGAAGAATTTTGCGATCAAGACGGTCCATTGTCGGCCCCCGTGGAATGGAATCGCTGACCACATAGCAAATTGCCGTGGCAATTGGAATGATATTCTACAGACGGCCCGGAAATCTCGCCAAATCTGTGGCGCGGCGCGTCACCGCGCCATTAGGCGGTCTACCTCGCGCCGCAAAAACGGCAGCAGGTCGGCTGCAAACCACGGATTTTTCTTCAGCCAACCGGAATTGCGCCAAGAGGGATGCGGCAGCGCCAGGACGTGCGGGTTGCCGGTAGCGCCATAGCCGGCTCGCCAGTTGGCGACAGTCGCCGTCAGCGAAGGACCGCGCAGGCTGCCCAGATGCCAGGCCTGCGCGTAAAGGCCGATGGCCAGAACCAGTTCGATCTGCGGCATTGCGTCGAGAAACGCGCCGCGCCAGGCGGGCGCGCATTCGCGGCGTGGCGGCAAGTCGCCTCCCTTGGCGTCCTGTCCGGGAAAGCAGAACCCCATCGGCAGCATCGCCAGCTTCGAGCGATCGTAGAATTCCGCCCGCGAAACGCCCAGCCAGTCGCGCAGCCTGTCGCCGGAGGCGTCGTCGAACGGAAGGCCGGAAGAATGCACCTTCGTGCCGGGCGCCTGCCCCGCGATCAGGATTTTCGCCGTCGTCGATGGCCAGGCAACCGGACGCGGCGCATGCGGCATCGGCTTGCCCAGCGGATTGTCGACGCACAGGCGACATGCCAGCACCCGCGCTGTCAGATCGTCCAAATTCGCCCGCGCGCTCATGCGTTGGCGCTTGGCCGCGCCTTCAACGCCCCATGCCAGCGCCGCACATTCGACAGACGCTCCGGTACCTCGATGCGCGCCGGCTTCATGAAATCGATCGCGATCATGCCGAGGATGTCGGCGATCGAAAATGCATCGCCCGCAGCGAATTCGCGCGAGGCAAGCTCGCGGTCGAACAGTTCCAAGAATGTCAGCGCCTTCGGCTTGTTGGCTTTGCCCCATTCGGCGATTTGCGGCTCCTCCCAGCCCTTCATGGCGGGATGGACATGCCGAAACGCCTGCGAGACTGGCATGAACAGGTTGAGCTCAATGCGGCGGTGCCACATCTCGACCAGCGCCTTCCCAAGCGGACCTTCTCCAAAGAGAGCCGGTCTCGGGTGCAATTCCTCGAAATACCTGCAGATTGCGACGGATTCGGTCAGAATCGTACCGTCGTCGAGTTCGAGAACGGGCAGCCGCTGCAGCGGGTTCAGGCTGGTCACCGTCTCCGCCTTGTGTGCCAACGCACCCATGTCGACCGGCACCAAAGGCACCTCGATGCCTTTCTCCGCCAGGAATATACGCACCCTGCGGGGGTTTGGCGCCTTGCCGCCGTCATACAGCTTCATGTCGGGCCTCCACGCGGAGCGAACTAAAACTTACGGCCGGCGTCAACGCCAAAACAATTGGCGCAGCCAGTTCAACACGGTCGGCAGCATGTCGTGCTCCTCTTCCGGGACATGGTCGCGCTGATGCTGCCGGCGCCAGTCGCTCGGGCTGTCGAACGTGCCCGCCCACATACCCAGCTTCATGTTGCGCGCGCTCTCCTGCTCGGCGCGATAGTCACCGTATGCCACCGCCCAGCCCTGGCGCACCATTTCGCGGTTCAGGTCCAGCGGCGGTTGCCCGACGCTGCACGTGGCGAGCAGGCGGTCGAACTTGTCTCTTTCCCAGCCGGTGCAAGTCACTGGCTTCCCCGCGATCAATCCGGCCAGCGCCTCGCGCGAGCGCCGCCCGCACGGAAAACCCCGACCGTTTATCACGCAGCTTTGCGTGTACTCAGGCGCGTCCATGCCTCGCAGCCGCACGCGCACGGCATTGACGGTCAGCGTGTCACCGTCGTGGACAGTCGGCCTGCCCTCGTCTCTTCGCTCGCCCACGCGGTCCAATCGCGACGCAACCACCATCAGGAGGCCGAGAATGACGATGGTCAGTGCGTAGTCGAGCCAGCGCGGCCAGGGCCGCCGACGCTCCATCCGCTGGCCGGCGAAAGGTGCGCGACTCATATGGCAAACAGTCTCTTAATCATTGGGAGCTAGCGTGAACCAAGAAGATCGAACCGGCAATGTACGCAGTTCCGGATGGCGCAACGAAGGTCCACCACGACCGACAAATTCATCGTCGATCGCCGCAAGGCGCATCTCGACCGTGGCGTTGCGCGAACCGTGCGCCAGACGCGCGAAAAGCTGTCCCAGACAGCGGGAAACCCGGGTTTCGAACGGGAACTCCTGATACTCCACGCCCATGCGATCGTTGCCAGCACTCTGCCGATCGGCCTGCTTGTGCTCAGCGCGACCTGTATCAGCGCCTTTGTCGGGATGGGCCTGCCGGTCATCATCTGGTGCGCCGCCACGCTTGCCGCCTACACCGGCCTCGCCGTCTACGCCAAGCTGGTGGAGCGATCGAATATCCTGGAACTGAGGACAGCGACCGCACGCCGCAACCTGCTGATCGGTCACGCCGCGACCGGGCTTGCCTGGATATATTTCGCGTATATCGGCTGCGATGCCTGCGCCATTGCGGAATACGCCATCATCAAGGCGGTGGTGCTGCTGATCGCGATGGCCGCCACCGCCGTCATCACGTCGCATCTTCCCGGCGCATTGCTTCTGACCTTTGCTGGCGCCGCGCTCGCCTATCTGATTTCCATCGGGGTCAACGCAGCGCCGCTCGAAGTGGTGATGGGATTGCTGATTACCATCTCGCTGGCCTTCTTCGTCTACATCGCAAGCCGCATGAACCGCTCGACCTTGCTGGTGATATTGTTCCGCAGCGAGAAGGATGGATTGATCGCCGAACTCGAGACCGCGAAATCCATGTCGGATGAAGCCCGCCGGCGGGCGGAGGAAGCGAACCTTGCCAAGTCGCGCTTTCTCGCCTCGATGAGCCACGAATTGCGCACGCCGCTCAATGCGATCCTCGGTTTTTCCGAGGTGATGGCCAATGAAGTTCTGGGCCCGATGTCCAGCAGCATTTATCGCGAATACGCACAGGACATTCATGGTTCGGGCAAGCATCTGCTCGACCTGATCAACGAAATCCTCGACCTGTCTCGCATAGAGGCGGGCCGCTACCAGCTTAACGAGGAACCGATCAGCCTGCTCGACACCGTGGAAGAATGCTGCCATCTGGTCGAGTTGCGGGCGCGCGGCAAGAATATCCGCATCACCCAACAGTTCGAACAGCGCCTGCCGCGCCTGCTTGCCGATGAGCGGGCGGTGCGCCAGATCGTGCTGAACCTGATGGCAAACGCGCTGAAGTTTACCCCGACCGGCGGAGAAGTGCGCGTGCGCGTTGGCTGGACCGCTGGCGGCGGTCAATACATCGCCATCAAGGACAATGGGCCGGGTATTCCGGCTGACGAGATCCCGGTCGTGCTATCGGCATTCGGCCAAGGCTCGATCGCGATCAAGAGCGCCGAGCAAGGCACCGGCCTCGGCCTGCCCATCGTCCAAGGGCTGATCTCGATGCATGGCGGCCAGTTCGAACTGACGTCGAAATTGCGCGAGGGAACCGAAGTGATCGCCATTTTCCCGGCATCGCGGGTCATGGAGCCCACGCCGGTCGTGGTTAAGAACGACCGGATCGAACTTCACGCAAAGGCCAGCTAGGCCGAAACAACCGCCGTAGAGGCGCGAGCGCACCCCATCGCCAGAAGTCCATTGACGCCGGGAAATGCGGCCTGACGCCGGCCAAGCACCGATTCAAGCCCATTGAGGCTCGCAGCTTCCGACAAAGCGTCTTCGTCAGGCAGGACCGCCAGCAGGCAATGCGACACAGCATCCGTGTTAGCCGCGCCCAGCACATGCGCGGCGGCGAGCGCCGGCAGGCCATCGAGGACTATCGGCACCCGCTCGATACGCGCGGCAAGGATGGCGCCGCATATCGCTGCGATCTCGCGGCCGCCCAGCCGCCGCAGCAGTTCAAACGGGTCCGCCAGCGCCACGCGATGGGCAGACAGAGCCGCATCGATTACAGCAGCCTGGCGCATGCGAAAATGGCTGGCCAACGCCCCATCCGACCAATCGGAACCCGCGCCCCCATGCAAAGCCGCAAACAGGCTGCGGGCGGCCGTATCCCCGGCGGCTCCCAGCGCCGAGAGGCAAAGCAGATCATGGCCACCCGCCACCGCCTCCATGCCGAAGGCCATAGTTGCCGCGCAGGCGCGCTCGTCGAGGGCCGGTTCAACCGAGATGTCACCGGTGGGGAGATCGAGAGCCAAATCAAGAACCTTCAAGCCGACATTGGCTTGGGCGCAGAGGCGTGACAGCAACCCCTGCCCCGAGGATATCGCCGCAACCTCGCGCGCCACAACCGCGTCGGTGTCGGCCGAGACGCCATGCCGGCTGACCCCGTGAGCACCGGCGAAAAGCGCAAGCATCGGCCGGTCGACACGCGGCGGCGACTTGCGCGACCAGCGCGAAAGCCAGGCGGCGATCTCCCGCAACTGCCCCGCGCCGCCGAAGGCGCTCTCCCGCTCGGTCTGCTCGCTCGTCCGCAAGGCGGCGGCGTCATCCCCCTCGGGTAATGTCGCGATCAGGTCCCGCATATCTTCGAAGGGTTTGCTTTCGGGCATTCGGCTCTCCACTGCCGGTCGTCACGTCGATTTCATTTTGCAGAACGCGGCATCTGCTCTTCCGTTCGGCGGTGTTTGTGCCACCGGTTAAGCGACATCTCTACCGGCATCGACTTGCATCCTGGGGAAAGGTGATCCATTTCAGGGCGAGGGAAAGCAAGAATGTCTGCCATCGAATCCCCATGCATCCTGGTCTGCTCGATTGACCTCGTCACCGGCCATTGCTTTGGCTGCGGGCGAACGCGCGACGAAATTGCGGCTTGGATGGACATGACACCCAATCAAAGGCGCGACGTGATGGCGCAATTGCCCGAGCGATTGGCGGCCGTCGAGCGCAAGCCTCGACGCGAGACCCGACGGGCGCGGCTGGCGCGCGAGCGCCGCGAGGCGGTGTGATGGACCGCGATCGCCTCCTCTGGATCCTGCTCGCTATCATCGGCGTCGGGGCAGTCGTCCTGATGTTCAACAACGATTCCGGCCAGAGTTTCGGCATTGAAAACAACGACTTCGCCAGCTTCATTTATCTTGGAGCCTTCGGCCTGGTGATCGGCGCGGCGCTGTTTCGGCGAAGCTTGCCGACCGGCCAGATGTTTCGCCTGGGCGCGGTCTGGGTCTGCGTGATCCTCGCACTGATGGTCGTCTATCAGGTGCTGGCGACCTACGGCCTTTTGCCGGAGAATTTCGCGCCCCGTCTCGTACCCGATTCAGGGGCAGGGATTACCGCATCTCTGATGGATGGCGTCCACGCCATCCTGCATCTCTGAGGTCCAGGACAGGTCGGCCGCGTCGAGCGCGACATCCAATTGCTGCAGGGACGTCGCCCCGATGATGCTGGCGGTGACGAAGGGGCGGCTGACCACATAGGCCCCTGCAAACAGCGCCGGATCGAGGCCAAGCCGCCGCGCCAAATCATTATACTCGAGCTGAACCTCGGCGGCGTGCGGTGTTTCGTAGCGTTGGCCGCGGTTGAAGAGCTGCGAGCGCGATCCCTCCGGACGCGCGCCGTGGTCGTATTTGCCGGTCAGATACCCTTGCGCCAACGGCGAATAGGCCAGCAGGCTGACGCCTTCGCGATCACAAACTTCCGCGAGGTTCACTTCGAAGGTGCGGTTGACCAGATTGTAGGCGTTTTGCAGCGATGCGGCGCGCGGGCCGGCTCCCTTGTCGCTCTCGGCGAGGTAGCGCATGACGCCCCAGGAACTCTCGTTGGACAGGCCGAAATGGCGAATCTTGCCGGCCTTCACCAGTTCGTCGAACACGGAAAGCGTTTCAGCTATCGGCGTTTCGTCGGCGTCGCGCGGCGCGGGCCAGCCCTTCGCGCGGGTAGGGTTCGCGCCCCAGGGCACCTGCCGTTCCGGGAAATGGATTTGATAGAGATCGACATAGTCGGTCTGCAACTTGGCCAGGGATTTGTCGATCGCGTCGAAAATGTCGGTGCGAACCAGTCGAGACGGGCGGTCGCCACGGAACCATTCATTGGCGGTGCGACCGACAACTTTGGTGGCGACGATCAGCCGGTCGCGGTTGCCGCGCGCCTTCATCCAGTTTCCGAGATAGCTTTCGGTGCGCCCCTGCGTCTCGGCTTTCGGCGGAATCGGATAGAGTTCGGCAGTGTCCAGGAAATTGACGCCGCGTTCGATAGCGCGGTCCAACTGCTGGTGGCCCTCCGCTTCGGTATTCTGCTGGCCGAATGTCATGGTGCCGAGGCAGATTTTCGACACATCAAGGTCGGTGCGGCCGAGGCGGCGCTTTTCCATACCGGAACTCCGTTGAAACGACAGGTGGTTGACGCGGGGATTTGTGATTGGCGGGAGGATCGGCACAATAGCGGCTTCCTCGCAAAGCGCCACCACGCAGCCTCAGTCAGCGCGATTTTTTTGCCGCGCCAGTACGCGTCGGACTATTGCGAGAGCATCCAGTTCAGCACTTCACGCCAGTCAGCCATGCGGATCGGCGTGCCATGCGTCCCGCTTTCAAACCGCACGAAGCGCGTCGGGTAATTCGCTGATTTCCCGCGCAATTTCCGATAGAACGCCTCCTGCTTCCCGACGGGAAACACCGTGTCGCGACTGCCATGACCGAAGAAGACCGGAACCTTCGCCCGATACGCGGCACTCGACAGGAAGCCGTCATCCCAAAGGGAGCCAAGCAGCAGCAATCCGCCGAGCCTCTTTGCGATTGTCTCATCAGCCGCAAGCTTCCAGCACAGCGCTCCCCCCATAGAACCGCAGGCGACGATGACCGCCGCGCCTGGTGATTTCTCCGCATAGTTGGCGATCAGCGCCGAAACTTCCGCCGCGCCCTTGTCGCCAAAGGTGGAGAAATCGGGCGACAGATACAGCCCGCCAGCCTGGGCGACGAGGTTCTTCACCCTGTTGAAATTGCCGCCGAAGGTGTTGTCGTTCACGCCTTGCGTCCGACTGCCACCCTGGCCGTGCAAATAGAGCACGATCATCGACGCGCCCTGCTGCTTGCCGACCGCGACGAAGCGCAGTGCGCCGGCAGCCGTCTGCAGCTTGAGGTCCTTTTGCTGGCTGCGCACACCGAGCGAGATGTACTGCTTCTTCACCTGCCGTTCCGGCACGTCGTCGCGCTCGTTCACGTCTCGCATTTCACGGTAGTCGACGACGCGATACGCCCCGCCGTCCTTTTCCGACAGGATCGCCGGATAGGCGAAGAGTTCGTCCTTAAAGGGCGAAAGCGTTTGCGCGGCAGAGGGACCGACAGGCAGAAAGGGCGAAACGCAGAACAACGCGACCGCCGTAGACCGGAGCCAGGCCCGGAGGGTTGGATTGAGCGCAGACAGGTAAGCGGGGAAAATCATCAATCCGTAGCTGCCTTCGGCTCTGCCCCTTGTCAACCCGGAGGCAAGCCCTACCCGCGCAACACGCCTCCTGCGCTGGCCATCGCCTCCGGCGTATCCACGTCCAGAGAGGCGGCTTCACCCAGTTCCACATCAATCGCCTCGGTGGCGTCGCTTTCCACGATGTGGCGCGCGCCGGTGTCGCCTTGAAGTGCGGCGACATCCGCAAACAGCCTTCGCGGCAAGATTACGGGATTGCCGCGTTTTCCGTTGTGCACGGCACGCACAATCCTCACACCGCCCTCCCTGCGGAAGGCTGCGATCAGGCGGTCCAAATCGGTGCTGGTAACGCCGGGCATGTCGCCCAGAACGATCAGTGCGCCTGCCGCATCATCCGGCAGCGATGCAACGCCCGATTTCAGCGACGACGCCAATCCGGACGCGAAGTCCGTATTGTCGACCGTCGCCACCTTGAGGTCGGCAATGGCGTCACGAGCACGTTCGGCCTGGTGACCCGTGACGACAACCAGTCCGTCGGCGACACTGGCCAGCACCCGCTCCGTAGTTTGACGCAACAGCGGCTTGCCGTCGAAGTCGGCCATCAGTTTGTTCGGGCCGCCCATGCGGCTGGACCGACCGGCGGCGAGCACGACTGCGAATACCGTCGGATCCAGCGGCTTCTCCGCAGCCTCGCGGGGCTGTGGCCGCGTTGCAATCTCCATCAGCAGCCCACCGACGCCCATGCCGGCAATGTCGCGGTCGGTCACCTTCATGCCGGCCAATGTGCGATCCAACACCCAGTCGAAGCCATTTTCCTTGGGGCTGCGCGCACAACCCGGCGCGCCGATGACCGGCTTTCCGGCAAGCTCGCCCAGCACCAGCAGATTGCCGGGATCGACCGGCATGCCGGTGCGGATGACTGCCCCGCCCGCTGCGCGAATGGCGGCCGGGATCACGTCGTCGAAGTCGCTCACCGCAGACGCACCGAAAATCACCACCAGATCGTGCGTTTTCGCAAGTTTGTTGGCGGCGGAAGCGACCGCATGCGTGTCGTGCGGGACGCGCTCCTCCGTCACAAGGCGGCTCCCCGAGCGCGCGAGGCGCGCTTCGGTAATACGCGCGGTTTTGTCGAGCACACTTGCCTTGACGCTGGAGAGCGTGGTCTGGATCATCGCGACATTTGACGCCCTGAAGGCATTCACCCGGAATATTTCGGAGTGGCGTACAAGCGAGGTAACCCGGTCGACCTTCACGGCTGCGACCGCATAGGGGATGATCTTGACCGTCGCCACCATCTGACCTGCCTCGACCGGTGCATTCTGCGCCAGCGTGGCAATGGTGATTGCAGCGTCCACGGCATTCACCGCGTCGATCAAACCGGCATCGACAGTCAGGATGCCCGCTGCACGCGCATGCAGATTGACGCGGCCCGTCGCCGCCGGCTTCGCCTCGATGCTGGAAAAGCGCATTGCCCGGACGATCTGCTCCGCGGCCGCGTTCTCATCCAAATCGTCAGCCTCGATGACGGCGGCGGTCACCTCCTGGACACCAGCCTGGCGCAGCAGCTCGACGTCTTCGGCGGCGAGCACCTGCGCCTTGCGAAGCCGTTTGCCATTCAGGTTCACAGAATGGGCGAGGATGGCGCCGACAGCCTTGTCAAGCGGAACGGGTCCGAATTTCACGCTGCCGCCTTTGCCGCTTGCGTCAATCCGCGGGAACGAAACGCCTGGATGACTTCGCCCAGCACGGCGACCGCGATCTCTGCGGGGCTCGCTGCGCCGATGTTCAGGCCGATTGGCGAATGGATGCCGGCGATCTGCGCTTCACCTACGCCGAGCGCCTGGAGCCGTTCGACGCGCTTGGCGTGCGTCTTGCGGCTTCCCAGCGCGCCGACATAGAAGCAGCCCGCTTCAAGCGCGGCCTTCAAAGCGTAGTCGTCGATCTTAGGATCGTGCGTCACAGCGGCAAGCGCACTGTAGCTGTCCAGCGGCCGGCGCTTCAGAACATCCTCCGGCCATTCGGCGTCGAGTTGCACCTCGGGAAAGCGGTCCGGCGTGGCAAAGGCTGTTCGCGGATCGATAATCTCGAGCGGAAAGCCGGCTATCTTCGCCATAGGCGCCAGCGCCTGACTGATATGCACCGCGCCGATGATCACCAGACGCGGCTGCGGCAGGTGTACATTGAGGAAAAAATCGCGCCCGGCGGCGGCGACCGTGCCGGAATTCCCGGTTCGGAAGGCTTTGGCGAGCGCGTCGCCCAGTTCGCCGGCCACCATATCACCCTCCCGCACGACACGGTCGCGGCCGTCTGCGAGGTCCGTGACGACAATCGCCGCACGGCGCGACCGGCGCTCGGCATTCAACGTTTTGAGAACGAAGGGATCCATCGCCGCTCAGCCCAGCCGCTCGACATAGACTTTGATCCTGCCGCCGCAGGAGAGCCCGACCTGCCAGGCCGTCTCGTCCGCGACGCCAAACTCCAGCATCTTCGGTTTGCCCGCGGAGATGACATCGACTGCTTCGGCCACGACCGCGCCCTCGACGCAGCCGCCGGAGACGGAGCCATGAAAATTGCCCTCGGCGTCGATGACCAGATGGCTGCCGACGGGCCGTGGCGCCGAGCCCCATGTTTCGACGACCGTGGCAAGCGCCACGTCGCGCCCCTCCTGCATCCAACCCTCGGCTATGCTGAGCGGGTCGCGGGCTTCATCGAGTGTTGAGGCACTGTCGGTCATCGCAACCTCACGGTCTTCCAGAGCAAACTCGGGGCACTATATCTTGGCGGCATTCAGCCGCATTTCGTAATATATGGTCATGCCGCACGCCGGCTGCCAAGATCCATCCATCGGCGCGGATCTGCATTGCGGCTCGAACTCTTGTCCAATGAAGCGACCAGGTCCGACAAGGCCGACAGATTGTGAACAGCGCGGAACTCGTCGACATGCGGCAGCATCGCCTTCACTCCACGCGCCTTCGCCTCAAACCCGTCGAACCGCAGCAGCGGATTGAGCCAAATCAGCCTCCGGCAGCTTTTGTGCAGGCGCTCCACCTCCTCCGACAGACCGGCCACATCGTCGCGTTCCAGCCCATCGGTGATCAAAAGGACAATCGCGCCCTGCCCCAACACCCGGCGTGACCAAAGGCGATTGAACTCGTGCAGCGTATCGCCAATGCGCGTACCACCGGACCAATCCTGAACCGCCTGCGAGGCATCGGCCAGCGCCTGGTCGGGGTCGCGATGCCGCATCTGCCGCGTCAAATTGGTCAGCCGCGTGCCGAAGACGAAGGTATGCACGCGCCGCCGTTTTTCGGTGAGCGCATGCAGAAAATGCAGGAAGATGCGCGTATATTGGCTCATCGAGCCGGAAATATCCGCCAGCACGACAAGCGGCGGGTGAACCTCGCGCGGCGACTTAAAGCGAGGCAGGACCAACTCGCCGCCGGTGCGCGCGGCGGCACGCATCATGGCGCGCGGATCGATGGTGCGCCCTGCGGCGTCGACACGAAAGCGGCGCGTGCGAACCGTGTCGAACGGCAATTGCAGTGCGGCGATTGCTCGCTTGGCCTGGCCGATCTCCGCGGCGCTCATCTGGGCGAAGTCCTTCTGCCGCAGCAGTTCGTTGCCGGACACATTGAAACGCGCATCGACCTCGATTTCGGGGATCTCGTTCGGCGGCTGGTTCTTGGAGTGTCCTTCGAACATCGCCTGGCTGACACGGCTTTCCGCCGCGCGCGGCTTCTGCTTTTCGCGATGGTCGGGCGCGACCGGCGAGAACATGGCGATCATCTTCTCGATCAGCTCGCGCGATTTCCAGAACAGCCGAAACGCCTCGTCGAAGACGACATGATCCTCATGGCGCGTGACCAGCACCGAATGCAGCACCCAGTAGAAATCGTCACGGCCGCCGATGCCCGCCGTCAGCACCGCCTCGATGGCATCCTTCACCGAGGCGGGACCAACCCGCATGCCCGCCTTCCGGAGTGCCCGCGCGAAATAGACGATGTTGTCGGCGATGCGACCGTCAGGCGATTGGCTGGGCGGAAGCGGCGACATCCCGCCTACTCCGCAGCGGTGGCGAGTTCCGCCTTCACCTCTTTGAGGATACGACGCCCCTCGCCCTGCTCGATGCGGGCGATATCGTCCTGATATTTCAGCAGCACGCCGATCGTGTCCGACACCGTTTCGGGATCGAGCGCCACCTTGTCCAGCTCGGTCAACGCACTCGCCCAGTCTATCGTCTCGGCGACGCCCGGCACCTTGAACAGCTCGAGCTCCCGCAGCTTCTGGATGAAGCGCACCACCTCTGCCGACAACCGCTTGTTCGCGTTAGGCACCTTGCGCCGCACGATCTCAAGCTCGCGCTCCGCGTTCGGATAGTCGACCCAATGATACAGGCAGCGCCGCTTCAGAGCGTCGTGAATTTCCCGCGTTCGGTTCGTGGTGATGATGACGATCGGCGGCTCTTCCGCCTTGATCGTGCCGAGTTCCGGGACCGTGACCTGGAAGTCGGAGAGGATCTCCAGCAGGAAAGCCTCGAATGCTTCGTCGGTTCTGTCGAGCTCGTCGATCAGAAAGATTGGCGCAGCGCCTGCCGTGCCGGTGAGCGCGTCCAGCACAGGCCGACGGATCAAATATTTCTCGGAGAAGACGTTTTTCTCCATGTCGCTGCGGTCGACTGCGCCGGAGGCTTCCTCCATGCGGATCTCGATCATCTGGGCAGCATAGTTCCATTCGTAGACCGCCGAGGAAACGTCGAGCCCTTCATAGCACTGCAAGCGGATCAGCCGCCGGCCCAGCGCGGACGCCAGAACTTTGGCGATTTCGGTCTTGCCGACACCCGCCTCCCCCTCAAGGAACAGCGGCCGCTTCATCTTCAGGCTGAGATAGAGCACCGTCGCCAGCGATCTGTCGGCGACATAGTCGGCGCCGGACAGCATCGTCAGCGTCTCGTCGATGCTCTCCGGCGCGGGGCGTGGGACTAGATCGGTCATGCGGTATCTTTCATCGCCGGCGGGCGGCGGTTAGAGAACGTGATAGCCGCGGTCGTGATAGATCAGCGGCCGCAAATTATCGCCAACGCGCAACCCTGTCACCTTGCCAAAAAGCACACGGTGCGTGGCGAGATCCTTCGTGTCGACCAATTCGCAGTCGAACACCGCAACCGCGCCGACGAGCGTCGGTGCGCCGGTTGCGATCGTATCCCATTCGGCCATGGCAAAGCGCTCAGCCGGCGTCAGTCCGGTTACGCCCGAAAACGCCACCGAGAGCGGCTCGTGTCTCGCCGCCAGCGTATTGAGCGCGAACCTGCCATTGGCGACGAATGCCTGGTTGTTGAGGTTTTCGCGATTGAGGCACGCCAGCACCGTTGGCGGCGAATCCGACACCGAGCAAGCCGCGATAACGGTCGTGCCGCGCAAGCCGCCCGGTCCGTCGGTGGTGATCACATGCACAGCCCCGGCGAAGTGCGCCATCGCGTCGCGGTAGGTCTGCGGGCCAATCTCGTATTTCTTCAGCACAATCGCCATTCCCGGGAGTATCGTCCGACATATATGGCCGTATCCCGTGCCTCACAAGCAAGGCTTTGGCCGCCTTGTGTTGCGCCGGCACGCGACCGGCGCTACTAAGCTGCCTTCCTATTCTCCAGCGGCGGACGGCCAACCCCTCGATGCGACTTACCGCGCTCCCGGCGCTGATTTTCGCTGCAACGGCGCTGTTTAGCCCGGAGCTTTCGGCTGAACCCCTCCTGGGCGTCGCGGCGCCACTGTCCGGACCCTCTGCTCTGCTCGGAACGCAGGTGCGCGACGGCGCAACGCTCGCAGCCGAGAAAACCGGCGCAGAACTTGCCATGATCGATGACGAATGCTCCGCGGCAGGCGGCGCCAAGGCGGCTCAGGAATTCGTCAACAGAAAGGTCGCCCTGGCGGTCGGCTTTCTCTGCGGCGAGGCGCTCGAAGCTGCCCTGCCCGCGCTCAAGCAAGCCGGCATTCCGGTCATTACCGTGGGCGTGCGCACAAACAGCCTGACCGACAAGCGCCAGAAAACGGGCTGGCCGGTCTATCGGCTGGCCCCGCGCGCCGACGCGGAAGCGGCGGCGGTTTCGCGCATCCTTCCCGAGCTTTGGCGCGACAAACCCTTCGCCATCGTCGACGACGGCACGATTTATGGGCGCGAGCTTGCGGAATCGCTGCGAGCGGCGGCCGAGCAGCAGCAATTGAAACCGGTATTCCTGGATGTCTACCGCCCCCAACTGGACAACCAGATCGGTCTGGTCGGGCGGCTTCGCCGAGCTGGCGCGACCCAGGTGTTCGTGGGCGGCGACCGCGACGACATCGCCATCATGGCGCGCGACAGCGCGGAACTCGGCGCAGGCATCACCTTTGCCGGCGCCGAGGCATTGCGGGGCTCCTCGGCTGGCATACCGCTCGCGCCGGGCACGATCATGATCGGCCTGCCCGAATGGTATGAAACCGCCGATCCGGATGTCGTCTCAGCCTTCGGTGCGAGCAAGGTGATGGCCGAGGGCTATGTCCTGCCCTCTTATGCGGCCGTCGAGATTGCCGTGGCCGCAACGGCTGGCGGCACCACCGGCATCGGCCTGTTCGCGCATCTGGATGAAGACGAGTTCAAGACCGCGATTGGCCCTCTGCGCTTCGACGCCAATGGCGACCTGACGGGCAGCCTTTACCGTGCCTATCAGTATGACGGAACACGGTTCGTCCCCCTGGGTGCCGAATGAGCTTCAGGACCGGTCCTCGCAATCTGATTTCGGATGTCGCCGGCCTGACGGTCGGAAATGCCGAGGACACCGGCCTGAAGTCGGGAACGACGGTCGTGCTGTGCGATCCGCCTGCAGTGGCCAGCGTGCAAGTTCTGGGCGGTTCGCCCGGCACAACCGAGACGGATTTGCTGGAGCCGCACAACAGTGTCGAGCAGGTGCATGCCTTCGTCCTCTCCGGCGGCTCGGCCTTCGGCCTCGACGCAGCGTCGGGGGTCCGCGCGGCGTTGCGCCAGCGCGGCGTCGGCTTCGATGTGCGCGGAATGCGGGTGCCGATCGTGCCCGGCGCGATCCTGTTCGACCTGACAAATGGCGGCGATAAGGATTGGGGGCGCGATTCCCCGTACTACGGACTGGGCTACGCGGCGGTGCAGGCAGCAGCCTCGGATTTCAGGCTGGGCACCGCCGGAGTGGGAACAGGCGCCCTGACCGCCGGCCTGAAAGGCGGACTGGGCTCCGCTTCGACCATGCTCGCCAATGGCGTAACCGTCGGCGCGCTTGTGGCGGTGAACGCGGTCGGGTCGGTGACTATGGGAGAAACGCTGCATTTCTGGGCCGCGCCGTTCGAGATCGGCAACGAGTTCGGCGGCCGGGGGATGCCATCGAAACGGCCTGCCGACGCCGTCAAGGTTCGCCTGAAATTCCGCGACGCCACCTCCGGCGCCAACACGACCATCGGCGTGATCGCCACCGACGCGGTGTTGACCAAGGCGGCGGCGAAACGCCTGGCGATTGCGGCGCATGACGGTTTCGCGCGCGCGATTTGGCCGTCGCATACGCCGGCCGATGGCGACCTCGTCTTCGCAGCGGCCACCGGCGCCAGCGGCGTCACCCCATCCTTTGAAGAATCGATCGACCTCTACGCCGCAGCCGCAGCGACGATGACGCGGGCCATCTCGCGCGGCGTCCACGCAGCCCAACCGTCGGTTGGTGACCTTTTTCCCACCTGGTCGATGCGCCACAGATAGATCTCGGCACGTCAGGTTTGCTTTTCGATAGAGAGGCGCTACGCCACTGCATATGGCGAAAGGTACGGAGCCAAGCCCATGACCAACGCGCCGCTGGCCACCTTGATAGCTTTGACCCTCTGGGCCTGCTCACCGGCACTCGCTGGCGACACCGCCGAGATCAACGTCCTCGGCTTCAGCGCTGATGGTTCAATCTTCGCCTTCGAGGAATATGGCGTCCAGGACGGCTCCGGCTTTCCCTACGCCAACCGCTTCTACATCGATACCGCAAGCGACAAATTCCTCCCCGGAACACCGGTGCGTGTGCGGCTGGACGATGAGAAGGCCAATCTTCAGCAGGCGCGCGAAGAAGCGGCGTCAAAAGCCCACTCCGTAATGGCCGATCGGTTCCTGACCAAGGGCTTCACCGCTGCTTTCAACGCCGTGACCGAGGAATCGGCAGATCCGTTCAACTTCCTTGTGAACCCGCGGCCGGTTTTCCCTCCGATCGACGGTCCGCTCGCTTTCAAGCTGGAGGAAACGACACTTCCTGGACCGGCCAATTGCCAGGGAATGGGGGAGATGAAGGGCTTCCGGCTGATCATGACGCATCCCGCCGGCGCCTCGAAGACACTGCAGGACGACCAATCGATTCCGACCAGCCGCAATTGCCCGCAAGGCTACCGGCTGGGCGGGGTACAGACCTATTACCCGGAAGGCAAAGCACCGGCCTTCGCCGTTCTGATCACGGTTAGAAGCGTCGGCTTCGAAGGTCCGGATCATCGCTGGATCGCGGTAACGGGCAGGCTGTGAACGCCCAGCGAAACGCGCGTTCGGGCCGGAGCGGCGGCAGGCTGCGCAGCGCACTGCCCCCGCTCAAGCCTGCACTCGTGGGGGCGGCCCTCTGGGCCATCGCCATGGCGGCCAGCGCCTGGCTGGGTTTGTGGATGCTGGAGTGGCAGACCACGGCACGCCTGCGCTATCTCGTCACGCTTTACGGGCTGGGCGCCTTCTGCGCATTCCCAGTCGGTCTTTTTATCGCCCGGCTACTGGCCCCAGAAGGGCGACCCGAAACGCGCTTTGCAGCAGGCCTTCTGGGCTTTACCATCGCCACGGTCGGCGTGACGTCGCTGATCTATGCCCTGGCCTATTGCATGTATTCGGAATGGCAGGGCGACGAACTCTCCGTCCTGATACATCAGATCGTATTCACAATCGCGGCAGCACTGTATCAGTTTGGCGCTGTTGGGCTGCGGCTGTTTTTCCCGGTTGGTTTTGCCGCCCTTCTCGCCGCCAGTCTGTGGTTTGCGCGCCTGCGCGATTGAGCATGCCCCACGGCTCTGCTAGGAGGCGCCTTTAAGCGAAGAGGCAAGCATGATCCCCCGCTATTCGCGACCCGAAATGGTCGCCATCTGGTCGCCGGAAACCCGCTTTCGCATCTGGTTCGAGATAGAGGCGCATGCCTGCGACGCGCTTGCCGAACTTGGCGTCATCCCGAAGCAAGCGGCGGCTACGATCTGGGAAAAAGGTGGCGCGGCCAAGTTCGACGTCGCCAGGATCGATGAGATCGAGCGGGTCTCCAAGCATGACGTCATCGCATTCCTGACGCATCTGGCCGAATTCGTTGGCCCAGACGCCCGCTTCATTCACCAGGGCATGACCTCCTCCGATGTGCTGGATACGTGTTTCAGCGTCCAGCTCGCACGCGCATCCGACATCCTGCTCGCAGGCCTCGACGGGCTGCTGGCGGCCCTCAAGAAGCGCGCGACCGAACACAAGGACACGGTCACGATTGGCCGCAGCCACGGCATTCATGCCGAACCCACCACCTTCGGCGTCAAGCTCGCCTTTGCCTATGCCGAATTCGACCGCTGCCGCGCACGGCTGGTCAGTGCCCGCGAGGAAATCGCCACCTGCGCGATCTCCGGCGCAATCGGCACCTTCGCCAATATCGACCCCTATGTGGAAGAGCATGTTGCGGCCAAACTGGGGCTGAGGCCGGAACCGGTTTCCACGCAGGTCATCCCCCGCGACCGCCACGCCATGTTCTTTGCCACGCTCGGCGTCATCGCCTCGTCGATCGAGCGGCTGGCGATCGAGATCCGCCATCTCCAGCGCACCGAGGTCCTGGAGGCGGAAGAGTATTTCTCGCCCGGACAGAAGGGGTCGTCGGCGATGCCGCACAAGCGCAACCCGGTGCTGACGGAAAACCTGACAGGGTTGGCGCGGATGGTGCGCTCCTACGCCCTGCCTGCCATGGAGAATGTCGCTCTCTGGCACGAACGCGACATCTCGCACTCGTCTGTCGAACGCATGATTGGGCCTGATGCGACCATCACGCTCGACTTTGCGCTCGTCCGCCTGACCGGCGTCATCGAAAAACTGGTCGTCTATCCCGGCAATATGGACAAGAACCTCAATAAATTCAGGGGCCTCATCCATTCGCAACGCGTCCTGCTCGCGTTGACCCAGGCCGGCGTGTCGCGCGAGGACGCGTATCGCCTGGTCCAGAGAAACGCCATGAAAGTGTGGGAACAAGGTGCTGACTTCCTTGAAGAATTGCTCGGCGACAGCGAAGTGCTGGAAGCTCTTTCAGAAGCCGATATCCGCGAGAAGTTCGATCTCGGCTATCACACCAAACATGTCGACACCATCTTCAAGCGGGTGTTTGGAGAGTGACCTTTGTGCTTTCGGCCAGTCCGCCTGCGGCCTTCGATTTCCTGGCGCTGCCAGGCCGCGGCAACTCGAACGCCGATCACTGGATGTCGCACTGGTGCTGCGCCTTGCCGAATTCCAGCCGCGTGCTGCAGAAGGATTGGCATAAGCCCGACCCGGCCGACTGGATCGGCCGCCTCCACACCGCGATCGACGCCGCGCCGCGCAGCATCGTCATCCTTGCGCATTCGCTGGCTGTTGCGACCACGGTGAAGTGGGCGGCGGGCGCTTCGGCGGCTCAGCACCGGAAAGTCGCGGCGGCTTTCCTGGTCTCGGCGACCAATGTCGAAGACCCCGATCCATCGTTTGACTCGGTGCGTCCCTTCGCGCCGATGCCAATGACCAAATTGCCGTTCCCTGCCCAGCTGGTCGCCAGCCGCAACGATCCACGTGTGAGTTGGGAGCGCGCCATGGAGTGTGCGCAAGCCTGGGGCGCCGATTTCGCCGATGCCGGCGAACTAGGCCACATGGGCAATGAAGCGCGGCTAGGCATGTGGCCGCAAGGTCTGCTGCTGCTTGGCCGCTTGCTTGAGAAAGCTGGAATCTGACCGAGTGCGCGATGGGTTTGGCTGCCCAGCCGGGCATCTTCGCAAGCTGGCGGCGTGGAAAGTCCTCCGCGCCGCGTAAGCCCGTGTGAGGGCTATGTTCCCCTGGCCACCAGCCCGAACGACCCACCTACGGTTTCAGCATTCGGGAACGATCCCGCCCGACGTGCGTTTGAGCCTCGGACCCGGCGGGCCAATCGAACACCGAAGAGGGAAAATATGACGAATCGTGAACGCGAAACAGTAGTGGTCAATGGTGGCCGTGGCGGCGGAAGCAGCGGCTGGATTGCCGCAGTCATCATAGTCATCGTGATCGCAGTCGCCGGCTATTTCTACATGAACCGCGGCGGTGGGTCTGGTGGCGACACCAATGTCAACGTCGAGACGCCGGCTGCTCCGGCCGCACCTGCTCCGGCTGCACCCGCAACACCTGCGCCCGCCCCGGCGGAATCGGCACCGGCTGCACCTGCTGCTCCCGCACCAGCGGCTCCGGCGGCGCCTGCACCGGCGGCCCCCGCGCAATAATAGAAACTTTGTATAGCAATTCGGCCCGCCCTCGTGGCGGGCCGATCGTTTTTCTAGAAAGGGAATGCCGCCGCGCCACGCGCCTTCATTGTGCTTGAAATGCGGCTGGCCACCGGCCTTGCCGGCTGCTCCCATCGCCCAATCGCAACCCTATCCAGCGATGGTTCTGATCGTACTGCCCCAGGGGTCGGTCTTTTCCGAGGCAGCCGTAGCGCATTTGTCTACCATTTCCACCCAGCTCAAACCCGTGCGGTCGGCCTCACGCGGCCCGGCCCCGCGGCTGTGCCACGTATTGGCGCCAATGTGATGGTGGTAGCCGCCGGTCGACAGGAATACCGCGTCGCGGCCGTATCTGGTCACGGTGTCAAACCCCATCTCTGAGTTCCACCATGCCTCGGCGACATCCCGATCGCCCACCCTGAGATGCACATGCCCGACGATGCTGTTGTCCGGTATGCCCTTCCAGCCGGCATCACCCGCCGGCACCGAACCTCGGACGCCTGGAATATCCATGCGCTGAGTCGCCATCTCGACGGATTTCCCATCCCATTTCCAGGACTCCGGGGATCGGTCCGCATAGATCTCGATGCCGTTACCCTCGGGGTCGGTGAGATAGAGGGCTTCGGAGACCAAATGGTCGGAGGCACCCTCAATCTGGATCTGCTTCTCCACAGCGTGGTTTATCCAGCGGCCCAAATCCGCACGCTGGGGCAACAGGAATGCCGTGTGAAACAGCCCCGCGCTGCGCGAGTCATCCGCCCGCAGCGTCGGATCGCTTTCTATCACGAGCAAAGCACGGTTGCCGGCGCCGAGCGTGATCGTACCGCCATCGCGGGCAAGTTCGCGCAGTCCGACAACCCGGGCATAGTAGGCGGCGAGCGCATCCGCGTCCTTGGCGCGCAGGCCGACGCGCGACACGCTGACGGGGGCGCTTGCGGCGAAGGGCAAATTGCTCATCGATATCTCCGTTGTTCCGGAAGGCGGAAAGGCAGCCATCACACTAGCACCCGCGAGAAGACCGCGCCGCGTCATCTAACGGGCCGATTCGCCCACCATACCCTGACCTATGCCAAGATCGGATATCGCGATCGTTCACACAAGTGAGCGATGCGGGAACAGCCTGTTCACAATTTATGCACGAACCTTCGCACAAGCCAAACGCCGACGCTGACATGGCGGTGCGACCACCTGCCCTAGCGACTTGAAGCGTCGCGCCATGGAGGCTACATCCGCCGCCATGAAGGTCAAGGACGTCGAAATTCTCATCATCCCCGGATATACCAACTCCGGCCCCGAACACTGGCAAACGCGCTGGCAGGAGAAGCTGTCGACCGCGCGCCGGGTTGAGCAGGCGGAGTGGTCGAAGCCTGTGCGGGAGGACTGGGTGGAACGTATCGCCGAAGCCGTCAACGCCGCGGAGAGGCCGGCCATTCTCGTTGCGCATTCGCTGGGGGTGGCAGCCGCTATTCAGGCAATCCCAGCGTTCCGCAAACCGGTGGCGGGAGCGTTTCTCGTCGCCCTGCCCGACGTCGCCAATCCCGACATCAGGCCAAAGCATCTGATGACCTTCGGCCCCTACCCCCGCGACCCACTGCCTTTTCCGTCGGTCGCCATCGCCAGCCGCAACGATCCCTTCTGTGCCTACGAGGTCGCGGAAGATATCGCCGCCGCCTGGGGATCGCTCTTCATCGATGCAGGCGAAGCCGGCCATATCAATGCCGATTCAGGCTTCGGGCCGTGGCCTGAAGGGTCGATGGTATTCGCGCAGTTTCTTTCGAAACTTAAGCTGCCGGACGATGCCAGCTAGGCCGGCTAGGTCTTCAATCCGGCATTGATTGCACGCAGCAAGGGTTGCGAGCCTTCGGTCATGAGTTGGCCCTCATTGCCGGTGGCAAGGAGTTGGAAGCCCATTTTCACAAACCGTCCGGCAAAGGCAGGATCGACGAGGTAGATGCCGGCGCGCTTGCCTGCCGCCCGCGTCCGCCTGGCGACATCCGCAACCGTTTCCATCATGTCTTCCAGCGTGGCGTTGACCGTCTTGCCGTGGGTCCAGGCGATCGAGAAATCGGCCGGGCCGAGGAAGATCGCATCGATGCCCGGCACAGCAAGAATGTCATCGAGGGCGGCGAGCGCCGCGCGCGTTTCGATCATCGCAAACGAGACGGTCCGCGCATTGGTCTGCTCAAGGTATTGCTGCGTGGTGCCCTGGCCGTGGCGCGGAAACCCGAATGTCGGTCCCCAGGACCGCTCGCCCAGTGGCGGATATTTGACGGCCGCGGCGAAGGCGCGCGCATCTTCCACCGAATTGATCATCGGCGCGATCACCGCGTCCGCGCCGAAATCCAGCACGCGGCTGGCTGCGTCCCACCGCCCCACCGGAATGCGGACGATGGAGGGCTTTCCAGCGGCCTGGATCGGCGCAAGACACCGCAGCACGCTGTCCTCATGGTGACCGCCATGCTGCATGTCGAGCGTCACGACATGAAAGCCCTGCCGAGCCATGATCTCCGCGGTCAAGGCATCCGGCACACCCGACCAGCAGGTGATGAGGGTCTCATCGGCGGCAAGTCGGGCGGCAAGGGACATCAGGCTTCCTCAAGGGTGAGTTTGGCGGGATTTTCGTCACTTCTAGTGAAAAGGCAAAGAAAAACCGCCGCAGGCCGAACGGAAGATCAATCCAGTCCGCGGATCAGCTGTTTTTCACGTCTTCGATGGCCTTGATCATCAGCTCTTCCATCGTGCGCCGAATTTGGTGTTCCGACTGGTCAACGCCCGCGGCGTCAAAGTCTCTCTTGACCTTCCGCAAAACATCGTGGTCGCCAGCCTCCTCAATGTCGGCCATAACGACTTCCTTTGCATAGGCGTCGGCATCGGGGCCGGACTTGCCCAGCTTCTCGGCTGCCCACAATCCAAGCGCCTTGTTGCGGCGGGCATTGGCCTTGAAACGAAGCTCCTCGTCAAAAACGAATTTGCGCTCAAAGCCTTCTTCGCGATCTTTCATGCTGTTCATGGTGTTTCCTCTGGGCGGTTCCGTGAGACGGTTGCTCTGGTGTCGAGCGGAATCTAAGCGTGTGATGCACAAATCAAAAGGCCGCGCCGCGGTCAAGTTCGCGTCAACCATTCCGCAATGCAACATTTACCTCACCCGAAACCGGTTGATGTGCGGATTTGCCGATTGAGCGCCGAGGCGTATTGCGATAGAGACCGCCTTGAGCGGCCTTTTCGGGCCGCCGGCCCAGAGGGACCGCTCTTACGATGCCTTCCCTTCCAACCAGAGACAAAGCGAAATGAAGACCCGCCGCCGCATTTATGAGGGCAAGGCCAAAATCCTGTATGAAGGGCCCGAGCCTGGCACCCTGATCCAATTCTTCAAGGACGACGCCACCGCGTTCAACAAGAAGAAGCACGAGGTTGTCGACGGCAAGGGCGTGCTCAACAACCGCATCTCGGAGCATATCTTCAATCATCTGAACCGGATGGGCATTCCCACCCACTTCATCCGCCGTCTCAACATGCGCGAGCAGCTGATCAAGGAAGTCGAGATCATTCCGCTTGAGGTCGTGGTGCGCAACATTGCCGCCGGTTCCCTGGCTAAGCGTCTCGGCATCGAGGAAGGCACTGTTCTGCCGCGCTCAATCATCGAGTTCTATTACAAGGCCGATGCGCTGGACGATCCGATGGTCTCTGAAGAGCACATCACCGCCTTCGGCTGGGCCAGCCCGCAAGAGATCGACGACGTGATGGCACTGGCCATCCGCGTTAACGACTTCCTCTCCGGACTGTTTATGGGCGTCGGCATTCAGCTTGTCGACTTCAAGATAGAATGCGGCCGTCTGTTCGAAGGCGAGATGATGCGCATCGTCGTCGCCGACGAGATTTCTCCGGACAGCTGCCGCCTGTGGGACGTGAATACCCAGGACAAGCTGGACAAGGACCGCTTCCGCCGTGACATGGGCGGCCTCGTCGAGGCCTATCAGGAGGTCGCGCGCCGGCTGGGAATCATGAACGAGAACGAGCCGCCGCGTCCAACCGGGCCGGTGCTTGTCGCCTCCAACGAGGAGCCGAAAGGCACCAAACACTGACATCAAACCCAATCGTTGCGGGCGGCGCTGCCGCCCGTTTTCGTTAGACCAGCATCTCAGGATCTTCGCAGCGTGATCAAAGCCCGCATTACCGTGACCCTCAAGAACGGTGTCCTCGACCCGCAAGGCAAGGCGATCGAGCATGCGCTCGGCGCTCTCGGCTTCGGCGGCGTCGGCTCGGTCCGGCAGGGCAAGGTGTTCGATGTCGAGTTGGACGGCACGGACAACGCGAACGCCGAAGATCAACTGAAGGCCATGTGCGACAAGCTTCTCGCGAACACTGTGATCGAGAACTACGCGGTGGAACTGCACTAGATGAAATCAGCCGTCGTCCTGCTCCCCGGCCTCAATCGCGACCGCGACATGATCGCGGCATTGACGAAAATCTCCGGCAAACCGCCGGTCACCGTCTGGGAAACCGACGCGACAATCCCCGACGTCGACCTTATCGTCATTCCCGGTGGCTTTTCATACGGAGACTACCTGCGTTGCGGTGCGATTGCGGCGCGCATGCCGGTGATGCGCGCAGTGGCCGACGCCGCCGACAAGGGCGTCATGGTGATGGGCGTCTGCAACGGCTTTCAAATTCTGCTTGAGGCGGGCCTTCTCCCCGGCGCCCTGATGAGGAACCAATCGCTGCGGTTTGTCTGCCGCGAGGTGAAGCTGTCGGTTGCCAACGCCAACACCGCATTTACCCGCAACTACACCCCCAGCCAGATCATTCGCTGCCCTGTTGCGCATCATGATGGCAACTACTTCGCCGACGCGCAAACGCTGCAGCGTCTGGAGGGCGAGGGACAGGTGGTTTTCCGCTACGCCGAAGGGACCAACCCGAACGGCTCGGTCAACGACATAGCCGGCATCGTCTCTGCGGGCGGCAACGTCCTTGGCCTGATGCCTCACCCTGAGAACCTCATCGAGGCCGCCCATGGCGGCAGCGACGGCCGGGCGCTGTTCCAAAGCGCCCTGGGACAGATGGCGTGAGCGCAATGTCGACGAAAGTGACGCTGTGCGCGATGTCGCGCCTCACGATGCTGGCCCTGGCTACCGCCGCGCTTCTGTCCGGGTGCCAGCAGCCGACGCCTAATTCTCCGGGCGCGGGGTCTGGCGCCGGCAAGAGCGCCTCGCTGCGCGCCATGGAGCAGGTGGCAATCGCCGCGCATAAATGCTGGTTCGCCTCCAAGGACCCCGATTTCCGCACCTATCGGATGGCAAACGAGTTGAATTCGTTCAGCGGCCAACCCCGCTTCCTACTCGTTCCCGCGAAGAACTATGGCGGCCTGCCCTTGCTGGTGGTTCAGGCGCGCGGCAGTTCGAGCCGCGTTGAAGCTTTCGGACCGCTGCTCAATGAGAAAATCGGCGACCGGATCAACGCGGACCTGGCGCGCTGGGGCAGCGGCGACAGTTCCTGCAGCGCCAAGGCCTGATCTCGGCGCCGTCCTTCACTGTTGCACCATCTCAGCCGATTGATCTTCCAATCGCCACGGTGATGGATCGATCAGCCTCCCGATAGGCATCGGCGCGTGAAAGACCGATGTCCTTCAACTGCTCATCGGTGAGGTCGAGAAGCGCCAAGCGAGTTCTGCGGCGCTCGAGTATCCCTCCGATCCATCCAGCCCGGCTCGCAACGCGCCAGGTGAAGCGTGGGAAAAACCCGCGCTCGTCCTTCGCGAGCGCTTCACCCGAGGGGGATACGATTGTACCGATTGTACCCATGATTGCACCACCCTCGTAACGTTTATTGGTGCAATTCATCTGCATTGACTCTCGTGCTGTTGCAATATACAAACTTGTCACCATGACAAATTGGATACCTGATCTATCTTCGAGCGATAGCGGGCCGCTCTATCAGCGCCTTGCCGACCGGATCGAATCTGACATTGACGTCGGCGCATTGCCGGCCGGTTCGAAACTGCCGCCGCAGCGCGACCTCGCATTCGACATAGGCACGACAGTCGGAACGGTGGGCCGTGCCTATTCGCTCCTGAGGGAGCGAGGCCTGGTGAGCGGCGAGGTTGGTCGTGGCACCTATATTTTGGCGCGGCAGGCCGGCGCAGCGATCGCGGAGGTTTATCAGCCTTCACCCGTGGAAGGTACGCGCGCCCTGGGCGCCTCTCCCGGCAAGCTTCGTTTCGACAGCACAGCTGCCCCTTTCGTCGGCCAGAGTGAGGTCTTGTCGGGCATGCTGGCGGCGGTTGGACGCGAGTTGGGAACCGAGGTCGCCAGCTACGCCAGCGATTTTCCCGATCGCTGGTTCGAGGCCGGGGCGAGATGGCTCGGGCGCAACGGCTTCCGCCCTGCCCCCGACAGCATCGTGCCGACACTCGGGGTCCATGCCGGCGTGATGGCGGCGATCACAGCCGTGACGGCGCCAGGCGACCTGATTGCTTTCGAGCATTTGAGCTATGCACAGATTCCGCGTGGAACAGTTCTGGCCGGCCGGCGGCCTATCCTTGTGCACTCTGACGATCAGGGACTCGACCCCGACGACTTCGAGCATGTCTGCGCCCAGCGCCATCCCAAGGCGATCTTCCTGATGCCGGCGGCCCACAACCCAACTGCTGTCAGCATGCCGCTGGAGCGCCGGGAAGCGGTGGCGCGGATTGCCCGCGAATACAACGTCCTGCTGATCGAGGACGATCTCTACGGTCACATGTCCGACTACCCCGCACCCTTGCTGGCGGAACTTGCGCCGGAGCGCACGATCACCGTCGGCGGGCTGTCGAAATCCGTCGCTGCAGGCATGCGGGGCGGTTGGCTGACTTGTCCACCATCGCTCAGGCACCGCATCCGCGTCGCGCACAAGCTGCTCGCCGGCGGGATGCCGTTCCTGCTCCCGGAAGTCTCGGCCCGTCTCGTGCTTTCCGGCGAGGCCGAACGTATCCGCCAACGCTCCATCGCCGAGGTGAATGCGCGCCTGGACCTCGCACGCGCAGCGCTGGATGGTTACGATTTCAACGCCTGTCCCAACATTCCCTTTGTCTGGCTGCGCCTGCCCGACCCCTGGCTGTCCGGCACGTTCAAGAACGCCGCCGCGAAAGCGGGCATCCTCATCGACGATGAGGATGAGTTCAAAGTCGCGCGGTCGGAAAAGGTCTTCCATCGCGTAAGGCTGGGCCTGTCGAAACCGCGGCGTCAGGAGGTTGCCGACGGGTTGGCCATCATTCGCCGCCTGCTTGAGGAAGGCGACGCAGGTTACGCGAGCTTCGACTAAATCTGGCCGTTGGCTGAAATGCCTCTTACTTCTGCCGCACGCCGAAACTTTGAAAGCCCTGCCGCATGATGGGCTTCTTCGACGACAAAACCCCCGAATTGACGCCTGTCCAGCCGATCTCGCCCGACAAGCGGCCATATTCGATCTTCGGGCACCGGTTCATCACCACATCGATGCCGGCAGCTTCGGCCCTCGCTGCAGCTGCGTCGTGGCGGACACCAAGTTGCATCCAGATCACTTTCGGCAGAGGCTGCAGGGTCAACGCCTCTTCCACAACACCCGCAGCAGCTTCGGAAGCCCGGAAGATGTCGACCATGTCGACCGGAACGGGAACTTCCGCAAGCCGCGCATATGTCATCCGGCCGAGAATGAGTTTGCCGGCCTGGCCGGGATTGATGGGGTAGACCTCGAAGCCCTTGGCGATCAGATATTTGGTTACGAAGAAGCTTGGCCGCACGTCATTCGCCGACGCCCCAACGATCGCGATTGTCCGCACCGTATTCAGGATGCGGGAGATATAGGCGTTGTCGTAGGCGTCGTGGTTCATTTGGCAGCAACCATTCGCGGGACAAGGGGCATCACCCGCCCTGTCGGAGCTTCGGCTTAGCGCGAGGAGAACGACAGCGCAAATGTTGAGTCCAGAAGCGTTTCCGCGCCTCCCTGCCCCAATAGCTCGAGCAGGAACGGAGCGCGAATGCCCCTGGGAGAGCCACCCGTCGGCGCGCTATTGCGAAACCTCCACTGCTGGCGGCTTCCACGTCCCGTTAAGCGCTGCCTCCTTGGGCCAGTAGACGCGCATCACAATGTAAGCTGGTCCGTTGGGAGCCGGCAGCCAATTGGCCGCTTGACCCTCGCCGGGCGCGTCCTTCTGAATTCGAATGGTCAGCGAACCGTCCGCGTTTGTCTTTAGGCTTGGCAGCATCGGCGAGTTGATCAAATAGCGATCGATCGGGTTCTTTATCAGGAGTTGCGTCTTACCGTCGTACATGGTGACCGACCAGAACGCATTGGCGGGCGGCAGTTGACCGGCGGGAAAGGTGAGCGTGTAGTTCTTCATCCCGGTATCGGGTCTCTCGCCGTCGCTGGCGGTGGCCAAAATAGGATACAGCGCTTCCACCGCGTCGTTGCCGTAGATGCCTGCAAGTGCCGCCGCCGCGCGGAGCGCGTAGTTCCCGTTATACGCCTGCCTGTCACCAAAACCATTTGTCGCGACACGCCAGCCATTCTCTTCCTTGCCCAGAGTCGCGACGGTTTCCTTGATCTTGCCGAGCGCGCTCTTCATGCCAGTATCGAGGGCCGCCTTTTGTTCGGCCGGCAGGTCCTCGGGCTTGAACGGCTTTCCCGCTTCGATACCAATCTTGGCAAAGCGACCTCGCATCGGCACTTCGACAGCCGAAGGTCCCACGGGAGGACAAAGCGTAAACACGAAGTTCAGGTAGGCGAACGGATTGGCGTCAGCCATTTCCTTGTCGATTTTCGGCCAGGCGACCGGGGGAGCAGGCGGCGGCGCTGGCTTGTTCTCAAAAGCCGACAGCGTCAGAGCCCGGTAGCCCGCCTGAATTTTCTTCACATTGTCGATGTCGGCGGGGTCGAAGAGCTGCGTACGGATAATCGCGAACGAAAAGTCCGTCTCGCTCTGAAAGACGTTGTCGATGCCGTCGGGCTTCTCGCCTTTCCAGTTCGGCCCGGTGATCATCGCACATTTAGCGTCATTGCCGCTGGCACGGGTTCCCATATAGCCGAAGTTGAAGGTGTAGAGGTCGACGAGTTGCACCGAGAAATAGCGCGATTTCTCGATCTGCGGGTTGCAGACCACGAAAGGCTCTGCACGCAGATCCATCGCCACGAATGAATAGGGCGTGTCGCTGTTGGGCGTGACGATCGTTGTATCTGCCGGGGTGTATACGCGCGCCGTGTTGTAGAGTTGATTGGGCGGCGCCTTGAAGTCCGGGCCCGCCTTGTCGACGAAGTACTTATAAAACACCGTGTAATTCATCACCAACGGCAAACCGTAGATAGTCGCTTCCTCCGCGATCTGCGTTGCCTCTGTTGCCGACACCGTTTCAGCTGCAAGACATGGTTCTGCTAAGACCGCCGTTGCTATGGAGAGCATCAGCAAAGTTCGCGCGCGCGTTTTGATTGCCATGGAAATTCTCTCCATCTTGTCATCCACCGTTTCCGTGACGGTGTATAAACTTGAAGGAACTGAGCGCCTAACGCAAGGTCGCCCATCCAAGAGGTCGGGTGCGAGTCGCCGCTTCGCCGATCGCAATTGACGACCGGAAAGGGGGACCGAGCGATCAAAGTGCGTGCCGGGCACCGCCAGCGGCGATCGACATGTGGCACATCGCGTGACGGCTTAGTCGAAGAACCGATTCCCGGGCCGGGCCAGGCCAAGATTTTCACGCAATGTCGACCCCTCATATTCCTTGCGGAATATCCCGCGCCGCTGAAGTTCGGGCACCACCTTGTCGACGAAATCGTCGAGGCCGGCCGGCAGGAAGGGGACATCACGTTGAAACCGTCGGAGCCCTCCTCGACGAGCCACTCTTCCATCTCATCCGCTATCGTTGTTGCCGTGCCGACAAACGCCAGGCCCGAATAGCCGCCGAGGCGCTGGGCAAGCTGCCTGACGGTGAGGTTCTCCTGGCGTGCAAGCTCGATCACGCGTTCGCGGCCGCTTTTGCTGGAATTGGTTTCCGGAATGTCCGGCAGGGGCCGGTCCGGATCAAAACTGGACGCATCATGGCCGATCGCAATCGAAAGAGAGGCGATCCCGCTTGCATAATAGACCAGGCTGTCGAGCTTCGCCCGCTTGGCGCGCGCCTCCTCTATGCTGTCGCCGACGATGACGAAGGCACCGGGAAGGATCTTTATCGCATCGCGCGATCGTCCGAGCTTTTCCGCCCGCCCCTTCACATCCGCAAAGAAGCTCTGCCCTGCCGCGAGGCTGGCATGTGCTGCGAAAACCACCTCTGCCGTCTCCACGGCAAGCTGTCGTCCCGCCTCCGATGCGCCCGCCTGGACGATAACCGGCCAGCCTTGAGGCGGGCGCGCGATGTTGAGCGGGCCACGCACACACAGTTGCGGCCCTTTGTGATCGAGGACGTGCAATCTGGCCGGATCGAAGTAGAGGCCGCTTTCCGGGTCGCGAACGAATGCATCGTCTGCGAAACTATCCCAGAGACCGGTCACCACATCGTAGAATTCACGCGCCCGGCGATAGCGTTCGCCGTGCTCGACGTGATCCTCCAGCCCGAAATTCAGAGCGGCATCCGGGTTGGATGTCGTCACGATGTTCCAGCCGGCCCGTCCGCCGCTGATGTGGTCCAGCGAGGCAAAGCGTCGGGCGACATGGTAGGGCGCATCGAAAGTCGTCGAGGCGGTAGCGACGAGACCGATGCGTTCGGTGACCGCCGCGAGCGCTGACAGCAGGGTGAACGGCTCGAATGACGTGACGGTGTGGCTTCGCTTCAGCGCTTCAATGGGCATGTTGAGCACGGCCAGATGATCCGCCATGAAGAACGCATCGAACTTGGCGGCTTCAAGCCTCTGCGCGAAGTGCTTCAGGTGACCAAAGTTGAAGTTCGCATCGGGAAAGGCGCCGGGATAGCGCCAGGCGCCCGTGTGGAGACTGACGGGCCGCATGAAGGCGCCGAGCCGCAACTGCCGTTTCTGGGTCATGGAAATAGGGTCCTACACAAAACGCTCAGGCATGGGGGATGTCGCAGGCGTGCAGTAACCCTCACAGTGCCGAGGCATTCTTTGCACTTATCCGTTTTTCCGCTGCCTCGGCGATTGCCATGTCGCGTGCCCTCAGGAAGACGCTTTCCATCCGCCAGTGCTCGTTGGGAAAGCGAGGATCACCCGCCCATTCGTCCCAGCCATGATTGCGGCGAAATTCGCCTAGCAGCCCGGACGCCAGGATCGTCGCCTTGTCCACCGGAGTGGGGTTTTCGCAGTCAGGCGCGACATAGATCGCATCGCCGCGGCAATAGAGTTCGCACATGAAGCAGGTTTGGCAGTCCTCCTGCCGGGCGATCACCGGCGGCCCGCCGGGCACTGGATCGAGCACGTTGGTGGGGCATGCCTCCACGCAGGCGTCACAGCCTGTGCAGCGCTCGGCTATGACGAGTTCGATCATGATGCGAGTTCCAATGCTTGGCCGTAGTCCGGCCTTGTCGTGACCTTATCCAGGCCGCCGACGAGAATGCGCTGGTCGAAGCGGGAGTCGGTCTCCGGCCGGTCGTCGCGCTGGTGCATGCCGCGGCTCTCGTCGCGCGCCAGTGCCGACGCGACACACCAGCGCGCCGTCGCCAGCATCGCGGCGGTTTCTCGTGTTCGCAACAGATTGCCGCCAGCGCCGTGCGCGCCTGCATCGACCTCCGCCCAAGCCGCGTCGAGCGTTTCGGCCGAACGTTTCAACGCCTGGCCGCTGCGGAAAATGTTCTTGTCGTAGGGCAGCATCTCGCCCTGAACCAGGGACAAGGTCGCGGAAAGATCGACATCGCGTGGAGCGCTCGCCGGACGAAGACCTGCCTGGCCGATGGCGCGCCCACCCGACGCGGAACCGTTGGCCGAGGCATGGCGCGCCGCCCCAATCCCTGCCCATTGGCCGGACGAAACCGCCCAGGCCGAATTGATGTTGCCGCCTCCCGAAATCGCGCCGGCGACCAACTCGCGCGTGGCCGCATCGCCGGCCGCAAAAAGGCCGGGAACCGAGGTGCTGCAATCGTCGCCGACAATTCGCAGCCCGCCGATACCGCGGATGGTGCCCTCCCCATGCAGGGTCACTTCGAACCGGTCCTTGTAAGGGTCGATACCCCAGCGCCGGAACGGCAGCATGACGTTCGGCGAGATCGTCGGAACGCGCTCGCGGATGTCTTGCGGTGTCCGGGCGAGATCGCAGAAGACCCGGCCCTTGAGCATGGCCCTTGCCAGCGGTCGTGTCGTCTCCGGCCCTGGCGGCATCGGAACGACCGCGCCATCCTCGTCATAGTACGTCGCGAAGGCGTAGGACATCGAGCGCGTCATTGTCGAGCGCACCGGTGCAACGGTGTAGTAGGTGGTGAATTCCATGCCTGAGAATTCAGCGCCGGCCTCCGCAGCCATCAGATAGCCGTCGCCCGTATTGGTGTGCGAGCCGAGCAGTCGCGACAGAAACGAAGTGCCGCCGGTAGCGATCACGACTGCGCCGGCATTCACCTGCCAGTCGCCGCCGGCCTGCCGCCGGATGCCGCGCGCCCCGGACACAGAGCCGTCGGATCGCTGCAGAAGTTCCAATGCCGGGCTGTGGTCGAGGACTGTTACGCCAAGCCCGTCCACCAGCTTGCGGAGCGCGCGCAGATATTCTGGGCCGCGCAGCGCGCGATACTGTTTTTCTCCCTTCTCGTCAGTGGAGAATTGGTAAAAACCCTCGAGCGTCGGAAGGCTCTCCCAGGTCCGCGCCAGGACGCGTGCCATCCATTCCGGATCGTTCAGCCCGAAGCCTGTCTTTCTCCTGTTGCGGATGGCAGTCTCCCGCAATTCGGAGGGGTTTGGCGGTATCCACCAATGGCCTGGCCCGGCCGTCGCGGTTACCCCGCTGGTGCCGCAATACCCCTTGTCGACAAGTATCACCGAAGCCCCGGCGCGCCGCGATGCCGACGCGGCCCAGGTTCCAGCCAGGCCGCCACCGATGACCAGCACGTCGGCGCCCAGTTCGAGAGTGTGTCCGCTGGATTTGCTCATCGTCCAAAGCCCTCAGGCATTGCCGTGAGTGCCGTGACGCACGCCCAGCCAGTCGAGCAGGCTGCCACGTATGCTGGCGAACACCGGATCGGCGACGTCGCGCGGACGGGCCAGATCGATCCGCTCCTCATGCGCGATGACCCCGTCCTTCATGACCAGAACCCGATCCGCGAGCAGCACCGCCTCCTCGACGTCATGGGTGACCAGCAAGATGGCGCAGCCATGCCGCTGCCAGAGTTCGCCGACCAGATCCTGCGCCTTGATGCGCGTCAGGGCATCGAGAGCGGCAAATGGCTCGTCCAGCAGCAGCAGGTCGGGTTCGCGCACCAGCGCGCGCGCCAGCGATGTGCGCTGCGCCTCGCCTCCAGACAGCACCTTTGGCCACACGTCAGCCCTATGGCCGATCCCAACCTCGTCCAGCGCCGCCAGCGCGCGCCCCCGGTCAGGCCGGCCAGGCAGGCCGAGCACGACATTGCGCCATACCTTCTTCCACGGCATCAGGCGCGGCGCCTGAAAGGCGACGGCGCGGCGGACCGGCACTTCGACCTCGCCAACTATTTCGCGGTCAAGATCGGCGAGAATGCGCAAGAGCGTGCTCTTGCCACAGCCGCTGGCGCCCAGTAGCGCCACGAACTCGCCCTGCGCGATGTCGACATCGAGGCTCTTCAAGACCTCGCGCTCGCCAAAGCGGCGGCTGAGCCCGCGAACCGTGACCGCAGGCAGCGAGGCTTTCGCCTGTTTCGCGACAGGCGAAAGCGTCATCGCCGTTACGACATTCAAGTTCCGCTGAAGGCTGGCCGCCATGCGAGAAACACCTTTTCGAGAGTGCGGACGGTGAAATCGACGCCGAGGCCGAGCAAGGCATAGACGACGAGGCAGACGACGATGACATCGGTCTGGAACATCTCCCTTGCGGTCGCCATCAGATAGCCGATGCCGGCGGTGGCATTGATCTGTTCGCCGAACACCAACGCCAGCCAGGCAATGCCGAGCGCGTAGCGAAGGCCGACAAGGGCGCTGGGCAACGCTCCCGGCAGGACGACGTGACGGATCATTGCAGCGCGGGAAAGGCCGAGCGTGCGGCCCGCCTCGACCAGTGTTGAATCGACGTTGCGGATGCCGGCATAGACGTTGAGATAGAGCGGAAAGGCGGTACCCAGCGCGATCAGCGCGATCTTGGGCGCCTCGCCGATGCCAAACCAGATGATCAGCAGCGGTATCAGCGCCACGGCCGGCACCGTGCGCAGCATCTGCATCGTGGCGTCGACCAGATCTTCCCCGAGCCGAAAGAGGCCGGCAATGATGGCCAGCGTCACGCCGATGGAACCGCCGATTGCCAATCCCGCCAGCGCACGACTGAGCGAGATGACCATCGCATCCTGGAGTTCTCCGGTCTCGATGAGCTTGGCGGCGCTGCCGATCACCGTGGACGGAGGGGCGAGCACTTCGCCCGGCAACACGCCGGTCACCGAAGCGACATGCCACACCAGCACGAGGAGGACAGGACCGGAGAGACGCCGCAACCAGCGCGGAACACCCTGCCGGGCCACCGACGCCGGCGCGATTCGCTGCCGCGCCAGCGAACCGTCCGATCTGGCCGGCTCGTCTGCCGCCGGGCTTTTGAAAGCTGCCGGCGAGAGGGTGATTGTGGCTATCGAACTCATCGGCTCGTTTACCTTCGATCCGGCTCAGTTCGTCGGCAAGCCGCGATAGACGTAGTCGGCAAGCTTGAGATCGCCGCTGAGGACGCCGGCTTCCTTCCAGGTGTCGAACACCTTCTGGAGCGAAGCGGCGAAGGCGTCGTCCGTCGGCAGCCTCACATAAGCGGCCTCATCCGGGTAGAGCCCCTCGACAGTTGCCTTGTCCTGTTTGGTGAAGGCGGCATAGAAGTCGAGATAGGCATCCTTGTTCTTTTTCGACCAGTCGAATGCGCGTTCGACGCGGTCGGAAAAGTCGGCGATCGCGGCCACTTTGCCGGTGTCCGCCAGCGCATTGTCGGTGGCGCTTAGCACGAAGTTGCCGGTATTGATGCCGGGGCCATCGATCAGCACGGTTGCCTTCAGCGCGCCGATCGAGCGCGCCTTGTAGATGCCCCAGGTCCCCCAGGCGTCGATGCTTCCGGCCTGGAAGGCGGCGCTCGCATCGGAAGGGTTGAGGAAGGCGAGCTTCACGTCGTCCTGGGAAAGCCCGGCTTTCTTCAGCACGCCGAGCACGAGATAGTGGGCGACACTGCCGCGGGTCGTTGGCGAGATAGTCTTGCCCTTCAGATCCTCGATCGTCTTGATCGGACTACCCGCCGGAATGATCAGGGAGCTACCGAGGCCGCCATTCGAATAGTTGGCGACGACCTTGATCTTCGAGCCTCCGGCGATGGCGCTAACCGTTGGGGAATCGGCGGCCTGGCCAATGTCGATGGCATCCGCCTTCAATGCCTCATGCAGATTGACGGCGGCTGGATAGACCGACCACTCGATCTGGTAGGGAATGTCGGCGAGCAAGCCTGCCGCCTCGAATTTTGCCTTTGTGGCGCCGGTCTGGTCGCCGACGCGCAGAACGACCTTGCTGAGGTCTTCAGCAGCGACAGCAGGCAGCGCTGCAGCGAGACTGCCGACAGCGGCCAGCCCGCCGAGGAAGAAACCGAACATGCGGCGGGAAATGGTCATGGCGGGGTTCACTTTCATTTCTTGGGAAGACTTGGTCAGGAACTGGAAGGTCACTCGGCGGCCGCTGCGACGGCACGCCTTGCGTAGCGGTTGGGCGGCACGGGAATGCCAAGATTGCCGCGGAAGGTCTCGCTTTCGTATTCGGTGCGGTAGATGCCGCGTGCCTGGAGGATCGGAACGACGGTTTCGACTAAGACTTCGAGTTCCTTCGGCAGCGATACGTTGACAACGAAGCCGTCGGAACCGCGCTCCTCCAGCCAGCTCTGGAACGCGTCTGCGACCTGTTCCGGTGTGCCGACAAATTCCGTCCGTGGTGTCGCAAATCGCAGCGCCACCTGGCGCAGCGTCAGGTCTTCCCGCGCTGCGGTCTCCACTATTTTGCGCGACGTGCTTTGATTGCTGTTGGCGCCATGCGCCGACACGTCGGGGAAAGGCGCATCGAGGTCGTGCTGCAGGAAATCGTAGTCGTTGAACGGACGTCCAAGCATCGACAGCGCGTTCTCGATCGAAGTGAGATTGGCGAAGTCCTGGTACTTGCGCTCGACTTCCGCTTCGCTCGATCCGATTACCGGACGAATTCCCGGCAGGACAAAGACCTGGTCCGGATCGCGGTGGAAACCGGCGGCGCGCCCCTTGATGTCGCGGTAATAGGCTTTGCCTTCATCGAGATTTTCGTGATGGACGAAGATCGCGTCAGCGCGGCTTGAAGCGAAATTCTTGCCGTCCTCGGAAGCACCGGCCTGGAAGATCACCGGCTGGCCCTGCGCGGAGCGGGCTATGTTGAGCGGACCCTTGACGTGAAAAAACTCGCCCTTGTGATTGAGGGCATGAAGCTTGGCCGGATCGAAGAATACGCCGCTTTTCTTGTCATGAACGAGAGCGTCGTCTTCCCAGGAATCCCACAGGCCCTGCACGACATCGAGATGTTCGGCGGCGAGCCGGTAGCGCGTATCATGCGCGAAATGCGACGCCTTGCTGAAATTCGAAGCACTGCCTTCGAGCCAGGACGTCACCACGTTCCAGCCGGCGCGGCCACCGCTGATGTGGTCGAGCGAGGCGAACTGGCGCGCGACGTTGAAAGGCTCGCTGTAGCTGGAGGTCAGCGTTGCGACGAGACCGATATGCGAGGTAGCGCCGGCCAACGCCGATAAAATGGTCAGCGGCTCGAAGCGGTTAAGGTAGTGCGGGCTCGATTTCTCGGTGATGAAGACACTGTCGGCGACAAACAGAAAATCGAACTTCGCCGCCTCGGCGAGTTTTGCCTGCTTCTTGTAATATTCAAAGCTCGTGCTCGCGGTCGGGTCTCCATCCGGATGGCGCCAGTCGCCCCATCCCATGCCCACGCCGTGAAGCATGAATCCCAGTTTAAGCTGACGTTTTTGGGGCATCGCAAATTCCCTGACGGTGACCTGAGACGACGACCGGTTCGCCGAAGATATGCCGTAAGGCTAATTTCTACTAAATTAGTAGACTAGGCATGATGTACTGAACTTTAGCCCGATCGGAGTGTCGAATTCTCCATTCCGGCAATATGCTGCACAGCTTGTCCGCCGCGTGAAATCGGCTGTCCGCCGATCATGACGGCTTGCGAACATCGAAGACATCCATGAGCGTGACCGAACGAAAATCCGAAACGAGGATGGTGACGCGGACGACCCAGAAACCGTCGAGGGGCAGCACATACCCATCCGCTCGATAGGTCCCGTCCCGCCCCCGCTGGGCATCGCGCGTGAACGGACCGATGCCGTAGGATGGCTTGTCGAGATCGATGCTGACGCTGATCGGTTCAAATGGCTTTCCATCGAGAAGCAGGCTGCCGATCTCGACCCTTACTGGTCCGGCGATCGGCGGATGGATCGACAGGGCGGCACTGATCCCCTCCTTCTCCACGCGGACTTCCTGAACTTCAAACAGGGCTGGGTTCGCCGCTATCGCGCGGGGCGGCGGCGTGAAGCGCCACAGGCCGAGCACCGCGACAATAGCCGTGGCAACGACGATTTCAGCGCCGACGCTGCGCGTCAGCCGTCGGATCGAGCCAGTGTCGCCGGCGATCGCGGAAGCGGTCAGATAAAAGCGGTTGAGCGCGGCAAACAGGAACAGTGCGGCGACCAGCGCGAGCTTGGCCAGGAGCACGCGACCATAGTCGGTATCCCAAAGCGCTGGGATGGATTGCACCTGCACGACCGCCAGCAGCAGGCCCGACAGCGCCAGCACGCCTACGATCAATGGGATAGCGCGTGAGAAGCGCGCCAGCACGATCGGCAGCGCGGTGCCGCCGCGCAGCAGCACGGCTCCAAGGGGGACCAGGGCGCCGATCCACACGACGACCGTCACCGCATGCAAAAAGACGGCCGGAATGGTGAGATACCTCGGCGATGCCGTCGAGGCGTGACCTGCACTGGCGACGGCGACGCCAACCAGAAGCAGCCCGGCGCCCGCAGGGCCCACTCCGAAGCGGGAGCGGCTGCCCGCATGTCCCGCTGCATAGGCCAGAAGAATCGCGGTGACCGCAATCAGCGTCGAGCCGCCATAACTCGTCGCCCACAATCCGGCTTGCCAGACCTCTGCCGTCACCAGATCGGAAAACGGCGCGCTAAGCGCATCTAGGCCCTGGAAGCCGACCAGCAACGGTGCCGCCACCAGGCCCAAAACCAGCGCGGCCGTCACGATCCTGGCTCCCGGCGGCAGGCCGTCGCGTTCGATGAAGGCATTGAATGCGGCACCGCCGACGCCAACAATCAAGCCGGTGAGCAGCAGGAAGCGCGCCAGCCAAAGCCCGATCCGCACGGACAGATCCGATTGCTCGGTCGCGACCGGCGTCACCGCGCTCGGCGCGCCGACAGAGAATACCAGGCCGCCGCCGACCGGATGACCATCGGACGAAGCGACGCGCCACGACAGGACATGCGTGCCGTTTTCCAGGCGGGGCGGGAGCGTGAGCACAATCTCCGAACCCTTTTCGCCGATCTCCTTCAGGATTTCGGTGCGGCCGCCTGGGTGGATCAACCGCGCCACGAGCGGCCGGGCAGGTTCGGAGAAATGCAGGGTGACGGTTTGCGGCGCGGCCTGCACGATCGCTCCGTCGGCCGGCTCGGCGGCAATCAGCGTCGCGTGGGCGAGAGCCGATCCGGCGCCAACGCCCGACACAAAAACGGCGGCGAAGCTCGCCGCCCCCAGACGCAGGAAAAAGGCTCGAAGTCCGGTCACGATCCGGCGAGGATTCTTATCGACGGGGCCGGGAATTTGAGATCGTCGGACGAGCCTCCGGCCGGGGGAATCTCGATCCAGCGCTCAACGCCAATCTCGCATTCCTGCACGACCGGCACAAAGATTGTCGCCGCCGCCACATCTTGCGCCACCTTCGCCCGGAACACGAACTCGTCATAATAGGCGTCTTCAAGCTTGCCGCCGGACCATGCGATTTCCTTGATCACGGCATGATCTCCGCCATGGGCAGCGTGTACGTTTTCGCCGGAGCCGTCAGCCTCGGCTTTGACCCGGGTGACGTCCAGCGTCCAGCCCGGCTTGGGCTGCGGCTTGGCATCCGTCAATTCCTCGGGCAGCGCAATCCTCACCGCGGTGGTCGGCGATCCGGCGCAGCCATGCGGGATGCGCAGAACGAACTTGACCGTGCTGCCCGCCTTTACCTCCTTATTCTCGAAGGTGATGTGGGCTTGGGCAGGAAACGATATCGCAAATGCTGCCGCAGCGAGGGTCGTGCGCAGGCCGTAGTTGAGCATCTTCATTTTGAAGGTTTCCATCGGTTGACTACCAGGTGGCTGCCAGGCCGAGATGGCCGAGCGCTTCGCGTCGAAGTTCGGCCAGACGCGGATCGCCGCGATGGCGTGGGTAGGGAAGGTCGACCTCGATATCGGCCACAATGCGCGCCGGCCGTGGTCCGAAGATCAGCACGCGCTGCGTCAGGAACAGCGCTTCCTCGACATCGTGCGTGACGAGAACCGCGGTCAATCCTGCCCGCTGCCACAGGCCGACCAACTCGGTCTGCATGGTTAGCCTCGTCAGCGAATCGAGTTTGCCGAGTGGTTCATCCAGCAGAAGCAGGCGCGGCTCGTTGACCAGTGCGCGGGCTAGTGCAACGCGCTGTGCCATGCCGCCGGAAAGCTGGTGCGGATAGGCATTATCGAAACCGTCCAAACCGACAAGTTGGATGGCGTCATCGACCCTCTGCCTGGACTTTTTCAGGATGCCGCGGGCTTCGAGGCCCAGCGCCACATTGTCCCACACGGTTCGCCACGGAAACAGTGTTGGATCCTGGAAGACCATGACGCGAGAGGGATCGGGATCGCCGACATTCCCACCATCCACCTTCAGGTCGCCTTTGGTCGGGTGATCGAGACCGGCGAGGAGCCGAAGCAGCGTGGACTTCCCGCACCCCGAGGGCCCAAGCAGCGCGACGAACGATCCCGGCTCGACGGAAAAGTCTATGCCGTCGAGCACTGGGAGCGGCTCACCCTCGAGTTCGAATTGATGGAATACGCTCTGGATATCGATCTTTTGGCCGGCAGCGACGGATGCTGCTGCCGGGTTCGTTGCAGGCGCTACCATCTGACGAGGCCCTTCTGCCAGGAAAGTGTCCAGTCACGCACCCTGAAGAGGATGGTGATCAGGCTTGAGCACATCAGCGCCATGACGAGGAGCGCCGCATACATGTTGGCATAGGCTGCCCACCCTTGCGCCCATTGCAGATACCAGCCGAGCCCGGCCTTGACGCCGAGCATTTCGGCGACGACGAGCACCGCAAAGGAGGTGCCGAGACCCATGAACAGCCCGACGAAAACATGCGGCAGTGCTGCTGGTATCGCGACTTTCAGAATCAGGAACGAGGGCTTTGCGCCGAGCGTGCGGGCGATATCGTAGTAATCGCGGTTCACGCTGGCGATGCCCGACCAGGTGAGAATGGTCACCGGGAAGGCGGTCGCAAGGGCGATGAGAAACACACTTGCAGACCCGCTGGTGGGAAAGATGAAGAAGGCGAGCGGCAGCCAGGCCGTGGCCGGCAGGGGCCCGATCAACCGAAGCAGCGGATGAACCCAGTAGCTTGCCGCCCGCGACCAGCCGATGGTGACACCGGTCACGAAACCGGCGACAGCACCGAAAAAATAGCCTTTCGCAAGCAAGAGCACCGAATACCAGACGCTGATGCCGAGCCTGCTCCAGTCGTCGAAGAACACCTCCAGAATGCTCTGCGGAGACGAGAAGAAGGGAACGGGCAAGAGGCCGGTTTTGGCCGTGACAATCTCCCACCCCGCGACGACGGCCGCGGCAGCCAGGAACCAGGGGCCGTAATAGCGGACGGTCGACGCGACGGCGCCGAAGAGCCGCCCCGTCGCCGCGACGACGACCAATCCGAGCGCTATCACCAGGGAAGCGATCGCCAGTTCCCGCCCATATGGCTGGGGGATGATCTCCGGCCATAGCTCGATCAGCGCGGCGACGCCGATCCAGGCGGCCGCCGCCACCAATCCGAGCACCCAGATGCCTGCCCCGGCCGGCGCCGAAGCGCCTTCCAGGACAGAGGTTTCGACACGCCCCGGCAGCGCTGGATCAACTGAGCTCATCGTCCCGCCTCCACTACGCCGTCAGCACGTCCGCATAGACGCGCTCCGCGAATTCCTGCGGATCGGTCGAATTCTTGAAGACCTGCACATCACGCAGTTCCTGGGCATACAGCTTGATCTCCTCGCGGAGGTCCGCGCCGGTCGGGTTGTGGCCATGTGTCTGATCGAGCAGCACGCCGACCAGTTGCTCGACGGTCTTGTCCTTCGGGGCCTGCGGCAGGAAGGCCTTGGCGGCGATTTCCGGCTTGGCGACGGTCAGGTCCTGGGCTTCCAGAAGCGCGCGAGTCAAAGCAGAGGCGGTCGGCAGGTCATCGCGGATCAGGCTGCCGCGCAGGCCGACAATGCAGCAGACGCGGTTCTCGAAACCGTGATCGAGATTGGACGCGATCTGCAGGTATTTCGGATCCTGCAGCCAGAAATACGCCTTCGGATCGCCATCGGCGATGGCATGGATTTCGCCCTTCTCCGCCGCAAGCTGCAGCAGTTCGCCGGGATACTGACGCCATTCGACATCAGCGACCGGATCGAGGCCTTCCTTGTGGAGCAGGATGGAGAAGAAATTCTTGCCGGGGCTGGCGAGATCGGAAATTCCGATCGTCTTGCCCTTGAGCTGCTTGAGCTCTGTGATGCCGGTCGACTTGAGCGCCACGAGGCGCGAGCAGCCGCCATGAGTGCCGGCCGTGATCTTGACGTCAAAGCCCTGTTCCAGCGCTTTCAGCCAGCGCAGCGCCATGCCGACGCCCCCATCCGCCTTGCCGGTTGCGATGGCTTCCAGCAGCGCTTCGGTCGAGGCGCCGAAATTGACCAGTTCAACCTCCAGCCCATACTTCTTGAAGATCCCCTGCTCCTGCGCGACGAACACCGGCGCCAGGCAAATGGCCGTGGCGTTGGTCGCAAACTTGATCTTCTTTAGTTCGCCAGCCGGGGCGGTGGATTGCGCCCAAAGGCTGCTCGCAGAAATCGCGCCGAGCGGCGCAGCGAGGCCAAGCGCGCCCGCCGTCTTCAGGAAAGAGCGGCGATCGAACCCGCCGATGGAGGCGTTGTTGCTCGCAGATGCAAAGGTCTTCCAGGCCATGTTCGTTTCTCCTGAGGGTGCCGGTTGATGGGGGCGTTCAGCCTGTCTGGCGTTGCGCGTCGAATTACTCAGCCGCCTGCACATGCGCCGACGCGTTGTCCCGCTGTGCGACGAGTGCACGCACGCGCGGAATGAGATCGCGCCCATAGTGGAGGGCGTCCTGAAGCGGATCGAACCCGCGGATGAGGAAAGTGGTGACGCCGAGATCGTAGTAATCGAGCATGGCATCCGCGACCTGATCGGGCGTGCCGACCAGGGAGGTTGAATTGCCGGCCGCGCCGGTAAGCGCCGCGATCTCCGTCCATAGCCGCTTGTCGAGCCGCGCGCCTTGTGCGGCCGCGGCCAGCAGGCGGCGCGAGCCTTCGTTGGGCGGCTGGTTGGCGCCCTTGGCATTGACGTCAATGAGCCGTTCGCCACTCGCGCGCAGCGCCTTGGCCTGCTGCAGGGTGCGGTCGGCCTTGGCCCACGCTTCTTCCTCGGTGTCGGCCAGGATCGGACGCAGCGACAGGCTGAAGCGCGGCGAGCGGCCATGCGGAGCAGCGGCGGCGCGGACGCGATTGATCGTCTCCGCCACTTGGGCATAAGTCTCGCCCCACAGCGCGTAGATGTCGGCATGTTTGCCGGCGACTGCAAACGCCGCCTCCGACGAGCCGCCGAAATACACCGGAATGCCGTCCGGCCCTTGCGGCTTGACCTCCGAGAAGCCGCCGGCGACCCGATAGTATTTGCCGTCGTAGTCGAACGGTTTTTCGCTCGTCCATTCCTTGCGCACGATGTCGAGATACTCGCTCGTGCGGGCATAGCGGTCGTCTTTGGTCAGATGATCGCCGTCCTGCGCAAGTTCCTTATCGTTGCCGCCGGTGATGATGTGGACCGACACGCGACCGTCGCTCAGGTGGTCGAGGGTCGCCAGTTGGCGCGCAGCGACCGTCGGCGCCGTGAAACCCGGCCGGTGTGCGATCATCAGCTTCAGGTTTCGGGTGAGGCTGGTCACATATTGACCGACGAGAATGCTCTCGGGCGAGGTGGAATGGAAGGCGAGCAGCGCCCGGTCGAAGCCGCCATTCTCGTGGATGGCTGCAGCCGCCGCGATGTGGTCGCGGTCAATAATCGGGCCCCGGCGGGCGATCGCCTCCGAGGCATTGAAATTTCCGATGTAACCGATGAATTCGACTGGCATGAAAGCCTCCATGTCGCTCTTATTCAGATGCCAAGCGCAAGCCGCCCGGCCCCGACCCGAACTGTGTCTTCCTGCGGGCTGTGAATGCGGCCGCAGAGCACGTCGCGATGATGGCGCTCGAGCGGATTGTTGCGCGAGATGCCGTGGTTGCCGGTAAGCTTCAGCGCCTTCTCGACGGCCGCGATCGCGTTTTCGGTTGTGACGACCTTGATCAGCCCCGATTCCGAAAGGGTGAAGGGAAGCCCCTGATCGACATCGCGCGCCGCGGACGAAATCAGCCGGCGGTTGACCGCGATGAGTTCCTCGATCTCGCCGACCGCCTGCTGGATGCGGGGAACGGTTGCCAGCGGCTGACCGAGGTTGGTCGGCACGCGTTCTTTCAGGAAGCGGACCAGCCAATCGCGTGCAGCTTCCGCGACACCGGTATAGAGCGCCCCGGGCAGCGTGCCGAACCAGGCCGCCTGACCTTCGCCGCGCGTATCCCACTCGGATGGGAGGCGGATATCGGCTGCGTGATCGAATGGAATCCGCACATCTTCCAGAATGACATCATGGCTTCCGGTGGCGCGCATGCCGAGCGGGTTCCAGGTCTTTTCGATGCGCAGCCCCGAAGCATTCGCAGGCACCAGGAAGCCACCGACGCGTGGCTCGGCTTCGTCCGTTCGGGCCCAGACGATCGCCCAGCTTAGACCCTCGGCGCCGGTTGAATAGATTTTTCGGCCGCTGATCGACCAGCCGTCGGCGGTGCGCCGCGCCGTCGTGGCTGGAAGACCTCCCCGTATCGGAGTGCCAAGTTCGGGCTCGACGCGCAGGGCATTGATCAAGGCGCCGTTTTCAACTGCGTCGCCGATCACCTTGCGCACGAGATGTTCCGGCCAGCGGCTCTTGGGCAGCGTGGCAAGGTTGATGTACTGCATGATGAGGATGAGCGCCGTCGATGGCTCGCCGCGGGCGATTTCGCGGATCACGTCGGATGCTTCCGCAAGACCGGCGCCCGCACCGCCGAACTCGGCCGGAGCGGTCAGGGCGATGAGACCGGCCTCATGCAAGCGATAAATGTTCTCGTGCGGGAACGCCGCGCTCTCATCATAGTCGCCGGCGGTTTCGGCAAACGTTCTCGCCAGCCCGGCCGCCACCTCCGCGAAATTGCGCGTGGCCGATACGGCTCTCGGTCGAAGCGGGGTGACCGTCATCTAATGCGTTCCTTCCGCTATCGACGGCATCACTCTGCCGCCAGCGCGTGATGCGTCGACTGCGGAAAGAAGATGCCGAGTTCCGCAACCGCCTGTTCGGCTCGACGGCGAATTGGCTCGGAAACAAGCCGATAGTCGATAAAGTCCCGGTCGGCGGCATAAATGGCACTGGGCAAGGTATGCGCCATGAAGAAACCGAAGAGCGGTCGAAGCTGATGCTCGACGATCAGCGCGTGACGGTCGCCGCCACCCGTGGCGGTCAGGATCACCGGCTTGTTTTGCAAGGCGAGCGGATCGATCAGGTCGATAAGATGCTTGAACAGACCTGTGTAGCTGCCTTTGTAGGTCGGCGTTCCCACCACGAGAACGTCAGCGGAAACGATGTCGTCCACGGCTCGCCGCGCGGCAGCATCGAGGTCATTCAGATGCCGGGCATTGCCGAGGGAAGGCCCGATATCGGTCAGGTCATAGAGCTGGGTCCGAAAACCGTATCGAGCGGCTGCAAGGTCGGCAACCGTCTCAGCCAACGCGTATGATCTCGATGGCCGGCTGAAATTTCCGACAAAGCCGACCAGTTTTCCGAGAGGCATGCTGGGCACCTTCCGATTGAAATTTCTATGCTTTTTCTGGCGGCGTCGCCTGCCGATGAGGGAGCGTTTCTCACCGAGTGCTAATGTCTACAATATTTATAGATTTTCGTGACTTGGAGTGTCAGCCGTTCCGAATGTTAGCGATCTGAGGAAAAAAGATGCCAAGCGAGGGGTCATTCGTGGAAGCGCGGCGCAGCCTCCGCCCCGGAGCGGCGATCTGTCGTCGGACGAACGCGCCGGCCGGCTCGGCCTCCGCGGGAAGGAAGCCGGCCATCCGCCAGGCCGTGGCGGGAAACCAAGCTACGTCCGATGACCTGAAAAACAGGCAATTCGTTCCGCGACGCGAATTCTGGGCGCAATTTTGTCCCTCGCGCGCCCGTGCAGGCCACCTATCCTGAGTGGGAGGCGAGGGCTTGAACCCTCGCTTACCGCATGAGCGGCCAATCTTCATCACGGAGAAGACCATGTCCCAGCAGCCATCGCTCAACGAAACCCTTGCGGAATTCCAGGCCAAGCGGGCTGAAACCATGCCTGCCGACAAGTTGAAGGTTAATGTCGACCAGCGGCGCTTGCTTGTGGAAACCGCCGAGCGTTCCAACTTCGTGAAAGCCGGCGACAAGATCGAGCCTTTCGAATTGACGGAGGTGGACTCTGGTCCATTGTCGTTGGCGGCTCTTGTCAGGGAAGGGCCCGTCGTCCTGATCTTCTTCCGTTTCGCCGGTTGCCCCGCCTGCAACATTGCTCTCCCCTACTACAACCACCATCTCGCGCCAGAACTGCACGGGCTGGGCGCCACCCTAGTTGGCGTAAGTCCGCAAATCCCCGACAGGTTGCGCGACATCAAGGAGCGCCACAAACTGGATTTTCAGATTGCGACCGACGCCGACAATTCCTTGGCGCGCCGCTTCGGCATCCTCTACTCTTTCGATGAGCCTTCGCGCCGCCTTTCGGCCGAAAGCGGCAGGCCGATCGGCGAAGTCACCGGAACGGGAACCTGGCAGTTGCCGATGCCGGCCGCGATCGTCATCGATCAATCCGGCATTGTGCGATTTGCCGATGTCAGTCCGGACTGGCTTGTGCGCACCGAACCGGCCGATATCATCGCGGCCGTCCGGGCCATCACGACACGCGCTGCCGCCTGACCAGCACCATAGACGCAGGAGGCGATTTTGACCGATGACCACAACCACGACAGCCATCACGAACAGCATGGGCACGACCACGAGCCCGTCGACTGGCGCGAGAATGGCGTGAAGGTTATTCCCGGCAATTCGCTTGATCCGAACACCGCCCAGACACCCGGAATGAATCGGGCGACGGCGATCAGCAAGGCGCGAGCGGGTGCGGAAAAGATCTGGGCCGGCACCGTGACCATCCATGCCAATGCCAAGACCGGGGCACATCACCATGGCGACCTGGAAAGCATCATCTATGTAGTCAGGGGTAAGGCGCGCATGCGCTGGGGCGAGAGCCTGGAATATGTCGCGGAAGCCGGCCCCGGCGACTTTATCTACGTGCCGCCCTATGTGCCGCACCAGGAGATCAACGCCAGCCGCGACGAGACACTGGTATGCGTTCTCGTCAGATCAGGCCAGGAGCCGGTGGTGGTCAATCTGGACATTGAACCCGTGGAAGCACCTGAGGAGGTGCTGTGGATAGATCCGATCCACAGGTGAACCCTGATCCGCTGGAAGCTCGACGCGGGCGAGCATCTGAACAATCAGCTTGACCAATGAGGAGGGTAACGGCCAGGCGCCAACCGGCTAGACGCGGCCGCTGCGACGACCTCGGATGTCATGGAATTCCTGCCGCTGCCGTCAATCCGGCACAGGCAGAGCGCGCTGGTTGTAAAGCAGCTTACGGATACGATCCTGCTCCTCCTGCGACAGTTTGCTCGCGTCGGTTGACAGATCCGCCCCGACCGCGAGACCGCGCTGCACGCCGGGTCTCGCCCCGACCTCCTCGAACCAGCGCTTGAAATGCCTGAATTCGTTTATGTCTTGGCCCTGTGCCTGCCATCCCACTGTCCACGGATAGCTGATGATGTCGGCGATCGTGATCTCGTCGCCCGCAATATAACGCCGGTCGCGAAGCCGCATGTTGAGCACGCCGTAGAGACGATTGGCTTCGTCGGTAAAGCGGCGCACCGCATAGGATTGGTCGCCTTCCCTGTCGCCCAGCCGGCGGAAATGGCCGACCTCGCCAAGCTTCGGACCCTGGTTCGCCATCTGCCAGATCACCCACTGGGCGACTTCGTATTTGCCGCGAAGATCCTGCGGCCAGAACTTGCCGGTCTTTTCGGCAAGGTAGAACAGGATAGCGCCCGACTCGAATACGCTGATCGGCGCCCCGCCGTCCGTCGGCGCATGGTCGACGATCGCCGGCATTCGGTGATTTGGATTGAGCTTCAGGAATTCCGGTTTGAACTGGTCGCCAAGGGAGATGTTGACCGGAATCAGCCGGTACGGCGTCCCCGTCTCTTCCAGGAAGATTGAAACCTTCTTGCCGTTGGGCGTCGGCCAGTAGTGGAGGTCGATCATGTGCAATCCATTTGTTTGGTGTAGCGCCAAAGGGGGACGCAACTTGGCGCACCGTAACCCGAGTTGGATCAATGGGACCAGTACTGCCATGCCCAGTAGAAACTCTCGTCAGGCGGTGGGATCCGATTCCGCTCGGCGTTTCGCTCGGCTTCGCGGAGCCGAGCGTCGTCGCCGGCCTGCGCCTCGCGCTTTACATCGATCGTTCGGAGCCGGTTTCCCACAAAGGCAAACAGCGCTGCGGCGGGGTGAGCCATGGTGGGGGTCTCCGGTTGTGTCATTCGCGTCCCGCCCAGGGGACGAGCACGCGCTCGATTCTGCGGATGGCGAATTCAAGCACGAAGGCGATTGCCGCGATCACCAGGATTCCCATCACCACGACGTCGGTGACGAGAAACTGGGCGGCCGACTGGATCATGAAGCCCAGTCCACGTGTCGCCGCCACCAACTCGGCTGCGACCAGTGTGGACCAGCCCGCGCCCAACGCGATGCGCAGGCCTGTCAGGATCGAAGGCAGCGCACTGGGCACGATCACGTGCCGGACGACCTGACCGCGCGTCGCGCCAAGCGAGCGGGCCGCGTTGATGCGTTCCTGCGACACGCTGCGCACGCCGGACGCAGTGGACAGCGCCACCGGCGCCAGCATGGCGATGGCGATCACCAGAATCTTGGACGGCTCGCCGATGCCGAACCAGATGATGACCAGCGGCAGGTAGGCGAGCGGCGGGATCGGACGCAGGAATTCGAGAAGCGGATCGAAGATGCCACGACCCACCGTACTGATGCCGATCGCCAGCCCGACCGGCACCCCGACCAGGACGGCGGCGATAAGGGCAGCGAAGACGCGCCCCAGACTGGCGGCGATATGCTGCAGCAGCGTTGCGTCGACAAAACCGTCGCGGGCGACCGCAATGAATTTGCTCCACACGGCGGCCGGCGACGGCAGGAAGACCGGCGATACCAATTGCAAGCGCGCCGACACCGCCCAGACTGCCAGAACCGCAAGAATGGTGACGGCGCTGACAATGCGTGCCGAGCCTGTCACTCGCTTGCGTCGCGGCCGCGCCTCCGGAACCGAAGACACATCGGCCCCTTCGAGGTTGCGCCCCCGCCGTTCGGCATAGGAGGAAACCGTCACGCCGCCTCTCCCTCGAAGATCGCGTCGGTCAGGTCGCCGCGCGCTGCGGCGAAGGCGGGATCGGCCTTGATGTCGCGAAGCCGTTCGCCCGCCAGATAGCGGCGACTGAACCCGGGTTCGAAGGTCCGCACGACACGGCCCGGCGCTGGCGCCAGGACGACGATGCGGGTGCCCAGAACCAGAGCCTCCTCAATGCCGTGCGTGACCATCAGCACGCCGACCCGGCTCACTTTCCAGATGTCGAGCAGCGTGGTCTGCATACGCTCGCGGGTCAGTGCGTCGAGTGCGCCGAGCGGCTCGTCGAGCAGCAGGAATTGCGGCTCCGCGGCAAGCGCCCGCGCCAAGCCGACGCGCTGGCGCATGCCCCCCGACAACTCCCAAATACGCCTGTCGCCCGACCCTTCGAGCTTTACCAGCGCCAGGAGCGCATCGGCGCGACGCTCGCGTTCGCTGGGCCGGATACCGCGCAGGCGGAGCGCGAACGCGACATTCTCGCGCGCCGTCAACCATGGAAACAATGCATCGTTCTGGAAAACCACGGCGCGATCGGCACCAGGCGCCGTAATGCGGGCGCCATCGACCGTGACGTCACCGCTCGCCGGCGTCACGAGGCCGGCCGCGACGTTGAGCAGCGAAGTCTTGCCGCATCCCGAGCGGCCGACCAGCACGACGAAATCGCTGCTCGCGACACTGATCGAGGCGCGCTCCACCGCCGGCCTCGCCTGGCCGTCATAGCGAACGGACACTTTGTCAAGCACGAGTCTCGGCATCGGCTCTCGCTTCGAGGTCTTTCCAGAGCAGAAACGCGTCCCCGAAACCGCTCGGCGGTTCCGGGGACGCCAAGCGCGGCATCCGGGAGGAGAGCTGCGCTAACTCGTCAATTCGAGGCGAGCGCCTCGGTGACATATTTGGCGGTCACATATTTGGAGTAGTCTGGAAGGACCGCGTCGATCTTGCCTTGCTCTTTCAGGAAGGCGGATGTGGCCTCCACCGCTTTGACCGTCGCGCCGCCCAGGAACTTGTCCGAAGCCTGCTCCTCAAGCGTCGGGAAGACGTAGCCCTTCAGCAACTGCGGCACCTCTTCCAGCTTGGCGCCGGTAATCCTGGCGATCTTCTCGGCCTGCGGGGAAGACGCCGACCAGGCATCCGGCTTCGCCAGGAACTCGGCATAGGCGGCACCCGTCACCTTGACGAAGTCGCGCACCGCCTCCGGGTTCTTTTCGGCGAAATCGGTCCGCACGATCCACGCGTCGAAGGTCGGGGCGCCCCATGCCGCGACTTGCGACGAGTCGAGCACGACCTTGCCCGAAGTCTTGATCTGACCGAGCGCCGGGTCCCAGACATAGGCCGCGTCGATATCGCCACGTGCCCAGGCGGCCGCGATTTCCGGCGGACGCAGGTTGAGGATCTCGACCGACTTCGGATCGACGCTTTCGTGCTTCAGGGCGGCGAGCAGGCTGTAGTGAGTGGTCGAGACAAAGGGAACGGCGACCTTCTTGCCGGCGAGGTCGGCGACTTTCTCGACACCGGCGCCGTTGCGGGCGACGAGAGCCTCGGATTCGCCGATCAGGCCAACGATGAAGATTGTTTGGATCGGCAACTCGCGGCTGGCGGCGGCTGCAAGCGGGCTTGATCCGACATAGCCGATGTCGACCGAACCGGACGCGACAGCGGCGATGACATCGGCGCCTGAATCGAATTTCCGCCAGTCGATGGCCGCCTTGGTCGTGCTCTCATAGACGCCATCGGCTTGCGGAACTTTCGATGGCTCCACCACCGTCTGGTAACCGATAGTGATCTTGAGGTCTTCGGCGGATGCCGGACTGAGAAAAGCTACACCGGCCAGCGCCGCTGACGACAGGAGAAGGATGCGTCGCGAAATGTTGGACATAAAGCGCTCCACAGGAACTGAGAAAACCAATGCATCCATAGTTGGTTATATCTATCATATTTGTAGAGTTAAACTCTTCTAACCCTGTGGCAGCCATTAGAAAAATAAACCCGCGATATGCTGCCGAAGAAATTTCAACACCGGCTGCGTCACAAAATTCGCGTTGAGGCGTGGGTCCGGGGAAGTTGTGGCATACCGACGGCGAGCACCCCGTTCAGTGCTTGCCTTGCAGGCGAAGAAACGTAGGGGATTCAGATATGACCTCGACGCGAGTCGACCGCGCGGCGCTCTCGCCTCTGCGTGATGGTTCACTATAAGGTCAAGGCTTCCACGCGATTGCGGCGGCACGTCCAAGCGCTCTCAGCGTCGTTTTCCGATCAAGGCTTTGCGGCTTCGGTGGGCCTAACCCCATGCCGGGTGGCACTTTGTCGGCGTGGATAAGATGTGCTTGTCGGTTGGCTGGTACGGTATCAGATCCGGCTTGTAGCCTCCGGGTAGTAATCTTCTGATGGAATCTCGGCATCCCGGATCGACGGCTCCTGGATGTCCTGCCGCTTGATGTGCGGAGTGGGAATCACCAGCCCACCCATCGCGGCACGTGCCCTCGCGCACCCAAATTGTCACGCGTCATGCATCCACATCGCCATGCCGGGTTAATATAACCTGGTTGAAGAGGTATCCGGGGGCGAGGAAGCTGATGACGCCTTGACTGATGTTCGGCGTCTGCTGGGCGCGGACCAAAGCCTCCAAGCGGTCACCACAGCGAGAAGCAAGGCTCTGCCGCAGGCGTCAAAATCGACAGCGCTCACGATTGGAATCCTCCATCGGATGCCGCCACGCGCGCGCTGTCAGAATCTCGCGCCACCCGATGCGGTGCGGTCAGATTCCCGGCGCGCTGATCGAGCCATTTGGCGATGTCGCCGAGCCGACATGGGACTTGATGTCCGTAACCGCCAACCCGGAAACGACGGCGGGCCTGGTTCCCTTTCCCGTCAGGTTACGAACGCCCTCGGGATACAGGCCTAGCAGCCAAGCCCGATCGCTTTCGCCCATCCGGCCATCGCCGCTGACCCTGCTCCATGTTCGCGAAGGCGTTGGTACAGGATCGCCTCAGTGTCGGGACCATGGGGCGTAAGTGCTTCTTCTGGCAGCATCCGCCGCTCAAGCGCCGCGACTCGTGTTTGGAGGGGCGGTATTTGGCTTAGAGCGGTCCGTAGAAATCGCATCTTGGCCTGGTGGAATGAATCCCTTGGTCCAGCATTGAAAACGCCAGTATAGACGCAACCCGCAGCACAAAATGAGTTGTTTCGAATTCCGATTACTGCTTAGTGCCGTCAAATAGGTTGGTCGCGCAAGCAGGTAACTTGTTGCGTCGGGGGTTCTGAATAATCAAGGTAGTACGGCAAATGTTGACGAAGCGAGATCTACTTCGCTCCGCCGCGGCAATCGCCACCGGCGCGGCGATTGCGAGGCCAAGCCGACTGATGGCGCAGAGTTATCCCGGCATCATCGAGGCCAAGGACATCGCCGAGGAAGGCTTCATCTACGGCCTGCCACTCGTTATGTTTTATGCGGTGATGCAGGAGTTCGCCGTCGACAAGGTCTCGGGCCAGTTTAAGGCGCCGTTCAACGAAATCGAAAACCAGCACCATGTCGCCACCCCGGCGGATATGGCAGTCATCACGCCGAACAGCGACACCCCCTACTCGTTCATCTGGCTGGATTTGCGCGCCGAGCCGATGGTGATCTCGGTGCCAGCGGTGGAGAAGGAGCGGTATTATTCGGTGCAGTTGATCGACGGCAACACCTACAATTTCGGCTATATCGGCACGCGCGCCACCGGGTCCGAGCCGGGCGACTATCTGGTGGTAGGCCCCGATTGGAGAGGTGAAACGCCCCCCGGGATCAAGAAGGTGTTCCTATCAACGACGCCATTCCCGCTCGCGCTTATCCGAACGCAGCTCTTCAACCCCGACGACATGGCAAACGTCGAGAAAATTCAGGCCGGCTACAAGGCGCAGCCGCTTGCTGCCTTCCTTAACCAACCCGCCCCGCCTGCCGCGCCCAAGATCGAGTTCCTTCCTGCCACCACTGCCGGGATCAAGGAAAACTTCTTCCAGTATCTCGACGCGGCCCTGCAATTCGTCCCTGAGACGCCAAGGGACAAGGCAATCCGTGCGAAACTTGCAAGGATTGGCATTGGCCCCGGCAAGACCTTCGAATTCAAGGAACTATCCCTCGAACATAAAGCCGAAATCCTGGTGGGCATGAAGCAGGGCGACGACAAGGTCGACAAATGGCCGGCGGGCGGAAACAAAAACATCAACGGCTGGAATGTCGGCTCGTTCTTTGGCGACGAGTCATTTTACAACGGCGATTGGGTGATGCGGGCCGGAGCCGCCAAGGGCGGTCTTTTGGGCAACGATGCGGTCGAAGCCATGTACCCGTACACCCGAACGGACGCGACCGGTGCGCCGCTCGACGGCAGCAAGCATAAATACACCATCACCTTCGCACCCGGACAGTTGCCGCCAGTGAATGCGTTCTGGTCTGTTACGATGTACGACGGAAAGAGCCAGCTCTTGGTCAAGAATCCGATCAATCGTTACCTTATCAACTCTCCGATGCTGCCCGAGATGAAAAAGGCGGCCGATGGCTCGCTGACGCTCTATCTTCAAAAGGACAGCCCCGGAGCCGACAAGGAAGCAAACTGGCTTCCGGCTCCGGATGACACGATCTACCTCGTGATGCGCCTCTATTGGCCGAAGACCGAAGCGCCTTCCATCCTGCCGGCGGGCGACGGGACGTGGCAGCCCCCCGGGATCAATGTGGCGCAATAACTATTGCCGACCATTTTGATGCGGGAGGCCGGATGACCATCCGATTCTTGCGATCTGCTTTCTCGGCCTGATGGGCCTCCTATGGGCTCATTTGGCCGAGAAAGCTGAAATACAAGAACGGCTCCGGTTCATCCGGGGCTGTTCGCATGTCAGGCGCTCAGCGAATCGCAGCAAGCGCCTATTTCCCAGCGTGGCACGAGTTGGCCCGAGTTCACTAATGCGGGTACAAACTGACGACGAAATCTCCGGCGTGGTCGTGTTGGGGCACGCTAACGGGATGTTCGGTAACTTGGAGGGCCGACATGGATAAGTCCAGCCGCCTCAAGCGTACGCAGTAGGTGATGAGTTCCATCATTTCGGCTTCCGACAGCGACGCGGCGATATGCTTTGCCCACTCCTTATCCGGTAGATGCAGGCTCGCAGCCAAAAGCTCGCGCACCGCTGCTGGCGGTTCTATCTTTATCAATGGTGATTCCCCTCAATGGCCGGATGCTTACACGGCTTACTATGCTTGCCAAGGGCGTAGTTTCTCGGGCGAAAGTTCTACAGTAATGGCATTCGCAGTGCGTCACTGGCCCTCAAGCAACGCCGTCAAATGTCGCAAGAGTTTCCCTCGTAGCGCCGTGGTTGGCATCCCACAGCAACAACGCATTAGGTTGAGCAAGCGGCGAAAGCCTAACATTGCCACGTGATCCCATCATTTTGCCGAATGGACCCCAGTTTGGCCGCAAATTCGAAGGGGCTGATCGCCACTTGCAGAAAATAGGCAGTTTTTGGCGCTTTTGGCCGGAATTTGGTGGGTGTGCACAGGATCGAACTGTGGACCCGCTGATTAAGAGCGAGCGGCCCTGCCACTAGATGTAGATCACTTCCCCCTTGATTTCACTGCAAAAATCCACGCAAGCTACCGTAATTGTTCACTATTAGTGAATGATGCAAAACGGCTCATGCTTCCGTATATGCTCATAGTACGCTATATGTTGGTGTCGGCTGACCCCGAGATGGCCCCGAGTTTCAAAGAGGTTCAGGGAGGTTCAATGAAAACGCTTACCGCATTGACTTTGCCAACGTTTCCCGTTTGTGAGTGGCCTGACAATCTGACGCCCGGGTTGCTGTTTCGGGTGGGCTATCGTAGCAAAACGTGGGAAGTGCGTACCCGCAAGAACGGGGCCAGACAGCGGGTCCGGGTCGGCTACTATCCGGCGATGGGTTTACTCGATGCCCGCAATGCCGCCAAGGAAGTCCTCAAACGCATCGAG
>DATDBN010000037.1:0-23634 GCA_036524835.1 Mesorhizobium sp. | reverse complement strand
GAATAGAGTGCGGATGCCAGCAAAGGCGAATGTGGGAATAGAAGCGGCAAGCGACATTCGTGCCGTTGCGCGTACCAAATGTTCTCGAGGCGTACATTGGCAAAATGGCGGACAGAGAGGGATTCGAACCCTCGGTAGAGTTTCCCCTACACACGCGTTCCAGGCGTGCGCCTTCAACCACTCGGCCACCTGTCCGTTAGCGCGGAGCAAGCTCCCGGCGCCGCGCTCATCTAGTCGATTGCCGGCACAATGCCAAGCCTTTGTTAGCTGATCGTATCACAGCGGCGGCAGATCGCCCGATGCTGAGGTTTACCGGTTGTGAACATCAATGTTGGCTCCGCGCGAATCCCAGCATAACAAGGCGGCATTCAAAGACGGGAGAGTGCGTGAAGCGTGACCAAGCAGCCAACCCTCATCCTTGTCCATGAAACCGAGGCGGCGTGCGTCGAGCGGCTGTTGGGCGGGGGATTCAGGCCCGACCGCGCGAGCGAGATCAGTTCCTACCTCGCCCAGTCGACCGACCTTGCGCCGGAGTTCGATGCGCTGGAGGCTGCGTGCCGCGCTGTGGGGCTTGGTTTCCGTCCGCTGGCTCTCGACGCCTTTGCCGACAGCCTGCCCGGCCTGCAGCCGGATAGCAGCCTAGTCTGGACCCTCACCGACGGCATCGCCTATTTCCGCGGTGGGGCGGCCCCGGCGATGGCGCGGCTGCGCGGGCTGCCTGTCTTCGGCAGCGACGACAGCCTTTTCGCGTTGTGCCAGGACAAGTTCCGCGCGGGCGCGGTGCTCGCCGCATTTGGGCTGCCCTGTCCGGCTGCGGGTCTTGCACGCAACGGGGCGTGGCTCGTGCAGCCGCCTGCGTCTGCAGCGGGCTGGTTCGTTAAGCCGAACCGGCTCGGCGCGAAGATCGGCATCTGGACCGATTCTCACTGCCATGATTTGCAGCAAGCGCTGGACCTCAGCCGTCGCGTTTTCGAAGCCTATCGCGACGACGTTATCGTCCAGCCCTATGTTGCCGGGCGCAATGCGCGCGCCAGCTTCCTTGCAACCAACCCGCAGACCGGGATCGACGCGCTTGGGGTCTCGTTCGTGGATTCGGGAACGGACTTTCAGACGATGCAGGATAGTCTCGCGCTCTATGGCGACACCGGCGTGGCGGCAAAGGCCGCCGGCCGCTACACCGAACCCGAGCTGTCACCGGTCAGAGCGACCCAGCCCGTAGCCGATACCGCCATACGCGATATCGGCGCCCGCATGATGCGCGGGCTCGGGCTACGCCATGTATTTTCAATGGATCTGCGGATAGAGGCCGACGACACAGTGCACCTCATCGAATTCGAGGTGTGCCCCGGCCTGCCCTGCTTTGATTTTCGCGCTTACTGCCGGGAAAGCTTTGGTCTTGGTCTGGCCGATGCGATGGCGCGGGCAGCGGCCAGCGGGATATCAGACCTTCTGGATGCAGACAGAGCCGTGCCCTGACTGGATCATGCCAATCTGCACCGCCGCCCCCTTGGACAGATCGAGCATTCGGCCCCGGACAAAAGGCCCGCGATCATTAACGCGCACGATCACGCTTCGGCCGTTTCTCTTGTTGGTGACGAGCAGTTTCGTGCCGAAGGGCAATGATTTGTGAGCCGCGGTCATGCCGCCCATATTGAAACGCTCACCATTGGCGGTGTGGCGGCCATTGAAGCCAGGGCCGTACCAGCTTGCCTTGCCACATTGGGCGGCGGCATTTTCGACGCCTGCAGACATCATAACGCAGGTCGCAAGAAGACCGGCGAGCGCCGGCTTTGTCATTTGTCTCAACGGGAGAACCCCTCAAAAGTTAACGATTTGTTCCGGCTAGGGGTCGAATGTGCAGGCGGGGTGGGGATTCTGCGGCGATTCCGGGGCGACATCCTCACGAAATATTTCAGAATGAAATAGTGCTTGTCCTTGGGCTATACCTCTGAAACAGCCTCTGCCGAGTATTCTTATTGCGTTGCCCTCCTTGCTTTGAGACAGGTGCGGCATGCGCAAAAGCGGTGTCCTACTTGCGATACTGGCCATCATGATCGGCTCGCTCTGGGCGTTGCAGGGCGTTGGCCTTGCTGGAGGCAGCTTCATGACGGGCTCATCCACCTGGCTGTGGATCGGCCTTGTTACCGCTGGTGCGGGGTTGGTGGCGCTTGCAATGCTCCTCCGCGCCGACACTAGGCGCTAAACTGGACTACCGCAGTTTAGAATAATTCTAAGGTATTGAAACAACAGGTTTTTCCGCTCAGGATCCGGTTGACAGCAATCGAGCAAGAGGCTTTATGGCGATGTGCCGGCAGGCACGCGCCTTGATGTTTGGGCCTTTACCCCACTCGATTGGAGCGTCTTTTGGCAAATACCGTTTCGAAGGCCTTCTACTGCTCGTTCGATCTCGCGCCGTCTTTCGACCGGGCGCGTGCCGCTGCTTGTCGTGCCGCTGGAGCCTTTTTGCCTGGCCATCCGGTTTCGCAACTCGGCGTTCAGGACCGGCGATCCGGATTTCGGGGAACACTGTGGACTGCCTTGAGTCATCACGGACAGGCCGTGCGCATTGGCAACCTTGACGAAGCCGCCCGACGCGGCGGATGGCCGCAGGAGCCGAAGGTTCGCGCCGCGGACCGGATGCGGACAGGCGGCTCGATGCCTTGCCGTTGTGTCGAACCTACGATTACCGATCCCGGCTCTAGAACGTCAGAGCTTACAATTCACTGAGGAGAACTGTTCGATGAGAAATTCGCGTGGCCGGATTAGGGGAAGGCTGGTCGCAACCGTTGCGACGATAGCTTTGACTGCGGCGGCCTTCATACTGCCGGCAAAGGCGCAGACCGACCCCAAGGCGGTCGTCAAGACCTACGCCGATATCGCGCTGGCGGAATATGAGGACGCATTGATCACGGCAAAAGCGCTTGACGTCGCAGTCGATGCGCTCATCGCCACGCCGTCGGCGGAGACGCTCGACGCGGCCAGGGCCGCCTGGAAAGCGGCTCGCGTGCCGTATCAGCAGACAGAGGTCTACCGCTTCGGCAACGCGATCGTTGACGACTGGGAGGGCAGGGTGAACGCTTGGCCGCTCGATGAGGGGCTGATTGACTATGTCGACAAGAGCTACGGCACGGAGTCTGACGAGAACACGCTCTACACAGCCAACGTCATCGCCAATAAAGAAATTGAGGTCGACGGCAAGAAGGTCGACGCGTCGAAAATTACGCCGGAATTCCTTTCCGGCACGCTGCAGGAAGCTGGCGATGTCGAAGCCAACGTCGCGACCGGCTACCATGCTATCGAATTTCTGCTCTGGGGTCAGGATTTGAACGGCACGAAGGCGGGCTCCGGCGCGCGCCCCTTCACCGACTACGACAAGGCGAACTGCACCGGCGGCAATTGCGACCGGCGCGCCGAGTACCTCGCCGCCGCAAGCGACCTGCTGGTGGCCGATCTGGAAGAGATGGTGGGCAATTGGAAGGAAGGCGGCGCGGCGCGCAAGAGCCTGGAGGACGGCGATCCAAAAGCAGCCATCTCCACCATCCTGACCGGCATGGGGTCACTGTCCTACGGCGAACTGGCCGGCGAACGGATGAAGCTCGGGCTGTTGCTGCACGATCCGGAGGAAGAGCATGACTGCTTCTCCGATATGACCTGGCTCTCGCATCTCAATGACGCAGTCGGCATCCGCAACGTCTACAAGGGCAGCTACACCCGCGTTGACGGCTCGACCGTCTCCGGCCCTTCGCTGTCATCGCTTGTGAAGGAAACGGACCCAGCGCTGGACACCGAGATCAGCGGAAAGCTCGACACCACCGTCGGAAAAATGGAGGCGATCAAGGCGCGCGCGGAAGGCGGCGAGGCCTATGACCAGCAGATCGGCGAAGGCAATGCCGAGGGCAACGCAACCGTGCAGGCCGCGATCGATGCTCTTGTCGACCAGACCAAGTCGATCGAGCGGGCGGTCACGGCACTCAAGCTGGATACGATCGCCTTTGAAGGGTCGGACAGCCTGGATTCGCCGGACAAGGTTTTCCAGTAGGCCGCAGTCGGCCGCGTTAGCCAGACGGGGCCGCTTGCCCCGTCAGCCAACCAGAGACATCGATGCTTATCTGTCACTGCAACCTGATTACCGAAAAGGAGATCGAACGGACCATTATTGGGCTGCTGGACGAAGATGCATGGCAACTCGTGGTGCCGGCGAAGGTCTATCATCGCCTGCAAAAGCGTGGCCGCTGTTGCGGCTGCTTCCCAAATGTGGTGGAAACGATAATTCGGGTAACCGAAGCCTACCATGCGCGCTCGGAGGCGGGCGGCATGGACGTCGTTTCACACCTGGACCGCGTGAGAGAACTGCGCGTCCAATACGGGAGCAGAACCCATGAAGGGCGACATAACGGTCATCGAGCGGCTTAACGAGGCGCTTTTTCTCGAACTTGGCGCCGTCAATCAATATTGGGTGCACTACCGACTGCTGGAGGATTGGGGTTTCCTGAAGTTGGCCAAGAAGGAACGCGAGGAATCGATCGAGGAAATGCATCACGCAGACCGGTTGATCGCACGCATCATCTTCCTTGAGGGTCACCCCAATTTGCAAACGGTGGCTCCGTTGCGCATCGGCCAGAACGTCAAGGAGGTTCTGGAAGCGGACCTGGCGGGAGAATATGACGCGCGCACCGCCTACAAGAAGTCGCGCGACGTGTGCCATGACAAGGGTGACTACGTGTCGATGAAACTGTTCGAAGAATTGCTGGCGGACGAGGAGGGTCATATCGACTTCCTCGAGACGCAACTGCAACTGCTCGAATCCATCGGCGAGCAGAAATATGGCCAGCTCAACGCCGCGCCCGCCAATGAGGGCGAGGGCCACTAAGGCATGCGATGCGGCGCAGACTAGATTTTTTGCGCCGCACGGCCGGTACTTCCTTCTCCTCGGTTATGGGGAGAAGGTGGCCCGTAGGGCCGGATGAGGGGCAGTGCCACCCATCCGAAAGTTCACGTAGCGCCTCATCTGCCGGCCGACCTCTTCTACCCGTAAGCGGAGAGCAGGCCGCTTTTGTCATGGCCGGCGCAACGCCTTCCTCCGCACTGCTTGCTTCCATCGCAATCGGCCTCTTTTTCGCCTTTCCGACCGTCGCAGACTCGCCCGATATCCCGTCCATACGCACTGACCTCAGCGCCGCCGACCTTGCGCGCGTGCAAGCAATCACGAAGCCAACCACGGACTTTTCGAAGCCTGAGCCTTTCGAGGTGATGCAGGGCGGCGCGGGTACGTCCAAGAAGCGGCCGAACCAGGACGCCTTTTCGCAATCCTCCGCCAACATCACCTTTGAAGAGGAGGGCACTTTCAAGCTGGGCAACGGCCTGTTCCGCAAGGTTTGGGTGTCGGCACCGTCGTCTACTCAGGCCTCGGACGGCCTCGGTCCTCTTTTCAACGCGCGCGCCTGTCAGAGCTGCCACTTGAAAGACGGTCGCGGTCATCCGCCCGAAGGCGCCGCCGACGCAACCTCGATGTTTTTCCGTCTGGCTCGCCAGGCCGGTACGGAGGCGGAGAAGGCATCCCACGCCGCGGGCACTGCCCTCAACTTTCCCGACCCGGTTTACGGCACGCAGTTGCAGGACCTTGGCGTTCCTGGCCTCAGCGGCGAAGGCCGCATGAAGATCGACTACGAGGAGCAGCAGGTGACGCTCGGTGACGGGTCGATCGTCTCGCTACGCAAGCCAAATTACGCGGTGACCGACCTGGCCTATGGTCCGCTCGATCCTGCAACGACGATATCGCCACGGGTGACGCCAGCCATGATCGGCCTCGGCCTTGTCGAACAGATTCCACCCTCCGAGATCCTGACCAAAGCGGACCCGGACGATCGCGATGGCGACGGCATCTCCGGTCGCCCAAACATGGTGCACGATTCTCAGGCCGGCGAAACCGCGCTTGGACGCTTTGGCTGGAAGGCGCAAAGTTCCTCGATTCGTCAGCAGACCGCCGATGCCTTCGCCGGCGACATCGGTATCTCAACCCCTGAGGTGCCCCGGAATGCTGGAGATTGTACCGCCGCCGAAACGAAATGCCTTACCATGCCCAATGGCGTGCAGGCGCGTCTCGGAGAGGTGGAGGCACCGCCGCCAGTCATGGATCTGGTGATTTTCTATTCGCAGAATCTGGCCGCGCCGGCACGGCGGGACGTCGGCGGTCCCGAGGTGCTGGTCGGCAAGAAGCTGTTTTACGCCAGCGGTTGCACCGGCTGCCACACGCCGAAATTCGTCACCCGGCGTGACGCCCCTAACAAGGCGCAAGCCTTCCAACTCATCTGGCCCTATTCCGATTTTCTGCTGCACGACATGGGCGATGGATTGGCCGACGGGCAGAGCGTCGGTGATGCCTCGGGCAACGAATGGCGCACGCCGCCGCTTTGGGGGATTGGCCTCACCAAGCGTGTCAGCGGCCATACCTTTTTTCTGCATGATGGGCGCGCACGAAATCTGACCGAAGCGATTTTGTGGCATGGCGGCGAGGCGCAGACGTCGCGCGACGCCTTCGCTGCAATGGGCGCCCGGGATCGCGAGGCGCTGGTGAAATTTCTGGAGTCGCTGTGATGGAACGGATCGGGATGATGGGGACGTCCTTGACAAAGACGTCAGCCGCTCCGCTTGCGCCGATCCCGGTCAGTTCGCGTCGAAGGGCAAGCGCAAGTGCAAGTGCCGCCTTTGCCGTTTTCGCCTTAACCCTCTCGACCGCTTCCGCCGGGGCGGCCAACGTTATCGTTCAATCGGCCATTGATGGCTTCGTGCGGCCGGGCTACGCCGCCTTTGCCGGCGCTACTAAGGCACTCAAAGCCGATACGGATGCGCTCTGCCTCACTCCATCCCTCTCTCAGCTCAGCCAAGCTCGCGCGGCTTTCCAATCCGCAGTCGCTGCCTGGAGCCGTGTTGAGATAATTCGTTTCGGTCCCGTAACTGAGGAGAATCGGCTTGAAAAAATTCTCTACTGGCCCGACCGCAAGGGCATCGGCCTGAAGCAGGTCCAGGCAGCAATTGCCAAAGAGGATTCAGGCGCCGCCAACCCCATCGCCCTGGCGGGCAAGAGTGTCGCCATGCAGGGCCTAGGGGCCCTGGAATTTGTGCTTTACGGCACAGGTGCGGAAACCCTGACGACCGGCGCGCCCTATCGCTGCACGTTTGGCGCGGCGATTTCCGCAAACCTCAACGAAATGGCCCAGGACATTTCGGCTTCATGGTCGGCGGCGGATGGCTTTGCCGCGCAATGGGCAAATCCGGCGGCAAACAATGCGCTCTACCGAACCGACTCCGAGGCAGTGTCTGAACTGGTCGATGTCTTTGTTCAGGGGCTGGAAATGGTTCGAGATGTTCGCATCAACAGCTTCCTCGGCATCACGCCCGAAGCGGACAAACCCCGCCAGGCCCTCTACTGGCGGTCGCGGGCGACGACGGTCTCCCTGTCGGCCAATCTGCAAGGCTTGCAGGCGCTCTTTGAAGCGTCAGGGCTGGCGAAGGCGCTCACTGGCGACAGCGCGCATATCGGCCAGTCGGTCGCCGCTATTTTGACCAACGGCGCGGCCGCGCTCGATGGCATGGGCACGCGCCCCATCGCCGACGACCTTGCTGATGCCGAAAGCCGCAAGAAGCTCGACTATTTCCGCACGACGACTTCGGCGCTCTCCGAACAGATCGGCGTGCGGTTGACCGGCGCGCTCGGCCTCTCAGCAGGCTTCTCGTCACTGGATGGCGACTGATGCGCGCGGGCCTAATCGACCGGCGAAATTTTCTGCGCGCAGCCGGCGCGGGGTTTGTCGCCGCCTCGAGCCCATCCAGCTTTGCCGCGACGCTGCGCGCGGATGCCGTGTTTGCCACGGCGTTTCAAAAGCGGGATGGCAGCTACGGCGCGGCGATCCTGTCCGAAGAAGGCCGCCTGCTTCATGCGATCACCCTGCCGGATCGCGGACATGACATAACATTCGATCCGGTCTCGAAACGCTCTGTGGTCTTCGCGCGCCAGCCCGGAACATTCGCTGTTGTTTTTGACCTGACAGGGAAGCAGGCGCCGCACACCATAGCCAGCGTCGAGGGCCGTCACTTCTATGGCCACGGCGTCTTTTCGCCTGACGGTTCGCTGCTTTACGCGACGGAGAACGATTTCGACACCACCGCCGGCATGGTTGGCGTCTACGATGCATCAGACCGATTTCGCCGCATCGGCGAGTTTGCCACGCACGGTGTGGGTCCGCACGAACTCATTCTTTTGGGCGATGGCCGCACGATCGCCGTTGCGAATGGCGGTATCGAAACGCACCCGGATTTCGGCCGCGCCAAGCTGAACATTGCAACCATGCAGCCGTCATTCGCTTTTATCGACCGGGTCACCGGCGAACTGATCGAGAAGCACGTCCTGCCGCCCGATCTCCACCAGCTTTCGATCCGTCACATGGCGATCGACGAGCGCGGTGCGATCTGGTTTGGCTGCCAGCACGAGGGGCCCGCAACGGAACGGCCGTTGCTTGTTGGAACAGCCCGACGCGGCGACGCGCTGAAGATGATCGATATGCCGGAGGATATTCTCGGGGGCTTTCGCAACTATATCGGTTCGGTCGCGGCAAATCCCGCCGCGGGCACGGTCGCGGTTTCCTCCCCTCAGGGCAACGCATACGCGATCATTGACGCCTTGAGCGGCACGGTAGTCTCATCGTCCTCACTGACGGAGGTGTGTGGCCTCGCGCCCGACCGTGACGGCTTCTTCGTCACAACCGGGCTTGGCGACCTCGCGCCACGTCAGTCAACGCCCCACCGCGAGCCGGACTATGTCTGGGACAACCACGTGCTGGCTATCGACGAGGTATAGGTCGAGGCAGGTCTCTCAGCCGCTTCCCACGCGGAGCAGAGCGAAGCCGGGCGTAGCGCGGCGCTGGCGATCGCACTCCACCCTTGCGGCCCTTTTTGGGAAGAGACAAAAGGGTGGGGTAAAATCGTAAGGGGCGATTCAACACGCCTCTGCCAGCGAACCCTTCAGGATCTCGAAAGGACCTGTATCCCTGGCCACAAGGGGGAGTCGCGAGCGGCGGGGTCCAAGTGCGATAGCGCGCCCGCCCACCAAAGCTCTACAGCTTCACCCAAGCGGCGTTCTTCTTCGACGATTTGACGCAAGCCTCGACGAAGGCCACGCCCTCCACCCCGTCTGCGATTGTGGGATAGATAACGTCCTTCTCCGGCTTGCCGCCCTTGCGCCGCGCCGCGCGGATCGCCCGGGCGGCCTCCGCGTAGATGTTGGCGAAGCCTTCGAGATAACCCTCGGGATGGCCAGACGGGATGCGCGACACGCGCGCCGCAACAGGCATTGCGCCGGCGCCTGCTCGGGTGAGCAGTTGCTTCGGTTGGCCGAACGGCGTGAACCACAAATAATTGGGGTCGGCCTGCGTCCATTCGAGACCGCCCTTCGTGCCATAAATACGAAGTTTCAGACCGTTCTCATTGCCGGGGGCCACCTGGCTGGCCCAGATCATACCGCGAGCGGCTGATGCTTTTCCCTTGGGCTTGAAGCGCATCAGAATGTTGGCGTTGTCGTCCAACTGGCGGCCTGCGCCGAATGCCTGCAGATCCGCGGCGAGGCTGTCCAGTTCGAGGCCGGATACGAAGCGTGCGAGATTGTAGGCATGCGTGCCGATATCGCCGGTCGCGCCGCCAACGCCTGAGCGCTTGGGATCGACCCGCCACTCCGCCTGCTTTGAGCCTGAAAGTTCCGCTGCCTCCGTTAGCCAGTCCTGCGGATATTCCGCCTGGACCAAGCGGATGTCACCGAGCTGCCCCTTGGCCACCATCTCCCGCGCCTGCCGCACCATGGGGTAGCCGGTGTAGTTGTGCGTCAGGATGAAGAGTTTGCCGGTCTTATCCACCAGCGCCGCAAGCTTCTTCGCATCGGCCAGGTTCGATGTGACCGGCTTGTCACAGATGACATGGATGCCCGCCTCGAGGAAGGCCTTGGCGGCGGGGTAGTGCATATGGTTGGGCGTGACGATCGCCACCGCCTCGATGCCGTCCGGCCGCTTCGCTTCCGCCTTGGCCATTTCAGCGAAGGAGCCGTAGTTGCGGTCGTCGGCGATGCCGAGTTCGCGGCCGGAGGCGCGGGCGCGGTCGGGATCGGATGAGAGAGCGCCGGCCACCAAGTCGAATTCGCCGTCGATGCGCGCCGCAATGCGATGCACGCCGCCGATGAAGGCGCCCTGACCGCCGCCGACCATGCCGTAACGGATTGGTCCCGTGCTCGATATGATTGCCTTGCCGCTGACCATTTGGTTCCTCCGGTTAGCTCCCTCCCCTTTGAGGGGAGGGGTGGCGCGAAGCGCCGGGGTGGTGTCGCTCGAGAAATGCTCGAACCAATATTTCTTTTGCCGAGGAAGGGTCGAGCACTGCCGCTTTGACCCACCCGGCGGCTTCGCGGCCACCCTCCCCTCAAGGGGGAGGGACCGGCGCTAGATTCCCATCATCGCCCGCAGCAGCTTACGGTCGGACTTTCCGCCGGCGAAGTCGTCAAACGCCTTCTCGGTGACGCGAATGATGTGGTGCTGAATGAACGGCGCGCCTTCGGCGGCGCCATCCTCGGGATGCTTGAGGCAGCATTCCCACTCCAGCACCGCCCAACTGTCGTAGCCATGCGTGGTGAGCTTGGAGAAAATGCCTCCGAAATCGACCTGACCGTCGCCCAGAGACCGGAAGCGACCGGCTCGGTCGACCCAGCCCTGATAGCCGGAATAGACCCCCTGCCGCCCGGTCGGGTTGAATTCGGCGTCCTTGACGTGAAACGCCTTGATGCGCTCGTGGTAGATATCGATGAAGTCGAGATAGTCGAGCTGCTGCAGCACAAAATGCGACGGATCGTAGTTGATGTTGCAGCGCTTGTGGCCCTTGACCGCATCGAGGAACATCTCGAAGGTTACGCCATCGAACACATCCTCGCCCGGATGAATTTCGTAGCCGATATCAACGCCAGCATCTTCGTAGGCATTGAGGATCGGCGTCCAGCGCTTGCCGAGTTCAGTGAAGGCCTCCTCGATCAGTCCCTGCGGCCGCTGCGGCCAGGGATAGATATAGGGGAATGCCAAGGCGCCGGTGAACGACACCGAGGCCGTCAGTCCAAGGTTCTTCGAGGCCTTGGCGCCAAACAACATCTGCTCGACCGCCCATTTCTGCCGCGCCTTCGGATTGTTGTGTACCGCAGGTGGGGCAAAGCCGTCGAACTGTGTGTCATAGGCTGGATGCACGGCCACCAGCTGGCCCTGCAGATGCGTCGACAGTTCGGTGATCTCGACGCCGGCGTCCTTGCAGATGCCTTTGACCTCGTCGCAATAGGCCTTCGACGAAGCCGCCTTCTTCAGGTCGAACAGCCGTGCGTCCCAGGTCGGGATCTGCACGCCCTTGTAGCCAAGACCGGCCACCCATTCCGTTATGCTTTTCAGCGAATTGAAGGGGGCTGCGTCTCCCGCAAACTGCGCCAGAAATATAGCCGGCCCCTTGATGGTGCTTGGCATGCAATTTCCTCCCGATGTGACGACGGGTCAGCCGGCCCGCCCAGAATATGAAAACCAGTCGAAATCCGCGGGGATCGCTGTGCCGCTGGTATCGAAGGCGACCATCCCCACGAAGGCTCCCGTAAACGAGCCGTGCTCTCCGCGCCCACCTTCATCCGAGATCACGCTGGCGTCAAGATCTGGTCCTACCAGATTCCAGCCATTGCCCGCATCGTAGAAGCCGCGCAGCACCGCGCCATCGACTTCAAGCGCCAGACGCACAGCTTTGTCGCCCGGCAAGGGGATGGGCTGCGCCAGAGGGAAGGTCATGCGCGCGTCCGGCCAGTCGCCGGGGCAGCTCATGATGGTCAGCACGCGGCCGAGTCTCGCGTCATGGGTCACCGCCAGGAAGTGGAATTTGTGCCGGTTGTAATAATGGGTCAGCCCGGCCGCCTGCTGGAAGGTCGGCGGATTGAAATCCAGCTCGGCCTCGGCGCGGAACGCATGATGCTCCTGGCGGCGGGCGACCAGCGCCTGTTCGAACCAGCTGCCGATGGATTCGCGTGCGAAGAGGCGCAAATGGCCCGGCCGCGCCGTGAGTGAAAACAGCCGATCCGGCAGCGGCGAGCGCAGCCACTGAAACTCCAGCGGCAGCTTTGCGTCGTCAAAATCGCGGCGCGGCGGCTGCGGGACAGGCGTAGCGACGGGCGCCTTCGTCGGAGCGGGCACGTCGACCGACGGTACAGGGCCGCCGCTTTCCAGCCGCAGCCAGCCGTCATCTCCCCAGATGCATTTCTGGATCGCGGTCTCGCGGCCCAGCGGCGAGCGCCGTGTGCCGGGCAGCGGCCGAGAGCAGAGATGCGTGTGGTACACCTCGCCGGCCGGCGTCTCGACGATCTGGCCGTGGCCGGCGCGCTGCAGCGCTGCCTGCGGCGCGTCCTTCGAGGTGATCGGATGCAGGTCGGGATGTAATTCGTAAGGGCCATGAATGGAGCGCGAGCGCGCCATCGTCACCGCATGCTCATAGGCGGTGCCGCCCTCCGCGGTGGTGAGATAGTACCAGCCGTTGCGCTTGTGCAGGTGCGGGCCTTCAACCAGTCCAAGTGCGGTCCCGGCAAAGATGTTCTCAACCGGGCCCACCAGCTTGCCCGCCTTGGCGTCGAATTCCTGCAGCACGATGCCGGCGAAGGAGGGCGATTTCGGACTTCCGCCAACGCCGCCGGACACATGGTTCCACAGCATGTTCATAAACCATTTTCGGCCGTCATCATCATGGAACAGCGACGGATCGAAGCCGCTGGAATTAACATAGACGGGATCAGACCACGGGCCTTCGATAGCCGGCGCGGTGACGATGTAATTGTGGCTGTCCTTGAAGTTGCCGTCGTAACGCTTGACGTCGGTGTAGACGAGCCAGAACAGCCCGTCCGCGTGCGACAGGCACGGCGCCCAGATGCCACAGGAATCCGGATTGCCACGCATGTCCAATTGGCTGGCGCGGTCGAGCGGACGCTTGACCAGCGTCCAGTTCACCAGATCGGTGGAATGGTGGATCTGTACGCCGGGATACCATTCGAAGGTCGAGGTGGCGATGTAATAGTCGTCGCCGACCCGGCAGATCGAAGGGTCCGGGTTGAAGCCCGGCAGAATGGGATTGTGGATCATGTTCATAGCTGCATCCGGGTAGTACTGCTGTCGATTGACCAGCCGGCAGACTGCCGGCCGTTACTTGTTCCTGGCCGGTCCCTTGCGCTCGGCGGAGGCCGCCCAAAGATTGATATCGGCCTCCCGGGCATGCGTGTCGATTTCGGCGAGTTCGGCATCGTTAAAATCGCGCTTCGCGAGAGCCGCAACGCAATCCTCGATCTGCGCGACGCTGGACGCTCCGATCAACGCGCTGGTGACACGGTTGCCACGCAACACCCAGGCGATCGCCATTTGCGCCAGCGTCTGGCCGCGCTTGGCCGCAATGGCATTCAGCGCGCGCAGATTGTCGACATTCTTTTCGTTGAGGAATTCCTTGCGTAGGGACCCGCCTTGCGCCGCACGGCTCGTCTCCGGAATGCCCTTGAGATATTTGTCGGTCAGCATGCCCTGCGCCAGCGGGGAAAAGACGATCGATCCAATGCCCAGGCCATCCAGCGTGTCCAGCAGCCCGTCATCTTCCATCCAGCGATTGATCATCGAATAGCTGGGTTGGTGGATCAGGCAGGGCGTGCCGAGATCGCGTAGGATGCTCGCTGCCTCGCGCGTACGCTGCGCGTTGTAAGACGAGATGCCGGCGTAGAGGGCCTTCCCAGAGCGCACGATATGATCAAGCGCGCCCATGGTCTCTTCAAGCGGCGTGTCCGGATCGAAGCGGTGCGAGTAGAAGATATCGACATAGTCCAGCCCCATCCGCCTCAGGCTTTGGTCGAGGCTGGCGACCAGATATTTTCTGCTGCCCCATTCGCCATAGGGTCCGGGCCACTGGAGATAGCCGGCCTTGGTCGAGACGACCAGTTCGTCGCGGTAACCGGCTAGATCGGTTCGCAGGATCTCGCCGAACGCCTCCTCTGCCGACCCCGGCGGCGGACCGTAGTTGTTGGCCAGGTCGAAATGCGTAATGCCGAGATCGAAGGCGCGCTGCACCATCTCCCGCTTCGTCTGGTGCCGCGACGTTTCGCCGAAATTCTGCCACAGCCCCAGTGAGATCGCCGGCAGCTTCAGGCCTGACTTGCCGACTTGGTTGTAGGTCATGGCATCGTAGCGGGCAGGGGCGGGTGTGTAGGTCATTGTCAACTCCGGGTTCCCTCCCCTTGAGGGAAGGGCCAGCCGTCGGGCCGGATAGGTCGGGTAGCGTTCAACCCAACGACATAGGGCCGAGGCCGGATGATATGACACCACCCGGCCTCCTGAGGCATCCCCTCACGTAGGGGGAAGCCGGCTATTTCTTTTTTACCGGCGCCAACAGCGCCCTGGCTTCCTTGGGACCGAGGGCTGCGGGCTGTTCGCAGGTGGTGACCATATCCACGAACTTGCCGGTCTCGCCCGATTTCAGCATGCCGGTCATAACATCGATGGCATGCAGCGCCGCTTCCATCGAGCAGCGGTGCGGTCGGCCTTCGCCGATCGCCAGCGCCATGTCAGCCAGGCCGGCGGTGCGGTAGTTCGCCATCGCGCCTTGCTTGTGCTGCTGGTTCGGCACGCCGAACGGATGGTCCCATTTCGGGTTCCGCTTCACCGGTTTGTCACGCGTTGTGTAGCGCACCTCGCCGCCGAAGAAGTTCGGATCGGGAACGAACAGCGAGCCTTCTTCGCCATAGAGCTCGATCGGTGCATGGCCATGCGTCCACACATCCCAGCTGGAATTTAGCGTGATGGCAGCGCCGTTGGCGAATTCCATCAGCGAGAACACGGTCGTCGGCGTGTTGACCGGGATCTTCTCGCCGGCGCGCGGTTGCGAGGAAATGGTGCGCTCCTTGGCAGGGATGGTCGCCAGCGCGGCGACACGCTTCACCGGACCGATCAGGTTGATCAGATTGGCTATGTAGTACGGCCCGAGATCAAGCACTGGTCCGCCGCCCGGCTGGAAGAAGAAGTCCGGGTTCGGGTGCCAGTGCTCCATGCCGTGGCTCATAATGTGCAGCGAGCCGCTGGTGATCTTGCCCAGCTTGCCGCTGTCGACCAGATGCCGCGCCAGCTGGTGCGCCCCGCCCAGGAACGTGTCTGGCGCGGAGCCGATGCGCAGTTTCTTCTTCTCCGCGCGCTTCTTGAGGTCGAGGCCTTCCTTGACCGACAGAACGAACGGTTTTTCGGAATAGACATGCTTGCCGGCATCGAGCGCCTGCTTGGCCACGTCATAGTGCACCGCCGGCACCGTCAGATTGACGACGATGTCGATGTCGTCTGCCTTGAGCAGCCCCTCGACAGTTTCGGCACGCACGCCATATTCCTTCGCGCGGGCCTTGGCGGCATCCATGTTGATGTCAGCGCCGGCGCGCACCTCGATGCCCCTGAAGAGCGGCGACAGCCGGAAGTATGTAGTCGAGATGTTGCCGCAGCCAATGATCCCGACGCCGAGTTTCTTCGCCATATCCAGTAGCTCCTAAAATTTGCTGGCAGCTTCGATGGACCGCTTGGCGAAGCGCGCGGCATCGCTCGGTTTGTCATGCTCCATGACGTAATGCTCGGCCGGGGTGTTGTCGCGCAGAAGCTTGTAGAGTGATTTCCAGTCGACCGTCCCGTGGCCGACATCGGCCCAGCCATCCTCGTCTGCATTCTGCCCTTCGGGCGCAATATCCTTGACATGAACGGCGACGATCCGATCGGCATGGTCGGCGATCCATTTCGCCGGGTCCGCGTGGCCGCGCACCACCCAGGCCAGGTCCATCTCCCAGCCGATCTCGGGCGCGCTTTGCAGGATGAGCGCCATCGGCGTCGTGCCGTCGACGGCCTCGAACTCGAAGTGATGATTGTGCCAAGCGAAGCGATGACCGGCGCCTTCGACCCGCGTTCCGATCTTCGCCAGGCGCGCGCCGAAATTGCGCCAGCCGGTCGCGTCGGTGGGGCGGTCGTCAGGGCCGATGAACGGGCAGGCGATGATCTTGATGCCGAGCTTTTCCGCAATGGCGTCGGAGGCGGGGAAATCGTTCTCCAGCATGTCGATGGAGAAGTGGCCCGTCGGCATGGTCATGCCGGCTTCGTCCAATGCGGCACGCACGGCGTCCGCTTCCTCATACACACCGCCGAAACCTTCGACCTTCTTATAGCCGAGCTTGCCGAGTTCCTTGATAATTTCGGGCCAGGATTTGCCGGCATTACGGGACGAATAGAGCTGATAGGACCAGTCCATGGTATCTCTTCCTGTCTTATTTCAGTCGTTGGGGCTTTCGATAACTAGAGCCGTGCTTCATCGGCTCCGAAAAGCGAAGCTTTCGATGGGTCGAAGCCGATGGCGATCTGATCGCCAGGCCCCAGAATCTTCTCAGCCTCCATGCGGAAGGCGAAGTTTGCGCCGCCGAGCTTTGTCCATACCAGCGTGTCGGAGCCCATCGGCTCCACGACCTCGACGGTGACCTTCTGCGAAAAGGGCTGCTGCGCCGCAGCGGAGCCGGCGACAATGTGCTCCGGCCGGATGCCCAGCACCCCTGCGGCACCATCTGCCGGGGTGCGCTCGAATTTATAGCGCGCCAGCGGGATAGCCGTATCGCCGGCCTTGAAAGTAGAAGCTCCGTTGGTCACGTTGCCTTCGACGAAATTCATGCCCGGAGAGCCGAGGAAGCCAGCAACGAAGCGGTTGACCGGACGATTGTAGATCGCCTGCGGCGCGTCGAGCTGTTGGATAACGCCGCCGCGCATGACCGCGATGCGATCGGCCAGCGTCATCGCCTCGATCTGGTCGTGCGTCACATAGATCATGGTGTTCTCGAGCCGCTGGTGCAGCCGCTTGATCTCAACGCGCAATTCGGATCGCAGTTTGGCGTCGAGGTTGGATAGCGGCTCGTCAAAGAGGAACACGTCGACGTCGCGAACAAGTGCCCGGCCGATGGCGACGCGCTGGCGCTGGCCTCCCGAAAGCGCCGACGGCTTGCGCTGCAGAAGCGGCTCGATCTGCAGGATGGCAGAGGCGCGCTTCACGCGGTCGGCGATCTGCTCTTTCGGCATGCCGGCAACCTGCAGCCCGAAGGAGAGATTCTTCTCCACCGTCATCTGCGGATAGAGCGCATAGGACTGGAACACCATGCCGATGCCGCGATCCTTAGGCTCTTCCCAGGTGACGTTTTTGTCCTTGATGAAGATCTGCCCGTCGGTGATGTCGAGAAGGCCGGCGATGCAGTTCAGCAAAGTGGACTTTCCGCAGCCGGAAGGCCCGAGCAGAACGAGGAATTCGCCATCGGCGATGTCGAGATTCAGTGTTTTCAGCACCTCGACATTGCCGAAGTTCAACCGCAATTGCCGGACGGAAACGCTGGTGCCTTTTTGCGCGCTTGCCGCCATGTCCTATCCTTTCACCGCGCCGGCCGCGATGCCGCGCACAAACAGTTTTCCAGAAGCGAAATAGACGATCAGCGGCACCAGGCCGGTCAGGATCGTGGCGGCCATATTGACGTTGTATTCCTTCACGCCCTGCACCGAATTGACGATGTTGTTTAGCTGGACCGTCATCGGATAGGTATCCGGCCGGGTGTAGACGACGCCGAACAGGAAGTCGTTCCAGATGCCGGTCACCTGGAGGATGATTGCCACGACGAAGATCGGCAGCGACATCGGAAGCATGATGCGCAGGAAGATCTGCCAGAAGCCGGCACCGTCCACGCGCGCCGCCTTGAAGAGTTCCTGCGGCATCGACGTGAAATAGTTGCGGAACAGCAGCGTCAGGATCGGCATGCCGAAGATCGAGTGTACGATGATCAACCCATACAGCGTTCCGTAGAGACCAATCTCTCGCAGGATGATGACGATCGGATAGATCATGACCTGATAGGGAATGAACGCGCCGATGATCAGGATGGTGAAGAAGATGTCGGCGCCCTTGAATTTCCAGTTCGCCAGCGCGTAGCCATTCACGGACGCAATGGCGATCGAGGCGACCACCGACGGCACGGTGATCAGCACCGAATTCCAAAAGCCTCGCGAGAGACCGTCGCAATTCAGGCCGGTGCAGGCTGTCGACCACGCCTTGACCCAAGGCTCAAAGGTGATTTCCATCGGTGGCGAGAAGATGTTGCCCAGGCGAATCTCGGGCATGCCCTTCAGCGAGGTGACGACCATCACATAGAGCGGGATCAGGTAGTAAACGGCAACCACGATGAGCGTGCCGTAAATCATGATATTGCGGCCGGAAAAGTACGGCTTCGGACGTTCGCCGCGCGGGCCAGAGCTGTCGAGCGGAAGTGCCGCGCCGCCCGCAACGGCAGCGGCGATGGTTGCCGGATCAGCCATTCTTGCGGCCTCCGAATTCGAGGTAAGCCCAGGGGATTACAATGATGACGACAAGGATCAACATCATTGTCGATGCAGCGAAGCCCTGCCCCAGATTCTGCGCCTGGAACATGTAGTCGTAAACATATTTCGCCGGCACTTCCGAGGCGATGCCGGGTCCGCCGCTGGTCTGCGCGACCACAAGGTCGTAGACCTTCACGATGCCCGCGGCGATGATCACCAGCGTCGTGATGAACACCGGCCGCATCATCGGTATGACGATGAAGAGATAGGTTTTCCAGACCGGAATTCCGTCGACGCGCGACGCTTTCCAGATGTCCTCGTCGATGCCGCGCAGGCCAGCCAGCATGAGGCACATCACCAGCCCGGTTCCCTGCCACAGGGCTGCAATGAGGATGCCGTAGATCACGATGCGCTGATCGTAGAGCGGATCGAACGTGAAGCTGGACCAGCCGAGCGAGCGCACCACCGCCTGCACCCCGAACTCAGGGTTGAGCAGCCACTGCCAAACCAGGCCGGTGACGATAAAGGACAGGGCGAAGGGGTAGAGGAAGATGGTGCGGAACGTATCCTCGAAGCGGATCTTCTGGTCCATCAAGGCGGCCAACAAAAATCCGATCACCAGGGAGAAGATCAGGCTCAAGATGCCGAAGATGGCGAGGTTTTCGACCGCGATGATCCAGCGGGGCGCGGCCCACAGGCGTTCATACTGCTCAAAGCCAACGAAGCTCAGCCGGGGCAGCAGCTTGGAATTTGTGAAGGAATAGAACACCGTCCACACGGTGCCGCCGACAAAAACCACCAGCGCGGTGAGAATCATAGGGATCGACGCGATCTTGGCGCTGATATTGCGGAAAAGCTGACTGGGGCGTCGTGGGAAATCTGTCATGACCGATACCGCGCTGCTTCGTCGAACCTCGGGTCAAGGGCGGCCGCGAAGCGACCGTAGTGGGCCTTCGGAAGCGCTGAGCGCGCTTCCTTGCCAGTCGGTGCATGGCAGTCAAGAACGGAGCGAGCCGATGCCGCTGTTTCCCGGCCGCCAGGCGGCCACGCTCCCCATGGAGAGGAGAGTGGCGGGGACACTTAGTCCGCGGCGGCGATGATCTCGGCGAAGCGCTTCTGCGCTTCTTCCGGCGTCAGGCTCGGATTTGCGAAGAACTCCGCCGCCAGATCTTCCTTCTGCTTCTGGGTGTCGGCGGAAAGCAATTGATCGACCGAGGTGATCGTGTTGCCCTTGGCCAGGATGTCGAGGCCCTTCTTCATGCAGTCGTTGGCGGCGGCCAGATCGACGTCACCACGCACGGGCAGCGAACCCTTCTTCAGGTTGAAGGCGACTTGCGTTGCCGGGTTGAGCAGCGTCGAGGCCAGCACATCCTGCGCGGCTGTCTTGTCAGCGTCCTTCAACAGCGGGAAGTAGAACGCATCGCCCGCGGTCGAAATGATCTCGTTGACGCCGAGACCCGGCAGACAGGTGTAGTCCTTGCCGGCAACCTGACCCGCGACCTGGAATTCACCCTGCGCCCAGTCGCCCATGATCTGACCGGCGGCTTTGCCGGTGATAACCAGATTGGTTGCCTGGTTCCAGTCCTGCACGTTGCTGCCCTTGGACATCTTGCGGGCGTCGTCCGCCGCCTTGAAGACCTTGGCGATCTCGGGTCCGGCCGCAACGGTCTCGTCCTTGTCCTGGAAGACCTTGAGATAGGCGTCCTTGCCGCCGATGGCGATCATGAGCACGTCGAAAGCGCCAGAGGCCTGCCACGGCTGCCCGCCAACCGCCAGGGGAATGATGCCCTTGGCTTCGAGTGCCGGCGCGGCGGCAACCAACTCATCCCAATTCTTCGGAACGGCGACGCCAGCGTCGGCGAATGCCTTGTTGGACAGCCACAGCCACTGCCAGGAGTGGATGTTGACCGGTACGCAGTAGATCTTTCCGTCCAGCGTGCATGAATCGAGCAGGCTCGTCGGCCGCACGATCTCCGTCCATTTCTCCTTGGCGGCGAGATCGGTGAAGTCGCGCATCAGGCCGGACTGAACCAGTTCCTCGGCCTGGCGGCCGTGGTTGAATTGCGTCGCGCCCATCGGGTCGCCGCCGGTGATGCGGCTGATCATGATGGGCCGCGCCGTTCCGCCGGATCCGGCAATGGCGCCGTCGACCCATTTGTTGCCGGTGGCGTCAAACGCCTTGGCGAGTTCGCCAACTGCGGCGGCTTCACCGCCGGATGTCCACCAATGTGTGACTTCAAGATCGGTCGCGGCCGCCGCTCCAGCAAAGCCGCATGCAGTTGCGGCCGCGAGCGCAGCCGTGATTATCCGATAACGCATAAGTTCCTCCCAGAAAATCTGTAACGTTACAGAATTCTCATAGGGGAAGCCGAGATTAGGCGCAAGGCGGAATTTGTCGGTCGATGCAATTTGACGCTGCGGAAATTGCTGCATCGCACCAAATTGGCGTGCCTTGCAACATTCTGGCGAACTCATACGGGTCAAGCGCCAGCGCTTCACAACCAAAGAGCGATACCAAACGCGCGAAAGCTGTGCCCTTTTCGACATCTGTAACGTTTCAAATTCGCTTGTACTGGGTTGGAACGCGCGCTATTGACGTTGGTCCACCAGCGATGTCGAACGGGGCCGGGAAATATGGACGTCGATCAAGTCCCAGCCAAACCGACCGACGCCGAGGCCGGACGGCCTACCCTTAAAACGATCGCCTTCATGACCGGGCTTGGCGTGACCACCGTATCGCGCGCCCTGAAGGACGCGCCCGAAATCGGCCTGGAAACGCGCAAGCGCGTCCAACTCGTCGCCCAGCAGGTCGGCTACCGGCCAAACCGTGCCGGCGTGCGCCTTCGCACCGGCAAGACCAACGTGATCAGCCTGGTCCTCGACACGCAGGAGCAGGTCGGCAGCTTTGTCTCGGACATCGTCTATGGCGTTTCCGAGCACATCGCCCAGACGCCGTATCACCTCATCATCACGCCCTATGCGCGCGACAAGGACCCGATGGAGCCTGTGCGCTATGTCGTTGAGACTGGATCGGCGGACGGCATCATCATTTCACGCACGGTGCCGAACGATCCGCGCGTGCGCTATCTGGCCGAGCGCGGCTTCCCCTTCGCGACGCATGGACGAACGCAGCAGAATGCACACCATCCCTTCCACGATTTCGACAACAGCGCTTTCGCGCGGCTTGCGGTGCGCAGACTTGCGGAGATCGGCCGCAAACGGTTGGCCCTGCTGGCTCCGGCCGCCTCGCTCACTTACAGCCAGCATACCCGCGACGGGTTTGCCGAGGCGCTGGCCGAAGCAGGGCTGGCCGAGGCGCCATTCTCGGGCGTGACGGCCGACACGTCGCTTGATGAAATCCGCGCAGCGACGATCGAGTTGATGCGGCGGGAGAAACGGCCGGACGGTATCGTCTCCAGCTCCGGCGGCGCGAGCTTTGCGCTGGTCGCTGGCCTTGAGGCGGCCGGCTTCAGTCTCGGCCAGGATATCGACATCGTCTCGAAACAATCGTTCGGACTGCTGCCGCTTTTTCGGCGGCACATCCACGTCGTCAACGAGGACTTTCGCCTTGCCGGCCGCGAACTGGCGCGCGCAGTGCTCGGCGCTATCGACAGCGCTCCGCTGGAGTCCCTGCAGAGCTTGGTCGTGCCTTCGGATGTCGTCTCCCCGCAGCGATAAGCCTTCTTCGCGCTGGCGCGCGTCATGCGCCGGTGACACGCCAGATCACATCGCCAACATCGTCGGCCACCAACAGCGCGCCATCCGGTCCGATCGTTACGCCCACGGGCCGCCCAAAGGACAGCTTCTCGTCGGGTGACAGGAAGCCGCTGAGGATGTCGCGCGCCGGCCCGGATGGCCGCCCCTCTTCGAACGGCACGAAGATAACTCGATAGCCGGAGAGCTTGCTGCGGTTCCAAGAGCCATGCTGGCCGATCACCATGCCGTCGCCGAAGCCCGGCAGTGTGCCCGTCGGCATCCAGCAGAGGCCGAGCGAGGCGGTGTGTCCGCCCAACGCGAAATCCGGCTGGATGGCCGACGCCACCAGCGCGGCGACTTGCGGCACGCGGTCGTCGACGATCTTGCCCCAGTAGCAATAGGGCCAACCGTAGAAACCGCCATCCTTGACCGATGTGAGATAGTCGGGCGGCGTTTCGTCGCCCAGGCCATCGCGCTCGTTGACGACGGTCCACAGCGCGCGTGAGTTCGGCTCCCAGGCCAAGCCAACCGGATTGCGCAGGCCACCGGCAAAAATGCGGTTTTGGCCAGTGTCGAGGTCGAGTTCGTAGATCGCGGCGCGGCCCTTCTCGACCTCCATACCCTTTTCGGCGATGTTGCTCAGCGAACCGACGCCGGCATAAAGCTTCTTGCCGTCAGCGCTTGCCAGCAAGCTGCGCGTCCAGTGCCCGGCGGGTTTGAAGTCGACAAGCTTGCGGCCCGGCGCAGTGATGCGATCCTCGCCCGCCTTGTAGGGAAACGCCACCACGCCGTCTGTGTTGCCGACATAGAAAGTGTCGCCGACCAGCGCCATGCCGAAGGGCTGGTTGAGGCCATCCATGAAAACCTTGCGCGTTTCGGCAACGCCATCGCCATCGGCATCGCGCAACAGGGTGATTCGGTTCGGGCTGTCGCCGATCGCGGCGGCCCGGCGCATCGTCGACACCATCGCGTAGTCGAATACCGACGTGATGCCGCCCGGCACGCTGAGTGCCTCGGCGGTCAACACGTCGCCGTTGGGCAGAACATGGATCCAGCGCGGATGCTTCAGCCCGCCGGCGAACAGATTGACCTTGAGCCCCGGTGCCGCGACCGGCGTCTTGCCATCCGCCCAGCCCCGCGCGGTCGGCATTTTGAGGGTGGGGATGCCCTGCGGCCTTGCCAACGGTATCGAAGGCTCCGTGCCGATAGCTTGCGGCAGCGCGCCATCCTTGCGGTGGCGTATGAGGATCGCGCCGGCGCCGACGCCGGCGACAAGGCGTGCAAAAATATCGGATGCACTCACGTGAATCTCTCCTGCTCTGGGGGCTTTGAGCTATTCTGTTTCCGTCGCGTCGAACGGCGTATTGGGGCGATACAACAGGATGGGGCGAATTTCATAGACCGCCGTCGGATTTACCCGGCGCAAATCACGCGCCGCCTCCACCGCTTCGTCGCGGCTGGCGCAGTCCACGACATAGAAGCCCAGGAACTGCTCTTT
>DATDBN010000036.1:0-2629 GCA_036524835.1 Mesorhizobium sp. | reverse complement strand
TGCCCACGCGGCGTCATTACGAAACGCCAAGGGTGAATTGTTGCTCCGCAGACGCCGTGCGATCTTGCCCTCAGAGCCCGTTTTGAAAATCGGCTGGATGGGGATTGAACGAAGCCGCTGACGCGGCATTTGGCGGGTCGGTTTGCGGTTGAGGCTTCTGTTTTGAAGGATTGCGGCTGTTGAAGCGCAATCTTTGGAACAGGAGCAATGAGATGGCCGAGTTGAGCCCTCTTCGCCGGCGCATGATCGAGGACATGACGATCCGCAATCTGTCGCCGGCCACGCAACGATCCTACGTACACGCGGTGGCGAAGTTTTCCGGCCATTTCGGCCGATCGCCGGACCGCCTTGGCCTGGAAGACGTCCGCGCGTTCCAGGTGCATCTTGTCTCGACCGGGATCTCGTGGCCGGCGCTGAACCAGACGGTGTGCGCGCTGCGGTTCTTCTATGGGGTGACGCTCGGCCATGCCGAGATCCCGGAGCGGATCGTCTATGCCCGCTCGCCACGCACGCTGCCGGTAGTCTTGAGCGCCGACGAGGTCGTCCGCTTTCTTGAGGCGGTGCCGAGCCTGAAGACGCGCTCCGCCCTAACGACAGCCTATGCCGCGGGGCTTCGCGCGTCTGAGACCGTCGGTCTGAAGGTCGGCGACATCGACAGCGAACGCGGCGTGATCCGGGTCGAGCACGGCAAGGGCGGCAAGGACCGCACCGTGATGCTGTCGGCGCAGCTGCTGCGAATCCTACGGGTCTACTGGCGGTTGGCGAAGCCGCAGGGATGGCTGTTCCCCGGACGGGACGCAACCCGTCACATTGACGTGCAGGTGCTCTATTCGGCCTGCCGCTCGGCGGGTGCCGCCGCCAGCATCGACAAGCGCGTGACGGTCCACACGCTGCGGCACAGCTTCGCCACCCATCTTCTGGAGAACGGCACCGACATCCGCATCATCCAGGTGCTGCTCGGCCACAACAATCTCTCGAGCACGGCGCGTTACACGAGGGTCTCGAACGGCCTGATCCGACGCACGAGCAGCCCACTCGACCGGCTGAACATCGAGGTCGTGCCGCCGGGCTGATCGGTTCCGCCGATGTCGGCGAGACTGGAGGTGGCGGATATCTTCCGCCGCCATGGCGTTGCGTATCGGCGCGCTCATGACGGCCATCTCGGACGCGTCGAGCAGCGCACGATGAGCGCGATCGAGCTGTGCCGGACCGCCGCACTCGGCGGCCATGTCGAGGGCTGCCGATCCTGCGGGACGATCCGCGTGGCCTACAATTCCTGTCGCAACCGGCATTGCCCGAAGTGCCAGGGTCACGCCTGCCAGGACTGGCTCGCCGCGCGCCAGGATGAGCTTCTGCCGGTTCCCTATTTCCACGTGGTGTTCACGCTGCCGGCCGAGGTCGCCGCGATCGCTTTCCAGAACAAGGCGGTGGTCTACGCCATCCTGTTCAGGACGGTGGCCGAGACGCTGCGCACGATCGCGGCCGATTCCAAGCATCTCGGCGCCGGGATCGGCCTCGTCGCGGTGTTGCACAGCTGGGGTCAGAGTCTTCACTATCATCCCCACCTGCATTGCATCGTGCCGGGCGGTGGCGTCTCGCCTGACGGCACCCGCTGGATCTCCTGCCGGCCGGGGTTCTTCCTGCCCGTGCGCGTGCTGTCGCGCCTGTTTCGCCGGTTCTTTCTGGAACAACTGCGAGCGGCCCATGGTGGCGGGCGACTGGCCTTCTTCGGCGATCTCGCCCACCTGGCAAAGCCCGATGCCTTTGCCCGCTTGCTTGCCGAAGCCCGCAGCCGGGAATGGGTTGTCTACGCCAAGCCGCCGTTCGGTGGTCCGAAGCAGGTGCTGGCCTATCTCGGCCGCTACACCCACCGCGTCGCCATCGCCAATTCCCGGCTGATCGGCATGGAGGACGATCGCGTCGCCTTCCGCTGGAAGGATTATCGCCGTGGCGGCCGGACGAAGGTCATGACGCTCGACGCCCACGAGTTCATCCGGCGCTTCCTGCTGCACACGCTGCCGGACGGCTTTCATCGCGTCCGCCACTACGGCTTTCTCGCCAACGGCCATCGCGCTGCCAAGCTCGACTTGTGCCGGAGGCTGTTGGCCAAACCGCAACAGGACGAGCTCGAACCGGATGCCAAAAGCGCCGCCGCTGAGCCCCTTGCGGCAGCGCATCGCTGCCCATGCTGTGGAGGACAGATGATCACGCTCGCCATCTGGCGGTGCGGACAAGCACCGCCGAGCCCGTTCTGGAACGACACCTCATGATAGCGCCGCACACGCCCTCATCGTCTTGCTCCACATCTGTCGCCACGGGCGCCGGGCCGGCAACTCTTGACCGATCGCACAAGGAAGGGAGCAGCCAGGCCGGCGACGGGACGCACGCCGATCCTGCCGAGGTCACCCGCCATAGGCGTCGCTCGATCCACCCAGGTGTCCTTCACCGTCACGGCCTCCCCAAGGCTCTTCAAAGCCCCGGCCAAGACGATCCCGACCGCTCCTCCAGGCTACAATCCCCATAGCGCCAGACCGACCCGCGCCTCCGTTCAATCCGGCTTGCAATGAGGTCCGGCGATGCGCCTGGCCGCGCGGTCGTGATGCGGACCTCACAGAAGCCTCCAGATTCC
>DATDBN010000035.1:0-10452 GCA_036524835.1 Mesorhizobium sp. | reverse complement strand
CTCCCCGCTGGGGAGAGGAGGTCGTCGACAGCTTTGCTTTGCCTTGCAACGTCGAAAGGTCGGCGCGTCGGCCGACAAACCTCCTCTCCCCAGCGGAGAGAGGGTGGCCGAGCCTGAGCCTGTCGAAGGCGGAGGCCGGGTGAGGGGTCGTCTCAGCCGGACGCGACGGTTTATCCAACCGCCCTGCCCACAAAGGAAAGCACCTCGCCAGCGCCGCACTGTGCTCGCACGCCGTGCCATCCCGCAGGGCAGCGCGCACCAGAGCCGCAGCGCGCGTCTCCTCGCCACCTCGCCGAACCTCTGTTGCGTCGGTGTCCCGGGCCATCTCGGCGCACCAATGCCTAGCCGCCGAGCCTGAAATATTTAGCGGTCGCCGCACCGTCCAGGCCGCGATCGCGCACTTCGGCAAGGATCTTCGGCAGCACGACGCTTGCCGGGGTCGGCTTCGAAAAATCGGCCGCGTCGATATCCTTGTCGGCGGTCACCGCGACGATGATCTGCGGCACGATCTTTCCGCTGGCCTGGTCGGCGGAACTCAGCCCGATCGGGATGTTGAACACGGCCTTGCCCGCTTCGATCCGGATGCGCTGGTCGAGGTTGAAGACCATGCCCTTATGGTCGATCAGCAGCAGGTTGGCGCGCAGCCCGCCGCGTGTTCCAAGCGTGCCGCTGATCGGCGCGCCGCTCGGAACCGAGGTCCGGTTGAGCGTCAGGTCGGGCCGGTCGCCCGGCGTCTCGCCAAGCTGGCGCAGAAACTGCGTCACTTCGCATTGGGCCGGCTCGATCAGGCGCACATTGATGTCGGGCTCCATATTGAAGCGCTCCTGGAAGGCCTTGAGCATCTGCATGAACGGCTCGACGCCAGTGCCGAAGCCTTCGATATCTATCGCCTTGTCGGTTGCGGACAGGGCTGTGGCGTAGAAGCAGTCGCCGCCGCTATAGCTGCGCAGCCAGGAAATCCGCTGGGCGACTTCACCGATCTCCTGCGCCGGCACTTCGGGCTTGGGGACATAAACCGACACATCGGTATCCGGCTCTTCTTCCTGCTGACCTGGAAGCGGCGGGGCCGGCGGTATCCGGGCAGGCGCGGTTCCGCCCGGCGCGGCTTCGACCGGTGGTTTGGATTGCGGGGTCGTCTCCAGGGGCTTCACCTCCGGTGTCTCAGCCGCCGGAGACGGAGACTTGTCGGCCGTTGCGGGAGGGGCCTCGTTCGGCGGTTGGGGGGTCAGGCGCGGCGCCTCGATCCTCGGCCTGGCCGCCTGGGTCACGGGCGGCGGCGCCTGCTCCGCTTTGCCCGGAAGGGTTGGCTGGGTGGTTTGAGCCGGTGGAGTTTGTTGAACCGGTGGGGCGGGCGCTACCGGATTAGGCGCTGCCTCAGACTGGCTGGCTTCGGGTTGGGACACCGCCGGTCGCGTGTCGAGCGTTCCAGGAGGCGGTGCAAAATCCTGCTCAGGCAGGGGCGGAATTTCGGCCGACGGAGCGACGGTCGGAGCGTCGCCCGCCGGCGGCGTAACCACTGGCGGGGCGGCCTCTGTCGCCGCGGGCGTTGTCGGCACGGGCTCCGTTGACGCGGGTTCCGGCTCGGCGGGCTCGGAGGGAGGTTGCCGCGATGCCGTCTGCTGCGGAACCTCCTGGGGAACCGCGGGCTTTTCGTCGGCCACCGGCGTGGCGGTGCCGGGAACCACCGGAGCGGCTGGCGCGGCTGGAGTACGGGGTGACGTATCCGGCGTCAGAACCACCGTCTTCGGCGCTTCGCCCTGCGCAGGAGCGAATGAAATCAGCCCCGTGGCATATCCGGCTCCCGCCGCGACGGCGAGCGCCGCGACGGTAACGAGCACGATGTTGCGGCCGGCTGTCGATCGCGGCGGAGTTGTCCCGGCCTGCGCCTCCGCGTGCTTCGTGCGCGGCTGCGCCAGATAGGACGGGCGCACATGCTCGACGAACTCGCCCGGCGAGCCTGCAAGCGGGCGGCTGGATGGCGGGGTCTCGCCGGCGGTCGTACGAGCCGCGTCCGCCGAGGCCAGGGGCCGCGCCGTCGGCGGCGGGAGCGAGTGCTCGCGCGGCACATAGGTGCCTTCGAAGCGTTGGCTGTGCCCCGGCTGGGTGGCGCGGGCAATATCGGCCATGCTGGCGGGCCGGTCACGCGGATCCGGCTGCAACATCGCTTCGATCACCGGCAGCAGGGCTTCGTCGATCCCGGTCAGATCAGGCACGGCGCGTCGCTTTTCGACGACCTCGAACTGCGAGCCGCTCATCTCCAACGGCTTTCCCCGCAACGCGGCAGCAAGCACCAGCCCCAGGCTGTAGATGTCCGATTGCTCGGTGACCTCGCCGCCGAACAATCCCAACTGCTCGGGGGAAACGTAATTGTATTTGCCGGCGAAGCGGCCGCCGATCAGCGTCTCGCCGCCGACATTGGCGGAGCGGGCAATGCCGAAGTCGATGATCTTCGCCCGTTCTACCTTGCCGCCCGGCAGGATGATGTTGTCCGGCGACAGGTCGCGATGCACCGTGCCCGCCTCATGCGCGGCGTTGAGGCCGGACGCCACGCGGTGGCATAGCCGGCGCACTTCTTCAGGCGCCATTGGACCGGCGCGAATGATGTCGAACAGCGACTGGCCGTTGACGAACTCCATCGCCAGATAGGGCCGCCCGATGCCGACGTCGATGGTGAAGACGTGGTAGCGCACGATTGCGTCATGCGACAAATGGTTGAGGATGGAGGCTTCCTTGCGAAACAGCGCCAGGATCGTCTGGTCGCGTGCAAATTCCGGCAGCACGATCTTGATCGCCACGAGATCGCCGGTCTGGATGTTATGGCCGCGATAGACCTCGCCCATGCCTCCGGAGGCGAGCCTTTCGTCGAGCTCGTAGATACCGCTCAGTTGCGTGCCAACGGTGGCGTTGGTCACGCTGGGCAAAATGCGGGTCTTGTCGTCGTCGCTCATAGGGCTCGATTCTTCACACGGGTGAGATCTGCGCCGTTGGGCCGTTCGCGGATGCTGACGAGAATGACGGTGACGTTGTCGGTGCCGCCGCGTTCGAGCACCATGCGGAGCAGCTCTTCGCATGCCGCCTGCGGCGCCGCCGCGGTCACTGCCGCGCGGATCTCCGTGTCATTGACATGGGCGGTCAGGCCATCGGAGCACAGGACGAACGTATCGCCGACGAGCGTCTCGCCATGCTGGAAGTCGATTGCCACCTGTTCGCTCACGCCGACAGCGCGCGTGATGACATTCTTGCGCGGCCAGACCCTTGCCTCCTCCGCGGTGATCATGCCTCGGTCCAGCAGTTCCTGCACTTCGGTGTGGTCGCGCGAGACCTGGGTGATCGAGCCGTTGCGCACAAGGTAGACACGGCTGTCGCCCGACCATAGGCAAGCGAAGCGCCCGTCGATGGCCAGCAGCGCCGCGACTGTCGAGCCGATGGTCACGCCGCGTGACTGCGCGATCTTGCGGATCTCGCCATGCGCCTTGTTGAGACGGTCCTCGAAGCGAGCGCGCAGATCCGCCGCCGATGTCGCAATGCCGACAGTCGCCAGATGATCGACGATGCTGGAGGACGCGACCTCGCCCGCATCATGGCCGCCCATCCCGTCGGCTACCGCCCACAGGCCGCCGGCCGGATCCATCAGGAAGCTGTCCTCGTTGAGTTCGCGGACGCATCCCTTGTGGCTGATGCCAAAACTCTCGAAGGGCAGGGCAAGATTGTCCACTTTTCCTCCCTCGGCGCTAGCCGCGCGCCACTGTGTCACAAGCGCAGGCTTTGCAGTATCGAAATTGTGTCTGCCGGCTTTGCATCACAGGGTCTCCGGGCAGGTAAATTCGCTCAGCGCGGGCAGGGTGAATGGATTGCCGATCGAGCTGAATTGCACCGTATAGGCCACGTCGCGTCCACCGATGACGAAGCGGGCCTGCAAATTCTCGCCCTCCTTGGTGAGCGAAGCGGCGTTGAACAAACGTTTGAGACTCCACGCGCCTTCGTAGCGAAGGGTGGAGTCCCGTCCGGGCAGTTCCGGTGTCAGGCTGAGCGCAGTCGACCCGCCGCTCAGGCTGCCTGGCCAGGTCACCGTCGCGGCGGAACTGCCCGTCTGGTAGCTCTGGACGATCTGGCCATTGACATCGAGCAGCGCCTGGTCGGCGTCAGTGTGCAGGGAGAACGGCGTGAAGGTGATGTTGACCGCCGGGATTGAACCGCCCATCGGGAAGAAGGCGTCGCGGATTTCGGCCGCCTGCTGAAATTTCCGCAGCGACGTCTTGGACAGCTTCTTTCCCAACTGGCTGTCCTGCTTCCAGTCCCAGCTCGTGCCGCCCATCGAGACGAGCGTGGCCAGGTTCTGCGCGAAGAAACGGTCGATGATGCCGCTCGGCGCAAACAACCGGGCAAAGTCTTCCATCGGCATGTCGGACTGGCTGGTCCCGGCAAAGGGGTAGCGGTCCACCATGATCTCCTCGCAGGGCTGGGTCACCGTCTCCTTCAGCATTTCGTTCAGCTGGGCCATCGACGCCTCGGCAGCGTCACCCTCGAAATCGTCCGCCGCCGACATCACCATGCGCGACAGCGCCTTGGGCAACCGTGTGGCGTTGGCCCGCAGGTTGGAAATCTGCAGCTGGAGGTTCGCGCCGGCGCGCTCCGTCTGCCCGGGCAGGTTGGCCGTCAGCGTCAGGCTCTCATGGATGTCGTTGAAATTCTGGATCAGCGCATCGATGGGGCGCCGCGCCGGCGGACCGCTCACCAGCACCTGGAAGGCGCGGAACTGCGCCTCGGTATTGGCGCCCGGCACCGTCTCGCCAGCCTTGGCAAAAGCTTGGCCGGCGCGGCTCTGCGACTTGCCGCTGGCCAGCTGGATGCCGATCCGCGCCAGCCCCCGGGCGCGCTCGTCGTCGGCGCTCTGCCTTGGCGTATCTGGCGGGCGCGTCAGCGTGGTTTCGTTGGCAACGGCCTCGAAGAGTTGGCGCACCGGCGATGTCGGAGATCCGGCCGCGGACAGCGCGACATAGTCCGGCTTGTCGGCGGCCAATGGCTTGAACTTCAGCCTGTCCAGCATACCGTTCCAGGCGGCGACGAAATCCTTGCTGTAACGATCCAGCATTTCGGGGCCAAGGCGCATCAGTTCCTGCTCGACGCCGCCAAGCTGTCCGCCGCCGATCACCCATTGATCGTCGATCACCTTCTGCGCCACGCCGGCGAGCTGTGTGAGGTAGAAATCGTTGAAGCCTTCATAGGTGTAGAGCGCCGGTATGCGCAGCTTGGTGGCATCGCCGCCATCGGTGGTCTCGAAGATGAGCGGGGCTTCCGAACCCGCACGCTCGCCGACGGAGAAATCGCCTATGCCCGATGTCGCGGCTGCCGACTCGATCAGCGCCGACGCGCGGTCGGCGACCGTGAGCTGGCTGAGCGACCGCTGCGCGGATTCGATCAGCGGCTGGTTCAGATTGACCTTCGGATCGCGCGCCGCGCCAAGCTCCAGCATGGCGCGCAGATGTTTTTCCAGTTCCTCGCGGCCGGAACGGTTTTCAGCGCCGGGGTAGCGGTTCGTCTCCCAGTCATTGTGCATCCACGCCACGACCAGGTTCGGATCCACCTTCGGCGCCTTGCCGCCGAGCATGAGATAGACCTTCAGCGGGTCGTACACCGCGCCGGGATTGCCGATGTTGCTCTGGATTGTCTCTTCGAGCTGCAGCAGCAAACGGGTGCGGAACATGCGCTCGAGGGCGGCGCCATAGGCGGTCTCGGCGGCCGATACCAGGCGCGGACGCTGGCTGTAGCCGAAACCCTCGCTCGCGGTGGCCGGCTCGAAGCGATTGTCGAACCCGACCGGCAGCGCTCTCAGCGCCTCCAGCGGTTCGATGACGTTTTCCAGATCGCTGTTGGAAACGGTGTTGGCCATCAACAAATCGCCCGCCGTCGCCTGATATTGATCGACTGCTTGCGCGGTCGCCTGCACCAGTTGGCGGTTGTTGAAGAAGCTCAGCGCGAAGACCCCGCTCACCGCAAGCGCCGCGATAAGGATGGCGGCGATCCCGGCATAGCGAAGGGCCGCGTCGCGCCGTTCCGCATCGCGATTGCCCGACACCCAGGCCGACTCGGCGAAGATGACCTTGCTCAGGAGGTCGTGCAGGAAGAAGCTCTTGCCGGTTCCGGACATTTGCGCCTGCATGTCCGCCGCGCCGAAATTGCGGCCGAGCGCGCCCAGCACCTGATCGATCGGGCTGCCCTCCTGCGTTCCGGATGAGAAGTAGAAGCCGCGCAGATTGGCCACCGATTGCTTGCGGCTCGGATCAAAGATCCGTCCCAGGAAATCGAGTACCAAGGGCTTCAAGGCGGCAAATTGCGTCGGGAAGGCGAAGATGGCGATTTGCGCCAGCGGGTCGCGTTCCTCCTGGAGGCGATCCGCCATCTCGTCCGTGAGCCTCTGGCCGAGCGCATCCATTTCGGCCGGCGCCTCGCCGATCAGGTTCTGCTTGCGGTCGGCGACCTGGAAGGTCGCGCCCCACACCTTGCGCCGCCGTTCCTCGGAGAAATCGCCGAAATACTCCATGAAGCCGAGAACGAGGTCCGCCTTTGTGAAGAGCAGATAGACGGGATAGTCGAGCTTCAATTCGTCGTGCAGTTCCTGCAGCCGGTTCTTCACTTCAATCGCATGGGCGCCCAGCGAGTGGGGGTCGAGCGTCATGAGATCGGCCAGGCTGATGGCCAGGATGACGCCGTTGATCGGCTGCCTCCCGCGGGTCCGCTTCAGCAGCGCCAGGAAGGCCTGCCAGCTCTTCTTGTCGCTATCGGGATCGGAATCCTGCGTGGTGTAGCGGCCGGCGGTGTCGATGATGACCGCATCCTCGGTGAACCACCAATCGCAAAAGCGCGTGCCGCCCACGCCCGACACAGGTTGCGCCTCGCTCGAACCGGCGAGCGGGAACCTCAGGCCCGAATTGACCAGCGCAGTCGTCTTGCCGGCGCCCGGCGGGCCGATGACGAGGTACCAGGGCAGTTCGTAGAGGAAATTCCGCTTGCGGCTGGTCCGTCTCAGCGTCGCGATCGCATCGTTCATGCGCGCCTTGAGGATCGACGCATCGCCGCCTTCGCCTTCCGCGTCGGCGATTGCCGCCTCAAGCGCCATCTGCGCCCGGCGCGCCAGCCAGAAGCGGATGCTGTAGTAGAGGGCGACCAGCCCGACCGCCGCGCCGATGATCGTGGCGCGGATGGCGACCGGTTCCAGCGGACGCGCGTCGCCGAAACCGACCATCGGGCCGGCATACCAGACGGCCGCGCAAAAGCCGGCCAGCGCCGCAAGGCTGACGAGGCGCAGAAGCCAGATCAGCATGGGCCGCCCCGCCTCACAATGTCTCCTCGCGCGGGATCATGAGATCGACGCGCCTGTTTCTGGTGCGCCCTTCCGCGGTCGAATTGTCGGCGATCGGCTCGTCCTCGCCCTTGCCGTCGACGGCCAGCCGCGACGGGTCGGCGATCTTCGGCGCCACCACCGCCTCGACCGCCTTGGCGCGCGCAACGGACAAATCATAGTTGGATTTGAAGGCGCTGGATTTGCGCGGCTTCACGTTGTCGGTGTGACCGATTATGGTTATCGGCCCGCGCTCGGCGCCTAGCACGGTTGCGATGCGCTCGGCGACGGGGCCGAATTCCTGCTTGATTTCGGCGCGGCCCGAGGCAAACAGCAGCAGATTGTTGATCTCGACGACGATGAACCCACCCTTTTGTTCCACCGTCAGATTTCCGCCGCCAATGTCGCTCGCCAACGCCGTGCGTATGCGCTCAAGCTGGCTCGTCACCGGTTTCGGCTCTTCGACCACGACCGGCTCCGGCGCCGCCGCGACACGTTCGATGACCATTGGCGCAGCCGGACTGAGCGCCAGCAGTCTGTCGGCCAGGGTGTCGCCTTCATCGGTGATGGTCATGCGCATCAGGAAGAAGGCGCCGGTCACCAGCGCGATGGCGCCAGCCGCAAGCGCCCATAGCGGGATGCGCGCCCGCGTCTTGGCCATCGCCTCGGAAAGCCCCTGCCAGCGCGGGGAGATGTCCTCGGCGGGCCGCGCCTTGAAGTAGCGCAGGGTTTCGTAGACGTCCTGGCGCACACGGTCGAGCGTTTCGCGATTCTCCTTGCCGCGGTACTGCCCTTCGAAGCCAAGAGACAGGCAGGCATGCATCAGCTCAAGCAGATCCTCGTGCGCCTCCGGATTGGTCAGCACCTTGTTCAGGGCGGCGAAAAATCCGGTCCCCGCCGCGCTCGTCTGGAAGAACTGCGACAGCATGCTGTAGGGCTTCCACTTGTTGGGATCGGCCCCGGGAAGGTTCTGGACGATATCGTCGGCGGTTTCACACAGCGCGTATTTTGCGATCCTTACATCGGCGGGAAGGAGGTCGATCTCGCCCAGCCGGCGCTCGAACTCGCGGATGGCGTCGGCGATGTGCGCCGCCAGCGGCCCCGGCTCGGCCGCGACCGTCGCCTGCCGCAGCCGGCCGATCAGCAGCAGCAGCGGCGCGGCGGCTGCGAGATAGGGATTGGTGCTGGAGAAACTCATGCCTTCGCCTGCGCTCAGCAAGGCGTCGAGCGACATTTTGCCGGGCCGCGCTGCAGCATTGTTCGACCCGGGCGGAGGCGAGGCCTGCCAGTCGCCGTCGTCACCGGCGCTCTTGTCGTCGAAGATCACCGTGCCCGAGCGCCAGTTCGCAGGCGGCGCCTGCAACGGCCCGTCATAGATCATGGTTGCGTTGGCGGGCTTGGCGCGCGGGGCCGCACCATCGGCCTCGCCGGCTCGCACAGGCCCTGCATTCTGGACGACGGTCCTGCCATGCGAGCCGGAAGGGTTTTCCTTAGAGCTCATCGCTGACTCGCCACACCATTTGCGCGACGCCGAGTGACTCCACCTGGCTGCAAAGCGCTCTAGCCTGCCGATGCCTCATTGCCAGTTCTAGAACACGCCACCGATGCCAATGCCGCCACTGATATCGGGTGGCGGAGGAGCGGGCCGGCTCACTGCCCTGCGTGAGGCCTTCCTGGTTCCTTCCACCGTGCGGCCCGTCTTGGCGCGCACCTTGAGGCTATCGGCGTTGCTTGCCACCTTCTTCACGATCACCGGCTGCTTGCAGATGCGGCCGGAGCGGAGGAACAGGTCGCCCAACAGTTCCACGGTCGGCTCGGTGCTGGCGCTGGCCTGCTTTGTATTGCGGAAATAGTCGCTCAACGCCTTCTGCGAGCCCTTGCCCCAGTCGCCGTCGACTTCCTGGCGATAGCAGCCGACGCGGCGAAGCTCGGTCTGGATGCTGCGCGCCAGGTCGTTCGCCTTCTCTTGCGTGTTCTCACCCGTGGTGCTGCCCACGATCAGCGTTTCCAGGCCGGAGACGACGGTCTCGCGCGCACCTTCAAGGGCCGTCAGGCTGGCGACCTGCGTGCCGACCGCTGGCGCCGTGGCGGCGGAAGGCTGCGGCACGCCCACCCCCCGAAGGGTCTGGCCGACGATCAGCACGGCGGTCTGCAGATCGTTCGACGCGAGCTCGATCTGCAGCTTCTGCTTGGCGATCGGATCGGACAGGATTTGCGAAAGACTGGCGCTCAGCTGCGCGGGGTCCAGGACCTGCTGCTCCGTGAAGTAGAACTGCTCGCGCAGGTTGGACTGGTCCCACGGCACCTGGCGGCCAACGGTCAGCGACTCGGTTTCGTTACGCACCCGGATCATCATGTCGGAAATGCTCAGGCCGGGTATCTCGACATTCTTCAGGAGGGCCGTGGTGAACGGGCTGTTGTCGCCGGAGCCGTCGACAGTAACGTTTCCGGGCTGCGTGGCGAAGGCGACGAAGGTGTTTTCGCCGACCTCGATTTGCGCCAGGCCATCGCCGCCGGCGCTGCCGACCGGATTGTTGCGGCAGGCATCCAGGAAGATGAAGGTCTGGCGGTCGCGGTTGGCGAAGCGGGCGATCACGTCGTTCAGCTTGACCGCTCCGGCCGTCAGCTTTTCCAGGCTCTCGGGATCGGGCGTGTCGATCGGCAGCAGGAAGTTCTCGCCCTGCAACTGCACGCCATGACCGGCATAGAAGATGAGGATAGCGCTTGCGGAGGGCACCTTCTTCTCGGCGTCAGCAAGCAGCCTGGCGAAGCCTTGGGAGGTGAGGTCGGTGCCGACAAGCACCTCGAAATTCAACCGCCTGAGGCTGTCGGCGAGGCGCACCGCATCGTTGGCCGCGTTCGGCAACTGCTCAAGCCGCTGGCTCTGATAATGCGAATTGCCGACGACAATGGCGACGCGATTTCGAGGCTGGGCGGACGGCGATTCTTCAATTGCCGCGCGAGCGCCAAAGCTCGCCACAACCAGTAAAAAAAGCAGTGCGGGAAGGCGCAGCAAGAGGTTCCGTGTCATGTCAGCCTGCTTGTTCGTTCCACGACAGTGCAGCTGCCGAATAGTATCGGTTGCGAGGATCGCGGTGATTGATGCCGCATAT
>DATDBN010000034.1:0-60921 GCA_036524835.1 Mesorhizobium sp. | reverse complement strand
CGATGCCGCGCGGGCGGCCGTGGAGCGCGCCTCCAGCAGCCTGCGGGATTTTGCGCATCACCGAGGTCGTGAAGCTTGACCTCCAGATCAAGGATGGCAAGGTCGAGGCCTTTCGCGCGAAAGTAAGCGTATCCTTCAAATACGAGGATAAAGAATAGCATAACCACCGTGTTGGCGCCCCGAGCCAACACGGCTCACAGAATGTTCTTACCCTTTCCGATTCTGGCGGTTGGCGACCAGATCGTCGACCACGGCCGGATCCGACAACGTCGAGGTGTCGCCGAGCGCGGAAAAATCATCCTCCGCGATCTTCCTCAGAATGCGGCGCATGATCTTGCCCGAGCGCGTCTTGGGCAGGCCGGGGGCGAATTGCAGCTTGTCGGGCGAAGCGATGGCGCCGATTTCTTTCCGCACATGGGCGACTAGTTCCTTGCGCAACTCGTCCGAGCCTGACTCACCGGCCATCAGCGTCACGTAGCAGTAGATGCCCTGACCCTTGATGTCGTGCGGATAGCCGACGACGGCGGCTTCCGAGACCTTGTCGTGGGAGACCAACGCCGACTCCACCTCGGCCGTGCCCATGCGGTGTCCCGAAACGTTGATGACATCGTCGACGCGGCCGGTGATCCAATAATCGCCGTCCGCATCGCGGCGGCAGCCGTCGCCGGTGAAATATTTGCCCTTGTAGGTGGAAAAATAGGTCTGGATGAAGCGCCCGTGGTCGCCATAGAGCGTTCGCGCCTGGCCGGGCCAGGAATCGACGATGCAGAGATTGCCGTCCGCCGCGCCCTCGATCACCTTGCCTTCATTGTCGACCAATTCGGGCTTGACGCCGAAGAAGGGCCGGGTCGCCGACCCGGCCTTGAGGTCGGTTGCGCCGGGCAGCGGCGTGATCAATATGCCGCCGGTCTCGGTTTGCCACCAGGTGTCGACGATCGGGCATTTCTTGTTGCCGACGACGTTGAAATACCATTCCCAAGCTTCCGGGTTGATCGGCTCGCCGACCGAGCCCAGCACGCGCAAGGATTTCCTCGACGTTTTCGTCACATGGCTGTCGCCGGCGCCCATCAGCGCGCGGATGGCGGTGGGCGCGGTGTAGAAGATGTTGACCTTGTGCTTGTCGACGACCTCCCAGAAGCGTGAATTGGTGGGGTAGTTGGGAACGCCCTCGAACATCAGGGTCGTGGCGCCATTGGCCAGCGGGCCGTAGACGATATAGCTGTGGCCGGTGACCCAGCCGACATCGGCGGTGCACCAGTAGATATCGCCGTCATGGTAGTCGAAGACATATTGGTGGGTCATCGCGGCGTAGACCAGATAGCCGCCGGTGGTGTGCAGCACGCCTTTCGGCTTGCCAGTCGAACCCGACGTGTAGAGGATGAACAGCGGATCCTCCGCCTTCATGCTTTCGGGCTTGCAGTCGGCTTTCACCGACGCGATTTCGTCGTGATGCCAAAAATCGCGGCCGTTGGCCCAGGCGATCTTGCCGCCGGTGCGGCGCACCACCAACACGGTTTCGACCTTGTGTTGCTGGCGCGACGCGATGTCGATCGCCTTGTCGGTGTTTTCCTTGAGCGGGATCGTCTTGCCGCCGCGCAGACCCTCGTCCGCGGTAATCACGAAGGTCGATTCGCAGTCGACGATGCGGCCGGCCAGCGCATCCGGCGAAAAGCCGCCGAAAACGATGGAATGGATCGCCCCGATGCGCGTGCAGGCGAGCATGGCATAGGCCGCTTCCGGGATCATCGGCATGTAGATGGTGACCCGGTCGCCCTTCTTGACGCCGTGCTTCTTCATCACATTGGCAAGCCGGCACACATGCTCGTGGAGTTCGTTGTAGGTGATCTTCTTGTCGTCGTAGGGGTTGTCGCCTTCCCAGATGATGGCGACCTGGCTACCGCGCTTCTTCAGATGCCGGTCGATGCAGTTGTGGGAGACATTGGTCAGCCCGTCCTCGAACCATTTGATCGACACCTTGCCTTTGAACGAGGTGTTCTTGACCTTGGTGTACGGCTTGAACCAGTCGATACGCTTGCCGTGCTTGCCCCAGAACTTGTCGGGGCTCTTGATGCTTTCCGCATACCATTTGAGGTAGGTCTCATTGTCGATGAGCGCGCGCTTCTTCCACGCTGCCTGCACTTTATGAACGTGGACTTCCGACATTTTATCGACATCCTCCCCAGGATTCAGTGCGCACGGCGGGGCGCGTGTTCAGGCACTATTGACGCGGTATTATTAGCAGGTAGCGCCGAAGGGCAACATTAGACATTCGGTTCGAGTGGCGGCGTGTCGCATCGAGACAAAAGTCGCGCGACGAAAGTTCAATGGTCTTTAACCCGCGCGGCGCACATTTTCCTGTCGGAGGGACAGGCAACCGAGCTGGAGTTGGCGTTCATGCACACCCTTTCGGAAACAGAACTCATGCTGAAGGGCTACGGCCTTACCACGGCCAAGCTGCTTTATCACTTTCCCGACCATCCGCATCTCTTGCAGACTTATATCTGGCAGGACTACGACATCGCGCCACGCTTTCCCGCGCTGGTCGCCTTCGTCGAATTCTGGAAGGCCAAGCTCGAGGGTCCGCTGCACTCGATACAGTTCACTCACCGCAAGCTCATCGCGCCGAACCAATGGCGCAAGGTCGATGGGGAGTTTGTGCTGCATTGAGGCTATTCAAGCCTCGGTGCGCTTGGCCATCAGGATCTCATCGACTTCTCGTCCGTCCTGCAGGAAGCCACAAGGAATGCGGCCAAAGGGCACAAAACCTTCCCGCTCATAAAATCGAACCGCGGCAGGATTCTCGGCGCTGACGGCGAGTTCCATCTGGCGGATGCCGGTCTCGCGGGCGTGTGTCATCAATGCCGCCAGCATCGCCCCTGCAAAACCTCCGCAGCGACGATCCTTGCGGAGGTAAACCATCACGAGCGTTGCTCGGTGCGCCATCTTGTCGGCGCCTTGCCGCATATAGCCCATTGGACCCACAGGTTCCGGTCCGTTGAAAGCGACAAAGACCGGATTGTGAGTCATGCGGTCCTTCCATTCCTCCTCCGAAAGCGCCTCCCATTGTGCCGCTGTTCTGGCAAATGCGTTCGGCTCTTCGCGGAGCGCTTCGAGGCGAATACGGCGAAAGATGTCGACGTCATCAGAGGTAAGCAGCAGACGAATCATCGCGAAGGGATGAGGTCGCCGGGCACAATCCTCAAGCGGTGTTGTCCTGACACATAACTGTTAATCTCGCGGACTAGTGAGGGTCGTGGGTGCCGAGAAGGCGTCCCGAAGGATTTCGCCCAACCTCATACGATGGGAAACACCATGACCCAGTTTTCATCCGCGCTATTGGCCAGCGCCACGGCCCTCATATACGCTGCGCCGGCACTCGCCCAGGACGCCCTGCCGCAAGTCAACGACAGCTATTTCAAGCAGGCCCAGGCGGAACTGCAAAAGATCATCGACCGCAAGCCGAACACCGGCAAGGCCAAGAACGTCATCCTTTTCATCGGCGACGGCATGTCGATACCGACCGTGACCGCCGCACGTATTTTTGAAGGCCAGAAGCTCGGCGTCGACGGCGAAAGCCACAAACTGTCCTTCGAGGACATTCTCCCCTACGCCGCGTTGTCGAAAACCTACACGCATGATTCCCAGGTCGCAGATTCCGCCCCGACGGCGACCGCCATGGTATCCGGCGTCAAGTCGGTCAACGGCACGCTGGGCGTGACCCAGGCGATCAAGCACGACGTTTGCGCCAGCGTGAAAGGCGCCGAGGTTACGACCATTTTCGAACAGGCCGAAAAGGCCGGCCTTTCCACGGGTATCGTATCGACGGCCCGCATAACCCACGCGACGCCGGCCTCGACCTATGCCAAGACGGCCAACCGCGATTGGGAAAACGACAGCCAGCTCACCGACGAAGCCAAGACGAATGGCTGCAAGGACGTGGCGGCGCAGCTGATCGACTGGCCTGTCGGCAACGGTTTCGAGGTGATTCTCGGCGGCGGCCGGTCGAACTTCATGCTGAAGGATCAGGCCGACCCTGAGGCCGCTGACAAGACCGGCGCCCGCACCGATAGCCGCGACCTCGTGAAGGAATGGCAGGCCAAGTACAATGACGGTGCCTATGTCTGGAACAAGGCGGAGTTCGACGCGATCGATCCGGCCAAGACAGGCCATCTGTTCGGCCTCTTCGAACGCAGCCACATGCAGTATGAAACCGACCGCGAAAAGGATAAGGGCGGCGAGCCCTCACTTGCCGAGATGACGGCCAAATCGATCGACCTGCTGTTGAAGGACGAAGACGGTTACGTGCTGATGGTCGAGGCAGGCCGCATCGACCACGCCCATCATGCCGGAAACGCCTATCGCGCGCTGCAGGACACGGTCGCCCTGTCGGATGCGGTGAAGGCCGCTTATGCCAAGGTCAATCCGGATGAGACGCTCATCATCGTCACCGCCGACCACAGCCATGTCTTCACCATGGCCGGCTATCCCAACCGCAACAACCCGATCCTCGGCGTTGCCGGCAGCGCCGACGACAAGAAGCCCTACACCACGCTCGGCTACATGAACGGCCCCGGCGCGATCAAGGAAGGCGAGGCGCGGCCCGATGTGACCGATGTCGACACGCAGGATCCCGATTATCTGCAGCAGGCGCTGGTGCCGCTCGAGGAGAGCGAGACCCATGCCGGCGACGATGTCGCGATCTTCGCGCAGGGTCCCTGGGCTCATCTGTTCCAGGGCGTGGTCGAGCAGAACATGATCTACCATGTCATGGCCAAGGCGACCGACATGGCGGCCAAGCCGCAGAAGCAGGCGTCCGCGCAATAGGCGGAATTCCCGCCCGTCGCCGGCAAGAGCCGGCGGCGGCATGGATCAATCTACCGGTAAGCCCATCAGGCGACGCCAGCGCCGGCTTTCGCGAAGCAGGCGCAGATTGTCAGTCTCCTCGGCGAGAGTGCGCTGCGAATATTTCACCCGCAGCGTCTCCAGCAACCGGCCCGCCGGCACCTCGGCCAAACGCTCCCGCACCGGCGTGTCATCCTCGATGACGCGCATGCCCCAGGCGTTCTCGCGCACGGAAAGGTCCTCCAGCAGCGCCCGCTCGTCACTGTCTGCGGGGTCGAGCACCCGCCGCAGCGCCGCCTGGAATAGTGGCACGTAGCCGATCTGCCGGAAGCCGCCGAGCACGCGAACGCGCGGCAGGATCGACATAACGAGGAAGAGCAGGAACAGATTGGGCAGCAAGATGCCGTGGCGCAGCGCGTCGCGCAGCGCCACCCGCTCCAGCGGCACGGAAACACCCTGCGGCCGCTCGGCTTCGACCAGCCTGTCGCCGGCCAGGACGAGCTTGCGCACGCGCTTTTCCCGCAGGCCGAAGAAGTGCTGGGTGGAAAGCGGCATGAAGCGCCCATAGGGGCCGCTCGTGGCGTCTTCGAGCGCTCTTTCGAGATGCGCCCGCCTGGCGGGGTCGGTGATCAAACGCGAGACAAGGCTTCCCTCATCGTCGAGATGCCGGGCGACAAGCAGCGCCGCATGTCGATCGTCGAAGAAGACCGGACGCGCCGACGCCGGCTCATTCCAGTGCGCGACGAGATCGGCATTGATCTCCGCCAGCGCGTCGGCCGCGTTGCCCCATTTGCGGTCGCCGTTCGCCAGCAGAAGCTCCAGCCATCCGGATGTGCCTGCTGCGCCACGAATCTCCTCCAGCGCCTCGCGGTTAAGCTCGACCGGTCCCGCCCCGCAGACGCTTTGCCGGCACAATTTATGCCGGCCCATGCCGAACAGATTGATCTGGCGGTCGCCGGCATCGAGCCAGCCCGGCCCTTCCTTGCCCATCGTCTCCATGGTCACGGTGGTGCCGGAAAAAACGAAGAACGCCGGCAGCCCGATCTCGACCGCGCCGAGCCAGCCCAGCAGGAAGGCGTTGAAGGTGATCGGATCGAGCAGCAACTGGCTGTGAACGCCGGCCTGGATCACCGGCCGTGCGTCAAAACCGGCAAGAGCCGCCTCTACGTCTTGCGGTTGCACAATTAACTTCAACTGCTGCTTGAAAGTATCGCGAAGGTATTGCCTGGCCGTCTTGCCGATGGCCGAAACAGGCTGCGGCACCGCACAAAAAATGCGCGCGGCGTAATGCGTCACCGGAGCGTTCCAGCACTCCGAGATAGCGCGCGACACTTCCGGGCACAGGCCATCCATAACGGCTAATATGTCCCCCTCGGGCGCTGCCTTATCTTGATTCGATTGCACTTTTTGCCGTTTCCTTGTGCCGGCCATGCCGCAAGCCCGATGCCTTAGCGCTATTGGCCCGACATTCCAACGCCACCAGCCACCCGTGGACAGTTCGCTTCCTTTTTCATCCGAGCGCGCCTCGTCAGTTGACGTTGCACTGCGAAAGAGCGAAAAGTCAGACAGTTTCCCGCCTCCGCGGTGGGCGGTGTTTGACACCAATGTCCGCAATACATGCGTCAGGAAGCCGATCTTAAAGCCGACGCCGGATGGATGGGGCTCTCGCAGACCCCGAAAGCGAACGGGCCGAATGGCCAAGTTGAGGTAGACTGGCCATGATGCGGCGCTTCGAAGACGCTCGGATCCTGATGTACAGCCACGATACGTTCGGCCTGGGCCATTTGCGCCGCTGCCGCACGATCGCGCATTCGCTCGTCGAGGATTTCCGCGGCCTCAATATCCTGATCATATCGGGCGCGACCATCGCCGGCGCATTCGACTATCGAGCGCGCGTCGACTTCGTGAAGATCCCCAGTGTCATCAAGCTGCGTAACGGCGAATACACCTCGCTGGAAAAGCACATAGACCTGCAGGATACGCTGAAGATGCGGCAATCGATCATCCGCTCGACGGCGGAGACCTTCCGGCCCGACATTTTCATCGTCGACAAGGAGCCGCTGGGGCTGCGCGGCGAGATCGAAGACACGCTATCCTATCTGAAGACGCGCGGCACGACGCTGGTGCTCGGCCTGCGCGAGGTCATGGATGCGCCGCATCTCCTCGACGCCGAATGGAAGCGCAGCGATGTCATGCGCAAGATCGGCCTCTTCTACGATACGATCTGGGCTTATGGCCCGCCTGAGTTCTACGACCCGCTCACCGGGCTGGAGGTGCCAGCTGCGGTGCGGGCCAAGATGAAGTTCGTCGGCTTCCTGCAGCGCAGCGTTTCCGCCGACGAACAGCCCGGCCACCGCCCCGAGGGCGACTATATGCTGGTGACGACGGGCGGCGGCGGCGACGGCGCCGAACTGATCCACAATGTCATCCATGCCTACCAGCAGGATCCCACCCTCACCCATAAGGCGCTTGTCGTGCTGGGTCCCTACATGCCGGCCAAGAAGCGGCGCAAGCTGATCCGCAAGAGCGCCAGCATTCCGCACATCAAGATGATCGAGTTCGACAACCGCATGGAGGAACTCGTCGCCGGCGCAAAAGCCGTGGTGGCGATGGGCGGCTACAACACCTATTGCGAGATTCTATCCTTCGACAAGCCGGCGCTGATCGTGCCCCGGGTGCAGCCGCGCGAGGAGCAGCTGATCCGCGCCCGCCGCGCCGCCGAACTCGGATTGGTCGAGATGCTTTTGCCTGAGCAGGCCGAAGACCCGGTGCTTATGGCCGCGACGCTGAAGGAACTGCCGAACAGGCCGCGGCCGTCGCAGAGCAATCCCGATCTGCGCCTGGAAGGCCTGCCGCATATTTCGGAGATCGTCGGGGACTGGCTGGACAAGACCCAGCGGCCTCATTTCTCCGTGGTCGAAAGCACGAGCTGAAAATCTTGACCCGGCGTAGAGTGGTCGTGGTGCTGAAGGGCTATCCGCGGCTGTCGGAGACCTTCATCGCGCAGGAACTGCGGGGGCTGGAGCTTGCCGGGCTCGACCTGGTCATCGTTGCGCTGCGGCATCCCACCGACGCCAAGCGCCACCCGGTGCATGACGAGATCAAGGCGCCCGTTCTCTACCTTCCCGAATATCTGCACCAAGAGCCGGTGCGGGTTGCGCGCGCCCTGCTGGCCGCGCTTCCCCGCGGCGGGTTCTGGCGGGCGCTTGCCGCCTTCGCTCGCGACCTGCCTCGCGACCTGACGCGCAATCGCGTGCGCCGTTTCGGACAGGCGCTCGTGCTGGCAAGGGAGTGGCCGGAAGGCGCCAAATGGCTGCACGCGCATTTCGCCCATACGCCGGCCTCGGTGACCCGCTATGCCAGCCTGCTGCTCGGCCTGCCATGGACCTGCTCGGCCCACGCCAAGGATATCTGGACCTCTCCGGACTGGGAGCTTGCGGGCAAGCTCGCCACTGCCGATTGGACCGTCACCTGCACCCGGACCGGCTACGATCATTTGCGCAAGCTGGTGGATGGCCGCTCGGCCGTGCATCTCAGCTATCACGGCCTTGATCTCGATCGCTTCGGTCCTTTCGAAGGCCGGCAGGCGGTGCGCGATGGCTCCGATGCAGCTGCGCCGGTGCAAATCCTCAGCGTCGGCCGCGCCGTCGAAAAGAAGGGCTTCGACACGCTGCTTGAGGGTTTGGCGCTGCTGCCTCCCGAATTGCACTGGCGCTTTGTCCATGTCGGCGCGGGCGAGCAGCTTGGCGCCTTGAAGGTGCAGGCGGAGCGCCTCGGCCTGATGCACAGGATCGAGTGGAAAGGCGCACTTGCCCAGAAGGATGTGCTCGACCTTTATCGGCGATCGGACATCTTCGCGCTGGCCTGCAGGATTGCCGCCGACGGCGATCGCGACGGTCTGCCGAATGTGCTCGTGGAGGCGGCCAGCCAGAAGCTCGCTTGCGTCTCCACCAATGTCTCCGGCGTTCCAGAGCTTTTGGTCGACGGCGAGAACGGAATGGTCGTGCCTCCCGAAGACCCGGCATCGCTGGCGGCTGCGCTCCAGCGCCTGATCCGTTCGCCGGCACTGCGCCAAAGCCTGGGCGAAGCGGGTGAACGGCGGGTGCGCGAGCATTTCGACCACCGCTCCAGCATTCACCAGCTCAAGGCATTGTTCGAGCGTTCGTGGCAGGCCGCTGCATGAGCGCGCCGCGCGTTCTGTTCTATGTCCAGCATCTTCTCGGCATCGGCCACCTGGCGCGGGCGAGCCGCGTCGCTTCGGCGCTGGTCGAGGATGGTTTCGAGCTGACCCTTGTCACCGGCGGCGCGCCGGTAACCGGCTTTCCCGCCACGACTATCCGGCAGGTCGCATTGCCGCCCGTCATGGCCAGCGACAACGGATTCGGCGGCCTGGCCGTCCTGAAGGGAGAGCCGATTGACGATGCGTTCCGCCACCGGCGGCGCGAAATGCTTCTCAGAATTTTCGAGGATACGAAACCGGATGCCGTCATCATCGAGGCGTTTCCCTTCGGCCGCCGGCAGATGCGCTTCGAATTGCTGCCCCTGCTGGAGGCGATTGCGTCGGCTTCGCCCCGTCCGCTCGCTGTGACATCGGTACGCGACCTCCTGCAGGAGCGCGTCAAGCCGGGGCGCAATGAGGAGACGCTGGTTCTCGTCCAGCGCTATTTCGATCTGGTGCTGGTGCATGGCGATCCGGCCTTTGCCCGCCTGGAAGACACTTTTCCGCTCGCAAGCCAGATCCACGGCAAGGTCGCCTATAGCGGCCTCGTCTCCGGTCCTGCGCCTGCGCCATCGTCCGACCGCTTCGATGTCCTGATTTCCGCCGGCGGCGGCGCTGCCGGGCGCGATCTTGTCCGCGCGGCGGTCGGCGCGGCTCGCATGGCGCCCGACGGCCAGCGCTGGGGCCTGATTGCCGGACCCAACCTCCCGGCCAGCGACTTCGAGGCTGCCGCCGCGGAGGCGCCAGCCCCGCTCTCGCTGTTCCGGTTTCGTGAGGATTTCGGCGGCCTGCTTGCCAACGCAGAGCTTTCCGTCTCGCAGGCGGGCTACAACACGGTCTGCGATCTGCTGCGCGCCGGGTGCCGCGCGCTGCTGGTGCCATTCGCCGCTGGCGGCGAGACCGAGCAGACCGCGCGCGCCGAGCGGCTGGAACGGATGGGGCTCGCCAGCGTCATCGCGGAGGAAGCGCTGAACCCTTCGGCGCTCCACGCCGCTGTCGAGAAGGCCTTGGCGGGACCGAAGCCGCCTGGCAACACGCTCGACCTGGACGGCGCGAAAGGGTCGGCACGCGTGCTGCGGCGGCATCTGGAGATCCGGCCGTAGGGATTGGGCGAGATCGCTCCCTTGCAGCAATCTATGCCCCCTCCAATGAAACTACCCGCACTTGCCAATCAACTGCGATCACACCGACCCGATCAGCATGAAGCGCGTATATTTCTTTTGCGGCAGTTCGCCGGCAAAGCGCAAATCCGCGAGCCGGACCAGCGCCTCGAATTCCGCGAGTGAGGCGACGCAGTTGATGTGCGTCGGCTCGGCGAAATAGTCATTCGACTGCAGCAGGACACGGGTTCCCCTGGGCAGCAGGTCGAGCCAGCCGCGCACATCGGCGATGTGCTCGCAACTGGTGTTGACCACAAGATCCGGGCGCGCACCCGCATAGTTGAGCGCGTACATATCGCCGGTGATCGCATTGAAGCGCTCGCCAGCCGCCTTGTTCAAGGTGCGCGCCACCGGCTTGACGGCGTCGTCGATGTCGATGCTGTCGATCGCCCCTATATCGAAGCGCTTATCCTCGAACAGCATCGCGGCGAGCACGCCATACCAGCCGCCCAACACCCAGATGCGCTGGAATTTTCCGCCGCAGCTTTCGAAAAGCTCGTCGCGCGCCCACATTTTGCAGGCCACCTGCTTATGATTGAAGGCGGTGGCGACGTCAGCCTCGGGGTGCTTCGCGATAACGCGCGCAATATTGGCAACCAGCTCGCTGCGGCTGTAGGCGGCAATGCCCCGCGTCAGGTCGAAGGCGTGTTCCCGCCAATCCTGCTCGGGGGCGTCCATTTTTGTAGCGTCATTCATCGCCGTCTTTTATGTTGCGCGCGTGGCTTGCACAACGCATTCTCCGCACCAACCGTAACCCATCTGGACAAAGCATGCTGCAGACCGTGACGATCCCGCCCGGTGTCGAAGACAGCCTTCCGCACCTCTCGGGCCCCGCTGCGGCGGTTCGCCAGGTTCTCGCCGCGCATTTCGTGCGCGATTGCGAGCATGTCGTCGAAATCGGCGGCCATATTCGTCCGGTGACGGATTACCTCATCCACGCGCCGCGCTCGGTTCTGTCCGTCGACCCGAAGACCCCCGCCTACGAGGCCGATCAACTGCATGGCCGGCCCTGCCATGTGCGCCATGTGCCGAAGAAATTCCAGGAGGTCGCCTACGACTACGCGCCGCGCAGCTATGGTTTGGTTCTGCTGGGCTATTCGCTTAAGCCGTACGGGCAGCGCGAGCCGCTCGGTCAATTGCTTTTTTCGCTAATCGACAACGCCAAGGTCGTGGTGATCGAATACCCGCCGGCGCTGGAACGGGCCACCTCGCAGGTGCCGGAGATCGTCAGCCGGCCATCGCTGAAGGTGCACTGCCACTTCACGCTGGACCTCGGCGACGAGGCTATCACCGATTCGCCTTACGCGCGGCGCAGCTTCACCGTGCTTCATCCAAGCGACTGAGCGAGCCAGACCGCATGGAGCCCAGCCTCGCTCGCTACATCTGGACGCATACCTGGCGGCAGCAGCTCTGGATCGTCGCCATCGTCGTTCTGTCGATGATCCCCTATTACATGTCGTTCGACCTGCCGAAACTGATCGTCAACGGACCGATCCAGGGCGACGGTTTCGAGAGCGCCGGCGCCACCCAGCGCTTCATGCACCTCGCCTACGATCTGCCGCTCATCGGCCATGTGGAGTTTTTCGGCGGCATCGAACTGGAGCGCCAGCAGACATTGTTCGCGCTGAGCATCGTGTTCCTGCTGCTGGTCATCATCAACGGCCTCTTCAAATTCTACATCAATACCTACAAGGGCCGCCTCGGCGAGCGGATGCTGCGGCGCATCCGGTTCCAGCTTGTCGATCTGGTGCTGCGCTTTCCCGTCAGCCACTTCAAGCGGGTGAAATCGGCCGAAGTGGCGACCATGGTGAAGGATGAGGTGGAACCGCTTGGCGGGTTCATCGGTGACGCCTTCGTGCAGCCGGTCATGCTGGGCGGCCAGGCGCTCACTGCCATGGTGTTCATCATGGTGCAGAATTTCTGGCTCGGGCTCATCGCGCTGGGCATCGTGCTGGTGCAGATCGTGCTTATTCCGAAGATGCGGCGGCGACTGCTGATTCTCGGCCGCGAACGCCAGCTCACCGCACGCGAACTGTCCGGACGGGTCGGCGAAATCGTCGACGGAATCGGCACCATCCACATCCACGATACGTCGAACTACGAACGCGCCGACATTGCGGCGCGGCTCGGGCGCATCTTCAAGATCCGGTACGACATCTACCAGTGGAAGTTCCTGGTCAAATTCATTAACAATTTCCTCGCCCAGATCACGCCGTTCCTGTTTTATCTCATCGGCGGCTATCTTGCGCTGCATGGCCGCCTCGACGTCGGACAGCTGGTTGCCGTCATCGCCGCTTACAAGGATCTCCCAGGCCCTATGAAGGAACTGATCGACTGGGATCAGATCCGCCAGGACGTTCAGGTCAAATACGCGCAGGTTGTCGAGCAGTTCACGGTCGACCGCGTGCTGGATGCCAAGCATCAGGAGGTGACGCTGGAGCCTGTCGGACCGTTGAGCGGCGCGCTGGCGGCGGTGAACCTGTCGATAATGGACGACAGCGGCGCCTCGCTGGTGGAGCGCGTCTCGTTCGAGATCAAGCCCGGCGAATCGGTCGCGCTCGTCGGTACGGCAACGGGTGGCGCGGAAGCGCTCGCGGAAGCCTTCGCCCGGTTGACCAGACCGGCCGGCGGCCGGGTCACCTCCAACAACACCGACGTTCTGGAGATTTCGGAAGCGGTTACCGGCCGGCGTATCTCCTACGCCTCGTCGGACGTTTCATTGTTCCAGGGAACGCTGCGCGACAATCTGCTCTATGGATTGAAGCACGCGCCGCTCAAGCAGGCAGAATATGAAGGCGCCGCGGCGCTGCATCGCCGCTGGGAGATCGACGAGGCGCGTAGCGCCGGCAATCCCGATTTCGACATCCATGGCGACTGGATCGACTATGTCTCGGCCGGAGCGACCGGACCTGACGATCTCCATCTTGCGATCCGGCCGGTGCTTGACGCCGTCATCCTGTCCCGCGACGTTCTCGACCTCGGGCTGCGTTCCACCGCAACCCTCGACCAGCACGGCGAACTGATCGGGCGTATCGTCGAACTTCGGCAGGCGCTGCGCAAGCAACTGGAAAAGGAAAAGGTAAGCGGATTGGTCGTGCCGTTCGAACCGGGCGCCTATAACAGGGAAGCCACGGTGTTCGAGAACCTGCTGTTTGGGTCGGTCATCGATCCGATGCTGGCGGGCCGGGCCATTGCCGCGAACGCATATTTCATCTCGGTGATGGTCGAGGCCGGTCTCGACCGGTCGCTCTACGATATGGGCCTCGAAATCGCCGACCAGGCCATCGACCTGTTTGCCGACCTGCCCCCCGACCATCCCTTCTTCCAGCAACTGGCCTTCATGACGCCGGACGAAATCCCGGTCTATCAGGCGCTGCTGCAAAAGCTGAAGGGAAAACCTTACGAGAGCGTGGCGCGCGAGGATCGCGTGGCGATCATCTCGCTCAGCTTTTCCTACATCGAGCCGCGCCACCGCTTCGGCCTGTTGACCGACGAGCTGATGGACAAGATCGTTCAGGCTCGCGAGGATTTTTATCGCAACCTGCCCCCGAACATGAAGCACTCGATAGAGCGCTACGATCCGGAGCGCTACACCATTGCGGCCACTGTCATGGACAACGTCCTGTTCGGCCGCATCAGCAATACGCAGGCCGACGCCGCAGACAAGGTCAGGACCATCGTTTGCGACATCCTCGACCAGCTTGGGCTCTACGACGATGTGCTCGACGTCGGCCTCGGTTTCAACGTCGGCGCGGGCGGACGCAGGCTGACCGGTGCGCAGCGGCAGAAACTGGACGTTGCCCGGGCGCTGCTGAAGCGCGCCGATTTCATTATTTTCAACCGGCCGCTGCTGGCTCTCGACAGTCGTGTTCAGGAGCAAGTCCTGAAGAACATTCTGAAGCAAGTGCGGTCGGGAGACCACAGCCCCGCGATCGTCTGGGTGGTCACGACGCCGGCGATGGCCCGGCATTTCGATCGGGTGATCGTGTTCGACTCCGGGCAGCTGGTCGAGGAAGGAACACACGAGACACTGCACGCGGGAAACGGTATCTTCAAAGGATTGCTCACTTGAGAAATCACCGGGCAACACACAGGCAAGGCATACGGCCATGATGCTGAAGGAAGAAGTGGGAATGCTGCGGCAGGTGCCGCTTTTCGCCGGGATCGAACCCCACAAACTGAAGCTGCTGGCGTTCACTTCCGACAGGGTCAGCTACAGCAGCGGCCAAACCCTGTTCGAGCAGGGTGACGAGGGGGATGCGGCCTACGTCATTCTTTCAGGCACCGCGGATGTGATCGTCAATTCCGAGGCCGGGCCCATCAAGGTGGCGGAGGTGGCTCCGAACTCGATCGTCGGCGAGATTGCAATCCTGTGCGACGTGTCGCGCACCGCGACGGTGAAGGCGACCGGACAGCTGGAGACGCTACGCATTCGCAAGGATCACTTTCTGCGACTGTTGAAGGAATTCCCGGAGATGACGATCGAGATCGTGCGCGTGTTGGCGGACCGGCTGTCCAACACCACAGCCGAACTCGCCGACGCGCGCAGCAACAAGCATTGAACATGCGCACTGAAGCCGCGGCCAGCGATGTCGAAGGCCCTTTGAGCGCGAAGGATCTGCCATCTCGCCTTATCCAGATTGCCTGTCTATGATGCCGTTCAAGGCGCCGGTCCGATGAAGAGGCAGGATGGCTAGGGACGTGTTTCGGGTGAAGTTCTGGGGCGTGCGCGGCAGCATCCCGGTTTCGGGAGCCGAATTCGCCATTTATGGCGGAAACACATCCTGCATCGAGATGCTGTGCGGGGACCATCGCCTTATCTTCGACGCCGGTTCGGGCCTGCGCGAGGCGGGCGAAAGGCTTCGCCATGAAACCCTTGGCCAGCTCGACCTGTTCTTCACGCATTGCCACTATGACCACATTATCGGCTTCCCCTTTTTCGCTCCGCTCTTCGACAAGACGACCAAAATGACGATCTGGTCCGGGCATCTATCAGGCAAGATGACCACGCTGGAGATGGTATCCGCCTTCATGCGTCCGCCCTGGTTTCCGGCTGAGCTGGAGGTCTGCAAGGCAAAGTTCACCTGGCGCGATTTTGTCGCGTTCGACGTGCTTCACCCGCAGCCGGGCATCACGGTTCGCACTGCCAGCCTCAACCATCCCGGCAAATGCATCGGCTATCGCATCGAATGGGCAGGGCGCGTCGTGGCCTATGTCACCGACACGGAGCATGTTGAGGGCGAGCTGGATGCCGCCGTTCTGGGGCTGATCGAGAATGCCGACCTCGCCATCTACGACTGCACCTATCTGGAAAGCGAAATGCACAACCGGCGCGGCTTCGGCCACTCGACCTGGGAACAGGGCGTGAAGCTGTGCAAGGCCGCGGGCGCCAAGCGTCTGGCATTGTTCCACCATGATCCAGTCCGCAGCGACGCCGAACTCGCGGCGATGGAAAGGCAAACCGCTGACGCCTTGCCCGGATCCTTTGCCGCGCGAGATGGCCAGGTGGTCGAGTTCACGCCGGTCAAGGCGCGGACCTGATCGGTTCGCGCTCCAATAACGCCGAGGCCGGAAGCCACTCCGCGCCGCAATCCCGGCAGAGTGTAAACAGCCGCTCCAGAAAATCCCACGCCGATTCATCGTGCACAAGATGATGGGCCAGCAGCCCAACCGGATCGCCGCCGTCCTGGGCGAGCTGCAATTGCGCAATGATGGCTTCGATCAGCAGCGCATGCGGGTGGCACCCGCCAGTTCCGTGCCAGTCCATGAGGTCCACATTGCTGTTGATCATCGCAATGGGAGACGGCTTGCGCGGCCCGTAGACGGATATGGCTTCGAAGCCCAGGCCGGCCAGTTGCGGCAGCAGCGTAGCGTCGATGCGGTTCCACGGGGGCACCAATACCGAGACGAAGTGCCGGCCATTCAGGCGAGCGAGTTTTTCGCGCCCCTCACCAAGTTCGGCCAGCACCTGCGCCGCGGGGCGATGCGAGCCGAGCTCCTGCTTCTTCTGGTCGGCCGGCGCGTGATTTGTGTGCGCCCAACCGTGAACAGCGACGGAAACATGCGGTGATCTGCGCAGCGGTGCCGCAAGGTCTTCGCCGGTCCTGGCGGGGATGACCGCCAGCAGCAACGGCACGGAGTATCGTTCGGTGAGGCCGACCAGCCTGTCCAGCGCATCGGTGGGCAGAACCGCGTCGTCGTCGCGCAGCCAGAATGGCGCCGGGCGGCCAGCCATACGCCAACCCTCCAGCGCTTGCGCCAGGACAGACCAGGGGTCCGCCGTCACGGCCACACCGCCAGCGATTTCAGGATGGCGTTCAACTGCTGCGCGGCAGCGTCGAGCGACCGCTCCTTGTGAACGAAGTCGCGTGCGGCGCTGCCCATGTCCCGCCGTCCGGCGGGGTCGCCGAGAAAGCGGGCTACCGCCTCGGCGAAGGCCGCCGCGTCGCCAGCCGGCGTCAGCAAGCCGGTGACGCCATGCTGCACGACTTCGGGCACGCCTGCCGTATCCTGCGCGACGACAGGAAGGCCGGCCGCCTGCGCTTCGAGATAGGCCAGCCCATAAGCCTCGCCCTCGCCCGGCCAGACGTAGAGATCCGCGTGCGAAAGGATCATCGGGATCAGGTCGCCGCGCAGTTCGCCGAGCCATTGGATGCGATGAGCGGGAAAGCCCGCGAACAGCGCCTGCACGTCGTCGCGCGCCGGCCCATCGCCCACAATAGTCAGGTGCCAATGCGCCTCGCCGAGCAACCGGAGAGACTGTGCGAGCAGGCGGTAGCTCTCATATTTGTCGCCCGGCCGCATCATGGCAACAGTGACCAGCCGGGCAAATCCCGGCGCTATCTCACGATTGAAGGCCGTCGCGTCGATAAAGGGGGGCACGACCGCAAGCTTCGCCGACGGAACACCTTCGGTCAGCCCCACGCGGTCGCGCGCGGTGAAACAGATGTTGACCGCCGCATTGCGCACCGCATCCTGGACCGCAGCCTGCGTTTCGCCCCAGACGCCTTGCCCGCGCCGCGCGGAGTAGGACGCCTCGGCGGTGACATAGGGAATGTCCAACGCCTGCGCGATTTTCGGGCCGATCATGTCAGGCGCCTTGTAGTAGGGATGGTAGGTAAACCAGAGATCCGGCGCATCGCCGGTCCATTGCGCTTCAAGCCGTGCAACTTCGGCCGCGGCCTCGACGTATTTCCCAGCATAATGCCCGGCATCGGGGGTCGCGCAGAAACTGCGCAGCTCCGACGCCAGTTCGACGCGGTGCCCCGCCTTTTCCAGCGCGCGCAGCAGAAGCCGCGCCATCTGCCGGTCGCCGGATGGCACCGCGTGGTTGGGTGACTTGAGAGGAGCGTAGAAGGCGATCCGCATCGGTCGGCTATACCGCCGAATTTCGGGGCCAAGTCAAATCCGATGAACGTAAACAGAGCGCCGAACGCGCCAAAACATGGTAGAGAAACAGGATGGATACTCGCACCGCAGAACGCGCGTTTCTCGATTCGGTACCGATGTTTACCGCGTTTGAGGGCGTCGCCGATCTCGCCAATTACCGCGCCCTGCCTGGTGATTGGGTGCTGGCGAGCGCCGATATCGTCGGCTCGACCGATGCGATTGCAGCGGGACGGTACAAGTCGGTCAACACCGCCGGCGCAAGCGTCATCTCCGCCTTGCTCAACCAGCTCGACCGCCGCGACCTCCCCTTCGTCTTTGGCGGCGACGGCGCGCTGGTCGCACTGCCCGGCATACAGCGCGAGGCCGCGCGGTCCGCTCTGGCGGCGGTGCAGGCCTGGGTCGCCGACGAACTTGAACTCGACCTTCGCGCGGCAATCATCCCGATGGAGGATGTGCGCGCAGAAGGGCTCGACGTGCGCGTGGCGCGCTTCAGGGCGTCGGATCACGTTTCCTACGCAATGTTTGCCGGCGGCGGGGCCAGCTGGGCGGAAAGCGAGATGAAGGCCGGGCGTTACCGTGTGGAGCCCGCAGCGGCGGGAACGCGGCCGGACCTCACCGGCCTTTCCTGCCGCTGGGACCCGATCGAGGCGCGCGCGGGCGAGATCGTGTCGATCATCGCGGTGCCGACGGGAGCCGAAAGCAGGGAAGCCTTCTCGGCGATGGTGCAAGACATCGTTGCGCTGGCCGGCGAACAGGAGCGCGAGGGCCATCCCGTGCCGGTCGACGGTCCCGGATACAGCTTTCCGCCGAGGGGCCTGGAATTGGAAGCCCGGGCCCTGGCGCCCAAGGGCGGCCGGCGGCTGCTGGCGAAGCTTTCCATTCTGGCACAGTTGGCGCTCACCTCGGTGCTCGACAAGACCGGATGGAGCCTCGGCAGTTTCAGTGCCCGGCGGTACAAGCGCGACGTTGCGCAGAACTCCGACTTCCGCAAATTCGACGATGGGCTGAAGATGACGATCGACGTCAGCGAATCGGTTCTGGAGCGCATCGAGCAGCGCCTGCAGGCTGCCGAGGCGGCGGGCATCTGCCGCTACGGCCTGCACCGGCAGAAATCCGCCCTGATGACCTGCATCGTGGCGACCCCGCTGGAACGCGACCATATCCACTTCGTGGACGGTGCGGCCGGCGGCTATGCGATGGCGGCAACCAACCTCAAAGCGAAGGCTGCGGCTTGAGCTTCGCCGGCGCAATGACTAACTGTGCTGTTCGGCTGCCGGGCGCGTTGCGCCTGCGTCGCCGCTGCCTCAACCAGTTGAACGAGTAGCCGGTCTTGGACGCACTATCCCGCCCTCGTCACGCTCTTATGGACCGGATTTCGGCGCGTTCGGCGCGGGCCGGCGTCATCGGCCTGGGCTATGTCGGCCTGCCGTTGGCCATGGCGATTGCGCGGGCTGGTCTTCCCGTGACCGGCTTCGACATCGATCCCGACAAGGTCATCGCGTTGAACGGCGGTTCCTCCTATATCGAGGCCGTGCCGGCGGCGGTCCTGTCGGATGAGGTGCAAGCTGGCCGATTCGCGGCTACGGCCGATTTTTCCAAGCTGGCGGAATGTGACGTCATCATCATCTGCGTGCCCACGCCATTGACCCGACACCGCGAACCCGACCTGTCCTTCATCGAAAAGACCGCGCGGTCGATTGCGGCGTCGCTGCGCTGGGGCCAGTTGGTGGTGCTGGAATCGACCACCTATCCCGGCACCACGGACGGCGTTCTCAAACCGATCCTCGAAGCGGGCGGGCTGAAATCCGGAACGGATTTCTTTCTCGGCTTTTCGCCGGAGCGCGAGGACCCCCGGCAACCGCGACTTTCAGGTGTCCACGATTCCCAAGGTCGTCGCTGGCGATGGGGACGATGCTACGACGCTGATGGCCGCGTTCTACGGCGCCGTGGTGAAGACCGTCGTCCCAGTCTCGACGCCGGCAACGGCCGAAGCGGTCAAGCTGACCGAGAACATCTTCCGGTCGGTCAACATCGCCCTCGTCAACGAATTGAAGTTGGTCTACGGCGCGATGGGGATAGACATCTGGGAGGTGATCGAGGCGGCGAAAAGCAAGCCGTTCGGCTACATGCCCTTTTACCCCGGACCGGGGCTTGGCGGGCATTGCGTGCCGATCGACCCCTTCTATCTCACTTGGAAGGCGCGCGAATACGACCTGCAGACCCGTTTCATCGAGCTTGCCGGCGAGATCAATTCTGCAATGCCTCGGCATGTCGTGGCGAGCCTCGCCGAAACGCTCGACCGGCGGTTGGGCAAGGCGCTCAGCCGTTCCCGCATTCTCGTCGTTGGGCTTGCCTACAAGAAGAACGTGCCCGATATCCGCGAAAGCCCATCGCTTCGGCTGATGGAACTGATCGAGGAACGAGGCGGCATGGCCGCCTACCATGATCCGCACGTCGCCGAAATCCCGTCGACCCGCGAGCATGCCAGTCTGAAGGGCCGTACATCGGTGCCGCTCGACCGCGATACATTGGGCGCTTTCGATGCGGCGATCGTCGCGACCGACCATGACGGCGTCGACTATGCGGCGATTGCCGCCGCCCTGCCCATCATCATCGACACGCGCAATGTGTTCGCAAAGCTCGGCATTGCGGGGGAAAATGTCGTCAAGGCTTGAGGCATTTTGGCAGGAAGCGTGCGCGGCGGACTTGAAAGCGACCGTTGCTGTCGCCACCTCTTCAAGCTCGCACCGCGCCCGCTGCGCCGTTGCCCTTCCATTCGGAGCAAAGACAAGTGCTTAAGCAGCTCTCCACCCAGCCCTCGCTCGAGGTCACGCGCGCGAACCCAACCGATGTTTCCGAAATCCTGCTCGACCGGGTTGCCGACTGGCTGACGCGCTCGGCTCTCGACGGGCATAATCTCGATGTCATCGTGCGCGGCTTTTGCGAGCGTCTTTCCGCGTCCGGCCTGCCGATCATGCGCGCGCATCTGAGCTTTTCGATGCTGCATCCCTTGTACGACGCGCTGGGCTTCACCTGGATTCGCGGCAAGGGCATGGAGGTCGAAGGTTTCCGCAAGGACGGCCACACGCCTTCCGACCGGTTCATCACCAGCCCCTATTACCATCTCATCAGCAATGATCTCGATCATATGCGCCGCCGCCTCGATCCCGCGACGCCATCGGAGTTTCCGATTTTCGACGACCTGAAGAAGATGGGCGCGACCGACTATCTCGCTTTCGTGCACTCCTTCTCCAGCAATGAAGACCAGGGCATGATCGGCTCCTGGACCACCGATGCGCCCGGCGGGTTCAGTGAAAACATGATCGCGGAATTGCTTCGCATGCAGAGCCACCTCGCGGTCGCCAGCAAGATGGCGGTGCTCAGCAAGCTGGCCGACAATATGATGACGACTTATCTCGGCGGCGAGGCGGGTAAGCGTGTGCTCAACGGCAAGATCAAGCGCGGCGAGGGCGACACCATCCGCGCGGCGCTGGTGATGGCCGACATGCGCGGCTCCACGAGACTGGCCGAAACGGCCGGCCGCGAGGTTTATATCGATACGTTGAACCAGTTCTTCGATGCCATCGCCACGCCGTTCAACCGTGAGGGCGGCCAGATCCTGAGTTTCCTCGGCGATGGCTTCCTGGCGCTGTTTCCCTGTGAAAGGCATCGCGCGCCTTCGGAAGTGGCGTGCCGCGCGGCGCTGAGCGCGGCAATGAAGGCGACGGCGCGGATGGCCGATTTGAACACGCGGCGCCGCAACGAAGGCCTTGAAGAGATCGGCTTCGGCATCGGCCTGCATGTCGGCAATGTCATGTTCGGCAATGTCGGCCTTTCCGACCGCTTGACCTTTTCTGTGTTCGGCTCGGCGGTGAACGAGGTGCAGCGCCTGCAGAACCTGACCAAGAAGCATCCGCACCGGCTGATCACCAGCAAGGATTTCGCCACCTATTGCGGCGGCGACGGCTGGGTCACGCTCGGCAAGGAGAAACTCGCCGGCATCAAGCAGCAGGTGACGGTGCTGACGCCCGACATGGCCGAGGCGGAGATGCTGGAGGAAGAGTTCGGACACGACCAGCACTTCGATCATATGTCGGACGCCGAGCAGGTGATCATGCTCCATCGCGACGCAGGCCGCAGCGGCGGCAGCAATATCAAGAAGCTGCAATGACGGCTTGTTCGTTTCGTCTCGCGGCGATGGCTGTCGTCGCCGCGCTTTCCTGCGGCACAGCCAATGCGGCCAGCGAAAAGCTTGTCGATGGTTTCGACGGCGCGGATTTCTCGTCCGCCGGCGGTCTTTATTACAAGAAAAATGTGGAGCAGCAGGCAGGCCTCGTCGAATTCCAGAGTGGCGTCGTCAGGAGCGGCGCCGGGGCGCTGAAGCTCACCGTCAAGCCGCTCTGCCCGAAAGAGGATGAGGATTGCAGCGAACGCGCCGAGATCTGGGAACGCACCAAGCTGCGCCCCGCCTATGACGAGGGGGTATGGTACGGCTTCGCGGTCAAGTTCGCCGATCCCGTCCCAACCGACGATCACCGCTATCTGATCGCCCAGTGGAAGCGTGAGATCGACCCAGGCGCCGAAGGCGACTTCAGCCCGTTCCTTGCTTTCCGCCTGCGCAACGGCAAGCTTTTCGTCACCGTCGAGACGAACTATCGACCCGGGCTGGACGGCGCCAAGGTCACGGGTCCCGGCGCCTGTGCGCCGAAGGGCACATCTGTCTGGCTGCGTCCCGACACCAACCAGATGCGGGCGCTGGTCGCCGCGGACGCCAGTTGGTTGCCGGCGGACGGCGAGCTTTACTCTTCCTGCACGGACCAGATCGAGGTGACGAGCCATGGCAACGCACTGCCATCGCCCGCGTCCGGCTGGATCGATTTTGCTATCCTCAGCAAGCCAGGCCCGGACGGCTCCGGGCGTATCGAACTCTTCGCCAACGGCAAGCCGGTGGTGACAGTCAGGGGCATGGTCGGCCATGCCGACAAGGGATTGGGCAAGAACCAGTACTTCAAGTTCGGTCCCTACCGGGACGGTCACGCCTCTAACTGGACCCTCTATTATGACGACTTCCGCCGGTCTCCCGACTGCGCGGACGTACTGAAGGACGGTATCTGCCCAGCGCCCTGAGGCCCGGGCAAAAATCGACCCATGGCCGGACTGATTCACCCAAGGTCCGCAGCGACGGCGACGAAGTGACACCCGGGAACGATCGGCGTATCGCGCCCTGCCCATATTCCTATCTCGCTAGCCACTAATATGATCTGACACAGCCCTTCAATCGCGGCAAAACTTGCACTAGGCTCCAGCCAAAGGCCGTGCCACTGTGGGAAAAGGCGCGCCGCCAATGGGGACGAACGCATGAGTGCAGGGACCGATCTCTTGCGGGTCGAGGATCTTGGGATTTCCTTCGCCATGATGGGCGGAGCGATCAACGCGGTTCGCGGCGCCAGCCTACGCGTTCTGCCCGGCAAGGTGACTGCGCTGGTGGGCGAGTCCGGCTCCGGCAAGTCGGTGTTGAGCCAAGCGGTCATGGGCATTCTTCCGCGCACGGCCAAGGCCACCGGCCGCATCCTGTTTTCCGACCCGCTGACGCCGGGCAAGACCGTCGATCTCCTGCAGCTGCCGCGCGATGGTGAGGAGATCCGCGCCATCCGGGGCAGCCGTATCAGCAAAATCTTCCAGGAGCCGATGACGTCCCTGTCGCCGCTGCACACCATCGGCAACCAGATCACCGAAGTCCTGCGCATCCACACCGAAATGTCCGCGTCCGAGCAGCGTGAGCGTACCGAGGAGATGCTAGGTCTCGTCGGTTTCAAGGACCCGAATCGGGCCTACAATATGTATGCTTTCGAACTCTCGGGCGGCCTCCGCCAACGCGCCATGATCGCCATGGCGCTGATTTGCCGGCCGGCCCTGCTGGTAGCCGACGAGCCGACGACTGCACTCGACGTGACCATCCAGGCACAGATCCTGCTGTTGCTGCGCGGCCTGCAGGAAAAGCTCAACATGGCGATGCTCCTGATCACCCATGATCTCGGCGTCGTCGCCAACGTCGCCGACGAAGTGGTCGTGGTCTATCATGGCGAGGTCATGGAGGCCGGTCCCGTGGAGCAGATCTTCCGCCGGCCATCCCATCCCTACCTCAAGGGTTTGATGGCTGCGGTTCCGCATTTCGACATGAAGCCCGGCGAGCGCCTGAAGGCCTTGCGCGAGGTTCCGGTCAATGTCGAGCACCTCATGGGCAAGGAGAAGGACGAACGCGCCGCGCCCGATGTGCTGCTGAGCGTACGCGATCTGTCGAAGTCGTTCGTCACGCGCCAATCCGGCTGGTTCGGCAAGGGTCACGAAACGCCGGTGAAGGCCGTGGACGGCGTCAGTTTCGACATCAGGCGTGGCGAATGCCTTGGCCTTGTCGGCGAGAGCGGCTGCGGCAAGACGACGGTCAGCAAAATCCTGATGCGCGCCCTGACGCCCGATACCGGCGCGGTGACCTACAATGGGGCGGACGGCTCCATCGATGTACTGAAGGCGGAGGGCGCGGAATTGCGCAAGCTGCGCACGCGCATCCAGATGGTCTTTCAGGACCCGGTTTCCTCGCTGTCCCCGCGCATGACGGTGCAGAACATCCTCAGCGAACCGCTGGAGATCCACAATCGCGGCGATGCGCGCTCGCGGCTGGAAATGGTCAAGTCGCTGATGGAGGCGATCGGCCTCGACAAGCGCTTCATCAGCCGCTACCCGCACAGCTTCTCCGGCGGCCAGCGCCAGCGCATCGGCATTGCCCGCGCGCTTGCGCTGGGACCCGACCTGATCGTCTGCGACGAGCCGGTCTCGGCGCTGGATGTTTCGGTGCAGGCGCAAATCCTCAACCTGCTGAAGGACCTCCAGAAGGACCTCGGCCTCACCTATCTGTTCATTTCGCACAATCTCGCCGTGGTCGACTACATGGCCGACCGCATTGCGGTGATGTATGCCGGCCGCATCGTCGAGCTCGCGCCGCGCGAGGTGCTGATGCGAAAGCCCGTCCACCCCTACACCAAGGCCTTGCTCGCGGCCGTGCCCTTTCCGGATCTCGACCGGCCACTGGATTTCGGCACGATCAAATTCGACGGCGCGGCCACCAAGGCCGCCTGGGAACCGCAGTTTCGGGATGAGGGGGAGGAGGGCGTGCTGGCCCCGGCCGATCTTGGCGATGGCCATTTCGTGCTGGCGCGGCGCGCGGCCGATGCAAGGGAGTTGCGGCCATGATGAATCGCAGAAAAGCCCTTGGCATTATCGCGGCGACAATGGTTCCCGGGGTTGTGCGCGCCGGCGGACTGGAACCGCAGATGTTCGAGGAGCAGCTCAAGACGGGCAAGCTCCCGCCCTTGGTCGACCGCTTGCCGAAGACGCCCCGCGTGATCAATCTCGCCGCCATGGGGCGTCAGCCCGGCCGCTATGGAGGATCGATCCGCATGCTGATCGGCAGCCAGAAGGATATCCGGCTGATGACGATCAACGGCTATGCGCGGCTGGTCGGCTATGACGAGAAGCTGAACTTCCAGCCCGATATCCTGGAAAGCTTCACGGTGGAGGAAGGGCGGATCTACACCTTCAAGCTCCGCGACGGCCATAAATGGTCCGACGGCAGCCCGCTCACGCCGGAGGATTTCCGCTATTCCCTCGAAGATGTGTGGCTGAACGAATCGCTGTCGCCCGGCGGACCGCCCACGGCGATGATCGTCGGCGACAAGCCGCCGCGCTTCGAGATCGTCAATCCGCTGACCATTCGTTATACATGGGATTCGCCGAACCCCGATTTTCTGCCGGCGATCGCATCGGCACAGGCGCTCAGCCTCGTCATGCCGTCGGCATATCTCAAGCAGTTCCACGAGAAATATCAGGACGCCGACAAGCTGAAGGCCCTGGTCAAGGAGCACAAGGTCAAGAAGTGGTCGGTGCTGCACCTTCGGATGGCCAGGCAGTATCGGCCCGAGAACCCGGAATTGCCGACGCTGGACCCCTGGCGCAACACCACCGAGCCGCCAGCTGAGCAGTTTGTCTTCGAGCGCAATCCGTACTTCCACCGCATCGATGAAGTGGGCATGCAACTGCCCTATATCGACAAGGTGATCCTGAACGTTTCCTCGTCGGCCATCCTGCCGGCCAAGGTCGGCTCCGGCGACAGCGATCTTCAAGGGTCCGGCATCGACTTCGCCGATTACACTTTCCTGAAAGACGCCGAGAAGCGATACCCGGTAAAGGTATCCCTGTGGAAGCGGACCATCGGATCGCGCTTCGCCCTCCTCCCCAACATGAACGCGGCTGATCCTGTCTGGCGCGGCTTGCTGCGCGATGTCAGGGTGCGGCGCGCGCTCTCGCTGGCCGTCGACCGCGACGAGATCAACAAGGCGGTGTTCTACGGCCTGGCCAATGTCAGCTCCGACACGCTGCTTCCGGAAAGTCCGCTCTACCGGCCCGAATATGCACAGGCCTGGATACAGCACGATCCAGAGCAGGCGAAGGCCTTGCTCGATGAGGTCGGTCTGAACGTCATCGACGACGACGGCATCCGCGTGCTGCCGGACGGGCGTCCAGCCAGGATCGTTGTGGAGACCGCCGGCGAAGGCATGCAGGAAACCGACGTGCTGGAACTGATCACGGATCACTGGCGCAAGGTCGGTATCGCGCTGTTTATCCGTACCTCGCAACGCGAAGTGTTCCGCAGCCGCTGCATGAACGGCGAAATCATGATGTCGATGTGGTCGGGCATCGACAATGGCGTCGCCACCGCCGACATGAACCCCGGCCAGTTGGCGCCGACCACCGACGACCAGTTGCAATGGCCGGTCTGGGGTTCCCACTATCTGTCGCATGGCAAGCGGGGCGAGGCGCCGGACCTGCCCGCCGCCGCTGAGCTGCAGCAGCTTGCCAGGGACTGGCGGGGCGCTGCCGAGCTTGCCGAGCGCGAACGCATCTGGGCGGATATGCTGAAACTTTACACCGACCAGGTGTTCTCGATCGGCTTCGTCAATGCGACGCCACAGCCTGTGCTGCGCACCTCGCGGCTGAAGAACTTTCCCGCCGATGCGATGTATGGCTTCGACCCGACATGCTATTTCGGCGTCTATATGCCGGATACGTTCTGGCTTTCGGACGAGGCCTGAGCGTGCTGCGTTATATCCTTTGGCGTATTGCAGCGATGGTGCCGACGCTGCTGATCATTTCGGCGCTGGTTTTTACCATCATCGAATTGCCGCCCGGCGATTATTTCGAGAGTTATGCGGCCGAACTCAGGGCGCAGGGCGAGGGTGTGGACACCGAGCAGCTTGAAGCGCTGCGCCAGGAATACGGTTTCGACAAGCCGCCGCTCGTCCGTTACTTCTACTGGGTCGCCGGCATGCTGCAGGGCGATTTCGGCTACTCCTTCGAATACCAGACGCCGGTCAGCGAAGTTGTCGGCGACCGCATGTGGCTGACTATCCTGGTCTCCTTCGTCACCATCATCTTCACTTGGCTGCTCGCCTTTCCCATCGGCATGTACTCGGCCACGCATCAATATAGCTGGGGCGACTACGGCCTGACCTTTCTCGGCCTGCTCGGCATCGCCATCCCGAACTTCATGCTGGCGCTGATCATGATGTACTTCGCCAACATCTGGTTCGGCACGTCGATCGGCCATCTGATGGATCAGAAATATCTCGGCGAGGCGATGAGCTGGGATAAGGCGAAATCGATCCTCGAGCATCTCTGGATACCGGTACTCATCGTGGGAACCGGGGGAACAGCGAGCATGATCCGCCGCCTGCGCGCCAATTTGCTCGATGAACTGCAGAAGCAATATGTGGTGACCGCGCGCGCCAAGGGCCTGCACCCGTTCAAGACGCTGGTGAAATATCCGCTGCGCATGTCGCTCAACTTCTTCATCTCCGATATCGGCTCGATCCTGCCTGCCATCATCTCGGGCGCGGAGATCACCGCGATCGTGCTGTCGCTTGAAACGACCGGGCCGATGTTGATCAAGGCATTGCAGAGCCAGGATATGTATCTGGCGGGATCCTTCCTCATGTTCCTGGCATTCCTCACCGTCATCGGCGTATTGATCTCGGATCTGGCCCTCGCCCTGCTCGACCCGCGTATCCGGCTTCAGGGCGGCAGCACCAAATGAAGACATCGTCGATACCCGCCCCCGGCGCTCAGCTCGAACACTACGTTTCCGCCGCACCATTCGACCCGATGTCGGTCGAGCGGATGACGGAGGAGCAGTCGAAGGTCTATCAGGCCTCGCAGCTGCGGCTGATGTGGTGGAAGTTCAAGCGCCACAAGATCGCGCTGTGGTCCGGCGTCTTCCTGGCCATCCTCTATTCGATGATCCTGGTCGCCGAGTTTCTGGCCCCGTACAATCTGCATACCCGCAACGTCGATCACATCTATGAGCCGCCGCAGGCGGTTCGCCTTTTCCACGACGGCAGCTTCGTTGGCCCCTTCGTCTACGGGCGAAAGATGACGCTCGACATGGATACGCTAAAGCGCGTTTACAGTGACGACAGGACCGAGGTGCAGAAGCTGCGCTTCTTCTGCAGCGGCGATACCTATCATTTCTGGGGGCTTTTCGAGGCCAGTGCGCACCTTGTCTGCCCGGCGGAAGGCGGCCAGTTCTTCTGGCTGGGCACCGATCGCCTCGGCCGCGACGTGCTGTCCCGCATTATCTACGGCTCACGCATTTCGCTGACGATCGGCCTGGTGGGCATCGCCTTCAGCTTCATGCTGGGAATCGTCATCGGCGGCCTGGCCGGCTATTGGGGCGGCTGGTTCGACCTCATCGTCCAGCGCATCATCGAGGTGCTTCAGTCGATCCCCAGCATTCCGCTCTGGATGGCGCTGGCGGCAATCATGCCGGTGACCTGGAGCCCGATCTTCATCTATTTCGGCATCACCATCATCCTTGGCCTGCTCGACTGGACGGGCCTTGCGCGCGCCGTGCGCTCGAAGCTGCTGGCCTTGCGGGAGGAAGATTACGTGCTGGCCGCGCAGCTGATGGGTGCAAAGACCAGCCGCATCATCGGCCGGCATCTCATTCCCGGCTTCATGTCGCATTTGATCGCCACCGCGACCATTTCAATACCCGGCATGATCCTGGGCGAGACCGCGCTCAGCTTCCTGGGCCTCGGCCTGCGCGCTCCGATCACCAGCTGGGGTATCCTGCTGACCGAGGCGCGAAGCGTCAGCACCATCGCCTTCTATCCCTGGCTGCTGTTCCCGATGGTTCCGGTGATCCTGGTCATCCTTGCCTTTAATTTCCTGGGCGATGGCTTGCGCGATGCGGCGGACCCGTATCGCTGACACGGAGCGGCCACAACCCCCAGCTTGCAAACCATCGGCCGGCGAAATATCCCAGCGCCGTTATCGATGCGGCAAGCCCGGCTGTGATGCTGCGGCAAAGGGATTTTCATGAAGGTTCTCCTCACCGGCGCAGCCGGGTTTATTGGTTTTCACATTGCCCGCAGGCTGCTCGCACGCGGGGATGAGGTTGTCGGTGTCGACAGCGTCAATGACTATTATTCCGTATCGCTGAAGCGCGACCGCCTGGCTCAACTCGATCCGTTGCCGCGCTTTACCTTCCTTGAGATGGATCTCGCCCGGCCCGGCCTTGCCGAGATCCTGTCCGACGCAGTGGCGGGAACGGATGTCATCGTGCATTTCGCCGCGCAGGCGGGCGTGCGCTATTCCACCGAAAACCCCTTCGCCTATGTCGACTCCAACGTCACCGGCCAGGTGGCGATGCTGGAGCTCGCGTCACGGTTGCCCGGCAAGCCGCCAATCGTGTATGCCAGTTCTTCTTCCGTCTATGGCGCCGCCGAAGAGGTTCCCTTCTCAGAGAGCGCGCGGGCCGACAAGCCGATCTCCGTCTACGCCGCCACAAAGCGCGCTGCCGAAATGCTGGCGCATAGCTACCTCGACCTGCATGGGCTGCGTTCGACGGGCCTGCGGCTCTTTACCGTCTACGGCCCCTATGGCCGGCCCGACATGGCGCCGTGGCTTTTCACCGATGCCATTCTGGCCGGCAGGCCGATCCAGGTGTTCAACGATGGCAAGATGGAGCGCGACTTCACCTATGTTGACGACATCGTCAACGGCGTTGTCGCGGCTGCCGACCGGCTCGCGCGCGGCGCGCCAGCCGAGCCAATCTACAATCTGGGCAACAACAATCCGGTCCAATTGCTCGACTTCATTGCCGCCATCGAAAGCGCTTGCGGCCGCAAGGCCAAGCTGGAGATGAAGCCGAAGCCGCCGGGAGACGTGGTGCGGACCTGCGCCGACATAACCCTGGCGGAGCGCGATCTCGGCTACGCACCGCACACGCGCGTCGCCACCGGCATGGCCGAATTCGTCGACTGGTTTCGCGGCTACAACAACCGATGAGCCGGCTCGACAGCTTCATCCGGCGCATGTCGGCGCAGCGGGACATCCTCAATCACGCCTGTGAGATTGTGCGCAACGTGGAGGGGCCGGTTTTCGAACTCGGTCTTGGCAATGGCCGCACCTTTCATCATCTGCGCGAGCACCTCCCCGGCCGGCGCATCATAGCTTTCGATCGCGAACTCGCCGCCCATGCTTCGTCGCATCCCGCGCCGCAGGATTTGATACTGGGCGAAATCCGCGACACGGCTTCCGCCTTTGTCGGCGCCGAGGCAGCGCTTGTCCACGCGGATATCGGCACCGGTTACGACGACAAGGATGCGATCACCCTGACCTGGCTTCCCCAACTCGCGGTAGGCCTCTTGCGCAGCGGTGGCCTTGCGGTGAGCGGCCTGCCGCTCGATCGCGCGGAGCTGGAACCGCTGCCTCTGCCCGACAGCGTACCGGCCGGCCGCTATTTCATGTACCGGCGCAGGTGATCTCGGCGGCAATGTCTGCATTACAGGAATGATGTGGTAGTACAGCGATCCCAACGGGATCTTCCGGCGCATGGCATCGTCTGGCAACCTCCCCCTTCACCCTGCCCTGCGCTTCTTCTCCGCAGGTGTGATCGTCGTTCTGATCGTCGGCGCAGGTTTGTTCATTGCGCCCGGCCTGGTGAAGCCGCGCTGGCCCTGGGCGGTGACGCCGTTCAATGCACGCTTCCTCGGCGGCTTCTACATCGCCGAGATGGTGGTGATGGCGACACTGCTGTTCTGGAACCGTTGGGCGCCCGGCCGCCTCGTCCTGTGGATGGCGTTCGTGTTCACGCTGGTGGCGTCGATCGCGTCCTTCCTCAATCTGGGCTATTTCGACTTCGCCCGGAAGTCGCCCTGGATCTGGTTCGCAGTCTACCTCGTCTCCGTGCTGATTTCCGGATTGTTCCTGGCCGCGGCGCGCGCACGCCCTGCCGCGCCCACCATGCCCGTCACCGCCGGCGTCACCGCGTGGATGCGCGTCGAGGGACCGCTGCTCGCACTCTATGGGATCGCGCTCTTGTTGCTGCCGCTGGTTGCAGCGCGTTTCTGGCCGTGGCCGATCGATCGGTTTCATGCACAGGTTTACAGCGCGGTCTTCTTGAGCGGCGCAGCCGGCGTTATCCTGCTCAGCCTGGGCGCCGCGCGCGAGGAAATGCTGGTGCTCGGCCTTGCCGAAACCGTTGTCGGGGTGCTGTCCATTCTCGGGCTGGTCATCACCGACATGGCATTGCATCGCGTGACATGGTCTTCCCCAGGAACGATCGCCTGGGTGGCGATCTTCATCGCTCTTGCGGCAAGCGGCCTGCACAAACTGACGGCGAGCGCCAGCAGAGCGCTCATCTAGCAGTCACCATCTGCCAGCTGGGCAGACCAACAACGCGCTGGGATGCCAGCAATCGTCCCAAGCAGCGCCTTCGCCCCTCCCCTTCCACCAAACTGGTAGAACCAGATGGGCTTATTGCCGTTGACGCTTTCGTGATTTCGGACCATCTTCCATCGGCGCGCAGGATGCGTTGGCGCAAGCCGCTTTCATTGCGCTTGGGAGGAAACAACAGCCGGGTGGCCCAATGGGAGCCGGCGAGGGAGGTTCGAGTGCTTGACGACCTGATTGAGGAATCCAGAAGCCGTCGTGACATTTTCAAGGCCATCGGGGCGACGGCTTTGGCCGGGGCCTTGCTTGGCTCAGCCGGCTTCGATCCGGCGATTGCGCAGGAATTGAAGCCTTCGGGCAAGCCGCTCAAGGCGGCGATGGGCAATGCCGGCCTGCAGGCCACCTGGTGTGCGCAAGGCAAGCAGGCCGCTGAAGCCTGGGCGAAGCTGATGAATGTTGAAATCACCTGGTTCGACGGCGAGTTGTCCCCCACCAAGCAGCGCTCCGCTGTCGACAATCTGGCCACGCAGAAATGGGATTTCGTGGCGCTGCAGACATTCGGCATCGGCACGCTCAACGACCCGATCAAGAAAGTCATCGATTCCGGCACGCCGGTCATCGCCATGGATACGATGATGGCGCCCGAGGGGCAGCTCGCGCTGCACACCTTCATCGCGCCCGACAACATCATGATGGGCTCGGCGGTGACCGATCAGCTGATGAAGGCGATCGGCGGCAAGGGCAATGTGATCATGACCCAGGGCGCGCTCGGCCATACCGGCGCACAGGGCCGCGCCAAGGGCTTTGCGCAGGTCGTCGCCAATTATCCCGATGTGAAGGTGGTCGACGATCAACCCGCCGACTGGGACGTGACCAAGGTCGCGCGTATCTGGGAGTCGCTGCTGACGAAGTTCCCCGACATCGCCGGCGCCTTCTTCCACAATGACGATATGGCGCTGGCCGCGCACAACGTCATGAAGTCGAAGGGGCGCGAAGGCATCATCATCGCCGGTGTCGACGCGATGCCGCCGGCAGTGAACGCGGTCCTCGACGGCACGATGCTGGCAACCGTCCGCAACCCATCCTGCCGCATCCATGGCTGGGCGGTGGCCGCGGGCGTCGCCGCAGCGGCCGGCGGTGAAAAGGCCGGCGAAGGCGGCATACCGAACTTCATCCTTGCAGACGGTCCCGTCATCACCAAGGAAACAGCTCCAGGTCATCTGTGGCTGCAGAAGAACTTCCTGATCTAACGGCCGAACCGTTGGCTGAAGACACCATCATCAAGGCCGAGGACTCTCGCGAGACCTCGGCCCGTCTAGCTTTCACTCCGGCGACGGCCTTGCTGGAGATGATCGGGGTATCGAAAACCTTCGGTGGCGTGCATGCGCTGCGCGACGTGGATTTCTCCCTCATGGAGGGCGAAATCCACGGTCTCGTCGGCGAAAACGGGGCCGGCAAATCAACGATGATGAAGATCATCGCCGGCGTGCATCACGGCTTCGAGGGGGAGATGAAGGTGGCCGGCGAAACCGTCCATCTGCGTTCGCCGCGTGATGCGCTCGCTGTCGGCATCGGCATGGTGCACCAGGAACTCTCGGTCGTGCCCGATCTCACCGTAGCCGAAAACGTCTTTCTTGGCGCACAGCCCGTCGTCGGCGGCATCGTCGACTGGCGGCGCATGAAGCGCGCGGCGAGAGAGCAGCTTGCCAGTCTTGGCCTCGACGTGGACCCGTCGGCTACCATGGGCAGCCTGCCGGTCGGCATCCAGCAATTGATCGAGCTGTCGCGCGTGCTGTTTTCCGGCGCCAGGATCATCATTCTCGACGAACCGACTTCAGCCTTGTCGCCGCCGGAAGTGGTGCGCCTCTTCGCGGCATTGCGGCGGCTGAAGGCGCAAGGCCGCAGCATCATTTTCATTTCGCACTTCCTCGACGACGTGCTGGCGATTTCCGACCGCGTGACCGTATTTCGCAACGGCCGCAAGGTCGTTACCGACGACACCGCCGCGCTGACCAAGGACAGCGTCATCTCGCATATGATCGGACGGGGCTCCGCCGAAATGCATATGGGCGAGAGCACGGAGCTCGACGGCGACGACAGCCGCCCCATCGTCCTGAACGCTACCGGCTTGAGCGATGGCTCGATGGTGCGCGACATATCGATTGCGCTGCGCGGCGGCGAGATTACCGGCGTCTACGGCTTCATGGGCTGCGGCCAGATCGAATTGGCGCGCGTTCTCTTCGGCAAGGAGGCGCTGCGGTCGGGCGAAATCACCCTGGACGGCAAGCGGGTGAAGTTCGGATCGACAGCGTCGGCTCGGCGGGCAGGCATCGCTTTCCTGCCGGAGAGCCGGCGCATGATGCTGTTTCACACCGAACAGGTGTTCAAGAACATCTCGATCGCCATTCTTGGCCGCATCCACCGTATTCTGCTGAAGCCGCGCAAGGAGCGCGAGATCGCCGATGTGCAGATCAAGGACCTTCAGATTCGTCCGCCAAGGGCGGACATAGCGCTGGGCAATCTCTCGGGCGGCAATCAACAGAAGGTCGCGCTGGCGAAATGGCTGACGCATCTTCCCAAGGTGCTGATCCTGTCCGAGCCGACGCGGGGCATGGATGTCGGCGCCAAGGAGGACGTCATCCGCATCGTGAAGGCGCTGCGCGACAAGGGCGTTGCCGTGCTGGTGCTGTCGACCGAGCCGGAAACCATCCTGACATTGGCTGACCGGGTGACGGTGCTGAAGCGCGGCGCGGTGGCGCGCGAATTCACCAATGGCCATATCGAGAAGGCGGACCTGCTCGATGCAGCGTGATTACATGCCGACGGCGCCGGAGCCGACGCGCCTACCCCGGGTGAGGGAGTGGTCCAGGCCAGCCTCCACCCTTTTTGGCAAGCTCATTCTTCGCGGATGTTCGACATGACGATGCACTCCGACACCCGGCGACCTTTCGAGCTCCAGCGATTTCTCGCCGAGCAGATGCGCAACATCGCGCCGGTGTTCACGCTGATCGTGCTGATCATCTTTTTCTCGGCGCAGGCGCCCAGCTTCCGCACCGTCGACAATATGATGAATATTCTGAGCCAGGCGTCGATTACCGGCATCATCGCGGTAGGGCTGACATTCGTCATCCTGACCGCCGAGATCGATCTTTCGGTGGCCGCTGTCGCCAACGCCATCGGCATAACCATCGCCTATTTCACCATCCAGCCGGATTATGTGAATATCGCCAATATTCCCCTGCATGGCGTGGTCGCCATCATCCTGACCCTGGCGGCGTGCCTGGCCATCGGCATGGTCACCGCCTTCGGGGTGACGGCCATCGGCATTCCTTCTTTCATCATGACACTTGCCATGATGCAGATCGCCAACGGCATCTCCGCCATGCTGATCCGTGGCCAGATCGCCTACAGCTATCCGGACCTGATCACGGTCCTCGGCTCGGGCACAATCTTCGGCATCAAATGGTCTATCGTGGTGTGCCTCCTGTTTCTGCTGGTGGCGCATCTGGTGCTGACCTACACCCGCTTCGGGCGCTATGTGTACATGGTCGGCGGCAATCGCGAGGCGGCCGAATATTCCGGCGTGAACGTCAAGTTGATCATCGCCTCCGTGATGATCATTTCCGCCATGTGCTCCGGCATCGCCGGAATGCTCGGCGTCGCCTATTTCGGTTCGGCACAGCAGAACCAGTTCGACACCTTCCTGCTCGACGCCATCGCGGCGGTGGTGGTGGGCGGGACCAGCCTGTTTGGCGGACGCGGCGGCATCGGCAACACGATCATTGGCCTGATGGTGCTCGGCGTGCTCAACAACGGCCTCGATCATATCCAGATCGACAGCTTCCTGAAGATCCTGATCCGCGGACTGATTCTGCTCGCGGCGCTGGTCATCAACGTCTATGCGCAGAAATTGCGGGAAAGCGCGCGCGAGTAAAGGTTACCGTCCGCCCGCCTTCTCCGGGAACATCCCCGCCAGCCCTTCCGCTGAAGCTTTGGCAATGCCGCGCTCGGTGATCAGCCCGGTCACCAGGCGCGCGGGCGTCACGTCGAAAGCCGGATTGCGCGCCGGCGTGGCATCGGGAGAGACGCGCACCTGGACGATCCTGCCGGCCTCGTCGCGGCCCCAGACCAGCGAGACTTCGTCGCCGGAACGCTCCTCGATGGGGATTTCGCGCACCCCGTCGCCAACCGTCCAGTCGATGGTGGGCGACGGCAGCCCGACATAGAAGGGAACGCCATTGTCCTGCGCGGCCAGCGCCTTGAGATAGGTGCCGATCTTGTTGCAGACATCGCCCTGCGCGGTGGTGCGGTCGGTCCCGACAATCACCATGTCGATGTCGCCGCGCTGCATGAGGTGGCCGCCGGCATTGTCGACGATCAGCGTGTGCGGCACGCCGTGGCCGGCCATCTCCCAGGCGGTGAGCTGGGCACCCTGATTGCGGGGCCGCGTCTCGTCGACATAGACGTGCACCGGAATGCCGGCTTCCACCGCCGCGTAGATGGGCGCGGTGGCGGTGCCATGATCGACGGTGGCCAGCCAGCCGGCGTTGCAATGGGTCAGGATGTTGACTGGTTCGCCGGGCTTCTTCTTCGCCGCAATGCCGCGAATGATCTCCAGTCCGCTCCGGCCGATGGCGCGGTTCAGCTCGACATCCTCGTCCGCCATCGCAGCCGCCCTGACATAGGCCGCGCCGCTGCGCTCCTCCTCCGGCAGTGTCCGCAGCAGATCGCGCATCTCGTTCAGCGCCCAGCGCAGATTGATCGCCGTGGGACGTGTCTCGTGCAGCCTCTCCCAGGCAGCGTCCAGAGCCGCCTCGGACGCGTCCGTGAGTGTCTGGATCGCCATGCCGTAAGCGGCGGTCACACCGATCAGCGGCGCGCCGCGCACCCACATGTCGCGGATCGCCACGGCGACGTCATCGACCGAGCGCAATGTCGCGATGCGGAAATCATGCGGCAGCCAGCGCTGGTCGATGATGTCGACCGAAGCGCCATCCTCGTTCAGCCAGATGGTGCGATAGTGCCTTTCGCCGACATTCATGCGGAATGATCCCTGTCGATCAGTTGCACCAGCGCATTCACCTCGTCGATTGAATGGATCCGCGCGCGATTGACCGCAAGATGACGGCCGAAGCGCAGCGCGGGCCGTTCGCACCCCGCGCGAAGATCCTCATCGGCAATGGCCTCGAAGTCGGCATTGTGCGCCAGGCCCAGGATACGCCGGTGAATTTCGACCCCGGCGAAGCCGAGCAGGTCGGTCCAGATCTCGGCGAGGAATTGACCCAGCGCCTGCTCCGACCCCAGCGCATCGCCACGCTCCTCGAACAGGCTGCGTGCATAGAGCATTCCGGTGCGTTCGGTCCGCCACAGCCGCGCGAACTCCTGCCGGAAGACCGACCATATTTCCACGGTCACGCCCAGCAGCCAGCGGCGTATCCCGGCACGGTCGCCCTCCTTCTCGTGGCCGCGCTGCGAGAAATAGCTCATCCAGAAATTGGCCAGCATCATGCCCACATCGAAGGCGATCGGCCCGTAGAAGGCGAATTCCGGGTCGATGACCCGCGTGTCTTCGTCGGTGACCATGATCGAACCGGTATGCAGATCGCCATGAAGCAGCGTTTCGGCCTTGGCGGCGAAAAGGTGCTTGAGCCGCTGAGCCTCGACCTTCAGGTCGCGGTCGGCGCGCAGCTCCGCGACGATCCCATCCAGTTGCGGCGAGGTGTGACGATTGAGCTCCGCCTCGAAATACGGGTCGGTGAAGACCAGGTTTTCGGTGATATCGCAAAGCTCGACATTGTCGGCAAACAGCGCGAGGTCGCGCTTGCGGTCGCCAGCCTTCATATGCAGATCCGAGCCGCGAAACAGCGTGCGCGCGGCGAACAAGCCCAGATCGCCGGCAATTCCAGGCGGCATGCGTCCTTCGATCAGGGCGCGGCGCAAGATGACATGCGGGGACAGATATTCCATCACGATAAGCGCCTGACGCTCGTCGAAATAATACACCGCGGGCACGGTGCCCACTCCCGCCCGCGCTTCCTGGCGGGTCAGCGCATGATATTCGAAGAAGGAGCGCTTGAGCGGCAGAGGCCAGCTTTCCCCGACCAGCCGGACATAGGGCAGCGCCTGCTTGACAACCACGCTTCCCCTAGGTCCCTCAACGATGAAGACGAGGTTGAGATTGCCGTCGCCGACCTCGCGGACGCTCCAGCTGCTGCTGTCTCTGCCAACTCTCTGCGCGACCGCCGGAATCCGCTCCAGACGGCCACCCAGAGTTTCCACGCTGAGCGCTTCGAAGGCCTGAATTGTCGTTTCGCCGTGCAAACTTCATCCTCCTCCAGCGCACCCGAATGGCAAAGTGTTAGGGCAAAATCCGCAGTCGCGCCATCTGCACCATCCTCCTCAAAGGCACGGTTCAAATCATTCGAACGGCCAGGGCTGGATCGTTAAGACTGTTTGGGAGATAGTGGGCCGTCCCGAAGGTGAGCAAGAGTTTTCATGCGTAACGCCGTCGACAGTCAATTGAAGCAGCGCAAGGCCGTCGCCAAGGCGCTCAAGCGCCAGCAGGTCCACATCACCGCCAAGCGATACCGCGTGGGCCATGAGACAAGCTACCGTGTGCTGGTCGACGGCGACTATTACGATGTCAACCAAGGGGTGCTCGACCGGCTCCTCGCGGACGCTACGCCAGCGCAGCTGGAACTTGAGCCGGTCCAGGACGCCGGATTCGACCAGACCTGATCGACGGGCATGGCAACCGACAAGCTGCGCCCCTATCGGGACAAGCGGGATTTTTCCAGGACCAGGGAGCCGAAAGGCGGCCGGCCGCCGGCTACGGGCAACCGCTTCGTCGTGCACCAGCACAGCGCCACCGCCGAGCATTACGACCTTCGCCTCGAACATGAGGGTGTGCTGAAAAGCTGGGCAGTGCCAAAGGGGCCATCCCTCAACCCGGCCGACAAGAGGCTGGCAGTACAGACGGAGGACCATCCGCTGGAATATATCGACTTCGAGGGCGTCATCCCCGAAGGCGAATATGGCGGCGGGCCGATGATCGTGTGGGACGCCGGCGTGTGGGCGCCGATGGAAGACGCTTCGCAAGCCCTGGCGAAGGGCGCGTTCAAATTTCGCCTATCCGGCGAAAAGCTCGCCGGCGGATGGATGCTGGCGCGGCTGAAATCCAAGCCTGGCGAGACCAAGCAGAACTGGCTGCTGTTCAAGGAGCATGACCTCGCGGCGAGCGAGACGGTCGATATTTTGAAAGAGCGCCCGGAAAGCGTGAAATCCGGCTTGCGCATCGATGAACTGGTCGCGCGCCCGCCGACTGCCCGACCGGCAACGGCAAAGCCTGCCGCGTTGAGGCCAGGGACGCTGCCGGGGGCGGTCAAGGCGCCGCTGCCGGCGCGGATAGAGCCGCAGCTTGCAAATCTAGTCGCCGGCCCGCCCAGCCTCGAAGGCTGGCTGCACGAGATCAAGTTCGACGGCTACCGCACGATGGCTCATCTTTTGAACGGCGAGGCGCGTTTCATCACGCGCGGCGGGCTCGACTGGACCAAACGCTACGGCGATCTGAAGCTGGGGTTTGCGCTTCTGCCCTGTAAGGAGGCGATTATCGACGGCGAAGTCGTCGTGCTCGACGCGCAGGGCATCAGCCGTTTCGGCGCGCTGCAGGATGCGCTGGCGGCGGGCGAAACGCACAGGCTGGTCTTCTACGCCTTCGACCTGCTGCATCTCAACGGCTGGGACATTTCCAAAGCGCCGCTGGAACGGCGCAAGGCGCTGCTGGCGCAGCTCCTGGCGGGTCACGCCGGCGGCAACTCCGCCCTTCAGTTCAGCGACCACATCGCCGGCGACGGACGTCCCTTGTATGAGAAGGCAGCGGAGTTGGGGCTGGAGGGCGTCGTCTCCAAGCGCGCGTCGGCGCCCTATATTTCCGGCCGGTCGCACAGCTGGACCAAGGCCAAGGCGCTAAAATCGGGCGATTTCGTCATTGCCGGCTATTCCACCTCTCAGGCGGCGGAGGGTCTGGCGGCGCTCGGCGTTGCCGAATGGGTCGATGGCGAGTTGCAGTATCGCGGCAAGGTCGGCACCGGATTCGATACCGCCACCGCCCGCAGTTTGGAGAAGCGTCTGGAGGCGCTTCGCGACGACAGCGTCACGCTTGACGGCGCGCCGAAGGAAATCAAGCCGGTGCGGCCGATGCTGAGCGCCCATATCCATTTTTCTAACCGCACGACCGACAACATGCTGCGCCATGCTGTCTTCAAAGGGCTGCGCGAGGTGGAGCTGTCGCATAGCGGGGCGGCGGAGCGCGAGCGGCTGATTTCGGACACCGACCTTGCCGGCATCTGGGTGACCAACCCGACCCGCCGGCTGTTCGGCAAATCGGGGCCGACCAAGCTCGACATCGCGGTCTACTACGCCGCCGTCGGCGATTTCATGCTGCCGCATATCCTTGGCCGGCCGGTGTCGCTGTTTCGCTGTCCGAGCGGCAATCCCAAGGATTGTTTCTTTCAGCGACATGCTTTCAAAGGCATGCCGCCAACCATCGCCGTGTTCGAGACGAAGAACTCCGACGAGGAGGACAAGACCTATGTCGCTGTCGAAGACGCCAAGGGCTATCTTGCCTTGGCGCAGTTCGGCGTCGTTGAGTTCCACGCCTGGGGCTGCCTGCGCCAGCATCTCGACCGGCCTGATCGTATCGTCTTCGACCTCGATCCAGGCGAGGGCATCGGCTGGCGCGAGATCGTCGAGGCGGCGGCGCATGTGCGCGGCGAGCTGAAATCGATGGGCCTGACTGCCTTCGCCAAGACATCGGGCGGCAAAGGCGTTCACGTTGTCGTGCCTATCGTCAAGAAGCCGAACTGGAAGCAGGTTCATCAGGCGACCGGCGAGATCGCCGAGCGGATCGCCAAGACCGCGCCGCAAACCTTCACGACAGTCATGGGCAAGGATAACCGCAAGCGGCAGATTTTCATCGACTTCCATCGCAATGCGCGCAGCGCTACGGCCGTGGCGCCCTATTCGATGCGGGCGCGGGCGCACGCCACTGTATCCACACCCCTTTCGTGGGACGATCTGGAATCAATCGACGGTCCGGAAGATTTGAACTATTCTTCGGTACCGGGCCTTGTTGCGGCGTCGGGAGATCCTTGGGACGACATTAACCAGTTTGCCGCAGAATTGCCCGCTATTGCCAAGGCACGGAAGTAGCGTAGTCGCGTAGGAGACCACCAGTATGGCGCCAAGGGCGAGTTGGAAGGGCTATCTCAAGCTGAGTCTGGTAAGCTGCCCTGTGCGGCTCTACCCGGCGACGAGCGCCAGCGAGCGCATCAGCTTCAATCAGCTGCACAAGGATACCCATAACCGCATCAACATGAAACCGGTCGATCCCGAACTCGGGCTGATCGAACGCGCCGATCTGGTCAAGGGCTACGAATACGAGCCGAAGAAATATGTCATCATCGACGAGGGCGACCTCGACGCGATCCGCATCGAATCGAGCCACACGCTCAACATCGAGGCCTTCGTGGATGAGGACGAGGTCGACGTCATCTACCAGGATGCGCCATATTATCTCGCGCCGGACGGCGCCATGGCGGAAGAAACCTTCATCGTTCTGCGTGAGGCGATGCGTAAATCCGGCAAGCTGGCCATCGCCCGGCTGGTGCTTTCCAGCCGCGAGCGGGTGGTGACCATCGGCGCCCGGGACTCGGGCATGTTCGTCTGCACGCTGCGCAATCCGAGCGAAGTTCGCGGCACCGCCGAATATTTCGGCAATATCCCCGCCGGCACGCCCGATCCCGAGATGCTGCAACTGGCGGAAGCGCTGATCCAGCAGAAGCTGACCAAATTCGAGCCGAAGAACTATGAGGACCGCTACGAGATCGCTCTCATGGACATGATCAAGCAGAAGCTGAAGGGCCACAAGCCGATCATCGCGGCGGCGCCGGAGCGTGGCAATGTCATCAATTTGATGGACGCGCTGAAGGCGAGCCTCGGCCAGGCCAAGCCGCCGGCCAAGAGCAAGTCCAAGGCCGAGCCCGTCGCGGTTCCCGAAAAGGTCGCGGCCTCCGGTGGCGGCAAGGGGTCCAAGAGCAAGAAGTGATCGCTGGGCGCATATACGGTCTTGCAGGCGCGCTGTCCGCCTTTCCGCGGCGGCTCGCGGCGAAAGCCATCAAGCGCCAGGGCGGCGAGTTTCAACACCGTGCCACCCGCCGCACGACCCACGTCGTGTTTGGCCGCGCGCTGCTGGACCGCTCTTCCGAGTCCGACATCGAGGCCCGCCGATTGCGCGAGATCGACAGCGGGCGCGTCGTCATCAGCGAGAACGGCCTGCTGCGCGCCCTCGCCTTGCTGCCGGCGCTGGAGGGTGCCGCCATGGCCCGCCAACAGCTCATCGACCAATCGAAGCTCGCGCCGGATGCTTTCGACCTGCTTTCCCTGTTCGACTGCTTCGAAAGCCACGCCGAGCCATACTCCTTCCGCGATCTTATCCTGGCCAGGAAATATGCCGGGCTGATTGCCGGCGGCGCCAGCTGGGGAGCGATCGCCCGCTCGGTGCATCGCTCCGGCCCTGTTGCCTCCCTCACCGCGCTCTCGCTTCATGCGGCCGACAAGGCGTCGATCTATGCCCGCCTTGGCGAGGCCATGACGGAACTGGACGGCCAGGGGCTGCTGCCGTTTGGCCGCGACGAAGATGCCGACCTGGAAGAGCTGTTCGCCAGCGCTGAAAATGCCGAACGGGACGGCAAGACGCTGGAAGCAGCGGCGCTATACGGGCGTTGTCTCGCGCTTGACCCGACTGACGCGGTCGCGGCGTTCAACCAGGCGCATTGCCTGCAGATGGCGGATCGCAAGGACGATGCCGTCAATACCTATCTAAGGACCTTGAAGATCGACCCGAAATTCGTCGAGGCCTGGTTCAACCTGGCCGACCTGCAGCGGCAAGGCGGCGATGCCGATGCGGCGCGCCGGCATTTGGCCCGCGCCATTCGCATCGACCCTGGCTTCGCCGACGCGATCTACAATCTGGCCAGCCTGGAGTTCGACAGCGGCGACTTCGCCGAGGCACGCCAGTGGTGGCAGCGCTATCTCGAATTCGACACCACGTCCGAATGGGCGAAGCGGGCGCGTCAAGGCATCCGCTATGTGGAGCTCGAATTGCGCCAGCAGACCGCCGGCTGATGGCCGTCGACTTCCTGTTCGACGGTGCGGAGGACGCCCGCATCACCATCCTGCTGGCGCATGGCGCCGGCGCTCCCATGGATTCGGCTTCCCTGAACGCTACCGCGAAGGCGCTGGCAGCCGCCGGCTTCCGCGTCGCGCGCTTCGAGTTCGGCTACATGGCCAGCCGGCGCACGGAGGCCGGCCGCAAACCGCCGCCACGCGCCGAGACGGTGAACCCGGAATACAAGGCCGCCGTCGAGGCTCTGGCGGCCAAGGGGCCGCTGATCATCGGCGGCAAGTCGATGGGCGGCCGGGTGGCCAGCATGGTTGCCGACGAGCTGTTTGCCGCTGGCAAGATCGCCGGGCTGCTGTGCCTCGGCTATCCCTTCCACCCACCGGCCAAGCCTGCGCAATTGCGGACAAAGCACCTCGCGGGGCTGAAGACACCGGCGCTGATCGTGCAGGGCACGCGCGATGAATTCGGCACGCGAGATGAGGTGGCCCGTTATGACCTTTCGCCCGCGATCGAGCTGTTCTGGCTGGAGGACGGCGACCACGATCTCAAGCCGCGCAAATCGGTCTCCGGGTTTACGACCGCCGATCATCTGAAGTCACTGGCCGACAAGGTTGCGGCCTGGGCGGCGGCGATCGTTTGAGCGGCATGAAGATCGCCAGCTTCAACGTCAACAACATCAATCGCCGCCTCGACAATCTGCTGGCCTGGTTAGGGGAAGCCGAGCCGGATGTCGTGTGCCTTCAAGAGCTGAAGGCGGCAGACAACAAGTTTCCGAAGAGCGTGCTGGAGAAGGCGGGATATGGCGCCGTGTGGCGCGGGCAGCCGACCTGGAACGGCGTCGCCATCCTGGCCCGCGGCGCGGAGCCGGTGCTCACGCGCGAAGACCTGCCGGGCGACCCGGCCGACAAGCAGAGCCGATATATCGAGGCAGCGGTAAACGGCGTGCTGATCGGTTGTCTCTACGCGCCGAACGGCAATCCGCAGCCGGGGCCGAAATTCGACTACAAACTGGCCTGGCACGACCGTCTTGCCGAGCATGCGGCCGAATTGCTGGCCACGGGTGTACCGGCGGTGCTTGCCGGGGACTACAACATCGTGCCGGAACCGCGCGACATCTATCAAACCACTTCGTATGACGACAATGCGTTGGTGCAGCCGGAGAGCCGGGAGAAATTCGCAACTCTGCTCAAGCAGGGTTGGACCGATGCGCTGCGGAAGAAGCACCCCAAGGCGACGATCTACACCTTCTGGGATTATCGGCGCATGCGCTGGGAACGCGACGGCGGCATGCGGCTGGACCATTTCCTGCTGAGCAAAGCGGCTGCGCGGCGATTGCAGGATGCCGGGGTTGATCGCGCGGTGCGCGGCAAGGAAAACGCCAGCGATCACGCCCCGGCATGGATCACGCTGCGGTGAAACCTACCCGAAGGGTGCCGAAGTCACATCTCCACCACGATGTACTCGTCCTCGACGCTGACGCTCACCGTCTCGGCCTGCAGCGTTTCCGGCTCCAGTTCGCCGCCCCGTAGGCGCTCGGCGCGGTAGGCCGGTGTCCGCACCTTGTCCGGCTGGCACTGCGACTTGCCGGTGCGGATGTCGAACTCCCAGCCATGCCAGGGGCAGCGCAGGATTTCGCCCGCCCGCGTGTAGCGATAGGCGCCCGGCGGGCCTCCCGCCTCGACCAGGCCCGTGACCCGCCCCTCGCACAGATTGCCGCCCTGATGCGGACAGCGGTTGAACAGGCCGAAGAATTCGCCGCCGAGGTTGAAGATGACGAGTTTGCGGCCGCCGACTTCCGCAACGAGCCGTTCGCCCGGCGGCACCGAACTGGCCGGAGCGACGACATGCCAGGCCATCAGGCCAGACCGTAGAACTTTCGCGCATTGTCGCGGAACAGCGCCTGGCGTGCAGTGTCGTCGAGCCGAACCGGCAGGCTCCAGACGGGATCGTCGAAATCCCAATGCGGATAGTCAGTGGCGAAGAGCAGCCGGTCGATGCCGATCCATTCCACCATGTCGTGGAAGTGCTTGCGCCGTTCCGGCTCTTCCATCGGCTGCGTCGTGAGCCAGACATGCTCGCGGATATAGTCCGAGGGCCTGCGCTTCAGTTGCGGCGTCTCGCTGGCGAGCCGCGCCTGGTGCTTGTCCAGCCGCCACATCAGGGATGGCAGCCAGGCGACGCCGGCCTCGATGAGCAGCACCCGCAAGCCGGGGAAGCGCTCGAACACGCCCTCCAGCACGAGGCTGGACAGCAGCGCCTGACAGCACTGCGCGTGGCCGACCATCTCTTCCATATAGTATGACGGCCAGCCGCCGCCGGTGACCGGGAAGCCGCCATAGCCGAAAGCATGGACGGCAATCGGCAACCCCGCGCGTTCGGCGGCTGCAAGGATGGGCCAGTATTTGCGCTGGCCCAGCGGCTCTGCCGTCCGGGACAGGATCAGTACCTGCGCGAAATCCCTATGGCCGGCCCAATGCTCGATCTCCGCAACGGCGGCCGGCGGATCCTCGTAGGGGATCACGATGGAAGCCTTGAGGCGCGCCTCCTTCGAGGTCCATTCGGCGACCTGCCATTCGTTCATGGCGCGGGCGAGTGCTGCGCCATAGTCCATGTTCTGGGCTGCGCCCGCCGCCGGCGAAATCATAGTCATCACGCCGAGCTCGACATTGTTGAAGTCGAGATGCTGCTTTTGCATGAAGGCGAGATCGCTGCCCGGGCGCCCTTCCGGCGGCCAGGAATCCAGCCGCGCGGCGTCGGGCTGTCCCTTCGGGTAGGCCGGTCCGCTCTGGAAGCCGTGGCGCGGCAGCAGGCCATAGCTCTGCGCGTGCTCGCGCCAGCGCTGCGACAGATAGGGCAGCAGATCCTTGGCCTCGCCCAGCGGATGGATGTCGCAATCGACGATGACGGGCCGCGATGCCGCGTCCTTGGTCGCGCGCTGGGCGATTTCGAAGTTCATGCGAGATCCTCCCTGATCCGTGCGTAGGTGGCAAGTGGATTGTCGAGCAGGATTTTTTGGCGAAGCGCCTGCGGCAGGGCGGCCGGAAACGGATCGTCACCATCGAATTGCCAGTGCGGATAATCGGTCGAGAACAACAGCAGTTCCTCCGAACCAATATGATCGATGACGCGCAGAACGTCGGCGCCATCCTGCGGAGCGTCCAGTGGCTGCAAGGTGAAACGCACTTGCGCCCGGATCAGGTCAGCCGGCGAGCGGTCGACCCAGGGTACCTCCATACGCAGCCCATGCCAATATTTGGTCAGCCGCCACAGATAGGCCGGTAGCCAGGTAAAGCCGGACTCCGCCAGCACGAAGGTCACATCGGGAAAGCGGCTCAACGCGCCCTCGCAGACGAGGCTGGTCAGTTGCGTCTGAAAACCTTGCGCCTGCGCGACATAGTCCTCGGTGAAGGTGGACGGCCAGCCCACAGGCGTGACCGGATGTCGATAGGTCGAGCCGGCATGGATTGCCACCGGCAGCCCATGGCGTTGCGCCGCTTCGTAGATCGGCCAGTGCAGGCGGCGCCCCAGAGGTTGGTCGGACAGGCATGGCAGCAGCACCTGCACGAAGCGCCTGTCGGCGGCGCAGCGGTCGATTTCTGCCGCCGCCATCTCGGCATTCTGGATCGGCACGACGATCGAGCCGCGCAGTCGGGGATCGCGATCGAGCCATTCCTTCGCCAGCCAATCATTGACTGCACGGGCGAGTGCCGCGCCCATATCCTCGCTGAACAGCGTCTGCACCGCATAGAGGCAGTTCAGGATGGCGATGCGGCTGCCGAACCCATCCAGCGCCTGGTCGAGCACTGTGACGACATCACCACCTGGCTTGCCGCTTGCCGGCCGCCAGTCTGGGCGCGCCGTCAGCGGCGCACGCAGGGGATAGCTGGTTGGCTCCAGGTCATGCAGTCCGCGCTGCACCACCGCATTCCCCCAATGGGCATCGAGATAGGGCACGAGTGCTTCAATGCCCGGCACCGCCGGATGAACGTCGCAGTCGATGCCGCCCAACTGCGGACGGGGTTGCTGCGGAGGAGGCGCGGCGGGAGCCATGATGGGCGAGAGCCTAGTCCGGCAACGGTGCGGATGCCACTTCGCGCAGCATGTCGATGAAGCCCGCCACAGCATGTGCGCATTGCCGGCTGCCCTTCTCGGCGGTGGCCAGGTGCGCCTCCCCCACCGCGCCGTCGGGGTTGAGGTCGTCGGCGATCCAGGCATAGGCCAGCGTGCCGGTCGGCCGCAAATGCGTGTAGCGCTTCTCGTCCTGCTCAGCGACGGACGCGAAGTCACGCGCCTCGGCCATATCGACAAGGTCCGGCCGGAAATGCAGCATCAGGGAGGTTTCCACGTCGCCGCCATGAATGCCGAAACGCGACTCGCGATCCGAGAAAATTCCCTCCGGTTTGCCGAAACGCATCCAGCCGCTTTTGACCACCAGCATGGAGGCGCGCACCCGCAGCTCGCGCGCGACAATCCCCATCACCTCTTCATTGCCGCCATGCGAATTGACGAACACCAGCTTGCGCACGCCCGCGCGAGCAACCGAAAGGCCGATCTCCGTCCATAGGTCTATCAGCACGCCGGCGGGAATGGTCAGCGTGCCGGGCATGCGCTGATGTTCGTTCGACTTGCCGATTTCCTGAACCGGCAGGATGCGGAAATCGAGATTACCAGGCGCGGCGGCAATCAAGGCGTCGAGATGGCCGCGGTTAATGGCGCTGTCGGTGCAAAGCGGCAGATGCGGGCCATGCTGCTCGGTCGCGGCGATCGGCAGGATCGCGATCGTCTTTACCGGGTCGATGTCGCGAAAGGCCGGCGAGGCATAGTCGCTCCAGACGAAACTCTTGCGCGGCGCGGTCATGGGTTCATCCTGCGGCAATCGCCTCGATTTCGATGAAGAATTCCGGCCGCACGAAGCCGGACACGATCATCAGCGTCGATGCCGGCGGCTCACCCGGAAACTGCCCGTCGCGCACGCGCATATAGTCCGCCGTGTAGGAGCGGTCCGTTACATAGGCGTTCAAGCGCACCACGTTGGCCATCGTCATGCCGGCTTCTTCCAGAATGGCGGCGATGTTGCGGAAGCATTGCTCCGCCTGGGCGGCACAATCTTCCGGCACCAGGCCATCCAGTCCCACCCCCAGCTGGCCGGAGGTGAAGACCAGCCGCTTGCCGGGTGGAACTTCGATGCCGTGGCTGTAGCGCGCCAGCGGCGGCGCCAATGTCGTGGGATTCAGTCTTGTCGTCATCTCTGCTTTTGATCCGGCTTCGCAAGCGCAGCCTAAATGCTGCGCGGCCACCGAGAGAAGACCAAATGCGAGACAAATCATAGTCCAATGGATCGTCTCTAAAACTCGGCATGGACATTGTGCCCGAATTATCATCAGAATGGTGCGGTGCACACGAAGGCGGCACAACGCGCCGCCTTTTTTCATCCGGGATGAGGAGCGTAGCATGAAAGCCAGCAGTTTGATTGCAGCATGTCTGATGGCGGCACCGCTTGCCATGGCAGGGACGGCACAGGCGCAGGATAAAGTCACCTACGGTACGAACTGGCTGGCGCAGGCCGAGCATGGCGGGTTTTACCAAGCGGTCGCCGACGGCACCTACGCGAAGTACGGGCTCGACGTGACAATCAGGCAGGGCGGGCCACAGGCCGCCAACCGCGCCCTTCTGCTCGCCGGAAAGATCGATTTCTACATGGGCGGCATGATGTCTGCGCTCGACTCCGTGAAGGAAGGCGTGCCCACCATTACGGTCGCGGCGATGTTCCAAAAGGACCCGCAGATCCTGATGGCGCACCCCGATGTAGGGATCGAGAAGTTCGAGGACCTCGGCAAGCTCTCCACCCTCTTCGTGAGCAAGGAAGGTTTTGTCACCTTTTTCCAGTGGATGAAGAGTTTGAATGTCGGCTTCAAGGACGAGCAGTTCAAGTCGTACACTTTCAATCCCGCGCCATTCCTTGCCGACAAGCAGTCGGGCCAACAGGGCTATCTCACTTCCGAACCCTACGAGATCGAGAAACAGGCAGGGTTCAAGCCAAAGATCTTCCTGCTCGCCGATGCGGGCTACGACCCCTACTCCACCACCATCGAAACCATGCAGAAGTTGGTCGATGAGAAGCCTGACGTCGTGCAGCGTTTCGTCGATGCGACTGAGATCGGCTGGTACAATTATCTCTACGGGGACAATAAGGCGGCGAACGAGCTGATCAAGAAGGACAACCCGGAGATGACCGACGGTCAGCTCGCCTATTCCCTGGAGAAGATGAAGGAGTACGGCATCGTGGTTTCGGGCGAGGCCGAGACCAAAGGCATCGGCTGCATGACTGACGCGCGCATGAAGGAATATTTCGACAAGGTCGTTGCGATCAAGCTCTTCGAGCCAACCCTCGACTACAAGAAAGCCTACACAACGAAATTTGTCTGCAAGGGCGTCGGCGTCGAACTGAAGAAGTGAGCTGATCGGGTGACGCCGATAGCACCCGCCGGATCGACCGCGTCGCAGTCGACTGACATATCGGGCTCCGGCTTCGATGAAGCGGAGCCTGCGTCCCAGCGGCCTGTCGTCTGCCTGCAGTCGATCTCGAAAGTGTTTTCCAACGGAACGCTTGCGCTGCAGGATATGTCGCTCGACGTGCGTCAGCGCGAGTTTGTCAGCCTGCTCGGGCCTTCCGGCTGCGGCAAGTCGACAGCTCTCCGCATCATCGCCGGCCTCGGCGCGCCGACTTCCGGCAATGTGGATTGGCCGCAATCCGGCACGGACCGCAAGCCGCAGAATGCCATCGGCTTTGTCTTTCAGGAGCCGACGCTGATGCCCTGGGCGACGGTGTTCGACAATGTGCGTCTGCCGCTGCGCTTGGCCGGCCAGTCAAAGCGGCAGTCGCGCGAACGCGTGATGGAGGCGCTGGAAAGCGTCGGCCTGGAGGATTTCGCTCGGGCCTATCCGCGCGAACTGTCGGGCGGCATGAAGATGCGCGTCTCCATCGCTCGCGCTTTGGTGCCGCGCCCGCAACTGCTTCTGATGGACGAGCCCTTCGCCGCGCTGGACGAGATCACCCGCTTCAAGCTGAACAACGACATCCTGCGGCTGAAGGAGAAATATGGGTGGACGGTGATCTTCGTCACCCACTCCGTGTTCGAGTCGGTCTATCTGTCGAGCCGGATTGTCGTCATGGCCGCGCGGCCGGGCCGGGTCATCAAGGAGGTAACAGTCGACGCGCCGGTGGCGCGCGATGAAAGCTTTCGCACGTCGGCGCAGTATGCCGCCTACTGCCGCACCACCTCGGAGGCCCTGCACGATGCGATCTCCGCCAGCCACAGGGATATGGCGTGATGGCCGACGACGCACCCCCGCCGCAAGCGGCGACGGTATCCAGATGGATCTCCATCCTTCGCATCGCCCTGCCGATTGCCATGCTGCTACTTGCCGTGGCGGCGTGGTGGCTGATCGTCTGGGTGAAGGAAATTCCGCCCTACATCATGCCGGCGCCGAACCTTGTTGCGCGCTCGCTGGTGAATGACTGGCCAACCCTCTATCCCGCTCTGCTTGTGACGGTGAAAATCACCTTCACCGCATTGGCGCTGGCGCTGATCGGCGGCGTCGCGCTGGCGATCGTGATTTCGCAGTCAAGCTGGATCGAGCTGGCGCTGTACCCCTATGCGGTGATCCTGCAGGTCACGCCGATCGTCGCCATCGCGCCGCTCATTCTGATCTACGCCCCATCGACCCAGACCGCGCTGCTGATCTGCGCTTTCCTCGTCGCCTTCTTTCCCATCCTGTCGAACATGACGCAGGGGCTGAAGAGCGTCGACCACAATTTGCTCAACCTCTATGAGCTCTATGGCGCGTCGCGCCTGCAGACCTTGCTTCTGCTCAAACTGCCGGCGTCGCAACCCTACTTCCTGACGGGTCTTCGGATCGGCGGCGGGCTGGCGCTGATCGCCGCGGTGGTGGCCGAATTTGCCGCCGGGACCGCCGGCGAAGGCTCCGGCCTCGCCTTCCGCCTGCTGGAATCGCAATACCGCATGAACCTGCCACGGCTTTTCGCGGCGCTGATCATGCTCACCGGCACCGGCATCGCCATATTCGGCCTGACCAGTCTCATCTCGCATCTCATGCTGCGCCGCTGGCACGAGAGCGCCGTCACCCGCGAGAACTAGTCATGAGCGAAGCGCCTTCCCTTTCGGCGGTCGCCGCGTCCGGGCGATATCGCCTTGCCAACGCCACGGTGCCGGCCATTCTTGTCGACGCGCTGGCGGGCGAAGGCCTGTTGCTCGCCGACATCGATATCGCGGAGGGCCGCATCGCCGCAGTCCGCCCGGCCGGCCAAGCGCCGGATGATATCCCCGCCCACAACCTCGCGCGCCGCATGGTGCTGCCCGGTTTCGTCGATGTGCACACCCACCTCGACAAGGGCCACATCTCGCCACGCCGGCCCAATCCCGACGGAACCTTCATGAGCGCGCTGCTGGCGGTGAAGGGCGATCGCGAGGCAAATTGGTCGGTGGCGGATGTGCGCCGCCGCATGGAATTCTCACTGCGCTGCGCCTATGCGCATGGCACCGTCGCGATACGCACCCATCTCGATTCCTTGCCCCCTCAGGAGGCAATTTCCTGGCCGCTCTTTGCCGAAATCCGCGAAGCCTGGAAGGACCGTATCGCGCTGCAGGGCGTGGCGCTGCTCGGCATCGACCAGTTGCTCGACCTCGACGTACTGACCCAGGTTGCGCGGCAGGTGAAAAGCGTAGGCGGCCTGCTTGGCGGCGCGATGGCGTTTCATCCACGCATGGATGAGGCAATCCGCCAGGCGCTTTCGGTGGCGGCGGAATACGGCCTCGACGTCGATCTGCATCTGGATGAAACGCAGGAGCCGCAGTCCGGCGGATTGCGCCTGCTTGCCGACGCGGTGATCGAAACGGGATTTCGCGGCCAGGTAACAGCCGGGCATTGCTGCGCGCTGGCCCGGCAGGGCAGCGACGAGGCCAAGCGCACCATCAAGCGGGTCGCCGAGGCGCGGATCAACATCGTGACGCTGCCGATGTGCAACCTCTATCTCCAGGACCGGGGCGACGGCAGGGTGACACCGCGCTATCGCGGGGTGACGCTCATTCGGGAATTGCTGGCGGCAGGCGTCAATGTCTGCGCGGCATCCGACAACACGCGCGATCCGTTCTACGCCTATGGCGATCTGGACGGGCTGGAGGTGTTGCGCGAGACCGTGCGGATCGGCCAACTCGACCATCCGCTGACCGACGCGCCCGCCCTGGTAACGCGCAATCCCGCCGAACTCATGGGCGTTGGAAGCGGCAAGCTCACCGCCGGGCAAACAGCCGATCTGGTCGTTCTACGCGGCCGCGACTGGGGCGAAGTTCTGTCGCGGCCCGAAAGCGGACGTGTGGTCCTGCGCGCCGGTCGGATGCTCGACAGGACCTTACCCGACTATGCTGAACTCGACGATCTGATGGGAGTTTGAACGATGGATCTCGCCGGCTTCAAGCGCGCCATCGAGGGCCTCAAGATCGAGGAGAACCCGGTTCTCGTAAAGCAGAAGAGCAGGGACTTCTATTGGTACTCCCCGGTCCTCAAACGGCAATTGGAGAATGTCACCGCCGATCTGGTGGTCAATCCGCAGAGCGAGGAGGATGTGGTGCGCATTTGCGCAGCCGCCTTCGTCCACGGCGTACCGCTGACGCCGCGCGGCGCCGGCACCGGCAATTACGGCCAGGCGATGCCGCTGTCCGGCGGCGCCATCGTCAATCTGGCCGACATGGTCAAGCTCAAGTCCATCGCAGGCGGAACAGTGGTCGCCGAGGCCGGAGCGATCCTCGAACAGGTGGATAACGCGACGCGGGCGGCGATCGGGGAGGAGATGCGCATCCACCCCTCGACCTATCGCACGGCGTCGATCGGCGGTTTCATCGGCGGCGGGTCCGGCGGCGTCGGCTCGGTGCGCTGGGGCGGATTGCGCAATCTTGGCAATGTGCTGCGCATCCGGCTCGTGACCTGCGAGGCTGTGCCGCGCATTCTCGATCTGACGGGCGAAGACCTCCACAAGGCGATCCACGCCTATGGCACGAACGGCATCATCACCGAAGTCGAGATCCCGACCACCGGTGCCTATGACTGGGTCGATGTCATCGTCGCCTTCGACAGTGTGATGGACGCTGTCCATTTCAGCGAGACGGTCGGCCATGCCGATGGAATGCTAGTCAAGGAGGTGGCCCCGATCGCGGCGCCGGTTCCGTTCGACTATTTTCCACGCCACAAGAAATTCTACCGCCGTGAACAGTCGATCGTCGTGCTCATGGCAGCGCCGTTCGCAGTCGATCCGCTGGCGATCCTGGCGGCGCGGGCAAAGGGCGAAATCGCCTACCGATCCGACAAAGCCAGCGCCGAAGAGAGCAAGGGGCTGCCGCCGGCCTACGAACTGGGCTGGAACCACACGACGTTGCGCGCGCTGCGGGTCGATCCGTCAATTACCTATCTGCAGACGCAATATGCCGATGCCGCGGCGCTCGAACAGATGATGAAACGTTTCGGCGATGAAGTGCCGATGCATTGCGAAGTGATCCGCTTCAACGGGCGGCCTGCGCTTGCCGGCCTGCCTTTGCTGCGCTTCACCTCGGAGGAACGCCTGGAGGAGATCATCCGCATCCACGAGGACAACGGCGTCAAGGTCTTCAACCCGCACCGTTACACGCTGGAAGAAGGCGGCATGAAGCAGACCGACCGCATCCAGCTGGACTTCAAGAAGGAGGCCGACCCCAAGGGTTTGCTCAATCCCGGCAAGATGATCGCCTGGGACGATCCCAGCTTCGACTTCGAAGCGCGGCGCAGCTATATTTTTCCGGGTATTCGCGAGGTGGCCTAAGCGCATGCGTGTGCTTGTCGTCTATGCACATCCGGTCGAGACGAGCCTGGCTGCAGCGCTGCACCGGGCCGTGGTCGATGCGCTGACCGAGGCAGGGCATCAGGTGGATGATTGCGACCTCTATGCCGAGGGCTTCCAGCCGGCTCTCACCCGCGCGGAGCGGCTGGACTATCACGATACAAGCTGCAATCGCGCAGCGGTCGACACCTATGTGGAGCGGCTGCTCGACGCCGAGGCCTTTGTCGTCGTGTGCCCGGTGTGGAACTTCGGCTTCCCGGCTATCCTGAAAGGCTATTTCGATCGCGTCTTCTTGCCGGGCGTCAGCTTCCGTCTCGAGAACGGCGCGATCTATCCCAATTTGACGAACATCAAGCGCGTGATCGTCGTAACCACCTATGGGGCCCGGCGCTGGCGCGCCTTCCTGATGGGCGATCCGCCGCGCAGGATCGCCAAGCGGGTTTTGCGATCTGTCTTCCGCACCCTGTCGCCAGTTTCCTTCCTGGCGCTCTACGATCTCAACAACGCCACACCCGCGATCTGCCAGGCGTTTGTCGACCGCGTGCGGCGGAAGATGCTGACCCTCTGAGCCTTCGCTCGTCGCTTCTCCGGCCGGAACTGCTTAACACTTCTCCTGGAGGCGCGCTGACTACGGTGCGGCCGCGAATGGCCGCCTGTCCTCGAGCGGCAGTCCGGACTTAGCCCAGCCATCCGACCCCGAGGGATACCAGTAGACCGCGCGATAGCCCCACTCGATGGCGCGTTTGGCCGCGTTCCACGACATCCAGCAATTCGTCATGCAGTAGAACAGGATGGGTGTCGTCTTCTCCGCCGCGCCATTCTGCTTCAGCCCATCCTGGAAATAGGCGGCCGTTTCCTGGTTGATTGCGCCATAGCCGACATTCGCGAGCCAAACGCTCCCCGGAATGTCCTCGCGCGGCTTGTCCCGCCAGATGGTGCCCGCTGGTAAATTGGCCGGCTTGGGCGCCTGCGGCATGACGTCGAAAAAGATGGCGCCCTTGTCACGCCAGAGCTTCTCCGCCGCTTGCGTGTCGACGACAGTCGCCCCGGCCAGTGTCGCCGGTACCGGCGCCCGGTACTCGTCCATGCGGTAACCGGTGGGCTCAGGCACCTCGTCGGCCAGGGCATGGCCGCTGGTGATGAAAAACAAGGTTAGTGCGATCCCAGCGAAGGTAGGCCGGCGCTTACGGATCCGCCTGCCGGCAGCGAAAGGCCGGGCGGTGGTATGGCTAACCCCGCTTCCGCCAACCTCATTGAAATTCGGTTTCGATTGCTTCGCCATCGGCCCGTCTCCGGCCGTCTGCTACTGGGTGATCGGCTTGTTCTGCTCGTCGATCAGCGGAATTCCGTAGTCGAGCATGATCTTGTTGATCTCGCCCTGGTTCTCGCGGATCACCGTGTTGAGCAGGCGCTTCCACTCCTGATCGGAGGGCCGCACGCCCATGGTGATACGGTAGACCATGCGCGAGCCGGTCTTCTCGTTGACAAGCGGCACGACGGCGACGTCCGCCTTCATCTGCTTGGCGTAGTAGCCGCCCATGGGGCCCCACACCACGGCTGCATCGATCTCGCCGCTCTCAATATCGCGCAGCATCATCTCGGCGGGCGAGTCGTTGATGCGCGTGTCGAGCATCAGGCCGTAAACCTTGGCCTTTTTCATGAGATTGGCGCGCGCCATGTTCGAAGCCGGCGGCGTGCTCATGACGACGCCGATGCGCTTGTCCGCCAGTTTGGGATCTTCGATGGTCGACACCCCGTCAAGCGGGCCACCCTTCTTGTACATGATCACATAGGTCGAGCGGTAATAGGCGTTTGTGTTCTGCACCTGCTCGTCACCCTGGGCATAGCCCATGATGATGTCACAGCGGTTGGCGCGAAGCGTGTTGCGCACGAAGCCCATGACCATCGGAAACCAGGTATAGGAAACCGACTTCCGTCCGGTCTTTGCGGCCACAAGCTCGGCCAGCTTGTTTTCGAAACCCTTTCCGTTTTCATCGGTGAACGGAAGGTTGGACGGATCCGCGCAGACGCGCAGCACGTCTGGATCCACCAGCTCGCCGGCAGCGCCCAGCCCGGCGCCCTGCGCAAAGGCCGGGGACGATCCAAGCCCAGCCAGCAGGGCGGCTGAAACCGCCATGCGCAGAGCCGACATAGGGCGCGACTTCACAGTCTTAGCCTCCCATGCAAGACGCCTCGGCATCCTTGGCTGCCTGAGGCTTGTCGGCTTTCTTCGGCGGCCGGCCGCGCGGCGCAGCGCCGACGGCGCGAGCGCGAAGATAGACGTAGAGGTCGTCCATATAGCAATAAACATTCTTGTTGTCGCCAAAGGCCGGCATGACGTTTTCCTTGCCGCCGCCGACATTCTTGCGGCCTTCCGCGACGATCGACAGGAAGGTTCCGTAGTCCATGGTCTTCAGCGAATCCGCGAGTGCCGGTGCGTAGGATGATCCGACGCCGTCAGGCCCGTGGCAGACGTGGCAATCGGAGTGATAGCGGCGATATCCGCTGAAAGTGTACCAGTCGACGACGCCATCAGCAGTGATGTTGAATGTGGGAGTTCCATCGGCATCCAGCCACTTTCCATCTTCTTCCGTGACGGCCTTTGCCTTCTCCATGCTGTCCTGCGCGTAGACCAAAGTTACACCGCTGAAAGTGAATGCGGCCAATGCGATGCCGGTAACGGCGCTGCGGAAAGTCATGCGTACCTCATTTTCATTTCGCCACGAGACAGTTCGACTGTCGGAATGCGGCATTGGGTGCGTGAGAGTGGCGAAAAAAAGCCCGGCGCGGGTTCTCCGGAACCGGGCTTTCGGTTCAACGGTGCGCCGGGTCCTCAACGGAACCGGCGCACCTAAAGTTCCGGATCAGTCCGGCAGACCGAACACGGTTAGCTGACCGCCGAGCGTGGTGTATTCGGCCAGACCGGCGTAGCCGCCGACCGCGCCGAGACCGGCAGTGCCGACCTGAGCGGCTTCATCGCCCTGCTCACGGCCCTGGTCGACCGCGCCGTGCCATGCAGCAGCGTTTTCCGGCGCAAGCAGGCCACCGGCAAGGCCGATGCCGGCCCAGCCGCCGACGCCCGAGAGAAGGGCGATGTACTGCTTGCCGCCATGCTCGTAGGTGTTGACGTTGCCGATGATGCCCGAGGGGGTCTTGAACTTGTACAGTTCCTTGCCGCTCGTATCGACTGCCTTGATGTAGCCTTCCAGCGTTCCATAGAAGACCACGTCGCCAGCCGTGGCGAGCGCGCCCGACCATACCGAGAACTGCTCGGGAATGGACCAGACGATTTCACCCTTCGCGGCGTCCCAGGCAATGAAGTTGCCCATGCCGCCGTGGCTTTCAGGAGCCGGATACATCGACACGGTGGCGCCCACGTAAGGCTGACCGGCGGTGTAGCTGACCTTGTACGGTTCGTAGTCCATGCAGACGTGGTTGGTCGGCACGTAGAACAGACCGGTCTTCGGCGAATAGGCTGCCGGCTGCTGGTCCTTGGTGCCCAACGCCGCCGGGCAAACGCCCGAAGTGTTGGTGTCTTCACCGTTCTGCTGGGTCGAGTACTTCGCGACGACCTGCGGGCGGCCATACTGGTCGCTTGCGGGGTCCATCACGACTTCCGTCGCCCAGTTCACCTTCGGATCGTACTTCTTGGCGACCAGAAGCTCGCCGGAATTACGGTCCATCGTGTAGGCGAAGCCGTTGCGGTCGAAGTGGACCAGAACGTCATGCTTGGCGCCGTTGACGTCCATGCCATCGACAAGGATCATCTCGTTGACGCCGTCATAGTCCCACTCGTCGTGCGGGGTCATCTGATAGACCCACTTGGCGACACCGGTGTCGGCATCACGTGCGAAAATGGTCATCGACCACTTGTTGTCGCCCGGACGCTGCACTGGGTTCCAGGTCGACGGGTTGCCCGAACCGTAGAATACCAGGTTCGTCTTCGGATCGTAGGCATACCAGCCCCACGTCGCGCCGCCGCCCGTCTTCCACTGCTCGCCTTCCCATGTGCCGATGCCGGAGTCCTTGCCGATCGGCTTGCCGAGACTGGTGGTCTTTTCGCCGTCCAGCAACGTGTCCGCATCCGGACCCATCGAGTAACCGCGCCAGACCTGCTTGCCGTCAGAGGTGTTGTAAGCGGCTACCCAGCCGCGAACGCCGTACTCGCCGCCGGAAATGCCGACGATGACCTTGTCCTTCACGACGATTGGAGCGTGTGTGCTCGATTCGCCCTTGGAACCATCGGTGGCCGCCGCATTCTGCACAGACCAGACAACCTTGCCGGTCTTTGCGTCGAGGGCGACGAGGTTGGTATCGGCCTGGTTCAGGAAGATCTTGCCGTCACCATAGGCAACGCCACGGTTGACCGTGTCGCAGCACATGATCGGAATGACCGATGGGTTCTGCTTCGGCTCGTACTTCCAGAGGATCTTGCCGTCATTGTTGAGGTCGAGCGCGTAGACGTTGTTCGGAAACGGCGTATGGACATACATGACGTCGCCGACGACGAGCGGACCACCTTCATGGCCGCGCAGCACGCCAGTGGAGAAGGTCCACTTGACCTGCAAATCCTTCACATTGTCCTTGTTGATCTTGTCGAGTTGCGAATAGCGCGTGTTTGCGTAGTCGCCGGTCGGTATCGCCCAGTTCTTGGCATCTGCCGAAAGCTTGATCAACTCGTCGTTTGCCCAGGCGCCCGTTGCCGCTGCGAAACTCAGTAGCGCCGCGGCGGATAGGAGTTGGGTAGTGTATTTCAGTGCACGCATTAACTGTCCTCCCGGTGTTCACTCAGGAATCGCCAGTTTCCCCGCATAGTGGGACTGCCCAAGCGATTCGCGTGGTGGGAAGTATTTCCGGCAGCGTGTCACGACCTAAGCCAGACGAGCAGAGGGCACCGTTACTGCCCATCTGAAGTCGGCCTACGATAGACTGCCACCGCTCCCTATGACGGTGACGCCCTTGAAGCCGGAAACAGGTGGAAGCTATGCGAATAAAAACGTGCGCGCAAGAAAAAAAGAAGCAACGCGTTATTGCACCGCAGCAATCGCATTGTGCATCGCAATATTAATGTATTAGGTAGAAGATACTGAATCGAAATATGGCATAAAGCTTTGTATTTCCAGTCCCTGCAGGCGGATTTTCTTTTAAATCGTTTCAGAGGGGGAAATCGGTGCCCAATATGGTTTCGATATCTGTTTAAATATCTTGGTACTTGGGCGTCTAATTTTCGTGCCGTGGTCGGATACTTGTCTCTCTTCAGGATGACCTAGGTCTCAATCGAGAGCCGCCCGCGATGCGATCCAGGTGGCGAGGGCGACCGGGATTACAGCGTCTCGAATGGGCCGGAATGGATCGAATCGGTCCGTCGTACTTTGGTCCAATAGAACCGGACGGGGGATATCCTCACCATCGCCAAACTCTCCGGCTAACGTCGAATCTCACTGAAGAGGCAATGACATGCGCTATCCGATTCATCGCGGATTTCTGTTCGCCGCAGCGATGCTCTCCTCGGCGCATCCGTCCGCCGCAGCCGGAGATTATCCCACCACGGCTGTCGCCGATTATGTCTATGCCTGCATGAAGACCAATGGCGAAACGCGACAGGCGCTGGAGAAATGCTCCTGCTCCATAGACGTGATCGCGTCGATCATACCGTATGAACACTATGTGACCGCCGAAACATTTCGGCGCATGTCGTTGACGACTGGCGAGGCCAGCGGGCTGTTTCGCGAAAGCGCCCCGGCCAAGGCGGCCGGCGGCGAATTGCGCCGCGCGCAGGCGGAAGCTGAAATACGCTGCTTCTAACCCGGTTAGGACCCGCTTTTCCCCGAAACGCTCGAACCCGGCCGTCGAGTTTCATCTCCACACGGATTCCAGCCATCGCGCAGTCGATGCGGCTGTTGGAATGAAACCCGAACAGCGTAGCGATTTAGAGACTTCAGAGGCCGGCTGTTTCCAGTGGCCATTCGCCGTCGAACTTCTTCCCCTCCGTATCGGCCGCGTCCACCTTGATGACCCCGTCTCCACTGGAGACGAAGTCGAAGCGGAAATTGGGATCCTCGGAGATCGAGATGCCGCCCTCCATAGACAGGATCGGCCTGTCGCCCTGGCTGACCTCGATTTCATGGACGAAGTGCGCCGGGATGAAATACTGCGTCAGCGGATCGCGCTGCAGTCCCGAATTGTTGGGATGGCGTATCATCAGTTGTACGTCCTTGACGCCACTCGCCTGGTCGCTTGCGGGCGGAAACTGCTTAAGTTTCATCTGACCCATCGAGGCCATTGCCTCGTCGGTGTTCTTCACAGCGGGCGCGGAGCAGCCGCCCGAGGCCTTGATGAAGGTCTTCACCATGTGAAGCTTGCCGTCTTCCGTCTCGGCAATCGCCCTGAGATAGGAATAGTCGTTGACGCGCACGCGGGTCGCCAGATGGGTGACGCCGGCGTCCTTGCCGAAAGTGAAGGTGGCCACGACAGGAGACGGATTGACGTCGATCACCATGGTCAGGGATTTGATCGGTCCGGCTTTCGGATCGAGGAACACGTCGACCGGCACAAGGGCGGCATCCTGGGCGCGCTTCGGCGCCTCAAGCCGCACCGTGCCCGTATCCTCAACGACGGGCCGTTCGCCAAGAACATCGCCCTTGATGCTGTCCCAGATTTTTTCGGATGACACCATGGTTTGCTGTGCGCTGGCCGGCCCAACGCCAGCCGGCAAGACGAGAGCAACGCCGCCAGCAAGGCATGCCGCAGCAAAAGAGTTCATCAGTCTTGGAAAGTTCGTTCGCATTCCAGCCTCCAAAGCATCGCGGCCATGGTGCCCAAGCTGGTCAAATCATACGCCCGGGGCGTGGGGAATACAATGTGATGGGTTGGCGGGGTCAGCACAGTGCGCTTCGGATCGGGTCATGGCAGGTTTGTGCGCTTCCCGGACGGAAACTGCTTGGCTCGTATTCGCCCCCTCCCCCGCCTTCGGCGGTCCCCCTCCCCCGCTTCGCAGGGGAGGATAGCGGCGGCAGCGCTAATCGAAGCGGGATTGCTCCGCCGCTATTCCCACTCGAGCTCGGCATAGGCCGCTGTGGCGTTGCGCTCATTATATTCATCGAACAAAGCCCAATTGTCGCGTTCGCTCTGGCCGGCCACGGTTACCGCCGCTGACATCGGCACCCCGGCCTGGATTGCCTTTCGCAGATCGCCGGCCAGCGCATCGAAATATCGGCGCTCGCTCTGCAGCGCCGATGGCCAGCCGGCCGATGAGGGGCCGTGCCCGGGCACCACCCGTTCGGCCGGCACCGCGGCAAGGTCCTCCATCTGCCGCATCCAGCCCAGCAACGAGCCATCCAGCGTGGGCAGGTGCCGCAAGAACACCAAATCGCCGGCAAAGAAGGTGCGCGTCCGGGCATCGAAGGCGGTCAGGTCATTGTCGGTGTGCGCCGCCTTCCAGGCGCGAAGTGAC
>DATDBN010000033.1:0-3217 GCA_036524835.1 Mesorhizobium sp. | reverse complement strand
TGCCCAGGCGAAAGACCATGAACTGGCAGCATCGGTGCCCGCTGGGTCTGGAAGGGTCTGACCATTCGGCGGCTGTAGCGAATCGGTGGGACGGGGCAACCAATGTGCAATTGCGACCGCTGTTACCGACGCTTCGATACGACAGCATCAAAGGTAAGCGCTCAATTTTCGGCACCTGGGCATTTGTGAGCGGCGCTTGCATTGTTGTGTCCATTATCACTGGTAGTGGACACAACGAGATGGACGAACCTGGCAGTGGAAAGCTCGCGGTCATCAAGGTGCTGGGGAACGGCAAGCGTCGGTTTGACCCGGTCACGAAGGCCCGTCTGATCGATGCGTGTCTTGAGCCCGGGGTTTCGGTCGCGGGACTTGCGCTGGAGCACGGCGTAAACGCGAACCTGCTGCGCAACTGGATTGCGCTGCGGCGCCGCGAGGCCAAGAAGGAGCGACCCGTCACGCAGGCGAATGAGGCGGCAGCCTTTATTCCGGTTATCGAGGCTGCTTCGGGATCGGTGTCATCTGCTGGGGCTGGCGCGCCGGGGATCCGGCGTGAGGCGCACGTCAAGCCTGTCCAGGAGACGGCGCGCTCGCCGAGAGTGCGACTGAGGGCGCAGATGCCCAATGGGGTCACACTCACCCTGGACTGCGGCGACGTGGGGTTGCTGTCGGCGATGATCGAGGCGCTGGGGCGTTGCGATGTTCCGGCTGGCGCCTGACCTGCGGGTCTACCTGCACCGCGCGCCTATCGACTTCCGGGCCGGCATCAACAGCCTGGCGATTGTGGTCGAGCAGTCGATGGGCCTCAATCCGTTCGAGCGAGCGGTGTTCGCGTTTTGCAATCGCCGCCGCGACCGGATCAAGCTGCTGTTTTATGATCGCTCCGGATTTTTGATGGTTTTGAAGCGCCTCGAGGAAGATAAATTCCACTGGCCGCGGCGCCAGGAGGCGGTGCTGACGCTGACGACGGAACAGCTGCACTGGCTGCTTGACGGCATCGACATCGAGGCGGTTCGCCGGCATCCCGAGCGCCAGTATCGGAGCGTGGGCTGACAATCTGTGGCGTGCAGGGGTGGCGTCATCGGCAGCTTCGGCATGGCTGTTGCGGATGACGCCGCCAAATGTGTGCGATCGTTGTTGACGCGGCCGTACGGCTTCGATTCAAGAATGCGATGAATCGCAAGCCCACGATAGACGAGCTGAGGGCGTTGGTCGCTGCCCTGCAGGCAGAGAACCAGCAACTGACCCAACGCATCTGCGACCTTGAGGAGCAGTTGCGCCTGGAGCGCCTGCGTCGCTATGCGCCGCGCAGCGAGAAGCTCAAGGACCGCCTCTTCAACGAAGCCGAGCAGGCTGCGGGCGAGGATGAGGAAGGCGATGATGTCGATATGGCCGGCGTGCCCGACACGGGACTGCCGGACGCGCACAAGCCGGAGCCGAAGAAGCCGGGCCGCAAGCCGCTGCCTGAAGATCTGCCGCGACAGCGCATCGAGCATGACCTGCCCGAGGACCAGAAGGTTTGTCCGTGCTGCCGCAACCGCATGCATCGGATGGGCGAGACCGTCAGCGAGCAACTGCATATCGAGGTGAAGGCGACGGTGCTGCAGCATGTGCGGGCCAAATATGCGTGCCGCCACTGCGACCGCACCGGACTGACAACGCCGATCGTGATGGCGCCGATGCCGGCGCAGCCCTTGCCGGGCAGCGTCGCCACGCCATCCACGCTCGCACTCGTGCTCGCCAACAAATATGTGGACGGCACGCCGCTGTATCGCCTGGCGCAGGCGCTGGCGCGCGCCAACGTCAGCATCAGCCGCGGCACACTGGGCAACTGGGTGATCCGGTCGGCCGATCTGTATCTGCTGCGGCTATATGAGGTGCTCAAGCAAAAGCTCAGGTCGCAGCCGCTGGTCCACGGCGACGAGACCTGGGTCCAGGTCCTCAAGGAGGATGGCCGGGACGCACAGGCCAAGTCCTTCATGTGGGCCTATCGCAGCGGCCAGGACAGCGAGCAGCCGGTCGTCCTGTTCGATTACCAGCCCGGACGCGGCCAGGAGCATCCGCAGGCCTTTCTGGGCGACTACCGCGGCCTGTTGATGAGCGATGGCTATGATGCCTGGCGTACGCTGGACGGCGCCACCCATCTGGGCTGCATGGCGCATGCCCGGCGCAAGTTCACCGACGCACTCAAGGCCAGGAAGAAACCCGGCGGGCCGCCGCTCCAGGCGCTCAAGTTCTTCGAGACATTGTATGAGGTCGAGAGACTGGCGCGGCAAACGCCTGGCGAAGGCGAAACGCGTGCCGATTACACCTTGCGTCTGCGCCAGCAGCACAGCCTGCCGGTGTTGGTCGCGTTCAAGAAATGGCTCGACGACCAGGCGCCGAAGGTCTTGCCCGAAAGCCTGACCGGCAAGGCGATCTCCTATGCCCGAAACCAATGGGAATATCTGACCCGCTATGTCCACGACGGTCTCGCCCCGATCGATAACAATGTTCTCGAACGCGACATCAGACCGTTTGTAACCGGAAGAAAAAGTTGGCTCTTCAGTGACACGGTCGCAGGCGCCAACGCCAGCGCCATCATCTACAGCCTGGTGCTGACCTGCCGTGCCTGCGGGATCGAGCCCTATGCCTGGCTGCGCCACATCCTCACAGAACTGCCCCAGCGCCCACCCGATGCCAACATCGAAGATTTGCTGCCCTTCAACTTCGCCAAACGCGATCCGGACGAAAACACCGCCTGACGTCCGCAACCACCCCATTCATGGCCAAACCCAGCCCAGTCTGGCACGCTCAGGATGCACCGACCGCCTGCCATCGCCACGACGTGCACTGAATTGCGCGCTTACGCATAATTCCAGGAAAGCGACGAAAGTCGCCGCTCGATCGTCGCCACGGTTTTTTTGCCCCCAGAGGCTGTGCCGGAAGCGAGGGCGGTGATGTAGAGGCCGACGACCTGGGGATCGGGCGGCAACACCTCAAGATTTTGCCGGCGCGCCCAGGCGCAAAAATGCTTCCAGTCGGCGGCGTAGGCGCGGCGGGTATTGGCCGAACTCGCCGCCTCGACATAGTCGCGGGCGCGGCTGGCGAGCGCGTCGAGATGCGCCGGCAGGCGCTGCGTCTCACGCGCGGGCACCGGAAGGGGAGGGGAGGGGGGCTCAGGCGGCCGTGCCTCGGGAGCCTGGCGACCCATCTCCATCACAATGTCAATGATGTCGGG
>DATDBN010000032.1:0-2895 GCA_036524835.1 Mesorhizobium sp. | reverse complement strand
AGAGGCGGTGTGGTCTGCAGGTTTTTGCGGGACGACCCGCGGCAACATTACCCGTCGCCGCGTTACCGGCCCCCGCGTTCTTCCCAGACGCGTTTCGAACGACACGGCCAATCTTTCGATCTGTGCTGCAAGCGCAGGGTCGGATTCAGCAAGCTCCTCAAAAGCCTCCAATACAAAGTGATCCGAGAGGCGGTTTGGTCGATAGATCAAGACGATTCGGGGACTCTCCGGCTTGGCGAATGCGACCGACACGTCGGCGCCAAGGAATCTGACAAAGTGCTCTCTGATATTTTCCGTCGACATGAAATGCCTCCCGTTTCCTTCTGCGACGCATGCAGGAGGGTTGGGGATTTACACCGTGGAATTATATCTGAAGGTGCGTCTGGCGCACTCGGCGGGCATGACGCAGCGCCAGGCTGCGAAGCATTTCAACATCTCGCGCGACAGCGTAGCCAAGATGCTTTCGTATTCGGTCCCGCCGGGCTATCGCCGACAGGCTCCGGTGCGACGTCCGAAGCTGGATAGGTTTGTTGCGACCATCGATCGGTGGCTTGATGAGGACATGAAGGTGCCGCGCAAGCAGCGCCATACGGCCAAGCGGGTGGTCGACCGTCTGCGAGACGAATGCGGGTTCACCGGCGGCTACACGATCATCAAGGATTACATGCGCGAGCGGGAGCAGCGTTGCCAGGAGGTGTTCGTGCCGCTGGCGCATCCACCCGGCCATGCGCAGGCCGACTTCGGCGAGGCGATGGTGGTGATCGGCGGCGTGGAACGGAAAGCTCGCTTCTTCGTGCTCGACCTGCCGCACAGCGACGGCTGTTATGTGCGGGCCTATCCGGCGGCTGTGTCGGAGGCATGGGTGGACGGCCACGTTCATGCGTTCGCCTTCTTCGGCGCCGTACCGCAGTCGATCGTCTACGATAACGACCGCTGCCTCGTGGCGAAGATCCTGCCCGATGGCACCCGCAAGCGCGCGGCGCTGTTCAGCGGCTTCCTGTCCCATTACCTGATCCGGGACCGCTATGGCCGCCCCGGCAAAGGCAATGACAAGGGGAAAGTCGAAGGCCTCGTCGGCTATGCCCGGCGTAACTTCATGGTGCCGATCCCGCAGTTTGCGACATGGGATGCCTTCAACGCCTGGCTGGAGGAGCAATGCCGCAAGCGCCAGCGCGACAGGCTGCGGGGTGAGAGCGAGACGATCGGAGAACGGCTGCAGCGCGATCTGGCGGTCATGCGTGCGCTACCGCCGTCGCCTTTCGATGCGTGTGATCAGGCCAGCGCACGTGTCACGGCGCAGTCGCTCGTGCGCTACAAGACCAACGACTATTCCGTTCCGGTCGCCTATGGCCATCAGGACGTCTGGGTCCGGGGCTATGTCGACGAGGTGGTGATCGGCTGCCGCGGTGAGATCATCGCCCGCCATCCCCGAAGCTGGGAGCGGGAAGACGTCGTCTTCGATCCTCTGCATTACCTGCCGCTGATCGAACAGAAGATCAATTCGCTGGATCAGGCAGCCCCTCTCCAGGGCTGGGACCTGCCCGAGGAATTCGCCACGCTTCGCCGGGTGATGGAAGGCCGCATGGCAAAGCATGGCCGGCGGGAATACGTGCAGGTTCTTCGCCTGCTGGAAAGCTTCGATCTCGCCGACCTGCATGCGGCGGTGAAGCAGGCTCTCCAACTCGGAGCAATCGGCTTTGACGCCGTCAAACATCTGATCCTGTGCAGGGTGGAACGGCGGCCGCCACGGCTGGACCTGTCCATCTACCCCTTCCTGCCGAGGGCGACGGTCGAGACGACCTCCGTGAAGGCCTATATGCGACTGCTTTCCGCGCATGGGGAGGAAGCGGCATGAGCACTGAAGTGCCTGACACTCCCCCTGCGATCCTGCTCTCCCATTATCTCAAAACCCTCAAGCTTCCGACCTTCCAACGCGAGTACCAGAAGCTGGCTCGGCTATGCGCCACCGAGGGCGTCGATCATATCGGATACCTCACCCGGCTTTCCGAACGGGAGATGATCGAACGGGACCGCCGCAAGGTCGAGCGCCGGATCAAGGCGGCAAGGTTCCCGATCGTCAAAAGCCTGGACAGCTTCGACTTCGCCGCCATCCCGAAGCTCAACAAGATGCAGGTGCTGGAACTGGCCCGTTGCGAGTGGATCGAGCGGCGCGAGAATGTCATTGCGCTTGGTCCCAGCGGCACGGGCAAGACCCATGTGGCTCTCGGCCTCGGCCTGGCCGCATGCCAGAAGGGCATGTCCGTCGGCTTCACCACGGCCGCAGCACTTGTCAGCGAGATGATGGAGGCGCGCGACGAGCGGCGTCTGCTACGGTTCCAGAAGCAGATGGCCGCCTACCAGCTTCTCATCATCGACGAGCTGGGCTTCGTGCCGCTCTCCAAAACCGGCGCAGAATTGCTCTTCGAGCTGATCTCGCAACGCTACGAACGGGGTGCCACCCTGATCACCAGCAATCTTCCGTTTGACGAATGGACGGAAACCCTGGGGTCCGAGCGTCTGACCGGCGCGCTTCTCGACCGCATCACCCACCACGTCAACATTCTCGAGATGAATGGCGACAGCTATCGTCTCGCGCAGAGTCGCGCCCGAAAGGCCGGCTGAAACACCCTCAAAAATCGCCGTGCACGCATGAGACCCCCGCTCGGGCTACGCCCTCAAGGCGGTCTCATGCGCACGCAAACCGTGGCCGACTATTACTCCGGCGCGTGGCCTGGTTTTGCTCCGCCGTTGACAGCTTCCATAGCTTGCGCGGAAAAGTCGAACGAATAGGCCATCCCGGAACTTCTCAAGCGGCTCGAACTGACCGGCGCGCTGGTCACCATCGACGCCCTGGGCTGCCAGACCGAAATCGCCAAAGCCGTTCGCGACCGAGGC
>DATDBN010000031.1:0-29461 GCA_036524835.1 Mesorhizobium sp. | reverse complement strand
TCGAACCGAATGGACCGGTCATGCTCCTTCGAATAGGTCGCGCTGACCTTGTAGAGGACCTCGGTATTTTCCATCAGTGTCACGAAGCCGTGCGCAAAACCCTTCGGAATCAACACCTGGTTCCACTTCTCGGCGCTGACTTCCAGCGCGACCCATTTGCCGCAAGTTGGCGACGAGCGGCGGATATCGACCGCGACGTCGAGGATCGCGCCCCGCGTCACCCGCACAAGCTTGTCCTGCGAAAATGGCGGCAGTTGATAGTGCAGGCCGCGAACGACCCCGCGCGCCACCGAGAGCGACATGTTGTCCTGCACGAAGGTCACGTTGACACCGTGGCAAGACAGCCGCGAGACGCTGTAGATCTCGGAAAAGAAACCGCGATCGTCGCCATATTTCGGCGGAATGATCTCAAGAATTTCCGAAATGGCCAGAGACCTGACCTCAACACTCATACAGCAAGCTCCGTCGCACGCCGTCGCAAATAGTTGGCGTATTCGTTCTTGCCTAGGCGCTCCGCCCGCTCAAGTAGATGTTCGGGTGCCAGCCACCCCATTTCCACACCGATCTCCTCCGGGCAGGCGATCTGGATCCCCTGCCGATGCTCGATCGTACGCACAAAGGATGATGCTTCGTGGAGGCTGTCATGAGTCCCAGTGTCAAGCCAGGCATAACCACGCCCGAGCTGGTGCACATAGAGGTCGCCGCGCTCCAGATAGGCGTTGTTGACGGCGGTGATCTCAAGCTCGCCGCGGGCGGAAGGCTGGATGTTTGCAGCGATGTCCAGCACATCATTGTCGTAGAAATAGAGGCCGGTGACCGCCCAGTTCGATTTCGGCTGCTTCGGCTTCTCCTCGATCGTCAGCGCCGCGCCGGTCTGAGCGTCGAAGCTGACTACGCCGTAGCGTTCCGGATCTTCGACGTGATAGGCGAAAACGGAAGCGCCCTTTGTGCGTGCGGCGGCCGCGTGGCACAGTTCGGAAAGGCCCTGACCGAAATAGATATTGTCGCCAAGGATCATTGCGACATTGTCCTTTCCGACGAACTCGCGGCCGATGATAAAGGCCTCGGCAAGGCCGTTTGGATGTGGCTGCACGGCGTAGCTCAGCGATATGCCGAACTCACTGCCGTCACCCAGAAGCTCCTGGAACTGGGGCAGGTCGCGCGGCGTCGAAATAACCAATATCTCGCGAATACCGCCCAGCATCAGAACGCTCAGCGGGTAGTAGATCATTGGTTTGTCATAGATCGGCAGGATTTGCTTGGAGACGACCAGGGTGAGCGGATAAAGACGCGTCCCGCTGCCGCCGGCCAGAATGATACCCTTCATGGATTTTCCAATACTCATTTCGCGGCCAACTGATGACGGAAAGTCGTCCCGTGACCTGAGACATCGCTCCGCGAGCGTCTACCGGCTTCGGCAATTGGCGTCAACAATCCGCCCCCGACGTTGGGCGCCGCCACCCCTATGCAGGGTTGTAACAATCAAGGCTCTTGCCAGCTTCGGGTGTCATCCACGTGAGAGGGCCATCCCGATTGACATTTCATTTATACCTAGATATTTTAAACATAAAATAAATCGGAGCTGCACTGATATGCGTATTGTCTGCGCCGGCGGCGGACCCGCTGGACTTTATTTCGCACTCCTGATGAAGAAACTGCACCCGGCGCATTCGATCTCCGTGGTCGAGCGCAACCGGGCCTACGATACCTTTGGCTGGGGGGTCGTCTTTTCGGATGCAACCATGCAATCGATGCGCGCCTGGGACCCGGAAAGTGCCGCGGAGATCGAAGACGCATTCAACCATTGGGACGATATCGAGGTGCTGTTCAAGGGAACGCGCCAGCGCACCAGCGGGCACGGCTTCGTCGGCATCGGCCGCAAGAAACTGCTCAACATCCTGCAGCGCCGCTGCGAGGCCCTGGGCGTCGAACTGGTGTTCGAGCGCGACGTGAATTCCGATCTGGAGTTTCCGGATGCGGATCTGGTGATCGCCTCGGACGGCTTCAATTCACGCATCCGCAATCGCTGTCCAGAGGTGTTTCAGCCCGACCTGCTGGTGCGACCCAATCGGTACATCTGGCTCGGCACCAAGAAGCTGTTCGACGCCTTCACCTTCGACTTCCGCCGAACTGAACATGGCTGGTTCCAGGCGCATATCTACAAATTCGACGCCGACACCTCGACCTTTATCATCGAGACCACGGAAGAGGCGTACTTCGCGCATGGCCTGGACAAGATGAGCCAGGACGACTCCATCGCCTTCTGCGAAAGTCTGTTCGAGGAGGTGCTGGAAGGTGCGCCGCTACTCAGCAATGCGCGCCATCTGCGCGGCTCCGCATGGCTGAACTTCAACCGCCTCATCTGCGGCAAGTGGAGCCACTTCAACGGCCAGTCGCATGTGGTGTTGATGGGTGACGCCGCGCATACGGCGCATTTCGCGATCGGCTCGGGCACCAAGCTCGCCATTGACGATGCGATCGAATTGACGCGGCAATTTCAGACCCGAGGGCATGGCAAGGAGAATATCGCGGCTGTTCTGGAGACCTACGAAGATATCCGCAGGGTCGATGTATCGCGCATCCAGAACGCAGCGCGCAACGCCATGGAATGGTTCGAGGTTGTCGGCCGCCGCTATGCCGACACGATGGAGCCCGAACAGTTCATGTATTCCATGCTGACACGCTCGCAGCGCATCAGCCACGAGAACCTGCGCCTGCGCGATCGGCGCTGGCTGGAAGGGTTCGAGCGCTGGTTCGCCGGACGCTCGGGCGCCGCCGCAGCCAACGACAACCAGCGCACGCTACCACCCTTGTTTACGCCGTTTACGCTGCGCGGAGTGACCTTGCCGAACCGCGTGGTCGTCTCGCCGATGGCGATGTACTCCGCACGGGATGGCCTGATCGATGATTTCCACCTCGTGCATCTCGGAGCGCGCGCGCTGGGCGGAGCGGGGCTGGTGTTCGGCGAGATGACCTGTGTGTCGCATGATGCGCGCATCACGCTGGGATGCCTCGGCCTCTGGAATGACGAACAGGAGGCCGGCTGGCGGCGTTTCGTCGATTTCGTGCATCGCAACAGTACGGCCAAGGTGGGCATCCAGCTTGGCCATGCCGGCCGCAAGGGCTCGACGCGCGTGCCGTGGGAAGGCGAGGATGAACCGCTTGAGGCCGGCAATTGGCCGCTGCTCTCGGCGAGCGCCCTGCCCTATCTGAAGCACAGCGACCTGCCGAAGGCGATGGACCGCGCCGACATGGATCGGGTCAAGGCTGATTTTTTCCAGGCGACCATTCGTGCCGCCGCAACAGGGGCCGATTGGCTGGAACTGCATTGCGCCCACGGCTATCTGCTGTCGAGCTTTCTGTCGCCGCTGACCAATCGGCGAAACGATGAATACGGCGGCAGCCATGAGAACCGTGCGCGCTATCCGCTGGAAGTCTTCTCAGCCATGCGCGCGGTATGGCCAGCCGACAAGCCGATATCCGTCCGCCTGTCCTGCCATGACTGGATCGAGGGCGGCAACGAACCGGAGGATGCCGCCATCTTTGCCCGGCTCTTCAAGGAAGCCGGCGCGGACATGATCGATTGTTCATCCGGTCAGGTGGCCATTGGCCAGCGCCCTATTTACGGCCGCATGTACCAGACGCCGTTTTCCGATTACATCCGCAACGAAGTCGGCATTGCGACGATCGCCGTCGGCGCCATTTCGGATGCCGACCAGGCCAATTCGATCATCGCGGCGGGCCGCGCCGACCTTTGCGCCGTCGCCCGCCCGCATCTGGCGGACTCTGCCTGGACGCTTCACGAAGCGGCCAAGCTTGGCTTGACCTCGATTGCTTGGCCACGGCAATACCGGTCCGCCAAGACGCAATATGAAACCAATCTTGCGCGCGCCGCCGAAGTCGCCGCGACAACGAAGTAGGCCGCCATGAGTATCGACCTCCACACCACCCTGCAGCCCGAGGGCTGGAAGAAGCCGGTCGGCTACGCGAACGGCGTGATGGCGAAGGGGCGGACGATCTATGTCGGCGGGCAGATCGGCTGGAACGCCGATTCCGAGTTCGAGACCGACGATTTCGTCGGGCAACTGCGTCAGACGCTTCAGAACGTCGTCGGCGTGTTGGCGGCTGGCGGAGCGGGCCCGGAGCATCTGGTTTCAATGACGTGGTACTTCGTCGACAAGAAGGACTACACGAGCAACCTCAAGGGCATCGGCGCCGCCTACCGGGAAGTCATCGGCCGACATTTTCCGGCTATGGCAGCGATGCAGGTCGTCGCGCTTGTGGAAGATCGGGCGAAGATCGAGATCCAGGCCGTGGCGGTCGTGCCAGAGTAGGGCTTTCCCTCCGGGCTTGATCCACTCCAATTTTGTCGCGCTTCCCGACCGGAAACCCGCACCCGCTTCCTGAGAGCATTAGTCGCCGACCAGCATCCGGGTCATCGGATGATCCGGATCCGTGAGCCCGTCAATGACATTGAAATGGTGCCGGTCAGGCTCCTCCACCACAGCCGTTTCGATACCGAAACCAGTCCATATATTGGCTAGCAGAGCGTTCAGCCGGATGAACTCCGCCCGCTCGGCAGCGCCGACCCAGCAGATGAGCCTGGTGCCCGCGCGCGGAGCCAGCAGCGCCGGGCTTTCCGCCAGCGCCTCGGCATGGTCAATATGCAGCGTTGCATTGGACGAGAGGTTCATCAGCGGACGCAAATCGTGCAGGCCGGATATGGGCAGCGTGGTTCCGATGCGGCTCAAAACAGCCTCGCTGAGCGGGCTGCTGGCAGTGACCATGCGCGCGGCGAGATGTCCGCCGGCGGAGTGGCCGGTCAAATGGATCGGTCCATCCACTTCGCGCGCCGCGCATTCTATCGCCGCCGCGATCTCAAGGCCGATCTCGGCAATGCGCGCCTCCGGACACAGCGTGTAGGAAGGCATCGCCACCGCGAAGCCCCGTGCCAATGGTCCGGCGGCAAGGTGTGACCAGAAGCTCTTGTCGAAGGCTAGCCACCAACCGCCATGGATAATCACGACGAGCCCGCGCGGCGTTCCGGCTGGAAGGAATAGATCCAGCCGATTGCGCGAGCCAGCTTCGTAGGCGATATCCAGCCTCGCTTTGCCTTCCGCGGACCACCTCTCGCGGAACGCGGCGGCGGCGTCGGTCCATTGCGCCGGGTAACCGTCGCCACCCGGAATATTGTTGCCGTTTGCGTAGGCTTTGTCCCAGTCGGTAACGCAGTGAAGGATCATGCTTTTCGTTCCGTCTAGCCGCACTTCCGCAGTGCCGGCATGCTGTCCAAGCGATAGTGCCCGTACCGGCAATCAAATCCGCCGAGCGCCAGCCGGTTAAGAAGCATGAAAACTGCAATGCTTCAACTCTATATATTTTAGGCTTGAAACATATTCACCATCATGCAATTGTATCGCTGTGACGCGGCGTTTCCGCCTGGCGGATATGTCGTTTGGGAGAAGCGATGAACGTCGGCAACCATGCACTGGTGACGGGAGGCGGAACGGGCGTCGGCAAGGCGATCGCAGCCTCGCTGTTGAAGTCTGGCGTCGCGGTCACCATCTCTGGCCGCCGAGGCGAGGTGTTGGAAGCGGCGGCAAGCGATCTTGCTGCTTCCGCTGAGGGAAGAGCCGCTGTTTCAACAGCCATTGCCGACGTGACCGATGAGGCAGCGATGGCTGCGCTTCATGCCACCGCCGAGGCGGCGGGCACTCCCTTCGATATCGTGGTGGCCAATGCGGGCATTGCAAGCAGCGCCCCGACCTACAAAACCTCGCTGGCCGACTGGCAAAGCACGATCGACACGAATTTGACGGGGGCGTTCCTGACGGTGAAGCCCGCTCTCGCCGGAATGTCCGCGCGCGGATCCGGCCGGATTGTCTTCATCGCCTCGATCGCCGGCCTGAAAGGCGCCGCCTATGTCGCGCCCTATGTCGCCGCCAAGCACGGGGTCATCGGCCTCATGCGTGCGCTTGCCATCGAGCTCGCCAAGACCGGCGTCACGGTCAACGCGGTCTGTCCCGGTTTTGTCGAAACGCCGATGCTGGACGACACCATTCAACGAATCGTGCAGAAAACCGGCCGTTCGGAAGCGGAGGCGCGCGCCAGCCTGACCGCCTCCAACCCGCAGGGACGTTTCATCCAGCCCGACGAGGTTGCGGCGGCGGTAAGCTGGCTGGTCAGCGACGCGGCCAAATCGGTCACCGGGCAATCCATCGCCCTCTCCGGAGGTGAGACATGGTAGCCAGTCCGAAGTCGGTCATGGCGGTCGAGGAATCCGACGACCGCCAGCCGGCGCAAAGCCCCGCACAAGGCAAGGATCGGCTGCGCCTGTGGATCCGTCTCCTGCGCGTTTCGCGTCTGATCGAAGCGGAATTGCGCGAGCGGCTGAAAGCCGAGTTCGACACCACCCTGCCTCGCTTCGACGTGATGGCCGCCCTCTACCGGTCGCCGGAGGGCATGCTCATGAGCGATCTGTCGCGCTTCCTCCTGGTCTCGAACGGCAATATCACGGGGATCGTCGATCGGCTCGTTGCCGACGGTTTCGTTGTACGCGCCCAGCGCGAGGGAGACCGCCGCACCTCCATCGTCAGTCTCACCGGTGCCGGTTCGGCCGCCTTTGCGGCAATGGCCGCAGCGCATGAAGGCTGGGTGAATGCGGCGTTGGCCGGCGTCAGCCAGGACGAAGCGCGGCAACTCGCAGGCTTCATGAAAGCGTTCCGCAGCAATTGGGAGACCGGCGTATGAAAAGCGCGTCCACGGACATGGCTTCGCGGCAGCCGCAGCATTTCTCCTGGTCGGTCGAGAACCGGATTGCACGGATCCGACTGGCCCGCCCGGAACGCAAGAACCCGCTCACTTTCGAGTCTTACGCCGAGCTTCGCGATACCTTCCGCGACCTCGTCTATGCCGACGACATCGATGTCGTCGTTTTCCTGTCCAATGGCGGCAATTTCTGTTCGGGCGGCGATGTGCATGACATTATCGGCCCGCTGGTCAAGATGGATATGAAGGGTCTGCTCGCCTTCACCCGCATGACCGGCGACCTGGTCAAGGCGATGCTCAACTGCGGCAAGCCGATCATCGCCGCCATCGATGGGGTGGCGGTTGGCGCCGGCGCTATCGTTGCCATGGCCTCGGATCTGCGGCTGGCGACCCCGGAAGCCAAGACGGCGTTCCTGTTCACCCGCGTCGGCCTGGCTGGCTGCGACATGGGGGCATGTGCGATCTTGCCGAGACTGATCGGCCAGGGCCGCGCTGCCGAACTGCTCTACACCGGTCGCACCATGACGGCGGGGGAGGGCGAGCGCTGGGGCTTCTACAACCGGCTGATCCCTGCCGAGACGCTTGAGAACGAAGCGATCGAGCTTGCGGCCCGCATTGCCGCCGGTCCCACCTTTGCGCACGGCATCACCAAGACACAGCTCAACCAGGAATGGTCGATGGGGCTGGACCAGGCGATCGAAGCGGAAGCACAGGCGCAAGCGATCTGCATGCAGACGCAGGATTTTTCGCGCGCTTATCACGCATTCGTCGACAAGCAGAAACCGGTCTTCGAGGGGAACTGAGGATGCACCTTCTCGCCGGATTGATATCGTTGCCGAACACAGTGAACGGGTCGGTCCATGCCTGACCGCTCCTTCCTTGCCTGGCCGTTCTTCGAGGCGCGTCATCGCGACCATGCCGAGCGGCTGGAACAATGGTGCGAGCAACACCTGCCGGTCGACCACTCCGACGTCGACGCGGCCTGCGAGCGGCTCGTCGCCAGGCTTGGCCGCGACGGCTGGCTGATGCCGACCGCGATCGATCCTGACGATCCGCAGCCGCTGGATGTGCGCACTCTGTGCATCACCCGCGAGACGCTGGCGCGACATGACGGATTGGCGGATTTCGCTTTCGCCATGCAGGGGCTGGGCACGGGCGCGATCAGCTTTTTCGGCGACGATCCGCAGAAGCAGTGGCTGAAGAAGACACGTTCCGGCGAGGCCCTGTCCGCCTTCGCCCTGTCGGAACCGCGCTCGGGATCGGACGTCGCCAACATGGACATGACGGCACGGCGCGACGGCGCTGATTTTGTCCTCGACGGCGAGAAGACCTGGATCTCAAATGCCGGAATTGCCGATCTCTACGTGGTGTTCGCCCGTACCGGTGAGGCGCCGGGCGCCAAGGGCATCTCTTGCTTCCTCGTTCCGGCCGATACTCCAGGGCTGGAGATTGCGGAGCGCATCGACGTCATTGCGCCGCACCCGATGGCACGGCTGGTTTTCAACGACTGCCGCGTGCCCGCCTCGGCAATGATCGGTAAGTCGGGCGACGGCTTCCGCATCGCCATGTCGGTGCTCGATGTCTTCCGTTCGACGGTTGGCGGCGCGGCGCTGGGTTTCGCGCGGCGGGCGCTGGACGAGAGCATTTCACGCGCAACGTCGCGGGAGTTGTTTGGCGCACCGCTGTTCGATCTGCAGATGGTGCAAGGCCATATCGCGGATATGGCGCTGGACGTCGATGCAGCGGCGCTGCTGGTCTATCGCGCCGCCTGGACGAAGGACATGGGCGCGGCGCGGGTGACCCGCGAAGCGGCAATGGCTAAGCTTTACGCGACCGACCGCGCCCAGAGCGTGATCGACAAGGCCGTGCAACTCCATGGCGGCGACGGCGTTCGCAAGGGCCATATAGTGGAGAGCCTGTACCGGGAAATTCGCGCGCTGCGAATCTATGAAGGCGCGTCGGATGTCCAGAAGGTGGTGATCGCCAGGCAGGTCATGGGAGGGACGGCATGAGGCCTTCGGAGCGACGATCCACCGGATCTGCGTGGTGCCCATGCTAGGACCCTCCGCCCATATCGACACGTTCGCGCGAGACAATCTGCCGGCGGCGGAGCAGTGGCCGGAGTTCCTGCTCGACGGTTTCAACTATCCCGACTACCTCAACGCCGCGGTCGAACTTACCGACCGCATGGTCGAGCGCGGCTTTGGCGACAACACGGCGCTTATAGGCAATGGCCGGCGGCGCACCTACAAGGAGCTGTCGGACTGGACCAACCGCCTGGCGCATGCACTGGTCGATGTCTACGGCGTCAAGCCCGGCAACCGGGTGCTGATCCGTTCAGCCAACAATCCAGCCATGGTCGCCTGCTGGCTGGCGGCGACAAAGGCCGGCGCGGTTGTCGTCAACACCATGCCGATGCTGCGGGCTGTCGAACTGACCAAGATCGTCGACAAGGCGGAGATTACGCTGGCCCTGTGCGACACGCGCATCAAGGACGAATTGGTCGCCTGCGCCAAGGACAGCCGGTTCTTGAAGGCGGTGATCGGTTTCGATGGCACCGCCAACCATGATGCCGAGCTTGACCGCGTGGCGCTGGACAAACCGGTCCGCTTCGAGGCGGTCAAGACCGGCCGCGACGATGTTGCGCTGCTCGGCTTCACCTCCGGCACCACGGGCATGCCCAAGGCGACGATTCATTTCCACAGAGATCTGCTGATCATCGCCGACGCCTATGCGCGCGAGATTCTGAACGTACAGCCCACCGACGTGTTCGTCGGATCGCCGCCTCTGGCGTTCACCTTCGGCCTTGGCGGACTGGCGATTTTCCCGCTTCGTTTCGGTGCCGCAGCGACCCTGCTGGAGCAGGCGACGCCTGGGAGCATGATCGAGATCATCGAGACGTACAAGGCGACGATCAGCTTCACCGCGCCAACCGCCTATCGCGCCATGCTGGCCGCGATGGACCAGGGCGCCGACCTGTCGTCTCTGCGCATTGCGGTGTCGGCCGGCGAGACGCTGCCGGCGCCAGTCTTTGAGGAATGGGTCAGGAAAACGGGCAGGCCGATGCTTGACGGCATCGGCGCCACCGAGATGCTGCACATCTTCATTTCCAACCGGCTGGACGACATGCACGCCGGCTCGACCGGGCGGCCCGTCAGCGGCTACAGGGCTAAGATCGTCGACGACCAGATGCGCGATGTCGCGCCCGGTACGCCCGGCCGGCTTGCGGTCAAGGGGCCGACTGGCTGCCGTTACCTCGCCGATCCGCGCCAGCGTGAATATGTGCGCGCCGGCTGGAACATCACGGGCGACACCTTCGTGCAGGATGAGGATGGCCGCTTCCATTTCGCCGCACGGTCCGACGACATGATCGTCTCGTCCGGCTACAACATCGCGGGACCCGAAGTCGAGGCGGCGCTGCTGTCCCACGCCGCGGTGAAGGAATGTGCCGTCATCGGCGCACCGGACAGCGAGCGAGGACAGATCATCGAGGCTTACGTCGTGCTGAGCGCTGGCCATGCGCCTGACGCTCAGACCGTCAAACTGCTGCAGGACCACGTCAAGGCGACGATCGCGCCATACAAATATCCCCGCTCGGTGAAATTCCTTGAGGCGTTGCCGAAGACGCAGACGGGGAAGATCCAGCGGTTCCGGCTGCGTACCGATGTGACCGGACTTAGCTCATGACCGACTTCCGCCATACGCGCTCACTTTTCCACCTGCCGGAAGGAATGATCTATCTCGACGGCAATTCGCTCGGCCCCTTGCCGCTCGCCGCCACAGCGCGCGCGGCCTCCATGCTGACCGGAGAATGGGGCGCGGAACTGATCAAGGGGTGGAACACCGCCGGGTGGTACGTGCAGCCGCGCCGCGTCGGCGATCGCGTGGCGAAGTTGATCGGCGCGGCCGAAGGCACGGTCGTGATGGGCGACACGCTGTCTATCAAGGTGCATCAGGCGCTGGCATCCGCCCTGGAAATGCGGCCCGACCGCAATGTAGTGCTCTCCGACAGCGGCAACTTCCCGTCCGACCTCTACATTGCGCAAGGCCTGCTGAAATCGCTGGGCAAGGGACATGTGCTGAGGGTGGTGGAGCCGGAGGCCGTGGCCGACGCCATTGACGACAGCGTTTCCGTGCTGATGATCACCGAGGTGGACTATCGCACCGGCCGGCTGCACGACATGAAGGCGCTGACCCGCAAGGCGCAAGAAGCCGGCGCGCTGACCGTTTGGGACCTCGCCCATTCGGCAGGCGCCATCGAGGTTGACCTGACCGGAGCGGAGGCGGACTTCGCCGTCGGCTGCACCTATAAATATCTGAACGGAGGGCCCGGCGCGCCGGCCTTTATCTATGTCGCGCCGAAGCACAGCGAGGCGGCCCGCCCCGCGCTTTCAGGCTGGATGGGACATGAAGCGCCCTTCGCATTCGACCTCGATTACCGGCCCGGCGCCGGAATCGAACGGATGCGGGTCGGTACCCCGCCGGTCATGGCGCTGACGGTGCTGGAGGCCGCCCTCGACGCGTGGAACGGCGTCGAGATGGCGGATATCCGCCGCGCCTCCATTGCGCTGACGGACCTGTTCATCCGCGAGGTGGAGCGGCGCTGCCCAAGCCTCACTCTCGCCTCGCCCCGTGAAGGCGCCCGTCGCGGCAGCCAGATATCCTTCCGCCATCCGGAGGGGTACGCCATCATGCAAGCCCTCATCGCGCGCAACGTCATAGGCGATTTCCGCGCCCCCGACATCATCCGCTTCGGTTTCACCCCGCTCTATATCGGCGAGGCCGATGTGATGGGTGCGGTGGCCGTGCTGGAGGAGATCATGGCAGGCGGCCTGTGGGATCGCCCCGAATTCAAGCGCAAGGCAGCTGTGACATGAGCACCAGACCTCCTGCATCGACCGATGCCGCGCCTTACGATCCGGCGCGCGAGGGCGCGCAAATGTCATTCGACGGGCGTATGTCCTATAGCGACTATCTCGGATTGGAAAAGGTTCTCGGCGCGCAGGCCCCACTTTCCCAAGCGCATGACGAACTGCTCTTCATCATTCAGCACCAGACCTCCGAACTCTGGATGAAGCTGGCTATTCACGAGATCCGGTCGGCGATGCGAGCGATCCGCGAAGACCGGCTCCAGCCGGCGTTCAAGATGCTGACGCGGGTGTCACGCATCTTCGAGCAATTGACCAATGCCTGGGATGTTCTGCGCACGATGACGCCCAGCGAATATACCGAGTTTCGCGATGCGCTCGGCCAATCCTCGGGCTTCCAGTCGTGGCAATATCGCGCGATCGAGTTTCTGGCCGGCAACCGCAACCTCGCCATGCTCCGGCCGCACGAACACCGGCCGGACATCATGGCCGAACTCCAGTCGATACTGCACACACCCAGCCTCTACGATGAAGCGATCCTGCTTCTGGCTCGGGAGGGGTTCGATATCGGCGAGGACGCAGCACGCAGCGACTGGACCATCAGGCGCACGGAGAACGCGGCTGTGCGGGCGGCATGGCGCGAGGTCTATCGTGCGCCGCAGAAATTCTGGGCGATCTATGAGCTGGCGGAAAAGCTGGTCGATTTCGAGGACTATTTCCGGCGCTGGCGCTTCAACCATGTGACCACCGTCGAGCGCATTATCGGCTTGAAGCGCGGCACGGGCGGCACCGCCGGCGTGTCCTATCTCAGGCGCATGCTGGACGTGGAACTGTTTCCGGAATTGTGGAAACTGAGGACGGAACTCTGAGGACGAGTAAATCAACATGCCGGGAGCGGCGGGAGAATACCTGCCCGCAATTCAAGTACGAAATTGAAGCGAACCAACGCATAACAGGGAGAACACTCATGAAGAAACTTCTGGCCGCGGGAATTGCGGCTCTTGCACTTACCACTGCCTCTTTCGCGGAGCCGGTCAAGATCGGCATGATCACCACTCTTTCGGGCGGTGGTGCGGGCCTCGGCGTCGATGCGCGCGACGGCTTCATGCTGGCGATCAACCTCGCCGGCAACAAGGATGTCACGGTCGTGACAGAAGACGACGCGATGAAGCCGGAACTCGCCGTGCAGATCGCCGACAAAATGATCCAGCAGGAACAGGTCGACATCCTGACCGGCATTATCTGGTCCAACCTTGCCATGGCGGTGGTGCCGAACGCGGTTGCGCAGGGCAAGTTCTACCTGTCGGTCAATGCAGGCCCATCGCCCTTGGCCGGCGCCAAATGCAATGAGAACTATTTCAACGTCGCCTATCAGAATGACAATTTCCACGAGGCGATGGGCGAGTACGCCACCAAGCAGGGGCTGAAGAAGATCTTCATCCTTGCGCCGAACTATCCGGCCGGCACCGACTCGCTGAATGGTTTCAAGCGCTTTTACAAGGGTGAACTGGCGGGCGAAGTTTACACCAAGCTCGGTCAGACGGACTACGCGGCCGAGATTGCCCAGATTCGCGACTCCGGCGCCGACTCGGTGTTCTTCTTCCTGCCCGGCGGTATGGGCATCGCTTTCGTCAAGCAGTATGCGCAGTCTGGCGTGAAGACGCCGCTGATGGGTCCCGGCTTCTCCTTCAGCCAGGACGTCCTGGGCGCGATCGGCGACGCAGCACTGGGTGCGAAGAACTCGGCTTCATGGTCGAAGGATCTCGACAACGCCGCCAACAAGACGTTCGTTGAGGAGTTCCAGAAGGCCTATAGCCGCCTGCCCTCGATCTACGCGGCGCAAGCCTATGATACCGCAAACCTGATCCTGGCCGCTTCGTCGAAGGCCAGCGTCAAGGACGCAGCCGCGTTCCGGGCTGCGCTGAAGGCTGCCGACTTCCAGTCGGTGCGCGGCAAGTTCAAGTTCAACACCAACAACCATCCGGTCCAGGACCTCTATGTTCGCGAGGTGGTGAAGGAAGGTGATGTGCTGACGAACAAGATTGTCGACACGGCGTTCACCGATCACGCCGACGCCTATGCCAAGGATTGCCCGCTGAAATAGCGAGCGTCAGTTGCTGCCCCCGTCGTCGCGGCGGGGGCGGCACACTCCGCAGTCTTGCCACATGGATGACGACCGGATCGGTCGGCCCGCCGTTGGCCGCTCATCACCAAGCAGCTTCCGTTCCTCCAAAGGCCTGTGGCCGGAGATTTCGCCGTGCTCGATCGCCTGTGCCGAAAGAACATTCCGGTCCGCTTCGCGGCCCTTCGTATCGCTCGGGAGATCCTTGGATAGCCATGTCCGGCGCCCTCCTCTTCGAACAAATCCTCAACGGCCTTCAGTTCGGCGTAATGCTTTTCCTGATGGCGGCGGGGCTGACCCTGATCTTCGGCGTCATGGGGCTGATCAACCTCGCGCATGGGTCGTTCTACATGATCGGCGCATTTGCCTGCGCAGCCATCGCGGCCTGGACCGGATCGTTCTGGCTGGGGCTGATCGCCAGTCTGGCAGCTGCTGCCGCGGCCGGAGCAATCGTCGAATTGCTCGTCATACGCCGGCTCTACGACCGCGACCATCTGGATCAGGTACTGGCGACCTTCGCGCTGATCCTGATCTTTTCGGAAGGCACGCGCTGGCTGTTCGGCTCCTTCCCGCTCTATCTCGACATTCCTCCGCTGCTGGCCGGTGCTGTGACACTTCCAGGCGGCGGTCAGTACCAGCTTTACCGGCTGGCGATCATCGGCGTCGGCATTCTCGTGGCGGTCGGGCTTTACCTGCTGATCTCAAAGACGCGCCTCGGCATGCGCATCCGCGCCGGGCAATCGGACCGCGAAATGATCGGCGCGCTCGGCGTCGACATCCGTACGCTCTATACGGTGGTGTTTGCGCTGGGCACGGCGCTGGCGGGGCTGGCCGGGGCGCTTGTGGGCGCGTTGCAATCCGTGCAGGTCGGCATGGGTGAACCGGTGCTCATCCTCGCCTTCGTGGTCATCGTCATCGGCGGTGTCGGCTCGATCAAGGGAGCGCTCGTGGGCGCCCTTCTCGTCGGCGTCATCGATACGCTCGGCCGTTTCCTGCTGCCGAAGCTCTTCGCCTTGTCGCTCGGCGCCTCCCAAGGCGCCACCGCCGGCGCGGCCGTCGCCTCGATGCTCATCTACATCGTCATGGCGCTGATCCTTGCCTTTCGCCCGCAAGGGCTTTTCGCGGCCAACACATGACCCGCGAAACGATCGTAAACGCAGGCCTCGCCGCCCTGTTGCTCGCCCTGCCCTTCTGGGCATTGGCAGTTGGCGAGCCGTTCTACATCACCCTTGCCACGCGCATGGCCGTGCTGGGCCTGGCGGCCGTTGGCCTGAATCTCGCACTGGGCCTCGGCGGACTGGTGTCGTTTGGCCACGCGGCCTTTTTCGGGATCGGCGGATACGCTGCCGGCATTCTCTCCACCAGCGCAATGAACATGACCCCGGTCATCACCTGGCCGATCGAGATCAACGGATCGGATCAGGCCTGGGTCGCCTGGTGTGTCGCCATGATTGTCGCGGGTCTGGTTGCGCTGGCCACAGGCGCGATCAGCTTGAGAACATCGGGCGTCTACTTCATCATGATCACGCTCGCCTTTGCCCAGATGATCTACTATTTCGCCATTTCCTGGCCCGCCTATGGCGGCGAGGATGGGCTGTCGATCGCCATGCGCGGCGCGCTGCCGGGCGTCAACACAGCCGGTCCGCTGCAGTTCTTCCTGGTCTGCTACGCGCTTCTGCTGCTCGCTTTGCTGTTCTTTGCGCTGTTGCGCGGCTCACGCTTCGGCGCGGCGCTCCAGGCGGCGCGTCAGAACGAGCGCCGGACGGCCGCGGTCGGCATCGACGTCTTTCCCGTCCGCCTTGCCGGGTTCGTGCTCTCGGCGATGATCGCCGCGCTGGCGGGTGCGCTGTATGCAGACCTCAATCGTTTCGCCAGCCCCTCGATGCTGTCGTGGCAAATGTCGGGCGAACTCATCGTGCTGATTATTCTGGGCGGCACTGGCCGCCTTTTCGGACCGGTCGCCGGCGCCATGGCTTTCGTGCTGATCGAGTATCTCCTGGGAGGTGTCACCGAACGCTGGCAGTTGTTCCTCGGCTTCATTTTGCTGGGGGTGGTGCTGTTTGCACGCGGCGGCGTTGTCGGGGCTCTGGCCGGGAGGGCTCGCCATGAGTGAGACGGTTCTCGCAGCGCGGCATCTGCGTAAGAGCTTCGGCGCGCTGAAGGCGACAGACGATGTCAGCCTCGAACTGAGACGAGGAGAGATCCACGCCCTGATCGGCCCGAACGGCGCCGGCAAGTCGACGCTTATCCACCAGATCGCGGGGTCTCTCAAGCCGGACTCCGGCACGATGGAATTTCTCGGCCGCGATGTCGGCGCACTCGGCGTAGCGGCGCGCGCACGCCTGGGGCTGGGGCGGTCGTTCCAGGTCTCCTCGCTGGCGCCGGAATTCTCCGCGCTGCGCAATGTCATGCTGGCGGTTCAGGCGCGGCAAGGCTCGAGCTTTCGATTCTTTGCGCCTGTCATGCGCGACCGGACATTGACCGCACCGGCCATGACAGCGCTGGAGCGCGTGGGCCTTGCCAACCGCGCCAGGACGCCGGCGGCTGAACTGTCGCATGGCGAGCGCCGCAAGCTGGAAATCGCAATCGCCTTGGCGTTGGGCGCCAAGGCGTTCCTCTTCGACGAGCCGATGGCCGGGATGGGGCCGGAAGGATCCAAGGACCTGACGAAATTCCTGGATGGGTTGCGCGCGGAAGCGCCTATCCTGCTGGTCGAACACGACATGGATGCGGTGTTTGCCCTGGCCGACCGGATCTCGGTCCTGGTTTACGGCAAGATCATCGCGACGGGCAGCGTGGCGGAAATCCGCAGCCATCCGGAGGTTCGCCGCGCCTATCTCGGCGAGGAAACCGCATGACTGCGCTGCTCGACATCAGTAAGCTGACCGCCTTCCACGGCGCCTCGCAATCCCTGTTCGGCGTCGACCTGATAGTGGAAGAGGGCGAGGTGGTCTCGCTCATGGGTCGCAATGGCATGGGCAAGACGACGACCATCTCCTCCGTTCTTGGCCTGGTGCGGCCACGCGGCGGATCGGTACGATTCGCCGGCCGGGACATCGCCCAGCTTTCCGCGCATCGCACCGCCAGGCTGGGCATCGGGCTGGTGCCCGAAGGCCGGCGCTGCTTTCCCAATTTGACGATTCGCGAAAACCTCGTCGCGGCGGCGCGCGGGTCCGGTTGGTCGCTCAGTCGCGTATGCGCATTGTTTCCACGGCTGCAGGAGCGTCTCGGCCAATATGCCAACACGCTGTCGGGCGGCGAGCAGCAGATGCTAGCCATCGGCCGCGCGCTGATGACCAACCCCCGCCTGTTGATTCTCGACGAGGCCACCGAGGGCCTTGCGCCCGTCGTGCGACAGGACATCTGGCGTGCGATCCGCACCCTCAAGGCGGAGGGGCAGTCTATCCTTGTCGTCGACAAGACCTTGTCCGAACTGCTGCCCGTTGCCGATCGCCTGGTGGTCTTGGAGAGAGGCGCGACAGCCTGGACAGGGACGCCGCAGGAGTTGTCGCCAGCGCTGCAGGATCGCTACCTCGGAGTGTAGTCCGTCACGCCTGTCTGACGCTACCGGGCGCCGAAGATGGCGCTTCCCACCCGCACGCTCGTCGCGCCGAACGCGACCGCGATCTCATAATCGCCGGACATCCCCATGGACAGCTTTTGGACGCCCGCCTCGCGCGCGATCTTCTCCAGCAGGGCAAAATGCGGTCCGGGATTTTCGTCCACCGGCGGTATGCACATCAGGCCCTCGATCGCCAGGCCGTGAACCTCGCGGCAGCGCTGCACGAAGGCGACGGCGTCGCGTGGGTCGATGCCGGCCTTCTGCTCCTCCAGCCCGGTATTCACCTGGACGTAGAGGCGCGTTTTGCGCTGCTGCTTCTGCATTTCACGGGCCAGTTCGGCGGCGATCTTCTCGCGGTCCACGGTCTCGATCACGTCAAACAGGGCGACCGCTTCCCTCGCCTTGTTGGACTGTAGCGGACCGATCAGGTGGAGCTCTATGTCGGGATGCTCCCCCTTCAGGTCAGGCCATTTGGCTTGCGCTTCCTGAACGCGGTTTTCACCAAAGACGCGCTGTCCCGCCGCGATCACCGGACGGACCGTCTCGGCCTCGAACGTCTTGGTCACGGCAACCAGCGTCACGCCGCCCGCGGGTCGCTTCGCCGAGCGCTCGGCCGCGGCGATCGCCTCCTTGACCTTGATGAGGTTCTTGACGCTTTCACTCATGATGGTGTGTGCAACTCGCCTCAGGGTCTAAGGTTGACGGTTCGGCCAAAGCGTGGTGAAGGTCCGCCAAACCAATCTCAGCCGATATATCAAGTGATTTAACGGTCATGGCAACCGAACGATACAATCCGCGTGCATCCGAGCCCAAATGGCAGAAGGCCTGGGCAGAGGCTAAGCTGTTTGAAACGCAGAACGACGATCCACGTCCGAAGTACTATGTGCTTGAGATGTTTCCCTATCCGTCGGGGCGCATTCATATCGGCCATGTGCGCAACTATGCGATGGGCGACGTCGTTGCCCGCTACCGCCGCGCCAGGGGCTTCAATGTCCTGCACCCGATGGGCTGGGATGCGTTCGGCCTGCCGGCGGAAAATGCCGCACGCGACAACAAGGTCAACCCGCGCGACTGGACCTACGCCAACATCGACACGATGAAGCGCCAGCTGAAGACCATGGGTCTGTCGCTCGACTGGTCGCGCGAAATCGCGACCTGCGATCCGGCCTACTACCGCCATCAGCAGAAGCTGTTCCTGGATTTCTGGAAGGCCGGGCTGGTCGAACGCAAGTCGGCGAAGGTCAACTGGGACCCGGAAGACATGACCGTGCTCGCCAACGAGCAGGTGATCGATGGCCGTGGCTGGCGCTCCGGCGCGCTGGTCGAGCAACGCGACCTGACGCAGTGGTTTTTCAAGATCACCGCGATGAGCCAGGACCTGCTGTACAGCCTCGATACGCTCGAGCGCTGGCCGGACAAGGTCAAGCTGATGCAGGCCAACTGGATCGGCCGGTCCGAGGGGCTGCTGCTGCGTTGGCCGCTGGCTGAGGGCACCGCCCCCGCAGGCGAGAGTGAACTGGAGGTCTATACGACACGTCCGGACACGATATTCGGCGCATCCTTCATGGCGATCGCGGCAGATCACCCGTTGGCCAGAAAGGCTGCCGAGGGGAATCCCGCGCTGGCTGCCTTCATCCAGGAGGTCAAGCACGGCGGAACCTCCGCCGCCGAAATCGAGACGGCCGAAAAGAAGGGTTTCGACACGGGCATCCGGGTTACCCATCCGTTCGACCCGGCGTGGACCCTGCCGGTCTACGTCGCCAACTTCGTGTTGATGGACTATGGAACGGGCGCCATCTTCGGCTGTCCCTCCGGCGACCAACGCGACCTCGACTTCGCGAACAAGTATGGCCTGCCGGTCGTGCCGGTCGTCATGCCGGCCGATGCCGATGCGGCGACTTTTCAGATTACCGAGACCGCCTTCACCGACGATGGCGTGATGATCAATTCGCGCTTTCTGGACGGCATGTCGCCTGCCGCCGCCTTTGAAAAAGTAGCGGATCTGCTGGAACAGCGCTCGCTCGGTAACCGCCCGATGGGCGAGCGAAAGGTGCAGTTCCGCCTGCGCGACTGGCTCATTTCGCGCCAGCGTTATTGGGGCTGTCCGATCCCGGTCATCCATTGCGAGGTCTGCGGCGCGGTACCGGTGCCGGCCAAGAATTTGCCGGTGGAACTTCCTGCTGAAGTGTCCTTCGACAAGCCCGGCAATCCGCTCGATCATCATCCCACCTGGAAGCATGTCGATTGCCCGCAATGCGGCAAGCCGGCGCGGCGCGACACCGACACCATGGACACCTTCGTCGATTCGTCCTGGTACTTCGCGCGCTTCACCGACCCGTGGAACGAAGACCAGCCGACGACGCTGTCGGCGGTTGACGGCAAGCGCGGCTGGCTGCCGGTCAATCAATATATTGGCGGCGTCGAGCATGCGATCCTGCATCTGCTCTATTCGCGCTTCTATGCGCGCGCCATGAAAGCGACCGGCCATCTGAACGACGCTGTCGAACCGTTCGAGGGACTGTTCACGCAAGGCATGGTCGTACACGAGACCTACAAGGGAGCGGACGGCTGGGCCGCGCCGTCCGACGTGCGAATCGAGGAAGTCGACGGCAAGCGCCGTGCGAGCCTGATTGCCGATGGCTCGCCGGTAGAGATCGGCCCGATCGAGAAGATGTCGAAGTCGAAGAAGAACACGGTCAGCCCGGAAGAGATTACCGACAGCTATGGCGCCGACACCACGCGCTGGTTCATGCTGTCCGATTCTCCCCCCGAGCGTGATGTTGAATGGACCGATGACGGCGCGGCAGGCGCGCATCGCTTCGTGCAGCGTGTCTGGCGTCTGGTGGCCGATGGCGCTGAAATTCTCGATAGCGTGGCTGCCGGGACCGGCGGCGAAGGCGATGCCCTGGCCGTTTCCAAGGCAGCCCACAAATCGGTGAAGCAGGTTGGCGAAGATATCGAAAAGCTGGCCTTCAACCGGGCGATCGCACGTCTGTACGAACTGGTGAACAGCTTGCAGCCGGCGCTGGCCTCCATAATTTCGGCGAACGCGGATGCCGATGCTGGTTCCAAGGCGGCGATGCGCCAGGCGCTGGAATTCCTGGTGCTGCTGATCGCGCCGATGATGCCGCATCTGGCGGAGGAGTGCTGGGACGCCTTGGGGAATGGCGGCATGGCCGCCGAGCAACACTGGCCGGCCTTTGACCCGGTGCTGACCGTGGACAACGAAATCGTCTATCCCGTCCAGCTCAACGGCAAGAAACGTGGCGAATTGACAATCTCGCGCGATGCAGACCAAGGTGCCGTCGAAAAGGCGGCCCTGGCATTGGATGCGGTCCAGAAAGCGCTCGATGGAAAGGCGCCGCGCAAGGTGATCGTCGTCCCGCAAAGGATCGTCAATGTCGTCATTTGATGCGCAATTTCGCGGCCTGCGGGAACGCCCGCTTCGCACGGCGCTCGTGGTGGGAGCGCTGCTGGCGCTGGGCGCCATTTCGGCCTGCACCGTTCGGCCCCTATATGCGGATAGCACGACGACGAGCGGCTTGCCTGTTCGGGGAGAACTTTCCCAGATCGCGGTGAAGCCCGTCAGCACCCGCTATGGGCAAGAAGTTCGCAACCATCTGATCTTCCTGTTCGGCGGCGGCAAGGGCCAGCCGGCGGCGTCCAAATATTCGCTGCAGCTTTCGGTGGTCGCGCGGGCGCAATCGGCCGTGCTGATCCAAAGCGCCGGCGATAACGAGCCCACGGCCGGCACGCTGACGATGATCGGCAGCTACACGCTGACGGAAAACGGCAAGGGTGCAACCCTGGCTGCCGGCGAGCGCCGGGTTACGTCGAACTACGATCTTCCGAAGCAGGAATATGCGGCCTTGCGTGCTGTGCGCGACGCCGAAAACCGCGCCGCGCGCGAACTTGCGCAGGTGCTGCAATTGGCGATCGCGCAGGAAATGTCGCAGCGGTAGCGTTGCGGCCTCTGATCCGGTCATCCCGGGCGGTTGACGATTCGACGGAACCGGACGGCGGCACTAAGCTCTGATTTCCTGGACCGTTCCGGAGGTCGCCTATGCGATGGATGCTTAAGGCTGGAGTCGTGACTGCCGCGCTGTTGGCCATGACCGGCGGCGTCACCGCGCAGCCGGTTCCGTCAGGTGAAGAAGGCGAGTTGACGAAATTCCTTCCGCCCGTGCCGGGTACGCGGATATGCTTCTCGCGCCTCTATGACGCGGAGCACCTGAAGGCTCACCCGAAGCAGAAGGTTACGGAACTTGAGTTCCGTCTCTCCTACTACCGGCACCCTCCGGCTGAAGACCTGCCCAAGGGCCAGAACAACTATTATTTTGCGCTCTTTGCAAAGCTGCGCGGCTCGTCCGAAAAGCTGCAATCGTTCGGGGAATGCACGCCAAGCGGCGATGCGATCGCCTGCATGGTCGAATGCGATGGCGGCGGCATTCAGGTCAAACGTCGGCCCGACAAGAAGGTGCTCGTCTACTTCGCCGCCGATATCGGGCGCATCCGCATGGCGGGCTGCGATGGCGACGAGGAAGGCGATAGTGTCGACCTCACCCCAGGCGCAGACGACCGGGAGTTCCTTCTGTCAAAGACGCCGGACGCGGAATGCCCCGCTTATGACGATTGGTAAGAGGGAGGCTGCGGTGAATCCCTTGAGGATGGCTGTCGCCTATTTGCACTTGGCGATCGAACTCAGCGCAGCAGAAATGCCCTTGAGCGAGAAGGCATAGCTGGTCGGATTGCCACGGCCGGATTTCGCAGCCACTTTCATTTCCGAACCGTTCTTCATCGCCGCAATCAGCGCGGGCTCTTCAGCCGCGTTCTCGACCCATGCGGACTTGCCGCGCGTAAACATGGAGAAGGACTTGCCGTCGACGGTAACGGAGACCTTCGAATTCTCCTGGAAATTGTACGATGCAATGAACTGAGGCTCGTAGGACGGCGCCTGCCCGGGGCGCTGGCTGACGAAGAAGAAGATGTCGCCGTGATCGAGGGTCTTCGGCGTCTTCTCCGTCGGAACTGTCAGTACATAACATACTTTGCCGTTCTGGGCCTGGTAGCTGTAGGTGCCCCAGGCGCTGTGCTGGCCGATCTTGGTGGCCGACTGCGCGAGCGCGGGCGCCACGCCGGCGACCAGCAGAATACTCGTTACCGTGGCAATCAATGCGCGCATCGTGTTCTTCATGTCCTTGCAGTTTTGTGGCGCGAAAGAGGGCCGCGCGGCCATGCGTATTCGCGTCATTTTGAATTAATTTGGGTTACCAAAGCGTGAACATTCGAGCCGCCGGCTCATGTTTGGAACGGCGCCAGGCGAAGCAGCCCCTCACCATCGACCTCTGTTGTCCCCTTAGCGCATCAAGCTCCAGAAAGCGGCAAGAGTTTGACTGCATGCCGACGGCCAAGACGTTGGCTCACGCCTCGGAGAGCGCTTTCCTGGCCGCCTTGCGGTGGGCGGGCTTGATGTTGGCGCTGACCGACGTGATAGCCGCCGTCAGCACGGCGATGTCGTCGGTAAAGCCGAAGGCGAGCAGGAAATCGGGGATCGCGTCCGCCGGCAGGATGAAATATGCCAGCGCCCCCAGCAGGATGCCCTTCACCCGGAAAGGCGTCTCCTTGTCGAGCGCGCAGTAGTAGGCCGCAAGCAACTCCTCGGCGAAGGGCAGATTGCTGGCGACGCGCTTCGCCGCGCGCCAGAACTCCTCGCGGACATGCTGCTCGCGCGTATCCGCAGTGGCGCCTGCCTTGGGGGACGCTTTCGTTCGACCTGCCATGTTAGGCGCCTCCTGATGCCGCCTTCACTTTTATGTGGGAAAGGTCGGGTCCCCGCACAAGAGTTCCGCCGCGCCGCAACACGCCTGCCCTCAAAGGGCCATTGCGCGGACGGGCTTTCTTCTGGCAAAGCGCGGGAAAGTGAGGGGCCGAGGGGGACCAGCGCCCGTGAGCAAGCTTTCGATCCTGTTTGTCTGCCTCGGCAACATCTGCCGGTCGCCGCTGGCGGAGGGCGTCTTTCATGACGTCATCGACGCCAGAGGCGAGGCGAGCCGCTACCGCATCGACTCGGCCGGCACCGGCGCCTGGCATGTCGGCTCGGCCCCGGACCCGCGCTCCATCGAGATTGCAGCCCGGTACGGCATCGATACGTCGCGCCAAGCCGCAAGAAAATTCTCCCTTCGCGACAGCGAGGACTTCGATCTTGTGCTCGGCCTCGACCGCTCGAATGTCGACGATCTGCGCGCCGCCGCCGGGCCGAGAGGGAGCGCTAAAGTGCACCTCTACATGGACTATGCATTGGGACTGCAGCGCGACGTTCCCGACCCCTATTACGGCGGTGCGCGCGGCTTCGAGGAGGTCTATCGCATGATCCGTGAGGCGTCGGAGGCGCTTGCCGAAAAGCTGGCCGTGGATGTCTCGGCGGCGCCCAGCGGCCACACTTCCTCGACGATATAGGGCCCGCCCCCAACAGATTCGCGCGAAGACATCAGCACGAACCGGCCGACGCGGAATGGCAGGGTCGAAAAATTGCCGCGCGCCGACAGATAGTGCGCAACGTCGATGGGCGAGGCATTCTTCAGCCTGGCGACGGTGACATGCGGCGAGAATTTGCGCGGATCGGCCGGCAGGCCCAACCGCTGGCAGATACGCTCGATCTCGCCCTGCAAGGCAGCAAGGTCGGGTGATGCAGAGACCCCTGCCCACACCGAATGCGGCTTCTTCGACCCGAATGCGCCGACGCCGGACAACGCCAGCGAGAAGGACGGCCGGCGGACCCGATCCAGCGCGTTGGCGATCTCGTCGGCGACATGGCCCTCGACGTCGCCGATGAAGCGCAGGGTGAGGTGATAGTTCTCGACGTCCATCCAGCGCGCGCCTGGCAAGCCTCCACGCAGGAGGGAAAGCGACATGGCCGCGTCGCGAGGAATTTCGAGGGCCGTGAAAAGTCGTGGCATCGCCAAACCCCTTCCTCGAATCGTAACGCTGACCTCAGCGAATCACCGTTTCACGCCTTCGGCAAGCGGTTTATCGCCGCAGCAACCTGAAATAGTTGGCTCCCCTATCTCGGGTGGTCATGCGCGCTGCCATCTTCCACCGCCGCATTTGTATGCTAAGCCTGCGCCGGAAGCAGATTCTGGAGGGCTCCAATGTCGGTATCAACTATCAACGCGGCGCGCCGCCGGCCCTGGGCGGCTTGGCTGGTGTTGCTGTTTCTCCCGCTGCTGTCGGCCTGCGGCTACAACACAATTCCGACTGCGGAAGAGAATGCCAAGGCTGCCTGGAGCGAGGTGCTGAACCAGTACCAACGCCGTGCCGATCTCATTCCCAATCTGGTGGCGACCGTGAAGGGCTACGCCGCCCAGGAGAAGGACGTTCTCGAAGGCGTTGTCGAGGCGCGCGCCAAGGCCACCCAGGTGACCCTGCCGCCGGAAGCGCTCAGCGATCCCGAGAAGTTCAAGCAGTTTCAGGAGGGTCAATCCGGCCTGACCAGCGCCCTGTCGCGCCTGCTGGCGGTGGTGGAAAACTATCCCGACCTGAAATCCAACCAGAACTTCCTCGCCCTGCAGGCGCAGCTCGAAGGGACGGAAAACCGGATCGCGGTAGCGCGGCGCGACTACATCCAGGCCGTTAAGGACTACAATCTGACCCTGCGCACCTTCCCTTCAGTGCTGTGGGCCACATTCTGGTTCACCGGCAACGAGCCCTACCAGAACTTCACCGTCGCCGAAGACAAGCTGGAAGCACCGAAGGTCGACTTCGGCACGCAACCGGCTCAGCCGAAGCCGCAGGGCGGCTAAGCCCTGCCGGGGTGCAGCATGCAAGCAAGCCGCGTGATCCGACGCGACCAGATGGGTGAGCCGCAGAGGCTCGCCTGGGCGCTGCGGCTTGTGGTTCTTCTGCTTGCACTTGGCTTCGCGATGCCGGGCGCGTGGGCGCAGACCCTGCCCGCGCTCACCGGCCGCGTCGTCGACACCGCCGGGCTGATCGACCCCGCCGCAAAGGCGGCCCTCGTCCAGAAGCTCGAAGCTTTCCAGAAGAAATCCTCCGACCAAATCGTCGTCGCCACCGTCGACAGCCTGAATGGCGAGGCGATCGAGCCCTATGCCAACCGGCTGTTCCGCAGTTGGGGCCTCGGCCAGGCAGGCGAGGATAATGGCGTGCTGCTGCTTGTGGCCAAGAACGACCGCAAGATGCGGATCGAGGTCGGCTACGGGCTGGAAGGCACGTTGACCGATCTGCACACCAAGCTGATCATCGAGAACACCATGGTGCCGGCGTTCCGCCAGGGAGATTTTTCCGGCGGCATTTCGCGGGCCGTGGACGATATGGTCATGGTGCTGGAAGGAAATCCGGAGGAGCTTGAAGCCCGCAACAAGCGCAACCCCGGAATCCAGGACGCGTTCGACATCGATCCCGTGATCCTGATCTTCCTGATTATCTGGGGCACCATGTTTTTCGGCGGCATGGCGATGGCGTTTCTGCCGCCGATTTTCGGCACCAAACTGGGGCCGGGCCGGTATCGCTGGCTCGGCATGGACTTCAACTATGCGCGAAGCTCGGGCCGGTCGGGCGGTGGCCTTTCCGGCGGTGGCTATTCCGGTCGCGGCGGCTGGTCCTCCGGCGGCGGAGGGTGGTCGTCCGGCGGTGGCGGGGGCGGCTTTTCCGGCGGTGGCGGTTCGTCGGGCGGCGGCGGCTCGTCGGGGAGCTGGTGATGAGCGTCACGCCCAAATCATTGAACAACGCCGAGCACAGGCGCATCGCCGAAGCGATCCGAACCGCCGAGGAAAGCACATCCGGCGAGATTTACTGTGTCGTGGCGGGCGCCAGCGACAGCTATTTCTACCCCTCCGGCTTTATCGTCACGCTGGCCATCGTGCTGATAGGGTTCCTGCTGTCGCTGGGGCTCGAAGCCTGGTGGCTGACGGTTCGGCTTCCCGTGTTCCTCTACGCGCAGATCCTCGCCATCGCCTGCGCGCTGGCGGTCCTGTCGCTGCTGCCGGCGATCCGCATCCATTTCGTGCCGCGGCGCCTGCGCTACCAGCGCGCCCATGACAATGCGATCAAGCAGTTTCTCGCCCGCAATGTGCACATCACCGCCGAGCGGACCGGCGTCCTCATTTTCGTTTCGCTAGCGGAACATTACGCCGAAATCGTTGCCGACAGCGGTATCGATGCAAAGGTCGGACAAACCGAGTGGGACAGCGTCATTGGCGGCCTGATCGACGCGGCGCGGCGCGACGAGCTTGCGGAGGGTTTCGTCACCGCAATCGGGCGCGTGGGCGCGCTGCTTGCAGCGCATTTTCCGCCGCGCCCCGTGAACCCGAACGAACTCGACGACCACGTCGTGGAAATCTGAGCTCTCGCCGGCCTGTATCCAAGCTAGTTGTCCACGGATTGCCGCCACGCCGGCCACCGACCGCCTTGCGTTCCAGCGAAAGCCGGGCGTATGGTTAGCCAACGATGACCACACTGGCGATCGATATCCGCAAAGCCGAGCCGCGCGACGCTGCCGCGATCGCCGAGGTTCATCATGCCGCCTGGCGCGGGGCCTATTCGGGCATCATTCCCTACAAGTCGCTGAATCGCATGCTGTCGCGGCGCGGCAGCGAATGGTGGGCCAACGCAATCCGACGCGCCGCGTCGGTGCTGGTGCTCGAAATCGGCGGGGAATTGGCCGGCTACGCCACGATCGGACGCAACCGCGCCCGGGATCTGAAGCAGCAGGGTGAGATCTACGAACTCTACCTGCGACCGGAATATCAGGGCGTCGGGCTGGGGTCGCGCCTGTTCGCTGCGGCCCGCGCCCGGCTTGCCGCGCACGGCCTGAAAGGTTTGGCGGTCTGGGCGCTGGAGGAGAACACCAATGCGCTGAGCTTCTATGCCGGCGCGGGCGGAAAAGACATCGCCGAAGGCGTCGAAGTCTTCGACCAGAAGGCACTGCGAAAGGTTTGCTTCGTCTGGGACTGACGGCCTTTTCCAGCCTATCGGTTCGCTGCCGAACTTTTCACATTGTCCCGGGAGATTGCCACGGGCGCGCAGCGCGGATATCCGTTCCCTGTCAATCGGAGAAACTTTCAGCGATGCGTATTGAGGCGATAGCCACCGGCCACAATCCCCCCGAAGATGTCAACGTGATCATTGAGGTGCCGATCGGCGGCGAGCCCATCAAATATGAGATGGACAAGGACGCCGGCACGCTCTTCGTCGACCGCTTCCTGCACACCTCGATGCGCTATCCCGGAAATTACGGCTTCGTGCCGCACACGCTGTCAGGCGATGGCGATCCGATCGATGTGCTCGTCTGCAACACGCGCGAACTCATTCCGGGTTGCGTCATCAATGTGCGCCCCATCGGCGTGCTGGTGATGGAAGACAATGCCGGCCAGGACGAGAAGGTGATCGCGGTACCGTCGCCGAAGCTGACGAAACGATACGAAAAGGTGTTCAACTACACCGATCTGCCGCAGATCACGGTCGACCAGATCGCCCACTTCTTCGAGCACTACAAGGACCTCGAACCGGGCAAATGGGTCAAGATTGCCGGCTGGCACGATGCCGCACGGGCCAAGGAAATGATCGTCGAGGCGATCGAGCGGGCCAAGAAGAGCACGTAGAGCTGCGTCAGTTCGCCTGCCGGTCGAAGCCCGGCATCGGCTCTCCCACCACAGTACGCTCGTCGCCGCACGCGAAGGTCTCGGCCTGTTCGTCGGCGATGCTGCGCGCGGTTTCGTTGGCTTGCGGGTTGCCGGTGGCCAACACCAGGCCGACCGCGCAGCCGGCGCGTTCGGCCAGCTGGCCGACCTTTTCGACGACCAGAACCTCGACCTTCTTGTCCGGGTCTTCCGCGTCGGCCACCGACCAGCGGTGAATCGTGGCAAAGGGAATCGTCTTGTCACCGTCCTTGCGGACACGCCATTCCACCGTGCCGCCCGCGGCGTTGAAACCCTGGAAACTCTCCCAAGTATTGTCCTCGCCGGACGAAGGAAAGCCGTAGAAGACCGATTCGCGGGCGTCGCCGTAGCTGACAACAACGGGAAAGCCCATATAGCCGGCACAGGTCAGTGTCGCCCAGTCGCCGTCGCCCTCGGCCGCATGATCGACGGTGATACAATTCTTGTCTCGGTCGAAATCGGTGTAGACGCTGGATATGTTCTGTGCCGCCGCCACCTGGAGGAACGCGAAAGAGGCGAGCAGGGCAAGCAGCAATTTCATCAAGACGGCTCCCGTCGAACTGACGCCACTCTACCGTGGATCGGCCGGGCGGGAAACGGTCGCTCCCACCGGAGTGAGGTCGGCGATCCGGGCATGGAGCGTTTGCGCCTCGCCGGCGATCCGCACGGTTTTCAGGCGCTGTGTTGCCCCCGCGGCAAGGCTAACCGTGCTGGGCGCGACGCCGAGCCACGCCGCCACCAGCCGCGTCAGGCTTTCATTGGCCGCGCCCTTTTCCGGAACGGCGCGCACGCGGGCGCACAAATAGGTCCGGCCATCTGCGCCGGTCCTCGGGGGATCGATCCTGTCCGCGGCGGCGCGCGGCGTCAGTCGCACGACGAGCTCTACACCGCCTTCGACCCGGCGGATCAAAGAAGCAAGCGCGCGACAGTCGTGCTGATGAACTCGGTCAGGAAATAGAGCAGCAGGAGAACGATGATCGGCGAGATATCGACGCCGCCAAGGTCCGGCAGCAGCCGCCGGATGGGACGGAAGACAGGCTCGGTCAGTTGAAACAGCGCATTGCCGACGGAATTCACGAAGGTATTGCGGCTGTTGATCACGTTGAAGGCGAAGAGCCAGGAAAAGACTACCGCCAGCATGACGATCCACCAATAGATGTTGATCGCGGCGAGGATCAACTTCAGCAACGCTTCCATGCGGCTCTCCAGATTGCGGCTGGCGTGATGTAGCCATCCAATGCGGCGGCCACAAGCCCCCGAAGATCTCTCTGGCGCATCAGGCGACTACAAGCGACGGCGCCAACCCTTGCCCGGCCATTCGATGGCGGCCGTCAACGGCGCTTGACAGCCACCGGCGGTGATACATAAATGCGCCGCATCCGCTGGACGGGGCTGTAGCTCAGCTGGGAGAGCGCGTCGTTCGCAATGACGAGGTCAGGGGTTCGATCCCCCTCAGCTCCACCAGTGG
>DATDBN010000030.1:0-81918 GCA_036524835.1 Mesorhizobium sp. | reverse complement strand
CGACCGGGATCTGGGCAATGATCGAGACGCCGAAGGCGATTCTCAACTTGGGCGCCATCGCCGAGCTTGGCCGCGATCAGGCCTCACGACTTGCGTGTTTCGTGGCGGGCACCAACGATCTGGCCAAGGAGACCGGTATCCAGGCGGCGCCAGACCGGCGCTACCTTGTTCCGCTGCTGGTGCAGATGGTGGTCGCGGCGCGCGCCGGCGGACTGGCCGCGCTTGACGGGGTCGTCAACGACTTCGGCGATGCCGAGCGTTTCGCGCGCGAGTGCGAGGAGGCGGCAGCGATGGGTTTCGATGGCAAGACGTTGATCCATCCTGATCAGATCGAGCCGGCTAACAAAGCCTTCACGCCCAGCAAAGAGACGATAGCCGAAGCACATGCCATGGTCGCCGCCTTTGCACTCCCGGAAAACGTCGGCAAAAGCGTGATTGCCGTCAATGGGCGCATGGTCGAGCGCCTGCATCTGACCCAGGCCGAGGCGCTGTTGGCCAAGGCAGCGATGATTGGAGCAAGCAAGACATGAGACTTTACCGTTTTCTCTCCGGCCCCGACAATGCAAGCTTCTGTCACAAGGTGACCGCGGCGCTGAACAAGGGCTGGCATCTCTATGGCTCGCCGACCTACGCCTACGACACCAAGATGAAGCTGATGCGCTGCGGCCAGGCCGTGGTGAAGGATGTCGACGGCCGGGAATACAATCCGGAGATGAAACTCGGAGAGCAGTGAGGCGGCTCGCGACGCTTCGGAACCGACCGCAGCGTTCCGGCGTTCGCGGGGCAGAATCTTCCCTCAGGATCGACGATTTCAAATCATGACAAGCTCCGAAACGCCCGCCGGCGAACGGTATGCCGCCTTCCGCCACGGTCCGTTCGTGCGGTTCTGGGTCGCCCGGTTTCTGGCGACCTTCTCGACGCAGATCGTTTCGGTAGCGATCGGCTGGCAAATCTATGATCTGACGCGCGATCCCTTCGATCTTGGCCTGGTCGGGATCATTCAGTTCCTGCCGTCGCTGCTGCTCGTCCTCGTGACGGGCGCTATCGCCGACCGTTTCGGCCGCCGGCTGATCATGGGCATTGCCGCGCTGGTGGAAGCCGCCTGCGCGGCTGCGATCCTCTTCTTGACCTGGGAGGGTCTGACCAGTCCGCTGCCGATCTTCGCGGTGCTGTTCGTGTTCGGAATCGCGCGGGCCTTCTTCGGTCCGGCCTCGGCCTCCCTGGTCGCCAATCTGGTGCCGCAGGAAGTGTTCGCCAACGCCATAGCCTGGAACTCGTCGGCCTGGCAGACAGCGACGATCGTGGGCCCAGTGGCCGGCGGCCTGCTCTACGGCATCGGGCCGGAAGCGGCCTATGGCGTCGCGACATTGTTCATGCTGGCTTCCGGATTGCTGGTCCTGTCGATCCCCAAGCCGCAGCAGCGCAGTGAAACCGACAAGCCGACGATGGAGACGCTGTTCGCCGGCTTCCGCTACATATGGAGCGAGAAGATCGTGCTGGGCGCCATCTCCCTCGATCTGTTCGCCGTGCTGCTCTCCGGCGCGGTGGCGCTGCTGCCGGTCTATGCGCGCGACGTGCTGGAACTCGGGCCGTGGGGCCTCGGCCTGCTGCGCGCAGCGCCCGGCATTGGCGCCATCGTGGTTGCGATCTGGCTGACGGGCCACCCGATCAAGGACAATGCCGGGGCCATCATGCTGTTCTTCGTGGCGCTGTTCGGGGCCTTCACCGTCGTGTTCGGCTTGTCCACGATACCCTGGCTGTCGATCTTCGCGCTGGCCATGCTGGGCGCGACCGACATGGTCAGCGTCTATGTCCGCGAAACCTTGATCCAGCTATGGACACCGGACAATGTGCGCGGCCGCGTGAATGCGGTGAACATGGTGTTCGTCGGCGCATCGAACGAACTTGGCGAGTTCCGCGCGGGCACCATGGCGGCCTTCATAGGTCCGGTGGCGGCGGTGGTGGTCGGAGGGATCGGCGCGGTCGGCATCGCCGGCCTGTGGGCCTGGCTTTTCCCCGCACTCAGGAAGGTGAAACACCTCGACGGCCGTAATTGACCGCAACCGCATCGAGCGTCTTTCCGCCAAACACCACGCCGAGGAATTCGACCAGCCATTTGCGCAAATGGGTGTCCCAGATAAGCCTGCCGCCCAAATGGTCGCGGCCTTGCTGCGCACCGGGCAGTTCGAAGCGCTGGGCGCCCCGCACCACCCAGCGGTGCATCATCACCCGCGTGAGCTCGGCATGGAACTGAATGCCCCAGGCTTGTGCGCCATAGCGGAACGCCTGGTTGGGGTAGGTCTCGGCCGTCGCCAGCAAGGTTGCGCCCTTTGGCAGCGAAAACCCCTCGCGATGAAACTGATAAACCATCTCCGGCCAGTGCATCAGGGCACGGCCTTCCTCCGTGGCGCGCAGGGGATACCAGCCGATCTCCACCTGGCCCTCATTATGTGGATCGACACGGCCGCCCAGATGGTTGCAGAGCATCTGGGCGCCGAGGCAGATGCCGAGAAACGGCTTCTCCTCGCGGAGGGGGATCTTGAGCCATTCCGTTTCGCGTTTGACGAATTCGTCGCTGTCATTGGCGCTCATCGGCCCGCCGAACACCACCACCCCGGCATGACCTTGCAGCGTGTCCGGCAGGGCGTCGCCCAGCGGCGGCCGTCGCATATCCAGGTCGAAGCCCTTCTCGAGGAGAAGCTGCCCGACCCGGCCTGGCGTCGACTGTTCCTGATGCAGGACGATGAGGATCTTCTGCTTAGTGGCCGGCATTTTTATTCGTCGCTGGAGGCGCCCCGGGCGTCGGGCCGTCGCCGCGCTGCTTCCTGGCGCATGGCGATGCGGTCGCGGCGGTCGACGCCGATCAGCTCGGCGACGCGCCACAGCGTGTTGTCCTCCAGCTCATGCAGTTCGCCGTCGGCATAGACGACATCCCAGAGTATGCGGATGAAGCGGATGCGCGCGTCCTCGTCGAGATGGCGCTTCAGTACGCTGGTAAAAGCGTAGAGATCGATGGCCTCGCTCTCGGCCTGCTGGCCCGCCGACACCAGTTCGTTGAGTTCGGGACCCATCAGGCCGTAGGTTTCCGAGAGCAGTTCCTTGACGCGCTCCCATTCCGCATCCTGCCGCACGCCGTCGGCGTCCATGACGTGGTACATCAGCGCTGCCGCCGCGATGCGAGGATCGTCGTCGCGGGGCGCTTGTTCATCGCCCAGCGCGCCGGGCAAATCCCGCAAAAAGTTCAATACGCGTTCGAACATGACCGCTCCGCCTCAATACCCTGTGGGCTTCAGTTTGTTTGTCAGCGTGATCGCGTCAAGGGAATGAACCAGATGTGATCGATTTCCGGCCCAACTGGTGCGGATTCAGAACAGTCGGAACCGACGCGACTGCTTTGCCGCCGCTTTCGGATCCACGCCCGGATCGTCGGGCATGCGGGGCGGCGCTGCGGGATCAGCCGGCTCTTCGGCATCGATGATATCCGCCTCGTCTTCGCTATCCAAGGCAATCTCGCCCGGAGCATCGCCGTCCTCATCGATTGTCAAAGCTTCGACCGGAGCCGCGACGGCCGGCCGTTCGCGGATCGCCAGCGCATCGTCGCCCTGTTCGATCAGCGGCCCCAGTTGCTCGACGGGCGCGCGCCATTCGAAAGCGTCGAGCTTGCCGGTAACAGGCGAAACCGGCGCCCAATGCTCCGAGACAAAGCCGTCGGCGACCCAGGCCGGGTCGCGCGGCGCTCGAACCGCGCGCGCCAGCCACTGGCGCACGCGCCCTTCATCCCCTGTCTGCGCTTCCTCGATGTCGGCGAGCAGGAGATAGCCCCCTTCGCGTGGCTGCATGCGAATCGCTGCTTCAGCCTCCTCCCGGGCCAGCGTGTAATCCTGTGCGTCCAGCGCGGCGCGAGCCACAAGCAGCGACGATTCGACATTGTTCTGCCGCATCGCCATCAACTTCCTCGCGCGGTTGAGCCGATCAAGCGTGGCGTCGCCGGGACGCGCATGGACGTAAAGGTCTCCCACCTCCCGCTGCGGCTCCTCTTTCCATGCGGCTTCGAGCAGCTTCGCTCCCTTGCGCGTTTCGTCGCCGCGGAACAGTGCGCGCGCGGCAATCACAGCAGCCGGTGCAAAGGCCGGCAGGAGACGGTTCGCTTCCAGCGCGGCGGTACGAGCGCCAGCAGGGTCGGTGTCGAAAATCGCCATCGCCTTGGCGGTCAGTAAAACGCCGCGGCGGCGGTTCACCGTTTCGCGGCCGGTGGTGCCTTTCTGCGCGTCCAGAAGCTTCAGCGCACCGTCCCAATCACCGTCTTCGACGTGCTCTTCCAGGGTGGAATCGGATGCCCAAACCAGTTGCGGCGCGACGTCGGCGGCGCGTGCGGCGTAGTGGCGGGCGGCCGCTTTGTCTCCCAGGCGGACCGCCTCGAGATAGAGACCGCGCAGGCCGAGCAGACGCATCTCCGGGTCGTCGATCATCGACTCATATTTCTCGCGGGCGCCTTCCACGTTGCCTTCCAGCGCCAGCGACTGCGCCTCCAGCAAATGGATCAGCGGTTCCTGGTCGGCATTGATCAGCTTTGCCGCCTGCTTGTTCATCTGCCGCGCCTTTGCAGCGTCGCCGGCGCCGGCGGCGATGATCCCGGTCGAAAGCGCCTGATAGCCGCGGTCACGCCGGCGCGCCCGGAAATGGCGGGCAATGGTGTAAGGGCTGTTCCAGATGGACTTGATGAGCCACCAGGTGAGCATCATGGCGGCAACCAGCCCAGTAAGGCCGGCGGCGGCCGCCATCAGGCTGACCTGATATTGATAGCCGTCGAGCGTAACCACCATGTCGCCGGGCCGGTCGGCCAGCCAGGCAAAGCCCAGGCCGAGCAGAAAGACAACAGCAAGGAAAAGCAACAGCCTGATCATCTAGCGCTTTACTCCTCAGGCGGCCTTCGTCGCGCCGGCGATCATCTGGTCCACGAGTTTCTCGACCTCGACCCGCGCCTTGATCTTATCGACCAAGGGCGCCCCCGCAGCCTGCACCGCTTCGGGAAGCGCGGCAAATTCGGCCAGTGCCTTATCATACTCCCCGGCGTTGACCGCTACTTCCATGCGCGCGACACGCGCTGGCGGTTCCTCGCCCGCGACGTCGCCGATCGGCCGCACCTTGACCACGGATTCGGCGCTGGAGAGGAGGCGCTGGAAGAAGCCGGCCCCCTGGTCCGCCGGAGCGACGGCAGCAACCATCGCATTCGCGGCGTCCGGAAATGCCTTGGCGATGTCGGCGCGCGTCATTACGCCCGTTTCGGCATATTGCCGCAACGGTGCGATTTCCGGGGCATCAGGGGCGATGGCCGCAAAGGTCTCAAGCTCTGCCGTAAAGGCCGAGCCGCGATCGAGCGTCGATTTGAGTGCCGCCGCAGAAATTGCGAGCGCGATCCTGGGTTGCGCTGCCTGGGTATCGACCTTTCCGTTCAGCGACGATACAGACTGCTCCAGGGTGGCGACCTTCGCGCCGAGGCCGTCGACAGCCTGTTGGGATACGCCCTGGCCCGACTGAGCAAGCTGGCCGAGCTTGGCTTCCAGTTCCTTCACCTTCGCGTCCAGTGCACCGACAGCAGCTCCATCGCCTCCCGAGCCGGACTGGACAGCGGATTGAAGCGCGGCAATATCTGCTTTGGCCTGATCCAGGGATGTCGCTAGGTCCGCGACGGCTGTGCCGCTGTCGGCGGCGGGCGCTGCCTTCAACGCCTCAACTTCGGATTTCAGCGCGGCGATTTCGCCGAGCGCCGGCTCCAATGTGGGGGCTGCCGTCTGATTGCCAGGTGCACCAAGAATCCCGGCGTACTGCAGGAGGCCTGCCAGCACGAGTGCCGACACGCCGCCGATCAGACCCGCCGCGACAGACGACAAACCGCTGCGGCGAGCCGGTGCGGGAGTTGCAGGTTTGTCGGGAGACGTGCGTCCGGTGGTATCGGTCGATTCGGGCGGTGGCTGGTCGTCCTTGCGGCGACCGTAGCGGGCCGTCTCCGGTTGGACGTCGACCGCCTCGGGCCTCGCTTCTGAAGCATCGCCGGTCGAAGGCGCGGCTGTACCCGCTTCGCTATCGCTTGTTTCAAGCGCCACTTCGTCGGCGGCGACAGCTTCGGCGGTTTCTTCTGCGACCTCGTCCGATGTGACCCAGGGTTCGAACCGGCCGGGGTCGGCAACTTCGTCTTCAGCCGCGTGCGGCGGTGATTCGGCTTCGGTCGCCTGCAGGTCGATCGTCACCGGCTCCCGCTTCGGCTTGTAGTGACGGGTCCTCGGGGTTTTGACCATTGTGGGCTCCGACCTTGTCGACTGGAGATCTCGCTTCAGACCTAGCACAGGCAGCCGCTACGAACATAGCCGCCGCTCGCACTTCGGTCATGCCTCGCGCTGCAAAACGGCAAACAACGCATCCTGTTCCGGTCTCTCGCCGACCCGTTTTCGCGCCGAATCGACGTTCAACGCATCCGCGATACGCTGCGAAAGGCAAAGGAAGATCGGACGGGAGAGGGTACCGATCGAAAGGCTGGCCAAAAGACCATTGAGCGCTGCCGCAGCCTCCGCCGAATAGACCAGCACGAAATCGATGCCCGGCTCGCCGACCTGTTGCGCAAGCTCCCGTTCGGAATAATCGATATGCGTTACATCGTACACTTCGACAGCCTGCACCGTCAGGCCAAGGCGCATCATTTCGGCCTCGAACTCCTGGCGGCGGACGCGGCCGCAGAGATAGGCGATACGCGTGACGCCACTCCTCGCGGCAACCTGCTGAATGAGATTGCGGACATCGCCGCCCGCCGAGACCGGCGCGGGCCATCCGGCATTGCGCGCAACCTGCGCCGTGCGGTCGCCGACGGTCATCATCGGTCTGTCCGCCAGGGCGGCAAGGAGCTCGGGCGGCGCACTTCGCAGCGCATTGGCGCTCGTCGCCACCACAAGATCGACTCCGCTCGGATCAAAAGCTGGCGGCGTGAGCGGAAGTGTGCGGGTGAGCGGCAAGACGACAGGATCGAAGCCGATCTCCGTCAGGCGCCGCGCGGTCTCGGTTGCGCCGGGCTCAGGCCGGGTCACCAGGACGCGGGCAGCCCGTCCCCGGTCGGCCATTCAGCTCCAGCCCTCGAAGAACCGGTCTCCCGCCTCGGTCCGGAGCGTTTCGCCGGCGCGGCGGCCGATCGACTCCGCGTCGTTCGCCCGTCCGTCGAGCCTGATTTCATGCGCTTCTGCGCCATCCGGCGTCAGGATCATGCCGTGGAACGCCAGGCTGTCGCCATCGACGCTGGCGTAGCCGGCGATCGGCGTGCGGCAGGATCCGTCGAGCACGGCGAGATAGGCTCGCTCGCAGGTCAGCGCGTGCCCGGTCGCGCTGTGATGGATCGGAGCCAGAAGAGCGGCGGACGCTTCGTCGCCGATGCGGCTCTCGATGCAGATCGCGCCCTGGCCCGGCGCGGATGGGAAGACGTCCAGCGCCATGGCGTCGGTCACCGCAGCCTCCCGGCCAAGCCGCTTCAGCCCGGCCAGCGCCAGGATCGTGCCGTCGACATCGCCTTGTTCGAGCTTGCGCAAGCGGGTTTCGACATTGCCGCGAAACATGACCACCTCGATGTCCGGCCGCATGCGGCGGATCAAGGCCTGGCGGCGCAGGGACGACGAGCCGATGACCGCGCCGTGCGGCAACTCCCTGATGGTTGGCGCCGTGCGGCCGATAAAGGCGTCGCGCGGGTCTTCACGCGGCAGGAAGGTGGAGAGGTGAAGCCCGTCCGGCAGCCTGGTCGCCATGTCCTTGGAGGAATGCACCGCGATGTCGATGCGTTCTTCCAGCAGAGCTTCCTCGATTTCCTTGGTGAACAGACCCTTGCCCCCGACTTCCGACAGCGGCCTGTCCTGGATGCGGTCGCCGCTGGTCGAGATCACCTCGATGGCGAACGCTTCCTCCGGCAGGCGATGCGCCTGCATCAAGCGAGCGCGCGTCTCTCTGGCTTGCACTAGGGCAAGCGTGCTGCCGCGAGTTCCGATTCTCAACACCATATCGCCTGACCGGTTATTCTCTTGGGCGGTTGTTTGCGTGGGCGGGTCCGTGATAACCCGCGAACGGGCCACTACATCAATCTCCTATCGGCCAAATCCCGGCCCGGCAATGAGGCAAAGAGCGACCAGTTGACCCGCGTCCTGGGCATAGAGACGAGTTGCGACGAAACCGCAGCCAGTGTCGTCGAAATCGACTCGGCGGGGACAGCGCGCATTTTGTCCAATGTCGTGTTCAGCCAGCTCGAAGAGCATGCTGCCTTCGGCGGGGTCGTGCCCGAAATCGCCGCCCGCGCCCATGTCGAGGCGCTGGACGGCATCGTCGAGGCCGCCCTCGAGGAAGCCGATGTTTCACTGGAGGACATCGATGCGGTCGCCGCGACGGCTGGCCCGGGCCTTGTCGGCGGCTTGATCGTCGGGCTGATGACCGCCAAGGCGATTGCCGCCGCGACGCAGAAGCCGCTGCTGGCGATCAATCACCTCGAAGGCCACGCGCTGACGGCGCGGCTGACGGACGGCATCGCGTTTCCCTATCTGCTTCTGCTGGTTTCAGGCGGCCACACGCAAATCGTGCTGGTCCGCCGCGTGGGCGATTATGAGCGCTGGGCGACCACAATCGACGACGCGCTGGGCGAAGCCTTCGACAAGACCGCGAAGCTGCTTGGCTTGCCCTATCCCGGCGGTCCCAATGTCGAGAGCGCGGCAGTTGCCGGCAATCCAGCGCGCTTCGACTTCCCCCGGCCGATGAGGGGCTCGCCGCAGCCCGATTTCTCCTTTTCAGGACTGAAGACGGCGGTGCGCCAGGCGGCCAGCGCAATCGCGCCGCTGAGCGATCGCGACGTGGCCGATATTTGCGCCGGTTTTCAGCTGGCGGTTGCCGAAGCCTTGTCCGATCGCGTCAACCGCGCGCTGCTTCGCTTTCGCGAGACCTATCCGGACCTGATCCAGCCGGTTCTTGTCGTTGCGGGAGGTGTGGCAGCCAATCTTACGATCCGCGCAGCCCTTGAAACGCTCTGTGCGCGGCACGGCTTTCGCTTTCTCGCGCCGCCGCACGCACTGTGTACCGACAATGCGGCCATGATCGCCTGGGCCGGCGCCGAACGGCTACGTGCCGGGCTCGCCGGGGATGACGCCATGCGCTTCGCGCCGCGCTCGCGCTGGCCGCTCGATGAAGTCTCGGTGCCTGTGGTCGGCTCCGGTCGCAGGGGGGCCAAGGCATGAGCCGGCCCTATCGCGTTACGGTTCTCGGCGGCGGGGCCTGGGGCACTGCCCTCGCCGCCACGATGCGCCGCGCCGGGCATGATGTAAGGCTTTGGGCGCGTGACGCGGAAGCGGTGGCGGCGCTCAATCACGGCGAGAACCCCAACTATCTGCCCGGCATTGCGCTTCCTCCGGGCATCGCCGCGACCAATGACCCGGTCGAAGCGCTTGACGCAGCCGACTGTGTGCTGGCGGTGATCCCCGCTCAGGCGCTACGGTCGGCGCTGACAGTGGCGGCGCCCCACGTCCCACCCCGCGTACCGCTGGTGCTGTGCGCCAAGGGCATCGAGCGTAACAGCGGCAAGCTGTTGTCCGACCTCGCCCGCGTCCTCCTGCCTGACAATCCAGTCGCGGCGCTCTCAGGTCCGAGCTTTGCCAGCGATGTGGCGCGCGGTTTGCCGACCGCAGTCGTCGTCGCCGCCGAGAGCGAGGCGCTTGCGGCAGCGCTCGCCGTCCGTTTCTCCATCGGCCATTTCCGCTGCTATTCCACCGGCGACCTCATGGGCGTCGAAGTCGGCGGTGCGCTGAAGAATGTGTTCGCCATCGCAGCGGGAGCCATCACGGGCGCCGGGCTTGGCGCCAGCGCCCAGGCGGCCATGGTCACGCGCGGCTTCGTCGAGTTGCGCCGCATCGCCGCGTCGTTCGGGGCGCGACCGGAAACCGTGATGGGGCTGTCCGGTCTTGGCGATCTCTTGCTGACCTGCTCTACAACCCAATCGCGCAATTTTGCCTATGGCGTCGCGCTCGGGCGCGGCGACCCGCTGCAGGGCTTGCCGCTGGCCGAAGGGGTCGCCACCGCGGCGATCGCGGCGCGCATCGCAGTAGAGCGCGGCGTCGACGCGCCGATCATCGCGGCGGTCGCCCAGATCCTCGACCGCGCCATCACCATCAAGGAAGCGGTAGCGGCGCTGATGTCGCGCCCGCTCAAAACCGAAACCGAATAGGAGGCGAGACATGCTGTTTGCCGTGCTGTGCAAGGACAAGACAGGCCAGTTGCAACTGCGGCTGGACACGCGGCCCGACCATGTCGCTTTCCTGAACGACCTCAATGCCAAGGGCGTACTCAAATTCGCCGGGCCGTTCCTCGATGGCGACGGCAAGCCGAACGGCAGCCTGGTTGTCATCGAGGCAGGCGACATCGACGCGGCGCGCGCGATCGCCGGCGGCGATCCCTTTGCCAAGGTCGGCCTGTTCGAGACGGTCGACATCAAGCCCTGGAACTGGGTATTCAACAATCCCGCTTCCGCCTGAGCGTCCAGGGAGACTTCGATGAACTATTGGCTGTTCAAATCCGAACCGAACGTGTTCTCTTTCGAGATGCTGAAGGCCAAGGGCAAGAAGGGGTCCGAATGGGACGGCGTGCGCAACTATGCGGCGCGTAACAATATGCGGGCCATGCAGATCGGCGACCTCGGTTTCTTCTACCACTCCAATGAGGGGCTGTGCTGCGCGGGTATCGCGGAAGTCTGCGCGCTGGCGCATCCCGACTCGACCACCGACGACGCGCGCTGGGAATGCGTCGACATCCGCGCCGTCAAGGATGTCCCCAACCCTCCGACGCTGGATGAAATCAAGGCGAACCCGAAGCTCGCCAAGATGATCCTGGTCAACAATTCCCGGCTGTCGGTGCAGCCGGTGACGCCGCACGAGTGGAAGGAAGTTTGCCGCATGGGCGGCCTTGATCCCGCTCCGTGAACCGGCTGTCAGCGGAGAAGGCGGAAGCCTTCATCCTCGCCAACACCGCATTGACGGCGCCACCGCATGTCCCTGAGATCGCGTTGCACCTTGCCGGCGAGTCGCATGCCCTGTGGCTGAAGACGGAGGAGGAACTGGCGGAAATCGGCTTGCCGCCGCCCTTCTGGGCATTTGCTTGGGCAGGAGGCCAGGGGCTGGCGCGTTACATCCTCGACAATCCCGGGAGTGTGCGCGGCAAGACGGTTCTCGACTTCGCCACCGGGTCCGGGCTTGTTGCGGTCGCAGCGGCCAAGGCCGGAGCCTCCGCCGTGACCGCCGCCGACATCGATATTTTCTCTGCGCCGGCGGTTGCCCTCAACGCCAGGGCAAATGCCGCCAGCGTCGATTTCCATTCCGGCGACCTCATTGGAAGCGACGGCGCATGGGATGTCATCCTGGCCGGCGACGTGTTCTATGCCAAGGACTTCGCCGACGCCCTGGTGCCGTGGTTCGAGAGGCTGGTCAGGCGCGGCGCAGACGTGCTGGTTGGCGACCCGGGCCGCTCCTATCTGCCGAAGGAAAAACTCACCCGGCTTGCCGCCTATGAGGTGCCGGTTACCCGCGACCTGGAAGACGCCGAGGTTAAGAAGACAATCGTGTGGCGATTCGGTTGACGGCCGTCGTCAGGCGGTGTCGGCGTGCCGTGCCTCTTCGAGAATCCACTCCCGAAACGCAACAATGCGGGGATCGTGGGCGCTGCCTTCGGGATAGACCAGGAAATAGGCGAATTCCGGCGGGATCTTGATGCCCAGCTCGAAAGGGCGAACAAGGCGGCCCGCCGACAGATCGTTCGCCACCATCGTGAAATCGGCCAGAGCCACGGCGACTCCGTCAAGGGCCGCCTGAATGACGTGCGAACTGTCGCCAAAGACGATGCAGCGGCTGTCGTCGAAATCCTCCACGCCCGCAGCCGCCATCCAGATACGCCAGTTCGGCCAGGTGATCCCCTGCCGCACCCAGTCGATATGCACCAGCGTGTGGCTGAGCAGGTCGCGCGGCTCCAGGATGGGTTTGCCGGAGTTGAGCAGAGCGGGGCTGCAGACCGGAATGATGACATTTTCGAAAAGCCGATCCGCGGCGAGGCCGGGATATTTCCCCAGGCCGAAGCGAATGGCGACGTCGATGTCGTCGCGCTCGAAGTCGCGCAGTTCGTAGGAAATGTCGAAGCGCAGTTCGATAGCGGGATGCGCCTTGCGAAAGGCGTCGATGCGCGGCATCAGCCATTTTGCCGCCACGGTGCCGTCGAGCGTCACCTTGAGCAGGCCGACGCCGCGCTGCATCTTGCGCGCCCGCGCCGCCGCTCGGCCCAGCAGATCCAGCGACTCCACCGCCGCGTCGAGCAACACCGCGCCGGCCTCCGTCAGCCGGTTCGTGCGGCTGGTGCGCGTGAACAGCGATATGCCCAGCTGATCTTCGATTTCCTTGATTTGATAGCTCACCGCCGCCGGCGTCAGGCCGAGTTCGTCCGCAGCCCGGGTGAAATTCAGATGTCGCCCCGCCGCTTCGAGCGTTCTCAAGGCGCGAGTTCCTGGCAGCATGCGGCTCATAATCTTCAAGCCAATTTTGATGATCGAACGAAATCTACTCGTTTCTCATTTCAATTTCAACGGCGCAAGGTGAGCATCAATCAGAAACATCGAATGATGTTTGCAATTGAAAGGGTACAGGATCATGTCCGCCATCACCATACAGTCTCCCGCGAACACCTCCCTGGGCGAGTGGATCGCCGAGATTCGGCAGTGGCTGCGCCATGCCCGAATCGCGCTGCAGCCGACCCCCAGTCACGCGCATATCGAGGACCTCTCCGATCGCGATCTACGCGACATATCCGCGAGGCAGACGGATATCGGCAGGCTGATCGATAGGGATCGCGACGCAATGCTCCGCGCGACGCTCGGCCGCTGACCGAGACGCCGCCCGACGAAGAGACTCTGGTCGGGGTGGGGGTAAATCCAGAAGCGGTAGCGCCCTGCCGTGGGAAAGGCTCAGATGCCTGACATCAGGACGTGTCGGCGAAGGCACGCACCGAAGCGGGTCGTGCCGGACGACGCGCTGTGCGAGGCTCATCGAAAGAGGGCACGACGGAGGGCCGGTCTCCCCACGGCGCGAGGACCTGCGCCGTCAGGCCGAGCAGCAGAGCGGCCAGCGCGCGGAACCGCTCGGCGAGCCGCAACGCGTCCTCCGGACTGTCGCCTTCGCCAGCCGCCGGCGCGGGCTGGCCGTAGCCGGTTGCGAAGAGGAGCCCCTGTGTGGCGGGTTCGGCCGAGCGCAGGATCATCAGCACCAGACTGCGGACGCCATGCGGCGCGGCGGCGGCGCGCTCGGCCATATCGGCCAGCGCGAACAGCAACGCCACAATGCGCTGCAGTGCTACCCCACTCCTCTCCGTCTGTCTGCTTCCGTCCATGCCGCCTCACTCCAATCAGGCCCGCGCATTGTCGCGCATGTTGGGAATAGGGTGGATTTGGGCGGGGGTGGTTTTTCTGCAAGCCATTGAAAAAACTCGACATTGCTTTTCGAATCGAGCCTGGGAGTGATTTTCTGTTCACACCCCCTCTCTTGCCGGGGGCCGGCGCTGCCGGCGGAGATTGGCGGCCACCGCGCCGCTGCTTGCCTCCCCCTCGATGGCCTCAGGGGGAGGCGGCGCGAAGCGCCCAGTGCGGGTGATGCTATAGCTGAGGGGTGGACAACCAGTCAGAAGGGGGATGCGTCGCTGGGAGCGACGCCAGCCGGACGCCAGCGGGAGAGTTTTGCGAGTCGATCTCACGCCAACTTTCTGGAGGGTTGGGAATGATCAGCGCTGGACGGTCATCACCGTCTTGGTGGAAAGACGAGGCAGCAGCCGGGCCATCACCGCGTGGGTCACGGCGACGCACCCTTGCGTCGGGCTGAAGCCCGGACGCGCCAGATGGAAGAAGATCGCGCTGCCGCGTCCACGCCGGCGCGGCCGAATGTTCCAGTCCAGCACGATGCACGCGTCGTAGAGGTTGTCGCCTCGCATCATATGCTCGTGGCTCGCCGCATAGGGCATCTTGACGGGGCGGTTGTAGTTGCGATCGTCCGGCACCTCGCACCATCCCAGAGTGGGCGAGATCGTCCGCAGCGGCAGGTGCGACCGCAATTGAAAACGCCCATCGCGCAGATAGGCTGAAAGCAGCCGCATCGGCCCTAGCGGCGTCGCGCCGTCTCCCTCGCGTTTGCCGGCGGAAATGCCGCCCCGTCCCAAGGCACAGGGAAACACGCTGGCACCGACCCGCAGCAGCCCTTGGGAGGGATTGCCGGGTCTCGCATGCACCGTAATTGCGCCAATCGTGCCGCGCTTAGCCGGCTTGAACCGCCCGCGCTTCTCTTCCTTGACCGATCTTGCCATAATGGTGCCCGTGACTCGCCTGTCCGGCTAGACCTTCGGCAAATGCCCTTCCCGGTCAAGCCTGCCCAACGACTGTCGGAGACGGATTTCCCCATGCCCGCACGCAGCATTCTCATTGTTGACGACGACGACGACCTGCGCGCCACATTGGTGGAACAATTGGCGCTCTACGAAGAGTTCGACGTGTCTCAGGAGGCCAGCGCTGCGAAGGGCATCAATGCGGCCCGAAACGGCGTCGTGGACCTGCTGATCATGGATGTCGGCCTGCCGGACATGGATGGCCGCGAGGCGGTGAAGATGCTGCGCAAGGGCGGCTACAAGGCGCCGATCATCATGCTTACCGGGCATGACACCGATTCCGATACGATCCTGGGACTGGAGGCCGGCGCAAACGACTATGTGACGAAGCCCTTCCGTTTCGCGGTCCTGCTGGCCCGCATTCGCGCGCAGTTGCGCCAGCATGAGCAAAGCGAGGACGCGACATTCTCCGTCGGCCCCTACACCTTCAAGCCGAGCCAGAAGCTGCTGATCGATCAGCGCGGCGCGAAGATCCGCCTGACGGAGAAGGAGGCCTCCATCATCAAATATCTGTTCCGCGCCGACCAGCGTGTCGTCACGCGGGACATCCTGCTGGAAGAGGTCTGGGGCTATAATTCCGGCGTCACCACGCATACGCTGGAGACCCATGTCTACCGCCTGCGGCAGAAGATCGAGCGCGATCCCTCCCGAGCGGAGATCCTGGTTACCGAGGGCGGCGGATACAAGCTGATCCCTTAGCGGGGCAAAACAGGGCACCGCTCCAAGAGGTGCAACCTGGCTCGAAGAATGTGCCCTCTCTCCTGCCTCAGCCGGATCAGCGAGGCGCACCGCGCTAAAACCTTAACCATCGGCTCAGAGTTTCTGTTACAGAAACGTGATTTAGCCGCACTGCCACGCGAGCGCTCGTGGCTGGCGCCTTGAGCGTGGGGACAAGATGGCGCTGGATGACGACATCCGTACGCTGTCACGCGTCGCTCTCTTCGAGAGTCTCGGCGAGGAACATCTGCGCCTGCTCGCCTTCGGCGCCGAACCGGTACGCCTGCCGGCCGGCCAGCGGCTTTTCCGCGAAGGCGACATCGCCGACTCGGCGTTCGTGGTGGTCAGCGGCCGGATCGGCTTGTATCGCAGCCGCGGAAGCGGCAGGGAACCGGTCGCATCCGTCGAAAACGGCGCAATTCTCAGCGAACTGGCCCTGATAGCGGAGTCGCAGCGGCTGATGGAAGCGGTGGCGCTGGTCGATTCACAATTACTGCGCATCGACCGCAAGACCTTTATCCGCGTGCTCCAGGAGTACCCTTCTCTGGCGTCCACGCTCTACGACAGGATAGCCGACGACCTTCAGGCGCTGGTAAACAGGCTGGATCGCCTGTCGCCTCATTTCGAGAGCTGAGACCGCTCATCGTCTCTCCGAAACGGCTATTTCGTTTGCAGTGCACAAATTTTCGGCTAAAGCAGAAAAACGTCAGCCCTGCTGCCCTTGCTGCTCGTCATCCCAATACCGGAGGATGTTTTGCCGATCTCTAAAATCCTGGTCGCCAATCGTTCTGAAATCGCCATCCGCGTCTTTCGCGCCGCGAATGAGTTGGGACTGAAAACAGTCGCCATCTGGGCGGAGGAGGACAAATACTCCCTGCATCGCTTCAAGGCGGACGAGAGCTATCAGGTCGGACGCGGACCCTGGCTGGCCAAGGACATGGGTCCGATCGAAAGCTATCTCTCGATCGACGAGATCATGCGTGTTGCAAGGCTCTCGGGCGCGGACGCGATCCATCCCGGCTATGGGCTTTTGTCGGAAAGTCCGGAATTCGCCGAGGCCTGCGCCGAAAACGGTATCACCTTCATCGGTCCGAAACCGGAGACCATGCGCCGGCTGGGCAACAAGGTTGCCGCCCGCAATCTGGCGGTCGAGGTGGGCGTGCCGGTCGTGCCGGCGACCGACCCGCTGCCGGACGATCCCGAAGTCATCAAGAAGCTGGCGGCGGAAGTCGGCTACCCCGTTATGCTGAAAGCCTCGTGGGGCGGTGGTGGTCGCGGCATGCGGGCCATCCGCAGCGAAGCAGACCTCTTGCGCGAAGTCACCGAAGGCAAACGCGAGGCGAAGGCAGCCTTCGGCAAGGACGAAGTCTACCTGGAAAAGCTGATCGAGCGCGCCCGGCACGTCGAAGTGCAGGTGCTGGGCGACACGCATGGCAATGCCGTGCATCTGTTCGAGCGCGATTGCTCGATCCAGCGGCGCAACCAGAAAGTGGTCGAGCGCGCGCCGGCGCCCTATCTCAGCCAGGAGCTGCGCGAGGAGTTGTGCGGCTATGCGCTGAAGCTCGCGCGCGACACGGCCTATATCGGCGCCGGCACGGTCGAATTCCTTCAGGATGCGGATACCGGCAAATTCTACTTCATCGAAGTCAATCCGCGCATCCAGGTCGAACACACCGTCACCGAGCAGGTGACCGGCATCGACATCGTCAAGGCGCAGATCCACATCCTCGACGGCTTCGCCATCGGTACGCCGGAGAGCGGCGTGCCGGCCCAGAAGGATATCCGCCTCAACGGCCATGCGCTGCAGTGCCGAATCACCACCGAAGACCCGGAGCAGAACTTCATCCCCGACTACGGCCGCATCACCGCCTATCGCGGGGCGACCGGCTTCGGCATACGGTTGGACGGCGGCACCGCCTATTCCGGCGCGGTGATCACGCGTTTCTACGACCCGCTGCTTGAGAAGGTAACCGCTTGGGCGCCGTCGCCCGAGGAGGCGATCGCGCGCATGAACCGCGCGTTGCGCGAGTTCCGCATTCGCGGCGTCGCGACGAACCTCACCTTCCTCGAGGCGATCATCAATCACCCGCAATTCCGCGACAACAGCTACACCACGAAGTTCATCGATACGACGCCGGCGCTGTTCGAATCGGTGAAGCGCCAGGACCGCGCCACCAAGCTGCTCAACTATCTCGCCGACGTCTCCGTCAACGGCCATCCCGAGACACGCGGCCGGCCAAAGCCGAACGCCGAGGCGGCAGCGCCCGTCATCCCCTGGTTCACCGGTTCCATTCCTGGGGGCACCAAGCAGAAGCTGGATACGTTGGGGCCGGAAGGCTTCGCCAAGTGGATGCGGGGGGAGAAGCAGGTCCTCGTCACCGATACCACCATGCGCGATGGTCATCAGTCGCTGCTCGCAACGCGCGTGCGCACGCATGACATCGCCCGCATCGCCGGCACCTATGCGCGCGCTCTGCCGCAATTGTTGTCGCTGGAATGCTGGGGCGGCGCGACCTTCGATGTCGCCATGCGCTTCCTGACCGAGGATCCATGGGAGCGGCTGGACAAGGTGCGCACTGCCGCACCCAATCTCCTGCTGCAGATGCTGCTGCGCGGCGCCAATGGCGTCGGCTACACCAACTATCCCGATAATGTGGTGCAGCACTTCGTCCGGCAGGCGGCTACCGGAGGTATCGACCTGTTCCGCGTCTTCGATTGCCTGAACTGGGTCGACAATATGCGCGTCGCGATGGACGCGGTGGGCGCCGAGGGCAGGCTGTGCGAAGCCGCGATGTGCTACACCGGCGACATACTCGATCCGGCGCGCGCCAAATACGATCTCAAATACTATGTCGGCCTGGCCAAGGATCTGGAGAAGGCCGGCGCGCACATTCTGGCGGTCAAGGACATGGCCGGGCTGCTCAAGCCGGCGGCGGCGCGGGCCTTGTTCAAGGCGCTGCGGGACGAAACCGATCTGCCGATCCATTTCCACACGCACGACACATCGGGCCTTTCGGCTGCCACGGTGCTGGCGGCGGTGGAAAGCGGCGTCGACGCTATCGACGCCGCGATGGATTCCTTCTCCGGCAACACCTCGCAGCCTTGCCTCGGCTCCATCGTGGAGGCGTTGCGCGGCACCGAGCGCGACCCCGGCCTGGACCCGGAATGGATCCGCCGTATTTCCTTCTACTGGGAAGCGGTGCGCAACCAGTACGCCGCCTTCGAAAGCGACCTCAAGGGGCCGGCCTCGGAGGTCTATCTGCACGAGATGCCGGGCGGCCAGTTCACTAACCGGAAGGAGCAGGCGCGCTCGCTGGGGCTGGAAACGCGTTGGCACGAGGTGGCGCAGGCCTATCACGATGTGAACCTGATGTTCGGCGACATCGTGAAGGTGACGCCGTCCTCCAAGGTGGTCGGCGATATGGCGCTGATGATGGTGAGCCAGGATCTCACCGTGGCCGATGTCGAGAACCCCGCCAAGGATATCGCCTTCCCGGATTCGGTCGTGTCGATGCTGCGTGGCGATCTCGGTCAGTCGCCCGGCGGCTGGCCGGAAGCCCTGCAGAAAAAGGCGCTCAAGGGTGAAGCCGCTTATGCTGTGCGCCCCGGCTCGCTGCTCAAGCCTGCCGATCTCAAGGGCAACCGCAAGGACATCGAGGGCAAGCTCGGCCGAAAGCTCAGCGAATATGAGTTCGCCTCATGGCTGATGTACCCGAAGGTGTTCACGGACTTCGCTGCCGCGCAGGAAAACTATGGCCCGGTGAGCGTGCTGCCGACGCCGACCTATTTCTACGGCATGAAGCCGCACGACGAGATCTTCGTCGACATTGAAAAGGGCAAGACGCTGGTCGTGCGCTGCTTCGCCATCGGCGAGGTGGACGAGAAGGGCATGGTCACGGTGTTCTTCGAGCTGAACGGCCAGCCGCGCCGCATCAAAGTGCCGGACCGTGCGCATGGCGCTTCCAACGGCAAGGCCCGCCGCAAGGCCGAGCCTGGCAATGAGGCGCATATAGGGGCGCCGATGCCGGGTGTGGTCTCCACGCTCGCAGTCGCTGCCGGCCAGGGGGTCAAGGCCGGTGACGTGTTGCTGTCCATCGAGGCGATGAAGATGGAAACGGCGATGCATGCCGAACGCGACGGGACGATTGCCGAAGTGCTGGTCAAGACAGGCGATCAGATCGACGCCAAGGATTTGCTGGTGGTGTATGGGTAAGGAGACAAGTCGGAAATCCTGCCTGTGGGTGGTGAGCAGCTGGGTCAGCTTGATCGCGCATGACCTGGTCATGATGTGGCCTGACGGCCTCGGCTCTGACATTGCCTCTGCATTGCCCCGGCAGAGGTCGCTTGAAGGCGAGCGGCTCGGTCTGCTAGGTTACAAGCATGCCTATGTCACCCAAACCCCTTTCAATTGACGAAGCGACTGCTCCCGCAGTCGGCGAACCGTCTGAAGACGTCCGAGCGTGGCAGGCCACCAAGATTAAGGCGGGCCTGAAGGCAGCCGACGAGGGCCGCTTTGCTTCACCCGATGCAGTGAAGGCCGTAATCCGGAAATTCATCCCGAATGGATGAACTGATCTGGACCGAACCAGCGCTCCAGAACCTCGACGATATCGGTTCCTACATCGCTCTAGACAATCCGCGCGCAGCCGAAAGTGTCGTGCGTCGGATCGTGGAGACGGTTTCCATTCTGACATACCATCCTAAGATTGGCCGGATCGGACGCGATCCAACGACACGCGAACTCGTCGTGACCGGGACACCCTATGTCGTCGTCTATCGATTTCGTGAACGTATCGAGATTATTGCTGTCTTTCACGCGGCAAGGAAGTGGCCTGACAGTTTTGCATGAATTCGAGCCATCAGCTTTGCTAGCCGCGATTGGAGCACGTAACTCGTGATTCCCTGGGTTGAACTCGATCAAACCACAACGCCGGATGGCCAGAAACTTCGCCTCAAGCAGCGCGGAGAAGAATTCTCCATCATGCTCGGCGCCAACGAGTTGATGAACAGCCGCCTCAGCGGCTCTGAAGAAGCGCTGGCGCGATTGGCGATTGAACGGCTCGGCATGGCGAAGTCCCCCTATGTTCTGATTGGCGGGCTTGGCATGGGGTTCACCCTGCGCGCCGCGCTGGCCGAGCTCAGCGCCTATGCGCGGGTTGCCGTGGCGGAGCTCATCCCCGCAGTGGTTGGCTGGGCGCGCGGACCGATGGCGGCGGTGTTTGGCGGCTGTCTGGACGACTCGCGTGTTGTCATTCAGGAGCGCGATGTCGGGCATAGTATTGCCGGCTCGAAGAACGCCTATGACGCCATTCTGCTTGATGTCGACAATGGTCCGGAAGGGCTCACTGTCGAGAGCAATGACGCGTTGTATTCGGTCGCAGGTCTGGCGCGCACCTATACATCGCTCAAGCCGGGCGGAGTGCTGGCGGTGTGGTCGTCAGGCCCCGACGCAGGTTTTACGCGTCGGCTTGGACAAGCGGGCTTTGTCGTCGAGGAACATAATGTGCGAGCGCGCGGCAAGCGCGGCGCCCGGCATGTGATCTGGCTCGCGGTGAAGGGCGGCTAAGACGGGAAGCCCTCAATCCTCGTGCAGCACGAACTCCAGATAGAGATTTCGTTGCAGCATGGAATGATTGTCGTCTGACATCAGCGACACCATGATGGCGCCGTCCTCGCGCCGCCAGATGTCCATCCCCTCCATATTGTCGATCTGGTAGCTCATATCGGCCTGGATCAGGATCGGCCCATCGGCGGCGGCCACTCCCTTGTTGATCAACTCGGCGGGGATGCGGCGCAGCCGCAGGCCGACGCCGGTCGCCATCGAGAAAGCGCGTTCCAGCAACAGCAGGTCGCCATTGGGCAGGAAGGCGCCGTCGGTGATGTCGAACGTATCGCTGCGCTTGATCGTGAAGATGCCCTTGCGCGGCCCCGACAGCACCGCCGCGAAGATGTTGCCCGCCTTATCGAGGCTCTTCTCCGAGACGATGACGAGTGCGCCTTTGGTCGGTCCGTCCTCAGGGGAAAAGGCAATCGTCTCGAAGCCGCGATTGTTTCGCAGTTCGTGTGCCGGCACCAGGAAATCGAGTTCCCTCAGCTGCTTCGTCTGAAAATCCGGCTGCAGCGCATATTGCACGACGCGATGTTCGCGTTCGTAGCCCACTACGGCCGTGTTGCCGCGCAGACCCAGGCCTTCGGCGTCAATGTCCCATTTCTTCGAGGTTGCGTTGCCGGCGCGGTCGGTCATCTGCACCATGCGGAAGTCGCTGACCCCGGATGGCTTGCCCGCATCGCGCTGGATTGCGCCGTAGAACCAGAAACCGGTATCGGCGACGCCGACGAAATGCTGGCCGCTATCGCGGAACCGGAAGGCCGACAGGGCTCCGAGATCGCGGGCCGTGGACGACATTTCGAGGCCGCCGACAAATTCGAGCGGACCGAAATTCTTCTCGGTGCTGCCAAGTTTGAACGAGGCGATCGGGCGGGCGGTGATCTCTATCCGCTGGATAGGCTCATGATTGGCGCCAAGCGCCGCAGAGACACCAAGCATGGCGACGGCACAGCCACAAATCCACCCGGGAAGGGTTGAGGCGTGTCGGCGGGCGGTGGTCGCGGCCGAGATCATGCCGCGCCGGCTCACGCTGCCCGCCTGCCGCCACGTCTGGCATCGCGCGCGCCTTCCTCCCCGAACAGCGAGGCAAGCTGCTCGGTCATCGCACCCGCCAGTTCCTCGGCATCGACGATCGTCACCGCGCGGCGGTAATAGCGGGTCACGTCATGGCCGATGCCAATCGCCAGCAATTCCACGGGCGAGCGCGTTTCGATCAGCTCGATTACCGCGCGCAGATGGCGCTCCAGATAATTGCCGGGATTGACCGATAGTGTGGAATCGTCGACGGGCGCGCCATCCGAGATCATCATCAGGATCTTGCGCTGTTCGGGCCGGCCGATCAGGCGCTGATGCGCCCACAGCAGAGCCTCGCCGTCGATATTCTCCTTCAGCAGCCCCTCGCGCATCATAAGGCCGAGATTGCGCCTTGCCCGCCGCCACGGCATGTCGGCGCTCTTGTAGATGATGTGGCGCAAATCGTTGAGGCGTCCGGGCGTGGCTGGCTTGCCCTCCTTCAGCCACTTCTCGCGCGCCTGTCCGCCTTTCCAGGCGCGGGTCGTAAAGCCGAGGATTTCCACCGAGACGCCACAGCGCTCCAGCGTACGCGCCAGGATATCGGCGCAGGTGGCCGCGACGGTGATCGGCCGGCCGCGCATGGAGCCGGAATTATCGAGCACCAGCGTCACAACCGTGTCGCGGAACTTGGTGTCTCGCTCCTGCTTGAACGACAGCGCCTGCATCGGATCGATGACGACGCGCACCAGCCGCGCCGGGTCCAGATAGCCTTCCTCCAAATCGAAATCCCAGGAACGGTTCTGCTGCGCCATCAGGCGGCGCTGCAAACGATTGGCCAAGCGGCCGACGACGCCCTGCAGATTTGCCAGCTGCTTGTCGAGGAAAGCGCGCAAGCGGTCGAGCTCGTCTTCGTCGCACAGCTCTTCCGCGCCGACAGTCTCGTCGAAAGCCTGGGTGAAGATCTTGTAGTCGAACTGCTTGGCGAGATGGTCGAACGGGTGTTCGGGACGCCGCGCTTCGCCCGGTGTTTCGACGTCGGTGTCGTCATCGTCGGACATATCGTCGGCGTCGGCGTCCATCGCCTCGGTTTCGCCGGCCTGGTCGTCGTCGCTCTCCGACTGGGCGTCTTCCGATTGCGAATCCTCGGCGCCGGAATCGTCCTCGCCGCCTTGCTCGCTCTTTTCCTCGCCTTGCGACTGGTTGTCTTCCTCGTCGTCGGTTTCGTCCGATTTCTGCTCGTCCGACAATTCATCAGCCATCTCGAACGAGACAAGCATCTCGCGAACGATCCGTGCGAATGCCTGCTGGTCGTTCAGCTTGTCAGCCAGCCCGTCGAAGCTGGCGCCAGCCTTATCCTCGATCCACTGCCGCCACAGATCGACAACGCGCCCGCCGCTGGGCGGGACGGCGCGGCCGGTCAGCCTCTGGCGAACGAGCATCGCCACCGCTTCTTCGAGCGGGGCCTCCGAGCGATCCTTGACCTCGACAAAATTGGCCCGGTCGTATTTGTCCTCCAGCATCGTGCCGATATTGTCGGCGACGCCGGCCATGCGCAGCGAGCCGATCGCTTCAACGCGGGCCTGCTCAACGGCATCATAAATGGCGCGCGCCTGCGGTCCCTCCGGCGCCAGCCGGGAATGAATCCGGAAATCATGGCAAGCGCGTTTCAGCGCCATGGAATCGGCCAGTCCACGGGTAACCGCGATATCCTTGCGCGAGATCTTCTTGGGCAGATCCGGCAGGCGGGCCATATTGCCGGCGAGCGCGGGACGATCCTTGGCAAAGGAGACTTCGAGCTCATGGTCGCCGGCGATCGCGCGCATGCAGACGCCGATCGACCGCTTCAGCGCGTCGCTCTCGGCACCGCCCTTGGCTTTGGTGCGTGTGTTGTCGCCTGGCCCAGCCATTGCGCTCAGCCCTTGGCGTCCGCGGGAAGCTGGCCGATATCGATATCCTTCATCGGTTTGCCGCTGCTTTCGACATCCATCGTGCGCGCCGGCGAGATGCCGAGCGCTTTGATGCCCTGATGCAGTCCGTCGTAGGCCACCTTGAAGAATCCGTCGACATAGTATTTGTCGCCGGTCTTGTGGTAACCGGAGGCGAAGGCGAGGTTCACGTCGCCCCCGCGGCGGTAGACCGACAGATGGCCGCCGGACTCCTCGGCGAAGAGGGCATTCGGGCCATCGCCCTGGGATGGGATGACCAGCTTCAGCCCGACAAATTGATCGACCGACTTCATCAGCAAGGTTGCCAGCCCTTCGAAGTTCTGGTCGCTCACAGCGCCGCCGACGCGATAGATGAACGGGTCGGCCGCGAAGCCTTGCCCGCCGAGCGCGGGCATGAGGATCGCGGCGGCAAGGAGTGTGCGCCGGTCGATCACGCTGCTAGCTCAGGACAACGTTGGCCGCGCTCTCCGGCAGTTCCTCACCGAAGGCGCGCTGATAGAATTCAGCCACGACGGAGCGTTCGAGCTCGTCGCATTTGTTCAGGAAGGTCAGCCGGAACGCCATGCCGACATTGCCGAAGATCTCCGCATTCTCGGCCCAGGTGATCACCGTTCGCGGGCTCATCACGGTCGAAAGATCGCCATTCATGAAAGCCGAACGGGTCATGTCGGCGACGCGGACCATCTTGTTGACGATCTGCCGGCCCTTCTCGTTGCGATAGTGCTTGGCCTTGGCCAGCACGATCTCGACCTCATTGTCATGCGGCAGGTAGTTCAACGTGGTGACGATGGACCAGCGGTCCATCTGTGCCTGATTGATCTGCTGCGTGCCGTGATAGAGGCCGGTCGTATCGCCGAGGCCGACAGTGTTGGCGGTGGCAAACAGGCGGAAGGCCGGGTGCGGACGGATGACGCGGCTCTGGTCCAGCAGCGTCAGCCGGCCGGACGATTCCAGCACGCGCTGGATCACGAACATCACATCCGGGCGACCGGCGTCATATTCGTCGAAGCAGAGCGCCACATTGTGCTGGTAGGCCCAGGGCAGAATCCCGTCGCGGAACTCGGTCACCTGCTTGCCGTCCTTGAGCACGATCGCGTCCTTGCCGACGAGATCGATACGGCTGACATGGCTGTCCAGATTGACGCGGACGCAAGGCCAGTTCAGCCGCGCCGCAACCTGCTCGATATGGGTCGACTTGCCGGTGCCGTGGTAGCCGGACACCATCACGCGCCGGTTGAAGGCGAAGCCGGACAGGATTGCCAGCGTCGTCTGCTGGTCGAACAGATAATCGGGGTCGAGGTCGGGCACATGCTCGTTGGCCTTCGTATAGGCCGGCACGACCATCTTGGACTCGAAACCGAATTTCTCCTTCACCGACGCGGTCGTGTCGGGGAGATTGGCGATATCGCGGTCGAGCTGGTTCATTCGCAGTCCTCGTGCCGGTTTGCCCGGAGCTTCCAAGTCTCGGGCCGCGGCTTCTCAATCAGAAAGGGTTCGGCGGCGGTCATAAAGCCTTTTGCAGCCACAAGATAGCTGGAAAAAGGCAGGCATTGCCGCTGGCTCAACAATCGCGCAGTCAGCAAAGACCAGCCTGTTTCAGCACGCGATAGGCCTGCAGCACGTCGCGAAACCGGTCTTCGGAGCCGCGATCGCCGCCATTGGCATCCGGGTGGTGGCGCTTGACCAATTCCTTGTAGCGCGACTTGATCTCGGCGCCGGTCGCCTTGACGTCCAGGCCGAGCGTTTCCAGCGCCTTGGCCTCCAGAGGCTTGGCCTTGCGCTCGCGGGGCGTCGAATTCTGGTTCTGCCCGAACAGGTTGAACGGATCGCGCATGCGGTTGTGGTAGCCGGCGCGGCCGGAGCGCTGCTGGGCGAAATCCGGCGCCGAGCGTGCGCCGGCCGGGGCGCTGCCCATCTTCCAGGTTGGACGATGACCGGTCATCGCCTCCTTCTGGTAGCGCGCGATCTCGGTATCGGCGAGGCCGGAGAAATAGTTGAAGCCGCGATTATATTCGCGCACATGGTCGAAGCAGAATTTGAAATACTGGCCTTCCGCCATACGGCCCACCGGCGCGCGGTGCGTGCCTGGTTCGTTGCAGCCGTCCCACTGACAGACCGGCGCGCGCGACTTCAGCTCCGCGTCGGGATCGCGGCGTACGCGAATCTTTTCGAAATAGCTGGGGTACGACTTCATGCGCGTCCATTTATGGGCGCTTCGCGCCGCGAAACAAGAATTGACATTTCGAGATTGCTGGCCCTAACCGCTGATTTGCGGAACATTTCGACTTTCGCGTTCGAAATGTGATCGGCAAGGATCAAATAGTCATTCGAGGCCGCGATGTCCATTCAGCAACGAATCGAAGCGAAACTCACCGCGGCCCTCTCGCCCGAGCGCCTCGACGTGCTGAATGAAAGCAGCCAGCACGCCGGTCATCATCACGTCGAGTCGGATCATCACGCAACCTTTGATGGCACAGGAGAAACCCATTTCCGTGTCCGCATCGTGGCGAAGCGGTTCGCCGGCATGAGCCGTGTGCAGCGTCACCGCGCCGTCAACGAGCTATTGGCCGAGGAATTGAAGGGTGGCGTGCACGCGCTGGCCATTGAGCCGGCCGCGCCTGGCGAGAAGGTCAGGTGGTGAGGCTACGGCATTGCCAGCATAGCTCTCGCGGCTCATGAGCCGTCAAAGATGTCGCTGAACATCCATACGTTGGTGCAAAACGCGGACGACTACAATTGAGCTGTCCGGGTCTCGATAGAAGATGAAATGTGAGCCGACGGGCAGTTTGAGGTAGCCTTCACGAACGTCCACGCCGCGCCCTGTCCTCGTTCCTGCTGCGATGCCGGCACAGGCCGCAGCAATGTCGCTGAGATATTTGTCCGCTTGGTCGAAGGACCAATTCTGAGCCGTATATAACCAGATGTCTTCGAGATCCGACTCGGCAAGTGGTGAAAGCCGGTAACTTCGATGCTTACCCGGCATGCTTCTCGCGCATTCGTTTCAGAAATGCCTGGCTGTCGAATGGTGTCGGAGCCCCTGACTCTTCCCCTGCAATCAGCGCGGCCTGCAGGGCCTTCACCTTCATCTCGTGCTCTTCGAGCAAACGCAGGCCTGCGCGGACGACATCGCTTGCCGATCCGTATCGTCCGCTCTCGACCTGAGAGTCGACGAAGCCAGCGAAATGATTACCAAGCGATACGGATGTATTGCGTGCCAATCGTCCTGCTCCTTTGCAAGTCTGACCTGTACCAATAATTGGTACTCCACTGCAAAACAAGCGGGTTTGGAGCCCCCTCAGGCGTCGCCCTTGACCACCCCGACAAACGGCAGTTCGCGAAAGGCGTGCGCGACGTCCATGCCGTAGCCGACTACGAAATGGTCGGGACAATCGAAGCCGACATAGTCCGCGTCCAGATCAGTCTGCCTGCGCATGCGCTTGTCCAGCAGCACCGCGATGGAGCAACTCCTGGCGCCGCGCTCCATCATAAGACCCCGGGTGTAGGAGAGCGTCTTGCCCGACTCTAGGATGTCGTCGATCAAAAGCACGTCGCGGCCTTTGACGTCGTTGTCGATGTCGCGCAGCACGCGAACCTCGCCGCTGGTCGTACCGGCGCCATAGCTGGAGATGAAAATGAACTCGACTTCAGGCTCCAGCCCGACATCGTGCATGGCGCGGATCAAGTCTGCAGCGAAAATGAACGAGCCTTTGAGCACCGAGATCACAAGCAGATCGTGATAGTGATGCTCGGCGATTTCCTTGGCGAGTTCGAGATTGCGCCGCGCGATAGTTGAGGCGCTGTAGAGCACCTCGATATCCTTGCCCCGAACAATCGGCATTGCTGTCCTCCCGATGCGCAGTCCCGCGCCACCGGGCCGCTAATCGGCGAAGGTGACGAAAACCGTCTTCACTCCGTCTTTAGGCAGGTCGAGGCGGCTGGAAAAGGCAAAAGTCTGGCCGCTGTCCAAGGGACGGCCGGCTGTCCCCAGCTTGTAGCGTGTCAAGCCGCCCGCTGGCGATATGACCTGGATGTCGAGCGGCGGCACGGCGGCTGTCTCCACGCCGTCATTCACCGCCTGCCCATCGATCAGAAGCACCGGACGATTTCCGCTACGGTCGACCTGTGAAACCACAGACGCGATGCGCAGGCCGGACTCCGGCGGCGCGGAGTCCATCGCGGCAATTGCCGGCCGCACCACCGCATGCCCACCGGCGATCCAGAACGCGGCAGCGGCGACGATTACTCCTGCAACCCAGAAACTCGGGCTGGCGCGGTTTGGGTTCGCTGCTGGCAGGGCGCGGTTGGCATGGCGGCGCAGCATGTCCATTCCATCGAGCTGCGGCATATCCGCGGCATCAGCGGCCGTTGGCCGCAGGAATATCTCGTCCGCGCTTCGGTCCGATCGTTCGCCGGGGTCCAGCGTCACAAACTCCGCATCCACCACATCGTCGATCGCAAATGGTGCTGACTCGGCACGCGTGCCGAACGCTCGCGGGCCCCGGGGGGCTGTATCGGCGTTTGACATGGAGGCACTTCTCTCCAGCGAGTCGTAGCCGAATGCTAAGGCGCAATGGTTAATGCTTTGCGTATTCTGTCTCGTGACGCCCTGAATCAAGCTGGAAATTAACCCCGGCTTAACCATGAAAGGCCGATTGTCTGAAGCCTGCGCAAGAAGCCGCAGCTTCGAAAATCCGGCCGGGCTTACGCACCATGATCCGCTTCCAGAATGTCGGCATGCGATACGGGATGGGCCCAGAGATCCTGCGCGACGTTTCGTTCGAGATTCCGCCGCGCTCCTTCCAGTTCCTAAGCGGGCCATCCGGCGCCGGCAAGACGACGCTGCTGCGGCTCCTGTTCATGTCGCTCAAGCCGACACGCGGGCTGATCAACCATTTCGGCCGCGACCGTTCGCGCATCACCCAATCCGACTTGCCGCAACTGCGGCGGAGGATAGGGGTGGTGTTTCAGGATTTCCGCCTCCTCGACCATATGACCACCTATGAGAACGTGGCCTTGCCGATGCGCGTTCGCGGACGCGAGGAACACAGTTATCGGACCGATGTCGTCGAACTGCTGAAATGGGTGGGTCTCGGCGACCGCATGAACGCATTGCCGCCGGTCCTCTCGGGTGGAGAAAAGCAGCGCGTGGCAATTGCCCGTGCGCTGATCGAACAGCCGGAGATCCTTCTGGCGGACGAGCCCACCGGCAATGTCGATCCGCCATTGGCGCGGCGCCTGCTGAGGCTCTTCATCGAAATGAACCGCCTGGGGACAGCCGTCGTCATTGCGACGCACGACCTTGGCCTGATGGACCAGGTTGACGCGCGCCGCATGATCCTGTCCGGCGGCAGGCTGGAAATCTATGACTGAGCTCGTCGCAGATCGCCGAACCGCGACGGCCGCCGACCGGCCGAAGGAGCAGATGCGCCGGCGCGCGGCGCCGATCGTGCCGCCGCAAAATCTCGCCGGCACGGCGCTGATCATCGTCATCGCCATCATGACCTTCCTTTCCAGCCTGACACTCGGGGCCGTCACGCTCGTCGGCGACACCGCCTCCAGTTGGGAAAGCCAGATTTCGCGCGAGGCGACGATCCAGATAAAACCTGCCGACGGGCTGGACATGGAGGCCGCGCTCGAACGAGCCAGCGCAATCGCCTCCGAGGCAAGCGGTGTTCTCAGCGCCAAGGTCATCGACCGCGAAGCGACGGCCCGGCTGCTTGAGCCGTGGCTGGGCTCCGGCCTGAACATCGACGAACTGCCGGTTCCCCGGCTGATCGTCGTCACGATCGATCCCGAGGCACAGCCGGATTTCACCGCAATAAGGGCGCAACTCGCCGAGTCGCTCCCCTCGGCCTCGCTGGACGATCACCGCACCTGGGTCGACCGCTTGGTTGCGATGGCGCGCACAACCGTCGGCATCGGCTTTTCGGTCCTGGCGCTGATCCTGGCGGCAACGGTGCTGTGCGTTGTGTTTGCGACACGTGGCGCAATGGCCGGCAATGGCCACATTATCGAGGTGCTGCACTTCGTCGGCGCTGAGGCGCGCTTTATCGCCCGCCAGTTCAGATGGCATTTCCTGATGACCGGCATCAAGGGCGCGACGGCGGGCGGCCTTGCGGCGGCTCTCGCCTTCGCAGGCTTTTCCTTCTGGTCAGCCCGCAATCTTGCGACGCCGCAGGCAGACCAGGCGACCGCGCTCTTCGGCCATTTCTCGATCGGCCTGATGGGTTATCTGGGCGTAGCGCTGATCGTTGTGCTGACGGCGGTTCTGACCGCTGCGACCACGCATGTCACCGTTGTAGCATATCTGACCGATCTCGACACCAAACCGCCGGAAGCCTGACCTCAATTCGCCGATTTTGCCGGTGAATTTCGGAGAACGCTATGTTCGAAACCCAACCACAAAGGTACACTATGGGCATGGCCGCCCACGAATCTCCGGTCGGGGTTTATCCTGTCACCCGTCTCGGTCTCACGGGGAAAAGTGGTCAGCGCTCGCGACTGTTCGGGGCGCTGCGTCTCTCGGCGTTTCTCATTCTCGGTGCTTTGGGGCTCTTCGCTGGCGGCTTCGGGCTTTTCGCCAGCCACATCGGCGGCCTGTCGACACCGGCGCAACAGCCGAGCGCCGACGCCATCATCGTGCTGACCGGTGGTCAGGCACGGCTCGACGCGGCGATGGGCCTGTTGAAGTCGGGCAAGGGCAAGAGGCTCCTCATCAGCGGCGTCAATCCGGCGACGCGCCCCAACGAGCTTCGCGCCGCCACCGGCAGCGACCGCGACCTGTTCAACTGTTGCGTCGATATCGACTACGAAGCCCTGAATACGATCGGCAACGCGCAGGAAAGCGCCAAATGGGTGCGCGACCACGCCTTCAACAGCGTGATCCTGGTGACCAACAATTATCATATGCCGCGCAGCCTGCTGGAGCTCGGACGCCAGGTGGAAGCCGATGTGCGGCCTTATCCGGTTGTCGTCCGGCGGCTGGATGAAGGCCGCTGGCTGACCGAGCCCGACGCGCTGCGGGTGCTGTTCACCGAATACACCAAATATCTGGCCTCCCTGGCCCGCGGCCTGATGCCGATCGCGGAGCCATCCCGCGAAACCGAGCTGGTCGGCGCGAGCACCGTCAGCGGCTGACTTCTCACGACGCGTTGCCGTGACGGCGGCTGTTCGTATAACGTCCCCCGCACTCGGGACGGATTCGCACTCATATGCTGCAACTACGCTCGCTGGCGTTCAATATCGCTTTCTACGCCAGCCTCATCGCTCAGATGTTCGTCTGGGCCCCCTTCTATTTTATCGCGCCGCGCCTGAAGGCCTGGCTCGTGCCGAAATTCTGGTCCCACAGCAGCCTCTGGCTCCAGGATAGGATAACGGGCAGCCGGCGGCAGATTACCGGCCTTGAGAATATTCCGGCGGGGTCTTTCATCCTCGCGCCGAAACATCAGTCGTTCTGGGATGTGCTGGCCTTCTTCCCCTATCTTCAGGACCCGCTCTACATCCTCAAGCGCGAGCTGCTCTGGATACCCTTCTTCGGCTGGTACGTCATGAAGATGCGCATGATCCCCGTTCATCGCGGCAGCCGCTCTAAGGCCCTGAAGGATGTCATCCAGGCGACAAAGGCGGAAATGGCGCGCAACCCGCGCCAGCTGATCATCTATCCCGAAGGCACGCGGCGTCCGCCCGGAGCGGAACCGAAATATAAATGGGGCATCGTCGAGCTCTACACGCATCTCGGCATTCCGGTCGTGCCGGTGGCCCACCAGGCCGGCCTGTACTGGCCGCGGCGAAAGTTCCTGCGCTATCCCGGCACAATTCGCGCGCGCTTTCTGAAGCCGATCGAGGCCGGTCTCGACAAGGAGGAATTCATGCGCAGGCTGACGGAGGAAACTGAAGCCGCCTGCGACGAAATCCTGGTGGAAACCGTTCGCGCTGAACCTTCATTGCCGCTGCCGCCGACCGCCGTCGAGCGGTTGGCGCAGCTTGCGCGCGTGCCGGCGGCTTAGCGCGCTCAGAAATCGCAACGCGACAAAACTCGGGAAATGGAGCGGCTGAACGGTTCCTGGCCAAGCTTAGCCGCTTGAGAGCGGGTTACGTCCCGTAGAGCCGGACGACTCAAGGCTTGTAGCCCGCATTCATGCGACACCAAGCGGATCCCACTTGGTGTCAATGAGTGTTCAGCCTGGCGCCGGTGCGCTCCCGATGTTGCCTCAGGCCAGTTTGGCGTCGAGGGAGATTTTGATGGCTCCCAGCGCCTTCGACACGGGGCATCCGGCCTTTGCCTGTCCTGCCAGTTCCTCGAATTTCGCGGCATCGATGCCCGGCACCTTGCCTACCAATGTGATGGCGCTTTCATTGATCTCGAAACCGCCTCCCGCTGCAGGATTGAAGGTCACGACGGACTTGGCGTTGAGTTCCTCGGCGGGGGTGCCGTTCTGGGCCAGCAAGTGAGACAGTTGCATGGCGAAGCAGCCCGCATGGGCCGCGGCGATCAGTTCTTCGGGATTTGTGCCCGATTTGCCGCCTTCATCCTGAAACCGGCCCTTGAAGGAGTAAGGTTGGTCCTTGAACGCGCCGCTTTGCGTGTCGAGAGTGCCGGAGCCCTCGGTGAGCGTACCTTTCCAGATGGCCGTAGAGGTGCGGTTCATAATGCTTCTCCCTGTTGGATTGTGGCAAGCCGCGAAGGGCGGCCTGGCGGCACTATAGCGTGGCATTGGCGCTCCGCCACCCGTTCCGTTCGGCGCCTGCACTTGTGGGGGCGACATCCAGCGCAACAAAATGTCGGTTGCGGTTCCCGTTCAGCGTCCTCAGGGTGCAAACGACGGAGGTCACCATGCAATTTGTCTGTCTGGTCTATCACGAGGACGCCGCCTTCGAGGCGATGTCGCCAAGCGACAAGAAGACGCTCGACCGCGACTCCCTTGCCTATGACAGGGAATTGGAGAGCAAGGGAAATCTGGTGCTGGCGCACGCGCTTCAGTCTGAAAGGAGAAGCAAGATCGTCCGCCGGCGCAAGCGCAAGACTGTGGTGTTGGACGGGCCATTTACGGAAACCAAGGAACAGCTCGTCGGCTTCATTGTCATTGAGGCGAGCGATCTCGACGAGGCCGTGGAGATCGGCGCCGGCATCCCGCTCGCCAGAACGGGCACCATCATCGTGCGGCCAACACTGACTATAGAGGCTTGAGCGGCTGAGGAGCGCATGTCGCCGGTCATGTGAAAAATGTGCAACGCCAAAAACGTCGGGTTAGGAGATCCCGGGCCGTCCTCGGTTCGATGCGGGCGCAAACCGCGCCGGCCGATGGAGGTAAACAATGCTCATCCTGCCGCATCCCGATATGGGCAAGAGGCTACATGATTGCGAAGATGCGACGCCGCAGTGGCCATGGAGTCCCGTGCGAGCGCTGCTGATCGTCGTGGCTCTGGGTTTTGTCTTCGATCGTCTCGCAAGCGAGGCGCGCTCACCGACCGATATCATCGGCGCCGGCCAGACCGCCGACGCAACCGAGGGAGAATGACGATGCGCTTCGTGTGCCTGATACACCAGGATGAGGCTGCGCTCGGCGCGCTCGCCGAAGCAGACGGCGACCGCCTGACCGCCGATTGCATCGTCTACGACAACCGGCTGGAGGCGCGGGGAAAGCTTATACTCGCGAATGCTCTAAAACCGGTTCGTTCCGGCAGGCTGGTTCGCAGGCGGCGCGGCAGAACACTGGTGACCGACGGTCCTTTCGCCGAAACCAAGGAACAGATTGTCGGCATTGTCTTCATCGAAGCAGCGGACCTCGACGAGGCGCTGGCCATCGCGGCCGAGTCGCCTCTGGCGGAAACGGGAACGATCGAGGTGCGCGAAGCCTATTCGATCCGCGAGTGAATCATGCCTCCGCCACCGCAGTATCGGCGGATTGGCTCTGACAGACATCGACCCAATCGGCATTGACGAGTGCAGCCATGCGCGCGGGGCTGATGCGCACCGCCGCATTCGTCGCGCCCGCCGCCGGCACCACCTCGTCGAATGCCTTCAGCGAAACATCGCAATAGATCGGCAGCGGGCTGGGCAGGCCGAACGGACAGACGCCGCCAACCGGGTGGCTGGTAAGCCGCGCCACCTCCTCGGCGTCGAGCATGCGTGGCTTGGCCACGAAGCGATCCTTGAATTTGCGGTTGTCGAGCCGCGCCATTCCGTTGGTGACGATCAGCATCACCGCATCTCCTGCACGCAGGCAGATCGTCTTGGCGATTTGCTCGGGCTTTACGCCATGCGCCTCGGCAGCAAGCGCCACGGTCGCCGAACTCGCTTCGGTGACGATGACTTCGATGTCGGGGGCATGGGTGGCGAAGAAAGCGCGGACGGAGGCGAGAGACATGGCTGTAGGATAGAGGTCGCTTGATGATCGGTGCAAGCGGGGTTTGTGATGTACCAAAGTTGACAGGTTGCAAACCCCGCTCCGTCTGCCGCACGCTCTTCCTCAGATCGCCTCGCCCTTCAACAGCCTAGGCGTATCCCCGCCCAGTCCCGACGCCTGGCGGATGAAAAACTCCTTCAATCGCGGAGCGCGGTCGACCAGGCCGAGGCCGATATCGCGCAGCGCGCGAAGCGGACCGAAATCATTGGAGAACAGGCGGTTCAGGACATCGGTGGTAACGCCCATCTGCACGGTGTCGAACCGCCGCCATTGCTGATAGCGCTCCAGCACGTCGAGTGCGCCGATATCCTCGCCGTGTCGGTCGGCCTCCACGACGATCTCGGCGAGTGCGGCGGCGTCCTTGAAGCCGAGGTTCAGGCCCTGTCCGGCAATCGGGTGGATGCCATGCGCGGCATCGCCTGCCAGCGCTACGCGCGCACGCACGAAATCGCGCGCCAGCGTCAGCCCGAGCGGCCAGGCACGCGGCTTGGTCTCCGCCCGGATCTCGCCAAGCTTCAGCCCGAAGCGCATTTCCAGCTCATGCTCGAACAGAAGTTCGTCGGCGGCGACGAGCCGCTCCGCATCGGCGGTGCGCTCGGTCCAGACGATCGAGGAGCGGTTACCCTTCAGCGGCAGGATGGCGAAGGGACCGGCGGGCAGGAAATGCTCCTCGGCCCGGCCATTGTGCGGACGCTCATGCGCAACCGTGCAGACGATGCCCGATTGCCCATACTCCCATTTGACGGTCTTGATGCCGGCCATTTCGCGCAGGCGCGAGTTGACGCCGTCAGCCGCAACCAGCAGCCGGGTGAACAGGCTCGTCCCATCCGCCAGATGGATATCCAGCCCGCCCGGTGTCTCTTCGAACCCGATCACGCCGATGCCTTCGAGCAGGTCGATACCAAGCTCGCCGGCCTTGCGGCGCAACGCGCCATTCAGGACCTTGTTGTCGACCATATGCGCAAACGGCTCGCCGGGCGCGATTTCGCCGCCAAACGTCAGAAATACCGGCCGCACCGGATCGGAGGTGCGCGAATCGGTGACGATCATGTCGGTAATCGCTTGCGCTTCAGGTGCGATCTCAGCCCAGCAATCCAGCCGGTCGAGCATACGCGAAGCTGCCGCGGCAATCGCCGAAGCGCGACCGTCGCGCTGCCAGACACCGGCCGGGGCGGCGTCCACGATCGCGACGGAAAGGCTCGGCCGTGCCGACTTGATCGCCACCGCCACCGCAAGACCCACATAGCCAGCGCCGGCGACCAGCACGTCGAGGCGGTCGGGCGGCGTCACATTCGAAGCTTCAGGCATCGTCCAATCATCTCATCCTGCCGGCAAATCTGGCGTCAGCCAGGCGACTTCTTCTTGTCCGCCGGCGCTTTCCTGTCCATCAGCCATTTCACGCCGCGCGGCCAGGCATAGTTTGCGCCCATGCGCAGGTCGGTAAATCCCTGTGAAACAACCTTGCCGTCGGCGGCGTCGGTGATGCGCATGAGCAGCGTGAACTCGGTGCGGTTGACCCTGGTAACTACGCCCAGCAGCGCCTGCTCGGCGCCGAGCTTGCGCGCGATTTCCGCTTCGCAGCTGCCGCAGTTGCGCAGCCCGAATTGCTTTGCGGAGCCGAGATCGGCGCTGGTTGCGTCGATGACGGTGTAGCCCGAGGCGGCAAGCAGCTTCTTTGCCTCGGCAGTCGATTCGGCCAGATATCGTGTGTCGCGCTCATCCTGCGCAATGATACCGGCGCCGGCACTCTTGTCCTCAAGCTCGAAGCCGAAGACCGCAATCTTCACCGGCGCTGCGGCATCCTCCGCGAAAGCCGGCCCAGCCACGATCTGCGACAGCAGGAAGACTGCCGACGCGCTTGCCCAACGGCGTTTGCCGTTTGCGATGCTCTCTTGCATTGCCAAGTTTTCCTCCCTCGGCCGCCCTTTGTTCGCGCTGCACTTGACGGCTGGCCCGGCCTATCGGAAACCGTCGCGCATCCCAGCTAAGGACCGCCCATGTCAGCCGCAATGCAGGAACTGATCGATATACTCGACCTTGAGCGGCTGGAGCACAATCTGTTTCGTGGTCGCAGTCCGAAGACCGGCTGGCAGCGCGTATTCGGCGGGCAGACCATCGCGCAGGCGCTGGTGGCGGCGCAACGCACGGTCGATCCGGATCGCCAGGTCCACTCGCTGCATGGTTATTTCATGCTGGGTGGCGACCCCAAGGCGCCCATCGTCTATGAAGTCGACCGCATAAGGGACGGCGGAAGTTTCACGACGCGGCGCGTGGTCGCCGTCCAGCACGGTCATGCGATCTTTTCGCTGGAAGCGTCGTTCCAGGTGCAGGAAGAGGGGCTGGATCACCAGGTGCCCATCCCCGTTGACGTACCGGCGCCGGAAGCGCTGCCAAGCCAGCTCGAGGTCATCCGCCAATATGGCGAGCGCGTGCCGGAGGGAATCCGCCGCTACTGGGAGCATGAGCGGCCGCTCGAAATGAAGCAGTCGACGCTTGAGCATTACACGAGCAGGGACAAGCTGGCGCCGCGCCAGAACGTGTGGATCCGCACCACCGGTCCTGTTCCAGACGATCACGCAACGCAATGTGCGGTGCTCGCCTATATGTCTGACATGACGCTGCTCGACACCTCGACTTTCGCGCATGGCCGCGCCATTTTCGACGGCGATATCCAGGCGGCGAGCCTCGACCATGCCATGTGGTTTCATCGCGCAAATCCGCTTGATGATTGGCTGCTATATACGCAGGACAGCCCTTCTTCTTCCGCCGGCCGAGGCTTCACACGCGGCGCACTGTACGCCCGGAATGGAACCCTGATCGCCTCCGTCGCGCAGGAAGGCCTGATCCGGTTGAGGCGTCCGGTGGGAAAATAGGCAGAATCCAAATTTTGCTTATCTTTTAGGCAATCGATTTGCTGCACCTGCGAAGTGCCGCCACGTTGCTATCCAAAAACCCTAACGAATCCAGCGTGTAAACCGATTTATCGGCAACTGGCACGGGGCTTGTATCCGTTTGCCCGATCTCCGGCGATCTCTCATGCGCCGGGGTTCCAGCACTGCGGGGATCGCAAAAACAAAAAGGGTGACCTTAATGAAAATCGTGATGGCAATTATCAAGCCGTTCAAGCTTGACGAGGTGCGGGAGGCGCTCACCTCCGTCGGCATCCAGGGCCTGACCGTCACCGAAGTCAAAGGCTACGGGCGTCAGAAGGGGCATACGGAAATCTATCGCGGCGCGGAATACGCCGTCAGCTTCCTGCCGAAAATCAAGATCGAGATCGCCGTTCCGTCCGACCTTGTGGACAGGGCCGTCGAGGCGATCGGGTCGGCCGCCAAGACCGGCCAGATCGGCGACGGCAAGATCTTCGTCTACGGGATCGATCAGGCCGTGCGCATCCGCACCGGCGAAACAGACACAGACGCGCTCTGAGCCGCGATCAAATTTCCATGGAGACTGCAATGAATATTCCAACCTCAATCAAGAGCGCCGCGCGCTCGACGCTGCTCGGGGCTATCGGCCTCGCGGCAGTCGGTGCAGTTGCCGCCTTCGCGCAGGAGGCCGCCCCGGCAGCGGCGGATGCCGCGGCTGCGGCGCCTGCGGCGCCGGCAATGACCGTCGACAAGGGAGATACGACATGGATGCTCGTCTCCACTGTCCTCGTTCTGCTGATGACCATCCCCGGTCTGGCACTGTTTTACGGCGGCCTCGTCCGCTCCAAGAACATGCTCTCCGTGCTGATGCAGGTGTTTACCATCTGCGCCGTGGTCATGATCATTTGGGTCTTTTATGGCTACAGCCTAGCGTTTACGCCGGGCAACGCGTTTGTCGGCGGACTATCAAAGATGTTCCTTGCTGGCGTTGACGTGACAACGGTTTCCGAGAGCTTCACCAAGGGCGTCGCTATTCCAGAGCTGGTGTTCGTTTGCTTCCAGATGACTTTCGCCTGCATCACGCCAGCGCTGATCGTCGGTGCTTTCGCTGAACGCATCAAATTCTCGGCGCTTATTCTCTTCGTCGTCCTTTGGGTAACGGTAGTGTACTTCCCAATGGCGCATATGGTCTGGTTCTGGGGTGGCCCGAGCGCCTATGCCGATCCATCAGGTCTGATCTTTGGCTTCGGAGCGATCGACTTCGCCGGCGGCACCGTCGTCCACATCAATGCCGGTATCGCGGGCCTTGTTGGCGCGCTGATGATCGGCCAGCGCGTCGGTTACAAGAAGGATCTGATGGCGCCGCACTCAATGACTCTCACAATGGTGGGCGCTTCCCTTCTGTGGGTCGGCTGGTTCGGCTTCAACGCCGGGTCCAATTTGGAAGCAAACGCCTACGCGGCACTCGCCATGATCAACACGTTCGTGGCGACAGCTGGGGCGGCCGTGACCTGGATCCTTTTGGAAACCGTGCTGCGCGGCAAAGCCTCCATGCTGGGTGCGGTGTCCGGTGCAGTCGCGGGTCTTGTGGCCGTCACCCCTGCTGCCGGCTTTGCCGGACCGATGGGCTCAATCGTGCTTGGGGTCGTCGTGTCATTCGTCTGCTACTACTTTGTGGCGGTAGTGAAGAACATCTTCAACTACGATGACTCCCTGGATGTGTTCGGCATCCACTGCGTCGGCGGCATCGTCGGGGCGATCGGCACCGGCATCCTCGTCAACCCCGCATTGGGTGGCGCTGGTATCGTTGACTATTCGACGGCCGACTTCGCTGCAGGCTATGCCGGTGTCACGACCCAGGTCCTTGCCCAAGCCAAGGGCGTCCTCGTTACCCTGCTGTGGTCCGGCATCGGCTCGGCGATCCTCTACAAGATCGTCGACCTGGTCATCGGACTGCGCGCCACACCCGACGCCGAGCGTGAAGGTCTCGACCTCACCTCGCACGGCGAAGCGGCTTACCACAATTGATAGCGATGCCGGGCGTTCGGCCCGGCATTCAGCCTTCATCCGAGGTGGCGTCCCACCTCCCTTATGGCCCGGCTTCGACCGGGCCTCTTTTTTGGCAAGTGAGGACGGAACCTGTCGGCGGTCCGTGAGTTCTTTGCGGCGCGCTATGTCAAAGTTGATATCGCGGTCGCGCTGAAGCACGTAAATGCTCGTCATGGGGACGAGAGAGTGCTGAAACCTGAAGGAGGGTTTGAATGCCTTATTCGGTTCCTGTCTTCCTTTCCCGGCGGTTCGCGCAACTGATCGAGCGCACGCGGACAAATTCCGTGCCCACGGCGGTCTCGCCAACGGCTGCTTCGTCGGCGCCGGCTTCGAAGATCGTCAGGCCCCCGTCGGTGGAACGTCTCAAGACGCCAAACCCGCCGCTCCGCCGCGCATCTCGGTCGCACGATCGCGCCTCCAACATGTAAGGTCCCGCCATGGGAATGTTTCGTCCCCTGGTCATTGCCTTTCGCAATGGAAAGGAAATGACCGTCACCAATCTTGCCGACGCCTCGCGGGCGCTGGATCGCCTGGGCTGGGCGGATGACGACTCGCCGGAGCTGATGCATGCGGCGAAGCTGGTCGCGGATGCAATGGAAGGGCGCTGCGCGCCGCGCATCGCTTTCGAGGTCTTCCTCGCTGCCGCCCGCAAGCAAGGCATGGTCCGCGAGGTGGAACGTTCGGTCGCCTGGACCGACTTCGAAAGCGCAATTCGGAATGCGAGCTGAGCGCGTCCCTCGCCGCAATATTAGAAAGCGCCGTTCCCGGCCGCCGGCGCGCTTCTTCCGATTCGCTAAAACTTTATGAAACAAGCCATGCGCGTCCCGCAATGCTGCATTGCGGCGTATTGTGTTGCGATGCACAATAACTATGTAATGATGGTCACGTTCCAAGGGGAGGATTAACGGGCGCCCCAGCGGCGCCGCAATCCGAAAGGAACCAGTTCAATGTTTGATACCATCGTAAACCGTGCCCGCAATGCAATCGCCAAGCGCAATCGCTACAACCGTATGATCAACGAGATCAATGGCCTCACCGCCCGCGACCTCGCCGACTTCAACGGCAATCGTACGGACATGCTTCGCTCGGCCTATGAGGAAGTGTACGGCCGCTAAAGTGCCCAGATGTGCGGGCGGGGAGTTCGATCCCGGCCCGCCTGGTCCGCTCATCTATTGCGCCGCGAGCGCTCGCTCAATTTCCGGCATGATTTCGGCTCGCACCGCCTCCGGCGTCAGCGGGCCGACGTGTTTATGAAGAATGACGCCGTCCCTGCCGATCACGAAGGTCTCCGGCACGCCGTAGACCCCCCAGTCGATCGCCGCGCGGCCCTTATCGTCCATCCCTATTGCGGCATACGGACTGCCTAGCTCGCCGAGAAAACGGCGGGCATTCTCCGGCTGGTCCTTGTAGTTCAACCCGGCCAGCGCGAAGCGCTTGTCCTGGCTCAGTTCGAGCAGCACCGGATGTTCCTGCCGGCATGGTACGCACCATGACGCGAAGACGTTCAGTACCGTGACCTTGCCGACAAGGTCGCTGCTGTTCAGCCCAGGAACCCGCAATCCCTCAAGTGGCGGCAGCGCCATGGCCGGCGCCTTTTCACCGATCAAGGCCGAAGGCACTGTCGAGGCGTCGCGGCCCGACATCAGCTGCAGCATGAAGACAGCAGCCAGTGCGATGAAGATCAGCAGCGGCAGAAAGACGATCCAACGGCGCGCCGGAGGGGGCGAAGGCGATCGGGGCGAAGGCGACTGCGGCGAGGCCGCCTGCTCGCTCACGCCTCGCGCTCCGCGGGCCGATCGGAACGCCGGCGCAGGCCGGATGCTTCGAGTTGGGCGAGTTCGCGCCTGCGTGCCCGCTGGTCGGCGAGCATCCAGACGACAAGGCCCGACAGAACCAGCGCCGTCAGGCCGTATGCAGCCGTGACGTAGAGGGCGTGCGCGCTCATCGGGCACCATCCGCGCGCCGGGCCGCCACCTGCCGCATCGCGGCGACGCGCCGCCGCCAGATTTCCGTTCGCATGGCGACCAGATGCAGCGTGAAGAACAGCACGGTGAACCCCAAGGCGCTGATTAGCAGCGGCCACAGCAGGCTCGGATGGATCGTCGGTCCGTCGAGCCGCAGCACGCTTGCCGGCTGGTGCAGCGTATTCCACCACTCGACGGAGAATTTGATGATCGGAATGTTGACGAAACCGACCAGCGTCATGATGGCGGCGGCGCGGGCCGAACGGGATGGATCGTCCAAAGCGCGCGACAGGGCGATGATGCCGAGATACATTAGAAACAGCACGAAGACCGAGGTGAGCCGCGCATCCCACACCCACCATGTGCCCCACATCGGCTTGCCCCAGATCGAGCCGGTGATCAGAGCGAGTGCTGTAAAGGTCGCGCCGATGGGTGCCGCCGCCTTGAGGGAAACGTCCGCCAGGGGATGTCGCCATACCAGCGTGCCCAAAGCGAAAATCGCCATGACCGTGTAGCAAAGCATTGCCAGCCAGGCGAAAGGCACGTGGATGTACATGATCCGGACCGTGATCCCCTGCTGGAAATCTTCGGGCGCACGAAAGCCCATGGCCAGCCCCATGGCGATGAGCACCGCAGCGGCGATGGCAAGCCATGGGATAATCCGGCCGGCCAGCCCGAGAAACCGGGTAGGGTTGGCAAGGTCGCTGATGCGGCGGCCGGTTGTTGTGGCGGCGTTGGTCATGCCCTCATTTAGACACGGCAATTGCGGCGCGCAATTGACCTTTCTGCCCGTGGCCGGCTCACGAAATGGCAAGCTTGCTGGCGGGAACAATCGCGAAGGGCGGGCGTTCATCCAGCAACCCCTTTCCCTCCTACGTGGACGACGCCCATGCTGATACGACTCGGCTATGAAATTGAGATCGAGTGCGGACAACCGACGCCGATGATTTCGCTGCTCGAAATTCACCCCTCCCGACGCGGTGACATAAAGCGGCAGAGCATCGTATCCACTACGCCGCCGGCCAGGAGCAGCGTCTATTCCGACCTTTTCGGCAATCGGTGCCGGCGTTTCATCGCGCCAGCGGGACCGTTCAAGCTTACCTATGATGCAACGGTCAGCGACGACGGCCTGCACGATCCGGTGAACGAGCTTGCGCGACTGACGCCCGTGGAGGAACTGCCGGACGATACGGTCGGGTTCCTTCTCGGAAGCCGCTATTGCGAGACCGATCATCTGGGCGATCTCGCCTGGAGCAAGTTCGGGCAGATTTCGGGCGGATGGGCGCGCGTCCAGGCAATCTGCGACTATGTCCACGACAGGCTGTCCTTCGGCTACGGCTACGCCCGCTCGACCCGCACCGCGGCGCAGGCGCATGAGGAACGCGTTGGGGTTTGCCGCGACTTCGCCCATCTTGCGATCACGCTTTGCCGGTGTGTCAATATTCCTGCCCGCTACGTCAACGGCTATCTTGGCGATATCGGCGTGCCGGCGGATCCCGCGCCGATGGATTTCTCGGCCTGGTTCGAAGCGTTTCTGGACGGGAAATGGCATTCCTTCGATGCTCGTCATAACATTCCGCGCATCGGCCGCGTCGTCATCGCACGGGGCAGGGATGCCACCGATGTTCCGCTGCTTCATACCTTCGGCCCGCACAGGCTCAACCTGTTCAAGGTGTGGACTTATGAGGAACAGGTCCAGTCGCCGCTGCTCCAGCAGGTGCAGCAACAGCGTGTGGATCGAACCATGACAGCACAGGTTTTGGCCTAGTCCTACGCGCTATGCGCGTGTGCCACGACCGCACAGCGTGCCGTTTTGGGACAGTTTTATGCCGCAACGTGGAGACGGCCGAAGGCGGGCAGATGGCACGCGGTTTTCACCGAAATCTAAATATGCATTCCTTTTCAATATGTTGACTGAATTTCCCTCATCGTCCCGACGCCTTGAGCCAACGCGGCACAATTCATGCTCTCCCCATTTCAACAGGACCCGAGCGGACTAGCTCTGTACGGCGACCTGATCGAGCACTGGGTGGGGTGGTATCGGCGAACGTGGCAACACGTTCGCCGATTTTCGTTTTGGCCCTCGAGTCCTCGAAGCGGCGTCGTGACCCGTCCCAGCCCTCGTGCCAAGCGAACAACCCGTCCGTCCGCCGGCGGGATCTCACCAATCAGCCGGCGTTCTGATTGTGGTGCGTCGTTTCCGGCCATGCTTTTCTGAAGCACCAAACGGGCGTTCGCCCCTTTGATTTTGGGCTTCCCGCATCATTCAACAAAACGGTTGACTATCCCGGCACGCGCATATACATTCAACCATACGGTTGAATTATGATTTGAGTCTTCTCCGCTGCCAGCCGGGGGGGGCGCCGATACCAAACCCGAACGAAGGAGACGAGCCATGAACGAACACGTAACCCCTAACGGCTATGGCGTGCTGACCCAGGCCGATACGCTCAAGATCGAGCGTCTTTTGCCTGGTCCCATCGACCGCATATGGGACTACCTCACGGACAGCGACCTGCGTCGCCAATGGCTGGCGTCGGGTGAAATGGAGAGGATGACGGGTGCGCCGTTCGAGCTTGTCTGGCGAAACGACGAGCTGACTGCTCCGTCCGAGCACAGGCCGGACGGCTTTCCCCAGGAACAGCGGATGCAGAGCGAAATCCTCGAATTCGATCCGCCGCACCGGCTCTCGTTCACCTGGTCGGGCGGGGGCGATGTCACCTTCGAGCTCCAACCCAAGGGCAGGCAGGTGTTGCTCACCCTCGTCCATCGCCGGCTGGCCGATCGCGCAACCATGCTGTCGATCTCGGCTGGGTGGCACATGCATCTGGACATTCTCGCCGCCCGCGCGACAGGCAATGAACCGGCGCCATTCTGGGACGGTTGGAGCCGTCTCAAGCAGGAATATGAGAAGCGAATGCCGGTTTGACCGGATCGAACGGACCAACCTACGAGGACCTCAATAGAACGGAGCGATGATCGCGGTTGCGGCCGCGATCACTCACACGACGAAGCGGGTCAGTGTTTCCCGACAGCCAGCTTCTCGGCCAAGGCTTCCATGCGGGTCGCCAGTCCGCTCAACGCCCCGGTCAAGGCGGAGTCGTTTTTGTCGGCTTTGTTCAGCGCGTCATCGCGGGTTTTGCGCAACGTAGTCACTTCGATTTCGAGCCCTTTGACGCGCTTCTGCAGTTCGGAGAGCTCGTCCATCACCATGATGCCGGCCATCACGGTCAGCCTCTGATCGCCGATCTCGCCGAAGGAATCCTTCAAATGAGCGACATAGCGATCGAAGCGCTCGGCGAGGCTGATCAGATGCTCTTCCTGGCCCTCGTCGCAGGCCATGCGGTATTGCTTGCCGTCGATGGTGACAGTGACCTGGGACATCGATCCTCCCAATTGCCTAGCGGTCCAGCACTGCGCGAATCGTTTCCATCGCGGTAACCAGCCGGCGCGAGACTTCCTTGTTGGCTTCTTCCAACCGTTCCGCGCGGGCCTCGGAACCATCGAGTTCCTGCGCAAGACGGGCGCGGTCGGCGTTCATCCGCTGCACTTCAGCCTCGGCTTCGCCGTAGTCCTGCTCGTGCTCCATGCGTGCGGCGGCGGCGTGCTCAAGCGCATCGATCGCCCGGCCGAGGCGGCTGATTACTTCCTTCAGCGTGGCTTCACCGGTCATTCCTGGACCTGTCCCCGAATCGCGCCGCTTTCACAACGCTTTGGTTCGGAAAGATTAGGCGGCGTGTGAAGCACCCGTCAACTCGTGGCGGATCGCTTTCCCCCGTTAAGATCAAACAGCGGACCGAGACGGCCCCTCTCCGGTGTATCGGGCAGGCGCTGATGGCTCGATTTATTTGACAGGACGACCCTACCTGCTATGTGTCCGCTGCCTTCCAGGCGTTCCCGCATACGCCAAATTCCCTAGCCGTGAGCGACCATGAGCAATAGCGAAAAACATGACCGGATGGCCAACGCCATTCGTTTTCTGTCCATGGATGCTGTTGAGAAGGCCAATTCCGGCCATCCGGGTCTTCCCATGGGTGCGGCCGACATCGCCACCGTGCTGTTCACGCGCTTCATGAAATTCGATCCGAAAGCGCCGCATTGGGCCGACCGTGACCGCTTCATCCTTTCCGCCGGCCACGGCTCGATGCTGCTCTACTCGCTGCTCTATCTCACCGGCTACGAGGACATGACGATCGAGCAGTTGAAGAGCTTCCGGCAGGTTGGCTCCAAGACCGCTGGCCATCCGGAATATGGGCATGCGGAGGGCATCGAGACGACCACCGGCCCGCTCGGTCAGGGTTTCGGCAATTCCGTTGGGTTCGCGCTGGGCGAGCGCATCATGAACGCCCATTTCGGCGACGATCTTGTCGACCATCATACCTATGTGCTGGTCGGCGACGGCTGCCTGATGGAAGGCATCAGCCAGGAAGCGCTATCGCTTGCCGGCCACCTGAAACTCGCCAAGCTCACCGTCATCTGGGACAACAACAATATCTCCATCGACGGCAATATCTCGCTGTCGGACTCGACCGACCAGGTGGCGCGCTTTGCCGCCTCGGGCTGGAACACGCTGTCCTGTGACGGACACGATGCCGAAGCGATTGCCAACGCGCTTGAAATGGCCCGCAACTCGGACCGCCCGACCTTCATCGCGGCCAAGACCACAATCGGCTTCGGCGCACCGACAAAGTCCGGCACCAACAAGGTGCACGGCTCGCCGCTCGGCAAGGAAGAAATCGCCGAGACCCGCAAGGCGCTCGGCTGGGAGTATCCGCCCTTCGAAGTGCCTTCCGATGTGCTGGATGCATGGCGTCTGACCGGGCTCAACGCCGCCAAATCCCGCAAGGCGTGGGAGAAGCGGCTGTCTGAGGTCGACGCCGACCAGCGCGCCGAGTTCGAGCGCCGCATGCGCGGCGAGCTGCCCGGCGATCTGGATCAGGCGATCGTCGATTACAAGGCGAAGCTTTCCGCCGAGAAGCCCAAGGTGGCGACACGCAAATCGTCCGAGATGGCGCTGGAAGTCATCAACGGCGTCGTGCCGGAAACGATCGGCGGCTCGGCCGACCTGACGGGCTCCAACAACACCAAGACCAGCCAGACCAAGGCGATCAGCGCCGGCGCTTACGGCAACCGCTATGTCCACTACGGCATCCGCGAGCATGGCATGGCGGCGGCGCTGAACGGTCTCGCGCTGCATGGCGGTGTCATCCCGTACTCGGGCACCTTCTTGTGCTTCTCCGACTATGCGCGGCCGTCGATGCGCCTCGCCTCGTTGATGGGTATCCGATCGATCTTTGTGATGACGCACGACTCCATCGGCCTGGGCGAAGACGGGCCCACCCACCAGCCGGTCGAGCATCTCGCGGCGCTGCGCGCGATCCCCAACCATCTGGTTATGCGCCCGGCCGATGCCGTCGAAGCGGCGGAGTGCTGGCAAGTCGCGCTGGAATCGGAGAAGACGCCGTCGACCCTGGCGCTGACCCGGCAGAACCTGCCGACGCTGCGTACGGAGCATGTGGAGGAAAACCTCTCCGCCAAAGGCGCCTATACGCTTGTGCCGGCGGAAGATGCCGACGTCACGATCTTCGCCACGGGCTCAGAGGTCGAGATTGCGGTCAATGCCCGCAATCTTCTGGTCGGGCACGGGCACTCCGTGCGCGTCGTGTCCGTGCCTTGCTTCGAATTGTTCGAGGCGCAGGACGACGCCTACAAGGCCGAAATTCTCGGAAAATCCAAAGTGAAAATCGCCATCGAGGCCGGCATTCGCCTCGGCTGGGACCGCTTCATCGGCCTCGACGGCATCTTCATCGGCATGCACGGTTTTGGCGCCAGCGGCGAGATTGCCGATCTCTACAAGCACTTCGGCATAACCGCCGAGGCGGCGGCGGAAGCGGCCGAAAAGCTGCTGCACAATCGGTCGCATTGAAGCAGGCCTCACATTGCATGATTATCGGCGCCAAGGCGCCTGACTTAAACGGAGGAAATCCATGGCTGTAAGAATTGCCATCAATGGCTTTGGCCGCATCGGCCGCAACGTTGTCCGCGCCATCTACGAATCCGGCCGCAAGGACATCGACGTCGTCGCGGTCAACGATCTCGGCCCGGTCGAAACCAACGCCCATCTTTTGCGCTACGACAGCGTGCATGGCCGCTTCCCGCATGAGGTCGGCGTCGATGGCGACTCGATCAGCATCGGCAAGGAAAAGTTCAAGGTCCTGGCGGTCAAGGACCCCGCGCAACTGCCCTGGAAAGAGCTGGACATCGACATTGCGATGGAGTGCACCGGCATCTTCACCGCCCGTGACAAGGCGGCGGCGCACCTGACCGCCGGCGCCAAGCGCGTTATCGTCTCAGCGCCTTCGGACGGCGCCGACCTGACCGTGGTCTACGGCATCAACCACGACAAGCTGACCAAGGATCACACTGTCATCTCCAACGCGTCGTGCACCACCAACTGCCTCGCGCCGCTGGCCGCGGTGCTGCATGAAGCCGTCGGTATCGAGAAGGGAATGATGACCACCATCCATTCCTACACGGGCGACCAGCCAACGCTGGACACCATGCACAAGGACCTCTACCGCGCCCGTGCGGCGGCCCTGTCGCAGATCCCGACCTCGACCGGCGCGGCCAAGGCGATCGGGCTCGTGCTGCCGGACCTCAAGGGCAGGCTCGACGGCATCTCCATTCGCGTGCCCACGCCCAACGTTTCGCTGGTCGATTTCAAGTTCATCGCCAAGAAGACCACGAGCGTCGAAGAGATCAACAATGCGGTGATCGCGGCGTCCAAGGGCAAGCTGAAGGGCATCCTCGGCGTGACCTATCATCCGAACGTCTCGATCGACTTCAACCATGATCCGCATTCCTCGACCCTGGCCCTCGACCAGACCAAGGTGATGGACGGCAACTTCGTGTCGGTACTTTCCTGGTACGACAATGAATGGGGCTTCTCGAACCGCATGTCCGACACGGCCGTGGCCTTCGCGAAGACCATCGCCTGATACAGTCACGCGCGGCGGCGGAAGGGTCGACCGAATCGTCGACCTTCCGCCGCTGTTTGACTATGCGGTCCGCGCCCAGGCGCCGATCATCGGCGGCAGAATAATGCAGCCATTGGCGGCGATCACCGCCTCGCGCAGATGGTCGGCAAGATGGTCGATGTCGACCTGCGACGCCTTCGCGACACCGGTGCGTTCCATCACGGGCAGCAGACTCCGCAGCGTGGTGGCGATGTATTCGTAAGCCGGAGACTCCGGCCCGCCTTCGACTCGGCCCGCGGCAATCATTGTCGGGGCGGGAAGTCCGGCCTTGAGGAAGGTGGAATAGAGCTTTCCAGCCATATCGGTTTCAAAGCCGGCGCGCTTGAATGTCTCGATGATCCGGTATCGGCAGAGGTCGTACTCCGCAACATCCGGAACGCTGCGCGTCGGCGTCATCGCCATTTCGTGAAACGCAACGATGCCTCCGCGGATCACAAAGGATGCCAATCGGCGCAGCGTGGCGGCGGGGTCGGGCAGATACATCAGGATCAACCGGCCGATGACCGCGTCGAACCGAATGGACGGCTCTAGACTGTCGAGACTGGCCGCCGCGAAATGCGTCCAATGACACATGCCGGCCTCAACGGTCCGCCGCTCCGCAACCGCGATCGCATCCGGCGACTGGTCGACGCCAAGCACGAAGCCGCCCGGGCCGACCATTTTCGCGGCCATCAGCGAGACATCGCCAACGCCGCAACCCACATCGAGGACGCGCATGCCCCGCGCAATGCCCGCACGGCGCAACACGTCTTCGGTAAGATCGCCGAAGAGTTGAGACTGCATCTCGAGACGCCGAAACTCTCCGTCGGAATAGCCGAGGGCGTAAGATCTGCTCGCGCTCGACGAGCCGTCCTCCACAGGTGAGCTGTGTGATCGTGTGATGTCCATTGAATCCTCCTCGATGACCAGGAACCATCGGCCGCCGGCCTCCCTATGTGGAGCGCCACGTTGCGGGCGGCATGGATAGGCGAGCCAGATGGCGTCCGCAGAACCCGCTACTCTAGGTCGACGGCGTGGAAGCGATCGTGGAAGCGGACGTGGTAATCGTGCGGCGATCTGTGGTTTCGCGGCGAGGGAAGAGTTCGCAATTGGCTGCGCACGGAGAATTTCGCCGCTGATGCCTGTTCGTCGCTAAAGCGTAGCGCCGCCGGAGTAGGTGAAGCGTAGCTAGAGCAAGTAGACGGCGCCAATCTGATGACGCGCCCTGGTCCTTGTCCGATTTATTTGACGTTTACGTAAGTGCCATTTCCTTTAAACGATTGAAATTATTGGGGTCAAAATAATCGTTTGAAAATAGAAGCTTGCGGGTCTATGCCTGCGGCGTTTTCTGGGGGCTCTCGCCGGTTCCGGCATTTCTTTCCTCGGCATGCGCCGATCGTTCACAAGGATATGGTCTTCTTATGGCACGCAACAAGATAGCGCTCATCGGCTCGGGCATGATCGGCGGCACGCTCGCCCATCTGATCGGCCTGAAGGAACTGGGCGACGTGGTTCTGTTCGACATTGCGGAAGGCCTGCCCCAGGGCAAAGGCCTCGACATCGCGCAATCCGCTCCGGTGGAAGGTTTCGATGCGAAGTACCAGGGCGTCAACGACTATGCCGGTATCGAAGGCTCGGATGTCTGTATCGTGACCGCCGGTGTGCCGCGCAAGCCGGGCATGAGCCGCGACGACCTTCTCGGCATCAATCTGAAGGTGATGGAACAGGTCGGCGCCGGCATCAAGAAATATGCGCCGAACGCTTTTGTGATCTGCATCACCAACCCGCTCGACGCGATGGTATGGGCGCTGCAGAAATTCTCCGGCCTGCCGAAGACACATGTGGTGGGCATGGCTGGCGTGCTGGACTCCTCGCGCTTCCGGCATTTCCTCGCCGACGAGTTCAACGTGTCGATCGAGGACGTCAGCGCGATGACGTTGGGCGGCCATGGCGACGACATGGTGCCGATGGTGCGCTACTCCACCGTGGCCGGCGTGCCGCTGCCGGACCTGATCAAGATGGGCTGGACCAGCCAGGAAAAGCTGGACGCTATTGTCGAGCGCACCCGCAAGGGCGGTGGCGAGATCGTCGGCCTGTTGAAGACGGGCTCGGCCTATTACGCGCCGGCTGCTTCGGCCGTGTCGATGGCGGAAAGCTATCTCAAGGACAAGAAGCGCGTGCTGCCGTGCGCCGCGCATCTCGCGGGCCAGTACGGGATCAAGGACATGTATGTCGGCGTACCGGTGGTGATCGGCGCCGGCGGCGTCGAGCGCATTCTCGAGCTCGACTTCAACAAGGCTGAAAAGGCGATGTTCGAGAAGTCCGTCGCCGCGGTGCAGGGCCTCTGCGAAGCCTGCATGGACATTGCGCCGAGCCTGAAGAAGTAAGCCGGCTGAAAGCCAGCGCGACGAGCCAGCGGAGATTACGATGAACATCCATGAATATCAGGGCAAGCAGCTGCTGAAGGGCTACGGACTTCCGGTGGCTGAGGGCGTTCCGGTGCTGAAGGCGAGCGAAGGCAAGGCGGCAGCCGAAGCCTTGCCGGGTCCGCTCTATGTGGTGAAGAGCCAGATCCATGCCGGCGGTCGCGGCAAGGGCAAGTTCAAGGAACTTGGCGCCGACGCCAAGGGCGGCGTGCGTCTGGCCAAGTCGGTCGATGATGTCGTTGCCAACGTCAAGGAGATGTTCGGCAACACGCTGGTGACCAAGCAGACCGGCCCGGCCGGCAAGCAGGTCAACCGCCTCTATATCGAGGATGGCGCCGACATCGACCGCGAGCTGTATCTCTCGATCCTGGTCGATCGCACGGTCGGCCAGCTGGCCTTTGTCGTGTCGACTGAAGGCGGCATGGATATCGAAGCCGTTGCGCATGACACGCCGGAAAAGATCATCACGGTTCAGATCGATCCGGAAAAGGGCGTGACCGCAGCCGACGTCAAGAAGCTGAACGAGGCGCTGAAGCTTAGCGGTGCCGCCGCAAAGGATGGCGAGTTTGTCTTCCCGGCGCTCTACAAAGCGTTCACCGAGAAAGACATGAGCCTGCTCGAGGTCAATCCGCTGATCGTCATGAAGGACGGCCATCTGCGCGTGCTCGACGCGAAGGTGTCGTTCGACAACAACGCCCTTTTCCGTCACCCCGACGTGCTGGAACTGCGCGACACGACCGAAGAGGACGAAAAGGAAATCGAGGCGTCGAAATACGACCTCGCCTATGTCGCGCTCGACGGCAACATAGGCTGCATGGTCAATGGCGCGGGCCTTGCCATGGCGACCATGGACATCATCAAGCTCTATGGCGCCGAGCCAGCGAATTTCCTCGATGTCGGCGGTGGCGCGTCGAAGGAGAAGGTCACGGCGGCGTTCAAGATCATCACCGCCGATCCGGCCGTGAAGGGCATTCTGGTCAATATCTTCGGCGGCATCATGAAATGCGATGTCATCGCCGAAGGCGTGGTCGCCGCGGTCAAGGAAGTCGGGCTGAAGGTGCCGCTGGTCGTGCGCCTCGAGGGCACCAATGTCGAACTGGGCAAGAAGATCATCCGTGAGAGCGGGCTGAATGTCCTGCCCGCCGACGATCTCGATGATGCTGCCAAGAAGATTGTTGCGGCGGTGAAGGGCTAAGAGTTGTGAACGAGTCGCTGAAAGCAGTTGTCGTGGAGGTTAGCGGAGGAAATGTCCGAAACCCTCACATCAATTTGCGAGGCGCGTTCGGCCTTTTTCCTAATGACTCGCTGGGCGGGAACAATGAAGCTTTAGCAGGCGCATCTATCCGGGTGAGCTTTGGCGTCGAGGCAGTCGAAACGGACATCGATGAGACGAAGGCAATCTTTCGAGAGCGGGGAGCCGTGCGTCGTTTCTTCGAAGGCGGATCAATTGCTGAAGGCGATCTTCTCCTGATTGAACGCATAAACTTAAGAGAGTTCGAGGTGCGCAAAGCCTCGAAGCGCGGCTTCAAATATTATCTATAGGATTCCCATGTCCATTCTCGTCGACAAGAATACCGAGATCATCGTGCAGGGCCTGACTGGCAAGACCGGCACGTTCCACACCGAGCAGGCGCTGGCCTATCACGGCACCCAAATGGTCGCCGGCGTTCACCCGAAGAAGGGCGGCGAAACCTGGGAAGGGTCGAAGGGCGAGAAGCTTCCGATCTTCGCTTCGGTCGCCGAAGCCAAAGAGGCCACCGGCGCCGATGCCTCCGTGGTCTACGTGCCGCCGGCAGGCGCGGGCGCCGCCATCATCGAGGCGATCGAGGCGGAAATTCCGTTTATCGTCTGCATCACCGAGGGCATTCCGGTGATGGACATGGTCAAGGTCAAGGCGCGGCTCGATCGCTCCAAGTCGCGGCTGCTCGGCCCGAACTGCCCGGGCATCCTGACGCCCAACCAGTGCAAGATCGGCATCATGCCGGGCAACATCTTCAAGAAGGGCTCGGTCGGCGTTGTCTCGCGCTCGGGAACGCTTACCTATGAGGCAGTGTTCCAGACCACCAATGCCGGCCTCGGCCAGACCACCGCTGTAGGTATCGGCGGCGATCCGGTGAAGGGTACGGAGTTCATCGACGTGTTGGAAATGTTCCTGGCGGACGACGAGACCAAGTCGATCATCATGATCGGCGAGATCGGCGGCTCGGCCGAGGAAGACGCCGCGCAGTTCCTGAAAGATGAGGCCAAGCGTGGCCGAAGCAAGCCGATGGCGGGCTTCATCGCTGGTCGCACCGCACCGGCTGGCCGCACGATGGGTCACGCGGGCGCCGTCATCTCGGGCGGCAAGGGCGGCGCGGAAGACAAGATCGCCGCAATGGAATCGGCAGGCATCAAGGTTTCGCCTTCGCCAGCGCGTCTGGGCACGACGCTGGTTGAGGCGATCAAGGGTTGAGGGAATAGGGGAATAGGGCAGTAAGGCAGTAGGAAATGCGTCCGCATATTGCCCTACTGCCGTATTGCCCTACTGCCCTCCAGAAGGAGACGGAGCACAGACTCCGGGCAAAGCACATGGCACGGCAAGATCAGGCCAACGACCAATTCTCGGTCACATCCTTCCTCTACGGCGGCAATGCCGATTACATCGAGGCGCTGCACGCGACCTATGAGGACGATCCGGAATCCGTCAATGTCGAATGGCGCGATTTCTTCGATGGCTTGAAGGACAATTCCGACGACGTTCGCAAGAATGCTGCCGGCGCTTCCTGGGCGCGGCCATCCTGGCCACTGCAGACCAATGGCGAACTGGTTTCGGCGCTCGATGGCAATTGGGGCCTGATCGAAAAGCATATCGAGAAGAAGGTCAAGGAGAAGGCCGTTGCAAACGGCGCGGCGCTGACCGATGGCGACGTGCTTCAGGCGACCCGCGACTCCGTGCGCGCCATCATGATGATCCGCGCCTTTCGCATGCGCGGCCATCTGCACGCAAAGCTCGACCCGCTGGGCATTGCCAAGCCGCTTGAGGACTATAACGAGCTGTCTCCCTCGGCCTACGGCTTTACCGAAGCCGACTACGGCCGCCGCATCTTTATCGACAATGTTCTGGGGCTCGAATACGCGACCATTCCCCAGATGCTGGAGATCCTGCAGCGCACCTATTGCTCGACGCTCGGCGTCGAGTTCATGCACATCTCCGATCCCGAGGAGAAAGCCTGGCTGCAGGCGCGCATCGAGGGAACGGACAAGGAAATCACCTTCACCGAACTGGGCAAGAAGGCGATCCTGCAGAAGCTGATCGAGGCGGAAGGCTTCGAGCAGTTCATCGACGTCAAGTACAAGGGTACGAAGCGCTTCGGCCTTGATGGCGGCGAGGCTCTGATCCCCGCGCTGGAACAGATCCTGAAGCGTGGCGGCGCGCTCGGCCTGAAGGAGGTCGTGCTCGGCATGGCGCATCGCGGCCGGCTTAACGTGCTGACCAACGTCATGGCAAAACCACACCGCGCCGTGTTCCACGAGTTCAAGGGCGGCTCATACGCGCCTGACGACGTCGAGGGATCCGGCGACGTGAAGTACCATCTCGGCGCATCCTCGGACCGCGAGTTCGACGGCAACAAGGTTCACCTGTCGCTGACCGCCAATCCGTCGCATCTGGAAATCGTCGATCCCGTCGTGATGGGCAAGGCGCGCGCCAAGCAGGACCAGCTCGCCGGCAGGGAGCGTGGCGAAATCGTGCCGCTGGAAGCCCGCGCCAAGGTCATGCCGCTGCTGCTGCATGGCGACGCGGCTTTTGCCGGCCAGGGCGTCATCGCCGAGATCCTCGGCCTGTCCGGGCTGCGCGGCCATCGCGTCGCCGGCACGCTGCATTTCATCATCAACAACCAGATCGGCTTTACGACCAATCCGCGCTTCTCGCGGTCATCGCCCTATCCCTCTGATGTGGCCAAGATGATCGAGGCGCCGATCTTCCACGTGAATGGCGACGACCCGGAAGCGGTGGTTCATGCGGCGAAGGTGGCGACCGAGTTCCGCATGAAGTTCCACAAGCCGGTGGTGGTCGACATGTTCTGCTACCGCAGGTTCGGCCACAATGAGGGTGACGAGCCGGCTTTCACCCAGCCGATCATGTACCGTACCATCCGCTCGCACAGGTCGACGGTGCAACTCTATGCGGACAAGCTGATCGCCGATGGGCTGATCAGCCCGGCTGAATTCGAGAAAATGAAGGCCGACTGGCGCGCGCACCTTGAGAACGAATGGGAGGTCGGTCAGGCCTACAAGCCGAACAAGGCCGACTGGCTGGACGGCGCATGGTCCGGCCTGCGCACCGCCGATCAGCAGGATGAGCTTCGCCGCGGCAAGACCGCCGTTCCGGTGAAGACGCTGAAGGAAATCGGCAAGAAGCTGACCGAGGTGCCGAAGGATTTTGAGGCGCACAAGACGATCAGCCGCTTCATGGAAAACCGGCGCCAGGCGATCGAGTCGGGCGAAGGGCTGGACTGGTCGACAGCCGAGGCGCTGGCCTTCGGCGCCATCCTGCTCGACGGCAACCCCATCCGCCTTTCCGGCCAGGACTCCGAGCGCGGCACCTTCTCGCAGCGGCACTCGGTGCTGTACGATCAGCGCGACGAAAACCGCTATATCCCATTGAACAATCTCTCGCCGGCGCAGGCGGGCTACGAGGTTATCAATTCGATGCTCTCGGAAGAGGCGGTGCTCGGCTTCGAGTACGGCTACTCGCTGGCGGAGCCGAAAGCGCTGACGCTTTGGGAAGCGCAGTTCGGCGATTTCGCCAATGGCGCCCAGGTCGTGTTCGACCAGTTCATCTCGTCCGGCGAGCGCAAATGGCTGCGCATGTCGGGCCTCGTCTGCCTGCTGCCGCATGGCTATGAGGGGCAGGGACCGGAGCACTCTTCGGCGCGACTGGAGCGGTTCCTGCAGCTTTGCGCGGAAGACAATATGCAGGTCGTCTACCCGACGACACCGTCGAACTACTTCCACAGCCTGCGCCGTCAGCTGAAGCGCGATTTCCGCAAGCCGTTGATCGTGATGACGCCGAAATCGCTCTTGCGCCACAAGCGCGCCGTGTCGACGCTGGCCGAAATGTCGGGCGAAAGTTCGTTCCACCGGCTGCTTTGGGACGACGCACAACTGTTGCCCAACCAGGAAATCAAGCTGGTCAAGGATTCGAAGATCCGCCGCATCGTGCTCTGCTCGGGCAAGGTCTATTACGACCTCTACGAAGAGCGCGCCAAGCGGGGCATCAACGACATCTACCTGCTGCGCGTGGAGCAGCTCTATCCGTTCCCGGCCAAGGCGCTGATTACCGAACTGTCGCGATTCCGTTCGGCCGAAATGGTGTGGTGCCAGGAAGAGCCGAAGAATATGGGCGCCTGGTCGTTCATCGATCCCTATCTGGAATGGGTGCTCGCCCATATCGACGCGAAGCATCAACGCGTTCGTTATACCGGTCGCCCGGCGGCGGCGTCGCCGGCGACGGGCCTGATGTCGAAGCATCTGGCGCAGCTTGCCTCCCTCCTCGAAGACGCGCTGGGCGAATAGGCAATGCTCGCTCGCGCCCATCATGTGAACCTTCGCTAGTTTGGAAAGACAGGACACCCGACATGGCCACTGAAATCCGCGTTCCGACCCTCGGCGAATCCGTTTCCGAGGCGACTGTCGGCAAATGGTTCAAGAAGGCTGGCGACACAGTCGTGGCCGACGAGCCCTTGGTGGAGCTGGAGACGGACAAGGTGACGGTCGAAGTGCCGGCGCCGGTCGGTGGCACGTTGACCGAGATCGCGGTGAAGGAAGGCGAGACGGTTGGCCTCGGCGCGCTGCTCGGCTCGATCGGCGAGGGCGGCAGCAAGTCGGCGGCGGCGACGCCGCCGAAGAAGGACGCGGCGAAGCCGGATGCGGTGGCGCAGGCCTCGGGTGGGGCAGGCGCCGGCACCGTGAAGGAAGCGCAGGAAAAGAGCGCAAAGGTCTCCGGCGAAGGCCAGATCGAGCCGCGTTCGATGCCGGCCGCACCGGCTGCGGCCAAGCTGATGGCGGAAGCCAATATCGCGACGGATCAGGTGCAAGGGTCGGGCAAGCGCGGCCAGGTGCTGAAGGGCGACGTACTCGACGCCATCTCCCGGGGCGCTCCGTCGCAGCCGGCGGAGACGCCCGCCACACCGGTGTCGGCCCGTGTCCCGACGGCGCAAACCGACGCGCCGCGCGAAGAGCGGGTGCGGATGACCAAGCTGCGCCAGACCATTGCGCGGCGTCTGAAGGAGGCGCAATCGACCGCCGCCATGCTGACCACCTTCAACGAGGTGGACATGAAGGCGGTGATGGACCTGCGCAACAAGTACAAGGATATCTTCGAGAAAAAGCACGGCGTGAAGCTCGGCTTCATGGGCTTCTTCACCAGGGCTGTGACGCATGCGCTGAAGGAGATCCCGGCGGTCAATGCGGAGATCGACGGCACCGACATCATCTACAAGAACTTCGCCCATATCGGCGTGGCGGTCGGCACCGAAAAGGGCCTGGTCGTGCCGGTGGTGCGCGATGCCGACCAGATGTCGATTGCCGAAGTCGAGAAGGAGATCGGACGCCTCGGCCTCGCCGCACGCGTCGGCAAGCTTTCGGTGGCCGACATGCAGGGCGGCACCTTCACCATCTCCAATGGCGGCGTCTATGGATCGCTGATGTCGACGCCCATCCTCAATGCGCCGCAGTCGGGCATTTTGGGGATGCACAAGATCGAGGAGCGGCCGGTGGCCATCGGCGGTCAGGTCGTCATCCGTCCTATGATGTATCTGGCGCTCAGCTACGACCACCGCATTGTCGACGGCAAGGAAGCGGTGACCTTCCTGGTGCGGGTCAAGGAAAGCCTGGAGGATCCGGAGCGCCTGGTGCTGGACCTGTAGACGTCCACGCCAAAGCGTTGCCAGAACTTCGTCGGTCTCGCGGATACGCTTGAGCGGCCTCGCGTCCCCCTGACGTTGCCGCCTGATGGCAATCCGAGCCTTGTCCGGGGATTTCCCTCCGCCCTCGTCCGAGCGTTGATGAAGAGTGCGAGCTACCCCTTGGCCGGCTTTCCCTTGGCGTCGACATCGGCGAAGTGGTCCGTGACCCGCCGCATTAGCCACCCCCAGGCTTCCTGCTCCTCGGGCCCGGCAGTCTTGTCCATCGCAATAGCCAGGTAGGTCAGTTCCGCCTCGACCTTGTCGCGCGGCAGCATGTGCAGGCGGCTGACCAGAATGGCCAGCTCCAGGACCGCAGCCTTGGCGCGATTGAAGCCGGTGAAGGGCGCATGCATTGCCTCCGACACGACGCGGCAGAAATGCCGCGGCCGAACGGGATCGTCGTGGATTTCCGCCACCTCGAGAACGGAATGCGCCAGCGCCGCCTCGATGCGCGGCACGGCGAAGCCTTCCACCGCCACGGTGGGCCAATCCTTGCGCCCGGTCAGGCAACCGGCGAAGACGCGCACATCATCAGTGTAATTGGCAATGGCAAACGGTACCTCCGCCAGATTATCCAGCGTCGTCGACGGCCGGAACGGCGCGATGATCCAGCCGTCCTTCTCGGAGATGATACCCAGGGGCGCGACATGGACCTTGCCGGCGCGGTTGACCGTGGTGAGGATCGTCTCGCGGATGTAAGGCATCAGCTCTTCCTCTTTGCTTGCAAGGTATGCCCTGCCTCTTTCAACCGTGTCCGGTCGGCTTCCGGCAGCGGCGCCGCGATGCCGAAGGCCAGCGGCTCATCCTGCACATAACGCTTGCCAAGCCGCCAGGCGATCTCAGCCTTCATCAATTCGGCGCCGAGGTAGAATGCATGCGCCCCGTCCGCCTCCACGCCCAGCCCCGCAAACAAGGAGAAGGCATCCTGGGCGACCCGATGGCCATCGCCATTGAACACATGAATCCCGTCCGGGGCGGTCATGATGCGGAAATTGCGGTCGCGAACATCGGCCGCCAGAGCTTCGATGTCCGCCAGCGTTGCGGGGTAGGGCTTGCGGTCATGCGCCTGCAGCAGGCCGGGGTGATAGCCGCGCGGCAACGCCGCGTCACGGCGGGCGGCGTGGAGAATGCGCCGGGCGATGTCATGCTCCTCCACCGTGCGCAGCGTGTGGGGACTGACGTGGACGACCAGCACATTGCGGATCTCAAGCTCGGAGCAGATGCCAGCCAGCAGGGCAGTCACGCCGGAGCTGTCGGCGTCGGTCAGTTCGGTCAGATTGCCCGTCCCCATGAGCAGCTCGATGCCGGGCCACCGCCGCCGCGCTTCCGCGAAGCGTTCGATGGAAGCCGTGAAGCCGAAATGGATCGGGTCGAGCACCGGGTCGGCGATGAAGGCGATGCCGGCCGCCTCGGCGGCGGCAATGGCGCGGCCGAGCGTGTCGAGATCGCCGGGCTTCGATGGGATAAGGACAGGCGTCGCACCGAATTCGCGCGCAAGCGGGAGGCTGCTTTCGTCCAGGCTCAGGATGAAATCCGCGCCGGCCTTGGCACCTGTCCGCAATTCCTCGGGATTGGCCGAATCCACACTGACGGCCAGACCGAGCCTTTTCAGTTCGCGCACGGCTTCGCCAAGCTGCGGAAACGGGGTTTCCGGCAGGCAGCCAATGTCGATGACATCGGCGCCCGCAGCGCGCAGCGCCTGCGCCCGGGCAACGAGCGCGTCGATGCTGAGGGATGGCGCCTCGACGATCTCGGCGAAGATGCGCATGTCATGGCGGCTCAAATCCGGCGGCTGGCCGGCGCGGCCGAGAAAGACCGGCAGGTCGGCGATCTCATCCGGCCCGCGCACGAACGCGACGCCGAAATGTTCGGCGAGCCGGTCGAGGTCGCCGCGAAACCGGCCGGGCAGGATGACCCGGCCCGTTCCATCCGGCAGCTTCAGCCGCCGCACGATGATCTCCTCGGTCATCAGGGCCGCCACCTTGACGCCGATGTCGACAATCTCCCAGGCGAAGTTCGTTTCACCGAGACCCGTCAGCAGCCGTTCCAGCCGCGCCTGGGCAAGATGGCCGGTGACGAAAACGAAGCGGTCAGGCATGTTGCCAGCGTTTAGAACTGTAGGGCGCCATCTTCACAACGTTGCCGCCAGTGCCGCTTGCCGGTTTCGGATCGCCAACTCCAACTCGGCCAGCGATTCGACCACGGTGGTGCGCTCGAACGCCTTCAGCCGTTCGGTATTGTCCAGATCGATCTTGCGCGGGTAGACCTTCACCGGCCCGTCAGGCGCCATGGTCGTTAGCTCCGGCGCGGTGTCGCAGGCAAACACGATCGAGGGCACCAGGCATTTTCCCGCCTGCGCAAAGACATTGGTCGGCAGCGTGTCGGAAATTCCCCAGACGCATTTCGCCACCGTGTTCGATGTCGCCGGGGCGATGACGACGGTGTGGTAGACGCCGTAGTAGAAACCGCCAACGGGCACAGAGCTCGCCGTCTTGTCGTGCAGCACGCGCGTGGTCTTGGGAAAATCCAGCTTGAGCTTGTACATGCGCAGCACTTCTTCCGCCGCCTTCGAGACGAAGACGTCGCAATGCTCCAACTCGTGGATCAATGCGAAGCTTTCTGTGAAGAAGTGGCCGGAGCCTGTCAGCGCCCAGGCCCAGCGCGGCGTATGCAGTTTCACCATCGCCTAGCCGGCCCGCCGCAGGGCTGGCGCGGCGTGCGCAATGTGCAGGCCGGGCAAGGCGCCCGAGCCAAGCATGGTGATTGCAGCCGGCAGATGGCGGGGCCCCGCAACATTGAGGACCACGGGTTCGGAAAGCATCGCGGAGAATGCCGCGTCGACCACCCCGCGCGCCGCCAGCGTCGCAACGGTGTCGCTGCCGTCGAAATCATCGCTCTGCTTGATCAGCACCAGCCTCTGGACGTCCAGCGTGCCCGCCAGCCAGGCGGCCAGGGAGTCGGATGTCACACGCCAACTTTGCTCGATTTCAGGGGCCGCAAGAGCCATCGTCGCGGGCAGCCAAACAGCCGAGCGGCGGGTCGCCGCAGCGCGCTCGATCTCGGCCAGCGTTCGCACCGGGATCAGCCGGGCATCACGGTCGAGAAGCAAATGGCCGAACTGTTCCATCGCCAGGATGGCCATCGCATGCGCTGCGCGGTCGGAAAAGCCGAGCGCGCCTTGCGCGGCGCGCACAGCATCGGCGAAAGGTCCACCGCCCGGCACGATGACAAGCGGAAGCGGCGCGCCGGCAAGGGCATCGACCCAGCCTTGCAATTGCGGCTCGCGCGCCGTGCTGCCGCCGAGCTTGACGACGGCGGATTTCACGATGTCGCCCCCTTCTTTCCCGCGGGGGGCGCGACGGCGGCAGTGGGCAGCGGGGAGGGTACGGCTGCTACGCGATCCTTGGAGCGGGTTCGCTCGATCTCGACGCCCACGCCTCCGGGCCCGATCTCAAGCTTTTCCACGCGAACGATGATGCGCACCACGCGCGGATCTTCCAGGACCAGCGCCGCCACCTGTTCGGCCAGGGCCTCGGCGAGCTGAACGTGGCCACGTGCAACGATCGCGCGGATGCCGTCCATGATGACGTCGTAGGAGAACACATGGCGCATGTCCTCCGGATTGCTGACGGTGCGCACGACATCGGCCGTCACGTCGAATTTCACCTTCTGGCTGTGCCCGTGCTCGAAGCTATAGGCGCCGATTTCCACCGGCAGCACGAAATCGCGCACGAAGATGCGGTTGGTTTTCAGCGAGAGGTCAGCGCTGTCCGGGGAGTAACCGCGTGCCGCCAGCAGGCGGTAGTCCACCCGCGCCGCGCGGCTGGTCGTCTCCTCCTCCGGGATGAGCGATCGAATGCGCGCCACCGCGTCGGGGTCAAGAGCACCGGTCCGGCCGCCGCTTCCGCAAAGTGCGCCGCGAAAGCCAAGAAAATCGGGATTGTGCGGGAGCAGGCGAGGAATGTCCGGCTCCTCCAGCGATCCCGCCAACCCCGTCATCAGTCCCAGCGCTTTAGCCCGCCTGATGAACGATGGAATCCGGAGCGGCGGCAGGTGATCGAGCAGGCGGCCGTTTCCCTTGCGGGCGGTGTCCACCATGACGCCATGGAAGCCGCAGCCGCTAAACACCGGCAACAGTTCCATGTCCGGCTCGAGATCGGCAAACAGCACCGCAATGAGCTTCGTTTTTCCGGCGAGCGGCTTCAGTGCGGCAGCGCAATTCGCCGCTTCCGGTGAGGGGAAGAAGCCGACCTTCACGTAGTCCACGCCGGTTGCGGCAATTTCCGCCGCCGCTGCCGAAAGGCTTCGCGCCTCCATGGGCAGGTCGCCGCACACCGCGCTGACGGGACGGCGACCGGCCAGCGCGGCAATCGTCTCGATGATCGTTGCAGGCGACACGGCGCCCAAGGCGCCGGCCGTCGGGTCCTTCAGGTCGATGATATCAGCGCCGCCCGCGAAGGCGATTTGAGCCTCCGTCTTGCCGGTTACGCTGGCAAGCAGCTTGGTCATCGAAGGGTAACTCCGGCAGGCAGGCAGGCCGTCGACCGTGGCCTCACGAAAAGTTGCAAGGAAGGCCTTGCTAAGCGGAAATGTGACTGTAAGTTCATGGCGGGCACCGAGACTACTGCACCACTCTCCCCTGGATCAGGGGATGTGGTGCGCATTTTGAGAACGTACGCATGAAGAGTTCGGTGCCAACCACTCTTGCCATTTCCTTCGGACTTTTTTTCGCCAGCGTCAATGTTGCGCCGCTTCTTGCGCAAGAGGCCGCGCCGCAAACCAAGCCGGGAGCCGCGCCTGCGGCGAAGCCTGCCGGAAAGCCGGCAAAGGAAGCCGTCGAGATCAAAATCGGCTATTTGCGCGCCTATGAGCCGACACTTGCGCTGTCTGTGCTCGACGTGCCGCCCCGGGACGAGGGCGTTGCCGGCGCGACGGTCGGCATCGCGGACAACAATACGACAGGCTCCTTCATGGGGCAGAAATTCACGCTCGACGTTACCGAGGTGAAGTTCGACGCGGATGTGACGGCGATTTTCGACGAGATGGTTGCCAAGGGCGAGCGCTACGTCCTGACGGATATCTCCGCGCCGCAGCTTCTGTCGATCGCGGACAAGGCGCGGGATGCGGGCATATTGCTGTTCAATGTGGGCAACACCGACGACAGCCTGCGAGAGGAAGATTGCCGCATCAACGTCTTTCACACCGCGCCGACGCGCTCCATGCTGGCTGACGGACTGGCGCAATATCTCGTTTGGAAGCAATGGCCGAAATGGGCGCTGATTACCGGGTCGCACGATCGCGACAAGCTTTTTGCCGCCGCGCTGCGCCGCGCGGCCGAGCGGTTTGGCGGACAGATCGTCGGCGAAAAGGAGTTCACGGACACCGGCACCGCCAAGCAGACCGATTCGGGCGTGGTGCAAATCCAGAAGCAGATGCCGGTCTTTACCCAGGACCTGCCGGAGCATGACGTGCTGCTGGTCGCCGATGAGAGCGAGGTGTTCGGGAGCTATCTCCCGTTTCGCAACTGGGTTCCCCGTCCCGTCGCAGGCACGGCCGGCATGATTCCATCGGCCTGGCATCCGGCCAGCGAGCAATGGGGCGGCGCGCAAATCCAGAACCGCTTCGAAAAGGCATCCGGCCGGCGCATGCAGTCGAAGGATATGAATGCCTGGACGGCCAGCAGGATAATCGGCGAAGCGGCCACCCGCACGCAGGGCGCGGACCCCGCGAAGATCGAGGAATTCATCCGCGCCGACGGCTTCTCCGTCGCCGCCTTTCGCGGACAGAAGGTGACGTTCCGCAAGTGGAACTGGCAGCTGCGCCAGCCGATCTTCCTCGGCGACGGCCGGGGCGTCATCACCACATCGCCCCAAGAAGGATTTCTGCATCAGGTCTCAGAGCTCGACACGCTGGGCGTCGACCAGCCTGAGACCAAGTGCGTCCTGAAATAAGCTGCGGCGGATCTGACACAAGAACGGGATGGGAGGAGTTTTGCATGCGTAAGAGATCGATCGTGTTGGCGGGAGGCCTGCTGGGGCTGGCGGCGGCCAGTCCGGCCTCGGCCTTTATGGCCTACGTCTCCAACGAGAAGGACAATACGGTCAGCGTGGTGGACACGACCACCATGCAGGTCGTCAAGACCATCAAGACCGGGCAGCGCCCGCGCGGCATCACGATCTCGCATGACGGCAAATTCGTCTATCTCTGCGCTTCGGACGACGACACGATCGAGATCATCGATACGGCAACCAGCGAAATCGTGGGTTCGCTGCCATCCGGTCCCGATCCGGAGCTCTTCGTTCTCTCCCCGGACGGCAAGACCCTCTACGTCGCGAATGAGGACGACAATCTGGTCACCGTCATCGACATCGAGAGCAAGGGCGTCGTAACCGAGATCCCTGTCGGCGTCGAGCCGGAAGGGATGGGCATCAGCCCCGACGGCAAGACGATGGTCAACACGTCGGAAACGACGAACATGGCGCATTTCATCGACACCTCGACCCACGAGATCGTCAACAATGTGCTGGTCGATTCGCGCCCGCGTTTCGTCGAGTTCACGCCGGATGGCAAGCAGGCCTGGGTCAGCGCCGAGATCGGCGGAACGGTGTCGGTTATCGACAATGCTTCGCGCGAGGTCGTTCACAAGATCACCTTCGAGATTGCCGGCCTGCGCGCCGAGTCGATCCAGCCTGTCGGCATCCGCATCACCGCAGACGGCAAGAAGGCTTATGTGGCGCTGGGGCCTGCCAACCGTGTTGCGGTCGTCAACGCCGAAACCTTCGAAGTGGAGAAATACATCCTGGTCGGCCAGCGCGTGTGGCAGCTGGCTTTTACGCCCGACCAGAAACAGATCATCAGCACCAACGGCGTCTCGAACGACATCACCTTCATCGATGTCGCGACGGACGAACCGGTGCAGTCCGTGACGGTCGGCTCTTTGCCGTGGGGCGTCGTGGTGTCGCCGAAATAGATTTTATCAGGAGAGGAACAGATGAGAAACTATCGCAGGATTGCACTGGCGGCGCTGCTTGGCGGCGCCATGGCGCTGTCTTCCGCAATTGCCCAGGAAGCCGATGACGACGATGACGATGCAGCCGAGGCGCCAGCCGCCGAAGCGGCCGCGCCTGCTGCGGGGGCGGAAAAGCCGACGCGCGCGAGCAAGGACGTTCCCGAACTCATTCTCGGCACGAAGGAGGATCAGTTCACGGCCAACCAGAAAGACTTCACGCTGATTGCCGGCCAGGGCTATCGCTGGAAAATCACGGCGGCGGGCGGCTTGGAGTACAAGTTCCAGACCGACCTCTTCCGCAATGTGTGGAACAACCAGATCGTCATCAACGATCTCGAAGTTCACATGAACGGCGCTCCAGCTTGGCTGGAATTCGACGCGGACGGCACGATTCAGGTGCAGTTCACAACTGTCCGGCCTGGCATATACACATGGTCGGTGCCTGATTTGGCGGATAAGGGGATGAAGGGTACGATCACGATCAAGTAGGCGGATCGCAATACGCTTGAGAGCGTTTCCAGGAAAACGGCGTCGCCGTTTTCCGCTTCGGAACGCTGGAGGTAACGGGTTGGAGCGACTGAACGATTCTTCTGAATCATAAATCGCTCCAGGGAAGGCTGAATGTGCAGCATGTGAGGACAGTCACGGACAGGGCCGTGGCGCCGGCGCTCGACGTTGCGGCCGTCAGTCATTCCTATGGCCGTAAGCGCGCGCTGGACGACGTTTCGTTTTCCATTGCGCCGGCCAGCTTCACCGTCTTGCTCGGCCTCAACGGGGCCGGCAAGACGACGCTGTTCTCGCTGATCAGCCATCTCTACGACACTCGGCAGGGCGCGATCCGAATCTTCGGTCACGATGTGCGCCGCGCCCCGGGCGAGGCGCTGCGGCGGCTCGGTATCGTTTTTCAGGCGCGCACGCTTGATGCCGATCTGAGCGTTTACCAGAACCTGTCCTATCACGCGTCCCTGCACGGCATCGGATCCGTGGAGGCGAACCGCCGCATCGCCTCGCTGCTCGAAACCGTCGAGATGAGCGGAAGCTTGCACGACAAGGCCGGCAGCCTCTCCGGCGGCCAGATGCGACGCATCGAGATTGCCCGCGCGCTTCTGCACCAGCCGCCGCTGCTGTTGCTCGACGAGGCAACCGTCGGACTGGACGTGCAGTCGCGCGCCGGCATCCTGGCCAATATCCGCAAGCTGGTCGAGACCGAGGGCATCAGCGTCTTCTGGGCCACGCATCTGATCGATGAAGTCGAGGAGCACGACGATGTCGTTGTGCTGAACCAGGGCAGGCTTGTTGCCAGCGGCAAGGTATCGGACGTCGTCAAGGCCACCGGCAAGGACGATGTCGCCTCCGCCTTCGGTATGTTGAGCGGCGGCAGGGCGGAGGCCTCGAAATGAGCGTCATCCCCGTGTCGGCGCCTGCCTTCACATTTGGACAGTATCTGATCTGCTTGAAAGGCGTGCTGAAGCGCGAGGGCCTGCGTTTCCTGAACCAGCGCGAGCGGTTCATTTCCTCGCTGGTGCGCCCGCTGCTGTGGCTCTTCATCTTTGCCGCGGGTTTCCGCCAGGTGCTCGGCGTCTCCATCATCCCTCCCTACAAGACCTATGTGCTCTACGAGGTCTACATTACGCCCGGCCTGTGCGGCATGATCCTGCTGTTCTCCGGAATGCAATCTTCGCTTTCCATGGTCTATGACCGCGAGATGGGAAATATGCGCACGCTGCTGGTCAGCCCGTTTCCGCGCTGGTTCCTGCTTGTCGCAAAGCTGCTGGCCGGCGTGGCCGTCGCCGTCTCGCAGGTGTATGCGTTTCTGCTCATCGCCTGGTTCTGGGGCGTCAAGCCGCCGGCAATCGGTTATCTGACCATCCTGCCGGCGCTCTTCCTCGGCGGCCTGATGCTGGGTTCTCTCGGCCTGTTGCTCTCCTCGCTGATCAAGAAGCTGGAGAATTTCGCCGGCATCATGAACTTCGTCATCTTCCCGATGTATTTTGCTTCCGCCGCGCTCTATCCCCTTTGGCGGGTGCAGGAATCGAGCCCGCTGCTCTTCCGCATCTGCCAGGCCAACCCCTTTACCTATGTGGTGGAACTGATCCGCTTCGCCTTCTACGGCCAGATCGAATGGCTCTCGCTGGGCGTGGTGGTCGCGTTCACGGTGATCTTCCTGACCGGAGCCATCATCGCCTATGACCCTTCACGCGGCCTGATGACGCGCAAACAGGATGGAGGAGGAAACGGATGAGACATGCCCTGACCGGTATCTGCGCGGCCATGCTTTTGTCTTTCCTTCAAGCGGGCCTGTCCCAGGCGGCACAGAGCACCGATCCCGACTGGCCATGCGTCCAGCGCAAGGTGCCGGAATTGTCGCTCGGCCAGATTTGGAACGGCCCCGAACTGCCTGCAACCGCCTCCGACTGGTCGAAGGACAATGATGTCGAAGCGCTTGTGCAGGAACTGGCGCAGCGCCGCATCCCGGTCGCCGATGCGCAGCAATCGATCCGCGACTTCGCGCGCGGGCTCAAGCCGGAGGATGCCGGCAGTCGGCTCACCATGCTGGCTCAGGGGCTGTTCGACCACATGAACGCCGAACGCAGCCAGGTCATTTCAGGCATTGGCCGCTATGCGCGCGGGCAGGCAGACATCGCCGCGCGCCTGCGCAAGGAGGCGTCCGCCCTTGGCGATTTGCAGGCCAAGCCGGACACCGACATTGCCAAGGTGCAGGAAATGACTGACCGGCTGAACTGGGAAACGCGCATTTTCGAGGAACGCGTCCAGTCGCTCACCTTCGTCTGCGAGGTTCCGACGCTGATCGAGCAGCGACTTTATGCCCTGGCTAAGACGGTCGCTGAAGTGCTGCCGAAGAAATAGCCGAAGGCATTTGGTACCCGGTACTGTAAGGAGGGGGCCTCGCGGTATGTTTGACACGTAACCGGGATACGCCTATCTATTTCTTTCGGCAGAGGAATGAGATGTCGGCGCGAGCGAGAGTACAAAAGTACAGACAGTCCGGCGGCGCTTCCGACCTGGCGCGCGTTGAGGTGCTTGTCCCGCATGCCCGCCGCGAGGAGATCCTTGCCAGCGCGGCGCGCATGCGACTCGAGCATCGATCGAGCAAGCGGCGTCTGGAGGCTCTGTGCGCTGAAGCTGGCGAGAAATATTCGGTTCGCATCTTCGACAATGTCGATCTCGCGCGGGCGTCAGATTTGCCGGAGCGTCCGTCCGTGGTTGCCGCCGCTCTTATGGAACGAGGAGATGCGCGCGCCTTTCACTTGGGCCGTCGCATTCTCGCCGAACTGGCGTCCTGACGGATGATTCTGACGACGCTTCAGGCGGATATCATCCGGCACCTTTCAGCCAACAGAAGCGACAGCAGCTACGTCGCTGGAGGTTCTGTACTGAATGTCGACTGGTCGAGGCAGTCGGACGACATCGATATATTCCATGATACGGATGAAGAGATCGGAGGTGCAGCCAACAGGGACATTGAGACACTGAATAGGGCTGGATATCGCGTCTCTATTGACGTGGAGATCTATGGCTGTGTTGAGGCGACCGTTTCCAAGAACGGCCAGTCCACGACGATCCAGTGGATGAGTGAGACGAAAACCGCTTCTTTCCCCTCGTTCGTGACGACCGCTGGGGTGCCTGTCTGCAAAAGGCTGATCTTGCAGTGAACAAAATTATTGCATCGGCGACACGGACGAAGGCCAGGGACTATGTGGACCTTGTTACGATCGCCAGGGAGATGTCCCCATTGGGCCCGCTGGTTATGGCGGCCGCTGGAAAGCCTCCAAATTTTTCGCCCCTGCGTATAGTCGAGGAAATCAGGCGGCGCGGTCTCTCCGTTCACACAGTCCAATATGAAACCGTGAAGGGCTTGCCGTCGGATTGGGACGCGGCAACCGTCCGCGAAAGCCTGATCGCCGCGCTTGCCTCGGCAGAGCAGTATGTATTGAGCGCACCGCCCGAACTCGTTGGGCTGCTTGCGGTCGACCCATCGGGCATACCCGTCGAAATTCAATCCATGACTGATGGCGGGATTAGCTTTCGAAAGGCGACTGAGGAGCCGGAAGTTATGCCGAGCATGCCCGACGTGACGGCAGGCTGGCTGGGATCCTGACAGCGAAGGCTACCACGCTCGACCCTCTTCACCTTGGCTCGGGATAAAGCTTTCCCAGCAGCGGCAGATAGGCGGCGGCCTGGCGCATCAGGAAATCCTGGAATGTCGCCATCGCCGGCGAAAGCGTCCGGTCAGCGCGCATCACGCCGAACCATTGGCGGCGTATAGGCATTCCCTCCACGTCGAGCACCGCAAGGCGGCCGAATTCGACCTCCATCGCGATCGTATGCGCTGATATGAACGCGATGCCGAGCCCGGCCATCACCGCCTGCTTGATCGTCTCGTTGGAGCCCATTTCGACGCCGAGATCGTCAATGCGCCCGGGGATGTCCGACAGAAAGATCTCCAGCGAGATTCGCGTTCCGGAGCCGGGTTCGCGAACGAGGAAGGTTTCCTCCGCTATGCGCTCTTTGGTGATGTCCCGCGCCTTGGCCAGGGGATGCTCGGGCGCCGCAACGATGACCAGCGGGTGATCGCCAAAGGCTACGGCGCGAACCGGCACGCCGCGCGCAGGCCGTCCCATCAGCGCCACGTCGATCGCGTGATCCTTGAGCATTGCAATGATCTCGGCGCGATTGCCGATCGAGAGCCGCATCTCGATGGCGGGATACTGCTTGATGAACGCGGCCATCAGGCGCGGCGCGAAATATTTCGCGGTCGACACGACGCCAAGCTTCAGGCTGCCGGCGCGAACCCCCTTGATGGCGTCGATCTGGTCGTCGAGCACGCGCAGCAGTTCCGCGATCGATTGGGCGGCCTCCACAACCGCGAGGCCTGCGGCGGTCGGACGCATGCCGTCCGTCGTGCGGTCGAACAGGGTGAGGCCGAATTCCTCTTCCGCCTGCCGCAACTGGATGGTTACCGCGGGCGGCGTCAGGCTTAACGCATTGGCCGCATTGATGATTTTGCCGCGGGCGGCGATTTCCTGGATGGAACGAAGCTGTTTGAGCGAGAGATTGCGCATACGCCCAATAAGGGAATTTTAGCCCAGAAGTAAAGCCATTAAAATTTACTACAGGTAGCGAGACTGATCTGTTGCGCTGACCTGATGAGGCGAGGAGGCCTGGCAGGTTCGGGAGGACACAATGGCCGCGGCCACTCTGGACGCATTCTTGAACTCATTCGCCGCAGCCGGCGACAGCAGGCGTGCTGCAGTCGTCGAGACCATCCGGCAGCTGGCTCAGGCTTCCCTTCGCGTCCGCGACACCATCAACCAGGGCGCCCTTGGAGGGGCCGGCGGGGGCTCCACGGGGCGGACGAATGCGGATGGCGATGTCCAGAAGGATCTGGATGTCTTCGCCGACGACATCTTTCTCGACGCCATGCGCCACGCCCCGGTCGGGCTCTATGCGTCCGAAGAACTTGAACTGCCGATCATGGTGAACAAGGACGCGCCGCTGGCCGTCGCCATCGATCCGCTCGACGGCTCATCCAATATCGAGACAAATGTTTCGATCGGGACGATTTTCTCCATACTCCCAGCCCTCGGCGTGCCGGGCGACAACCCGGCCGCCACTTTTTTTCAACCTGGGAGAAATCAACTCGCAGCCGGCTTCTTCATCTACGGGCCTCAGCTGGCGCTGGTCCTGTCCGTCGGAAGCGGCACGCATGTCTTCGTCTTCTCGACACGCATGGGCACATTCGTGCAGCTCCATGAGAGCCGCATCATCGCGCCGCGGACGTCCGAGTTCGCCATCAACACAGCGAATTATCGCCACTGGAACGAGGCGGTTCGCCTCTATGTGGACGATTGCCTGAAAGGCAGCGAGGGGCCGCGCGAGCGCGACTTCAACATGCGCTGGATCGCCTCGCTCGTTGCCGACACCTACCGCATCCTGATGCGAGGCGGCGTGTTCCTGTATCCGGCCGACAAGCGCAAGGGCTATGCCCATGGCAGGCTGCGGCTGGTCTACGAGGCAAACCCGATCGCCTATCTCGTCGAGCAGGCGGGCGGATCGGCCACCGACAGCCTGGAGCGCATCCTCGATCTCGTTCCGGAAGATCTGCACCAGCGGGTGCCCCTTGTGTTCGGCTCTTCGCGGGAAGTCGCGCGCATCGGCCGCTATCACACCGATCCCAGCAATATCGGCGAACGCCACCCCTTGTTCGGCAATCGCGGCCTGTTCCGAGCCTGAGAAGAATCCATGTCAGCCAAGCACCCCATCATTTCGATCACTGGCTCGTCCGGCGCGGGAACCACTTCGGTCAAGCGCATCTTCGAGCAGATCTTCCGGCGCGAGAAGATCGAGGCTGCTTTCATCGAAGGCGATGCGTTTCACCGCTACGACCGTGCGGGAATGCGCGCCAAGGTCGCCGAGGAAGAGAAGACTGGCAATCCCAACTTCACCCATTTCAGCGCCGACGCCAATGAGCTGGAAACGCTGGAAGAGGTGTTCGCCGATTATGGCCGGAAGGGCAGAGGCCAGACCCGGACCTATGTCCATGACGATGAGGAGTCCAAGCTCTTCGACGGCGCGCCTCCCGGCACCTTCACGCCGTGGCGCGAATTCGGCGAGAGCGACCTGCTCTTCTATGAAGGGCTGCATGGCTGCGCCGTCACCGACAGGGTGGACCTTGCCAAGCATGCCGATCTGAAAATCGGCGTGGTGCCGGTCATCAATCTCGAATGGATCCAGAAGATCCATCGCGACCGGGCGACCCGCGGCTATTCGACCGAAGCGGTCATGGACGTGATCCTGCGCCGCATGCCGGATTACACGCGCTACATCATTCCGCAATTCGCGCTGACCAACATCAATTTCCAGCGCGTGCCGATCGTCGATACGTCGAACCCGTTCATCGCGCGCTGGATACCGACCGCCGACGAATCGATGCTGGTCATCCGCTTCGCAAATCCGCGCGGCATCGATTTCCCCTACCTGCTGTCGATGATCCCCTCATCCTTCATGTCGCGGGCAAACTCCATCGTGGTGCCGGGCAACAAGCTCGACCTCGCCATGCAACTGATCCTGACGCCGCTCATCCTGCAGCTCATCGAGCGCAAGCGGCGCGCGTCTTAGGGAGAAGCGAACCATGCTTCTGGAAACCAACGACAGTTACACGACGCCCGCCGAGCACATCGCCCTTTCGCCCGTCGGAAATACCGCGGCCTCCGATGCCGCACCGCGCCAGGCCGTGACCGCCAATCCCTCGCGCCGCCGGATGGGTGCGGCGATCGAATGCTACATCAGCGCCCACAGACAAAACCTCGGGAGACTATCATGAGCCAGGCTGCCGCAGTCGCACGTCCCGAGATGCTCGTCTCCGAAAAGGACATGGCCAATGCCATCCGCGCGCTGGCGATGGATGCGGTGCAGAAGGCCAATTCCGGCCATCCCGGAATGCCGATGGGCATGGCGGATGTCGCGACGGTGCTGTTCAACCGGTTCATCACCATAGACCCGTCAAAGCCTGATTGGCCGGACCGCGACCGCTTCGTGCTCTCGGCCGGACATGGCTCAATGCTGCAATATGCGCTGCACTATCTGCTCGGCTACGAAGATATGCCGATCGAGCAGCTGAAAGCTTTTCGCCAGCTGGGCAGCCGCACGGCCGGCCATCCGGAGTTCGGCCACGCGCTTGGCATAGAGACGACGACGGGACCCCTGGGGCAGGGCATTTCGACGGCCGTCGGCCTGGCGCTGGCCGAACGCATGCTTGCGGCCCGCCGCGGCGCCGATGTTGTCGACCACTACACCTACGTCATCGCCGGGGATGGCTGCCTGCAGGAAGGGATCAGCCACGAGGCGATCGACCTCGCCGGCCACCTTCGGCTGAACCGTCTGATCGCTTTCTGGGACAACAACTCGATTTCCATCGATGGGCCGACCTCCCTCAGTACGTCGATGGACCAGCCGGCGCGTTTCCGGGCGGCCGGCTGGGATGTTTTCGAAGTCGATGGCCATGACGCGGAAGCCGTCGCGGATGCCATCGCCGCCGCGAGGGTTTCCGACAAGCCATCGCTGATTGCCTGCAAGACCCTCATCGGAAAAGGCTCGCCAAATCTCCAGGGTTCCGAGAAGACCCATGGCGCGCCGCTTGGCGATGCCGAGATCGCCGCCACCCGTGCCAATATCGGTTGGTCGCACGCGCCGTTCGAAGTGCCGGATGCAGTCATCGACGCCTGGCGCAATGTCGCCGAGCGCGGCCAGTCGGCGCGTCGCGCCTGGGAAAAGAGGCTGGCGGCCTCGCCGCAGCGCCGCGCCTTCGAGGATGCGATTGCAGGCGACCTGCCGAAGGCGGTGTCGGCGTCACTGGATGCCTTCCGCAAGGAGCATGTCGAGAAGGGAACGAAGGTCGCCACCCGCAAAGCGTCGGAGATGGCGCTGGGCGCCATCAACACCGCGACCGACCTCACGGTGGGCGGCTCTGCGGACCTGACGCATTCCAACCTGACCTTGACGAAGGACATGGGCCGCATTGCGCCCGGCGATTATGCCGGACGCTACATCCACTACGGCATTCGCGAGCATGGCATGGCCGCGGCCATGAACGGCTTGGCGCTGCATGGCGGCTTCATTCCGTATGGCGGCACCTTCCTCTGCTTCACCGACTATGCGCGCGGCGCCATGCGGCTTTCCGCGCTGATGGGCCAGCGGGTCATCTATGTCATGACGCACGACTCCATCGGCCTTGGCGAGGACGGCCCGACGCACCAGCCGATCGAGCATGTGGCAATGCTGCGCGCAACGCCAAATATCGATGTCTACCGCCCGGCGGATATCATCGAGACGGCGGAAGCGTGGGAGCTTGCGCTTCAATCCACCGACCGCCCGAGCGTGCTGGTGTTGTCGCGCCAGAACCTGCCGATGCTGCGGCAGGCGCACACAGCGACAAACCGTTCGGCGCGCGGCGCCTATCTTCTGCGCGAAACAGCGGGCAAGCGCGACGTCACGCTGATCGCCACCGGATCGGAAGTGGAAATCGCCGTCAATGCCGCCGAGCAGTTGGCGGAGCAGGGCATCGCGGCGGCGGTCGTCTCGATGCCGTGCTGGGAGAAGTTCGAGGAGCAGGATCCGAAGTACCGCGCCGATGTCCTGGGCTCGGCGCCACGCATCGCCATCGAGGCACTGGCCCGCATGGGTTGGGACCGCTGGATCGGCGAGAACGGCGCCTTCATCGGAATGAACGGCTTTGGCGCCAGCGCGCCGGCGCCGGACCTCTACCGCCACTTCAACATAACTGCCGATGCCGTCGCCGAAACGGCACGCCGGCTGATTGCCTGAGAGGACATTGCATGGCCAAGATCACCCTGAGACAATTGCTCGACCACGCCGCCGATCATGGCTACGGCGTGCCGGCCTTCAACATCAACAATATGGAGCAGGGGCTGGCGATCCTCGAGGCCGCCAAGGCTTGCGATGCGCCGGTCATCATTCAGGCAAGCCGGGGCGCGCGCAGCTATGCCAACGACATCATGCTGGCCAAGATGATGGACGCGCTGGCGGAAATCTATCCGACCATCCCGATCTGCATTCACCAGGATCACGGCAACAACGAAGCCACCTGCATGTCGGCGATCCGCCATGGCTTCACATCCGTGATGATGGACGGTTCGCTGCTGGCCGACGCCAAGACGCCCGCCGACTATGAGTACAATGTCCAGGTCTCCGAACGGGTGGCGCGCATGGCCCATTGGGTCGGCGCCTCGGTCGAGGGGGAGTTGGGCGTGCTCGGCTCGCTCGAAACGGGCCAGGGCGAAGCGGAAGACGGGCATGGTGCGGAAGGCGCGCTCTCGCACGACCAGCTGCTGACCGATCCGGACCAGGCCGTCGATTTCGTCGCCCGCACCAAGGTCGATGCGCTGGCCATTGCCTGCGGCACGTCGCATGGGGCCTACAAATTCACGCGCAAGCCCGACGGCGACATCCTGGCGATGCGCGTCATCGAAGAGATCCACCGCAAGCTGCCGAATACGCATCTTGTCATGCACGGCTCGTCGTCGGTGCCGCAGGAATTGCAGGATGTGATCAACGCCTTCGGCGGCGAGATGCCGCAGACCTATGGCGTACCGGTCGACGAGATCGTGCGCGGCATCCGCAACGGGGTTCGCAAGGTCAATATCGACACCGACTGCCGCATGGCGATGACCGGACAATTCCGCAAGATCGCCGCGCAGAATCCCAAGGAATTCGACCCGCGCAAATTCCTGAAGCCGGCGATGGACGCCATGCGCGACCTGTGCCGCGACCGGCTCGAGCAGTTCGGGACTGCGGGCAACGCCTCCAAGATCAAGGTCATTCCACTCGACGAGATGGCCAAACGCTATGCCGCGGGAAAACTCGACCCGCATATCGCCACCGCCAAAGCCGCCTAAGGGATCAGGAAAGGGACCATTACAATGGCCAAGTCATCAACCGTCACCGGCGCCGACCGCTACAAGTCCGGGGTCATGGAATACAAGAAGATGGGCTATTGGGAGCCCGACTACGAACCGAAGGATACCGACGTTATCGCCCTTTTCCGCATCACGCCGCAGGACGGCGTCGACGCGATCGAGGCGGCGGCGGCCGTCGCCGGTGAATCGTCGACCGCGACCTGGACGGTCGTCTGGACCGATCGCCTTACCGCCAAGGAAAAGTATCGCGCCAAGGCCTACCGCGTCGATCCGGTGCCAAATGCGCCCGGCCAATACTTCGCCTATATCGCCTATGACCTCGACCTGTTCGAACCGGGTTCGATCTCGAACCTGACGGCGTCGATCATCGGCAACGTGTTCGGCTTCAAGCCGCTTAAGGCGCTGCGCCTTGAGGACATGCGCCTGCCCGTCGCCTATGTGAAGACCTTCCAGGGTCCCGCAACCGGCATCGTCGTCGAGCGCGAGCGCCTCGACAAGTTCGGCCGGCCGCTGCTGGGCGCCACCGTCAAGCCGAAGCTCGGCCTGTCGGGCCGCAACTATGGCCGTGTCGTCTACGAAGCGCTCAAGGGCGGCCTCGACTTCACCAAGGATGACGAGAATATCAACTCGCAGCCCTTCATGCATTGGCGCGAGCGCTTCCTGTACTGCATGGAAGCGGTCAACAAGGCGCAGGCCGAGACGGGCGAAATCAAGGGAACCTACCTGAACGTCACCGCCGGAACGATGGAGGACATGTATGAGCGTGCCGAATTCGCGCACGAGATCGGCTCCAACATCGTCATGATCGATCTGGTGATCGGCTACACCGCGATCCAGTCGATGGCCAAATGGGCGCGCAAGAACGACATGATCCTGCATCTTCACCGCGCGGGTCACTCGACCTATACGCGGCAGAAGATCCACGGCGTATCGTTCCGCGTCATCGCCAAATGGATGCGTCTCGCCGGCGTCGACCACATCCATGCAGGCACGGTCGTCGGCAAGCTGGAAGGCGACCCGGCGACGACCAAGGGCTATTACGACATCTGCCGCGACGACTTTAACCCGATGCGGCTGGAGAACGGCGTGTTCTTCGACCAGCATTGGGCATCGCTCAACAAGCTGATGCCGGTCGCGTCGGGCGGCATCCATGCCGGCCAGATGCACCAGCTCCTCGACCTGCTCGGCGAGGATACCGTTCTGCAGTTCGGCGGCGGCACGATCGGCCACCCGGCAGGCATCCAGGCTGGCGCGACCGCCAACCGCGTTGCCCTCGAAGCGATGATCTTCGCCCGCAATTCGGGCCGCGACTATGTCAACGAAGGCCCGCAGATTCTCGTCGAGGCTGCCCGCCACTGCCTGCCGCTGAAGCAGGCGCTGGATATCTGGAAGGACGTCACCTTCAACTACGCCTCCACCGACTCGCCGGATTTCGTGCCGGTGGCGACGGCGGCGGAGTAAGCGACGAAAATGAATTGAAACTGCCCCTCATCCGCCTGCCGGCACCTTCTCCCCGTGAAAAACGGGGAGAAGGGACCACCCGCCAACCACTTCGCAGATTGCGAAAATTGGCGGATGGCAAGACGGTGATGACCCCCCTCTCCCCCGTTTCACGGAGAGGGTAAGGATGAGGGGCAGATGAACTCGCAAACAATGGAGATTTCATCATGCGCATCACCCAAGGAGCATTCTCCTTCCTTCCCGACCTGACCGACGACCAGATCGCCGCCCAGGTTCAGTACTGCATCAACAATGGCTGGGCCGTCAGCCTCGAGTTCACCGACGATCCGCATCCGCGCAACACCTATTGGGACATGTGGGGCCACCCGATGTTCGACAATCCGGATGCGGCCGCACTCATGTTCGAACTGAAGGAGTGCCGCAAAGTCTATGGCGAGCGCTATATCCGCGTCGTCGCTTTCGACGCTTCGCCGGGCTGGGAATCGGTCCGGCTTTCCTTCATCGTCAACCGGCCGGCCGAAGAACCGGGCTTCCGGCTGGAGCGTCAGGAAGGCGTGGGCCGCAACACCCGCTACACCACCAAGTCCTATGTGGTCGACCGGCCGTCCGGGTCGCGGTACTCGTAAGCGCAGCTTTACCTCCCCTGTGGGGAGGGGCGACCTGCGTGGCGGGTCGGGGTGGGGGTCGAGCCAAGACCCGTTACCCCCGCCCCGTCTCACAGATTTCGCTGCGCTTCGTCTGTTCGCCGACCCTCCCCACAAGGTGAGGGTAAACGGAGATGTCGCGCTCTCGCGAGACAGGAAAGTAGATTATGTCAGAACCAGCCGAAGCCGAAGTCCAGGAACTCCCCACCGCCGTCGATCTCCGCTCGGAGTTCGAGAGCTCGGGCGTCAAGGATGTTCTGGCCGTGCTCGATCGCGAACTCATCGGACTTGCTCCGGTGAAGAAACGCATCCGCGAGACGGCCGCGCTGCTGCTGGTCGAGAAGGCGCGCAAGGCGATGGGCCTGGCGCATGAGACGCCGACATTGCACATGAGCTTCACCGGCAATCCCGGCACGGGCAAGACCACCGTCGCGCTGCGCATGGCCGACCTGCTGCATCGCCTGGGCTATATCCGCAAGGGGCATCTCGTCTCGGTGACGCGCGACGATCTCGTCGGCCAGTATATCGGCCACACCGCGCCAAAGACCAAGGAGATCCTCAAGAAGGCGATGGGCGGCGTTCTGTTCATCGACGAGGCCTACTATCTCTACCGTCCGGAAAACGAGCGCGACTACGGGCAGGAATCGATCGAGATCCTGCTGCAGGTGATGGAGAACCAGCGCGACGATCTGGTCGTGATCCTGGCGGGCTATTCCGATCGGATGGATCGCTTCTTCGAGAGCAATCCGGGCTTCCGCTCGCGCATCGCCCATCACATCGACTTTCCCGACTACACCAATGACGAGCTGTTCCGCATTGCCGAGACGATGCTTGGCGCACAGAATTATCACCTGGACAAACAGGGCTCGGATGCGCTGACGGATTATATCGCTAAGCGCCGCACGCAGCCGCATTTCGCCAATGCCCGCTCGATCCGCAACGCGCTGGACAGGGCGCGGCTCAGGCAAGCCAACCGCTTGTTCGAGGGCTCAACGGGCCCGCTCGACGCCAGGGCCTTGTCCACGATCTCGGCGGAAGACATAAGGGCGAGCCGGGTTTTCACGATGCCGGGCAACAAGGCGGCTGGACTTGGAGAAATAGAGAAATGACCGGCAAGACAATCATCGCCCCTTCCATCCTCTCGGCCGACTTCTCGAAGCTCGGCGACGAGATCGAGGCGGTGTCGCGTGCGGGCGCCGACTGGATCCATCTCGACGTGATGGACGGGCACTTCGTGCCTAACATCACCTTCGGTCCGCCGATCATCAAGATGGTGCGCAACCGCACCGACAAGGTGTTCGACTGCCATCTGATGATCGCGCCCGCCGATCCTTATCTCGCCGCTTTCGCCGATGCGGGCTGCGACTATATCACCGTGCATGCCGAGGCCGGGCCGCATCTCGACCGTTCACTGCAGGCTATCCGCAACCTCGGCAAGAAGGCCGGCGTCTCGCTCAATCCATCGACGCCGGAAAGCGTCATCGAATATGTGCTCGACCGGCTGGATCTGGTCCTGCTGATGACCGTCAATCCGGGCTTCGGCGGCCAGGCTTTCATCCCATCCGTCATCGAGAAGGTTCGGCGCGTGAAGGCGCTCATCGGCAGCCGCCCGATCCATATCGAGATCGACGGCGGCGTGACGCCGGAGACCGCGCCATTGGTTGCCGCGGCCGGAGCAGACGTGCTGGTGGCAGGATCGGCGATATTCAAGGATGGCGAAGACGCCTATGCTAGGAACATTGCCGCAATCCGCGCCGCGTCCGATGGCGCCATAAAGAAAGCCGCGTGACATGGCCGCTACGCCACCCGTTTGCGATTTCGGTTGGCCGGCCGTCGAGGCGAAACTGCCCGGGGTCGATGGGCTGACGCATTCGATTTTCGACAGCGCCGGCCCGAACGGCCTGGTCGTCGCTTTCATCTGCAACCACTGCCCCTATGTGAAGGCGGTGATCAAGCGCATCGTGCGCGACGCCAATGATCTCCGGTCGGAGGGCGTGGGCTTCGTGGCCCTCAGCTCCAACGACGCCGTCGCCTATCCGGAAGACTCCTTCGCCAGGATGAAGGACTTCGCCGCCGCGCATGAATTCTCCTTTCCCTATCTCTATGACGAGGACCAATCGGTGGCGCGCGCCTATAGCGCAGCCTGCACGCCGGACTTCTTCGGCTTCAACGGTGATCTGACGCTGCAATATCGCGGCCGGCTCGATGCCTCCCGCAAGGAGGAAGGCGCGGCGGAACTGCGGCGCGATCTCTACCAGGCGATGCGGCAGGTTGCCCGCACGGGCAACGGGCCGCGAGACCAGATCGCCTCTATCGGCTGTTCCATCAAATGGAAGGATTCTGCTGCATGACCATCGTAGGGCGGGGATTCCCTAAGGCGATCTTGTTCGATCTCGACGGCACACTCATCGACTCAGCGCCCGATATTACAGTCGCGGTCAATGAGCTTCTGGCAACGCGCGGCCTGCCCGGTCAGACCGTTGCGGCAGTCACCGTGATGATCGGCAATGGCGTGGAGAAGCTGGTGGAGCGAGCGTTTGCCGCAGCCGGCCAGCCGCTGGCGGGCGCGGAACTGGCCCAGGCGCTGCGCGACATGGCGCCGATCTATCTCAGGCACACCACGAACCGCACCACGCTGCTGCCGGGCGTTCGGGAATCGCTCGCCGTCCTGCATGTGCGCGGCGCCTTGCTTGGTGTGGTGACCAACAAGCCGCAGGCGGCAACGCGTCAGATCCTGCTCCATTTCGGCCTTCTGGATCTGTTCAAGGCCGTCATCGGCGGTGACGCGGTGGTCGCCAAGAAGCCGGCCCCCGACGCGCTGCTGCTGGCGCTGGAGAAGATGCGTGTGGAGCCTGCCGACGCCATCATGGTTGGCGACAGCAAGGCGGATGTCGGCGCCGCACGCGCCGCCGGCATGCCCGTGGTGCTGATCCGTGGCGGCTACACGACCATTGCCGTCGAAGATTTGGGGGCCGATCTCATACTCGACAGCTTAGACCAATTGCCGGCCGCCCTGCGCCAGGCCGAAGCCGCCTGAACCCTGCGCAATAAGAAGGGGAGCCGTCAGGCTCCCCTTGGTCGTTGGCGGAGTTCTCCGAAACCAATTCCGTTCTCTTCGGCACCGGCCCAGGATGGCTGCGCTGAAACGTCAGCAGCAAGAAGGGAAGCCCGTAGGCTCCCTTGTGGTCGGTATCCGCTGCTTACGGGAACTGCTTGAGATAGGCCTCGAGGTTGACGATGTCCGCATCGTCCTTGAGCCCGGCAAAGGCCATCTTCGTGCCTTTCACCATGGCCTTGGGGCTGTGCAGATATTCCTTGAGTTTGGCTTCGTCCCAGACGAGGCCGCCCTTGCCGGCGTCGGTCATGGCCTGCGAATATTTGAAGCCGGCATGGGTGCCGGCTGTGCGGCCGAACAATCCCTTGAGCGAAGGGCCGACTTTGTTCTTGTCGTCCGTGGTGTGACAAGCCTTGCACTTCGCGAAGACCTTCTCACCAGCCGCCGCGTCCTGCGCCCAGCTTTGACTGGATGCAAGCATGACAACCGAGACGGTTGCGAGTGTTGCGATAAACCGCATGGCATTTCCTCTTTCAGTCTTAGATGCCCAGATGGATTTTCGCAGATGCCATGATCCGTTGCGGCGACCCTTCCACTCCTCCCGGGTACGGCGCTGCGTCGATCGAGCGTAGAGGTGCATGCGATCATGTCAATTGTTCGTCAGTACATGTTCCGCGGCCGAGCTGTGCGGTGCATGGTCGCGTTGGAGCCGCTTGCAGCCGGTGGGCCCACGGGCGCGTTGCACCAAGCGGCGAGATGGGGACCGGGATGGCTGGCCGCTCCTCCGGATACGACCCCGCCCAACATGTTTGACGACAGGGTTGGAGCCGCCTTATCTTAAGCCGACAACCGGCTTGGAAAATTGGAAAGGCCGCTGAAACCGCCGGCACCAAACCTGCGTAGTTGATTTGGGCACCGTACTCGCTTCAGGGAAGGCGATGCGTCGATGAACATAGTCGATCTCATTCTCACCGTCTGCATGGCAGCCAATGGCAATGCCTGTCACGACGAGCACCTCTATTTCGAAAGCCACGGGTCGTTGATGCAGTGTATGTTCCTGGCGCCGGCGGAGATGGCCAAATGGTCCGAAACGCATCCCAAACTGAAGATCATCCGATGGAAATGCGCCTACCCGGACAAGGGACAAGACATCTGACGATCGGGCGCAACGGTGCTTAAGACACGCCGGTCCCTGATCCGGGGCGGCTTGGCTACCGCTTTGTGCCTGTCGGCGCCGGGCTTTCGCAGTGCAGCGAACGCTGCCTCCAGCGCTTCCGTGCGGCTGGACGAGATTGCCGAGGGGGTGCTGGTATTCGGAGGCGTCGATGAGATCATGGCGCCTGAAAATCACGGCGCGATCTGCAACATCGCAGCGGTCATCGGCGGCGAGTGTGTCGCCGTGATCGATAGCGGGGGCAGCATTGTCGAGGCGAAAGCGTTCATCGCAGCCCTGGAGGCCGTGACGGACAAACCCGTGCGCTATCTCGTCAACACTCACATGCACCCGGATCATATTTTCGGCAATGCCGCATTTCGTAAGCCCGGTCTTACTATCGTCGGACACAAGAATCTGCCGCGCGCGCTGGAGGCGCGGGGACCGTTCTACCTGCAAAGCTATCGCCGCCAGTTGGGCGAGGAGATGATGAAGGGCATCGAAATCGTTCTACCAACCGTGACGGTCGACGCGACCATGGACATTGACCTTGGTGGCAGGACATTGTCACTTCGCGCCTGGAAGGCGGCGCACACCGACAATGACCTGACCGCCTTCGATGCCCGGACGCGCACCTTCTTTGCCGGCGATTTGGTGTTCTTGCGGCACCTGCCCACGCTGGATGGCTCGTTGCTGGGCTGGATGCG
>DATDBN010000029.1:0-35377 GCA_036524835.1 Mesorhizobium sp. | reverse complement strand
TGAGGGCCGCCACAGGGCGACCCTTTCAAGAGTGGTCAGATCACCACGAAGTTTGACGCGGTGATGTTCAGGCCGGCGGAGAGCCGGGCAATCTGAAGCGCCGCGCCAGCGCCGTTGCCATCGGCGTCATACCAGAGTTGGCCGCCGTTGGTGTCATAGATCACGCGGTCGGTAGCGTCATGCGCCACGCCCGCGACGCTTTTATGGAACGCCGCCGCGACGAGGTCGCCGACAGCACCCAAGGCGCTCATGACCAGATCATCGAGTTGGATCGTATCCTGGCTCACGTTGAAGTCGGTGATCCGGTCAATGTTGTCGCTTCCGAGTTGCGTGCTGAAGCGGAACGCATCTTCGCCGTTGCCGCCGGTCAGGACGTCGGCTTTGCCGCCACCGTCGAGCAAATCGGCGCCATTGCCGCCGTTCAGAACGTCAAGGCCAGCCGTACCGGGAGGAGTCGGTTCCTCAGAAGGAGCCACCGATACGTTCAACTCATAGGTTTCACCGACGGGGACCGCAGCCGTCCAAGTGCTCGGCCCAGTCCAGCTGCCTTGGGCGATATAGTAGGTGCCCGTTTCAATGACGGCAAAGCTCAGGCTTGAATCCCGACCGTTGGTCGAACCGGGGTCACTTCCGCCGTCATCATTGTCGGCGATCACCGTACCATCGGCCGAGCGCAACTGGATCCAACTGTCGAAAACATCCGGGTCGGCGATGTGATCGATATCGATCGTCAGGGTCGATCCTGCGACGAGGTCGAGTCTGTAGTAGCCGGCCTGGCCATTTCCCGTCGCGTTGACCGTCGTGTGAGGCACCGTCGTCGAATCGAAGATGTCGGCATCCGAGGCCAGCGAGAAGTTTTCAGTGATGTCCAAGGCGGTTGCGATCGAGTTGTTTGCCGCGTCTGGCCCCAAGGTAGTGTATCCCGTGCCCAGCACGGGGCCGGGCGGTGGCGGCGAATTGTCGGCGAAGTCGCCGTTCAGGACGTCGTCGCCATTGCCTCCATCCAACCTGTCGTCGCCGCCCTGGCCGGTGAGAACGTTGGCCGCGGCATTGCCTGTGAGGCGATCGTTCTGGCCGGAACCGGCAAGGTTCTCGATCGAACGGTAGGTATCGCCTTCCGTCGGTCCACCCCGCTGGAGGCTGGCGACAACGCCGCTGATCGACGTAGAATAGTCTGCTGTGTCGCTACCGGCGCCGCCTTCAAGCAGGTCCTTGCCTCCGCCGCCGGTCAGGAAGTCGTCGCCGTTTCCACCGCTGAGGACATTCCTCTGATTCGTGCCGAAGATATGGTCGTCGAACGCGGAACCGGTGGCATTTTCGAAGCCGACCAATATGTCATGCTTGATCAGCGTTCCTCGGCCAACGATCTGGACAGGCCCGTCGCCATCACCGCCGCGAGCTTCGCCGTTCGCGAGGTCGATCGTCACGCCAGCCGAACTGCCGCGATACACGACGGTATCAATGCCAGCACCGCCGTCCAGATAATCCTGACCGGCGCCGCCGATGATCGTGTCGTTGCCACCTTCGCCATAGACGATGTCGCCATCGCGGCCGCTATCCAGCACGTCGTCGCCATCGCCGCCGTTGAAGTAATCCCCGCCTCCGAGGCCCTGGAAGTAGTTGTCATCGGCGGTGCCGATGAAGCGGTCGATACGGTCGTCGGAGCCGATCAGATTCTCGATGCTGTAGAACAGATCGCCCGACCCCGTGCCGCCACTGGCGATGTTGAGGTTCAGATTGACGAGCAGTTGGAACGGGCTTTCCTTGCTGTAGTCGACGGTGTCGACGCCAGCCCCGCCGTAGAACACGTCCCGGCCAGCCTGGCCGTACATCGTGTCGTTCCCCGCGCCGCCATAGAGCCGGTCGTTGCCGGCGCCGCCGTAAAGTTCGTCATTGCCGGCGCCACCGTAGAGCCAGTCGTCGCCGTCGTCCGTCTCGGTCTGGTCTTCCAGATCCTCGATGTCGATCGTGTTGTTGATGTCGCGGCTGGCGAGCGTGTCGCGGCCGCCGATAAGGATATCGTCACCGCCGAGGCCACGAATGATATCGCCATTTGCGCCGCCATCGATCGTGTTGTCCTGCCCATCGCCGTCGATCGGCGTGTCGGTAGGCACGCTCGTGGGCAGCGCGTTGCTGATCCTTGGAGGAGGGGTGGTCCTCGTCGGCACCACAAAGATGTGTTCGACGTTCTCGATACTGCTGATGTCGACGTTTCGGTTCGTCACGATGACGGTATCGTTTCCCCCGCCTGCAAGTTCGAGCACGATGTCGTCTTCGGAATCGACGTAGTAAACGTCGTCTCCCGCGCCTCCGGCCATGTGGTCGGTGCCGCGTCCACCATCGATCGTGTTGTTGCCGTCATTGCCGATGATCGTATCGTCGAAGGCGCTGCCGATGCCCTTTTCGATGTAGTAGCCGGTCTGGTCCGCGTTATGTCCGGCAAAAATCGAGACGTTGTTGTTGTGTCCGTTAACGCTGGAGAACTTGCCGGCGCGCAGGTCGAGGATGGTCCCGGAGGTGGAGCCGGAGAAATCTATGGTGTCATTGCCGCCGGTATCGTGGATGACGAAGCCGATATCGTGCGTCTGGCCTTCTGAAGTCAGCTCGTAGCCGTATTTTGAACTTCCGAAGCCGTAGCTGTCATTGCCGGTGTTAAGCTGGATCTCCTGGTAGGTGCGAACGCCGGCACTGTCGACAGTGGAGAAGAAGCGGCGGATAACGGCTTCGATGTCAGCCGGCAGGGGCGTCGTCGGTGACCAGCGCGTCGTCTCCCCGACATCGATGCCGTCGAAATAGGACATCACGCTGTACTGCTGGCGGTCGTAAATCCACGTGCCATTGTTCAAATAATTGATCTGCACGCCGCCGGGGCCACTGTAGTTGTAAAGGCCCGGATGGTTCAGGCCGAACTCGTGGCCAAACTCATGAATGTATGAATCGAAGACGTAGCCGCCCAGATCGGTCTTGTCCGGCTCAGTGTCATGGAACCGCTGGCCGATGCTGACATATCTGTTGGCCGAATAGGCGCTGCCGTCGTCTTCCTCGCCGACTTCAGGACTGACGACTTCAATCCAGTCCGTGACGCCATCGTAAGGCCCGGAAACGCCGTTGAACGGCCTGTCGTCGATAATTTCGAACTGAAGCGGCGTCACCGTTGCCCACTGTTGCAACGCGCCGATCACGGCAGCCTTGTATTCGGGGTGATCGTTCAGTTCGTAGACATTGATCTTGAGAGGGTTGGCGGCGATCGCCGGGGTCAGGCTTCTTCCGAGGTCCCCGAGGTAATCCAGGAACCCTTCGTAATCCTCGCTCTTGCCATATGGGTTGTCAGGGGTTTGGTCGTTTTCCGTCCAGTCTGCTGAGTTCGGCATGGGTCATCCTCGATATCGTGCACGCAGCGTTGTCTTCCGAACGACCCGCCCGAGTCCGGAAGTGCTGCCGCGTACCGGCTTCTGTTTTGATGAGGTTCCGGGCAACCGTCCTCGACCTCCTCCCAAACCGCACCATAACGATTAAGCGCGGGTTTTGATCCCTCAAGCCCAAGAGATCGTGTGGCGGCAACCTAGCGTTCGGGTTTGGTCGGCGCTAGTAACAAAGTTTATCCGGAAACGTCCAAGCTTGAACTATTCAGGATTGACAGCTTAAGAGATTGATTTTCCTGTTCAAATCTTCAGCTGGGTTCACGTTCTGTCGAACTTGCTGAAGAAATGCCACTTGGCAGCCGCCATCCATCGATTCGTGCGTGTAGGTGTCGCGGAAGCCAGGGCTGGTCGCTTGCTGCTGCTCGAAAAGAGGCGGCGCAAGCGGTCGCCTGCGTGGGAAGCCATGCACAATTTGAAAAGCGGTTCTAGCGCAGGAGTTGCGCTACTTCCGGCGCGAAGTAGGTCAGGATGCCGTCGCACCCGGCGCGCTTGAAGGCGAGCAGCGATTCCAGCATCGCCTTTTCGCCATCGATCCAGCCATTGGCTGCGGCGGCCTTGATCATCGCGTACTCCCCCGACACCTGATAGGCGAAAGTGGGCATCTGGAATTCATCCTTCAGGCGCCTGATGATGTCGAGATAGGGAAGGCCGGGCTTGACCAGCAGCATGTCGGCGCCTTCTGCGATGTCCTGTTCGGCCTCGCGAACCGCCTCGTCGGAATTGGCGTGGTCAATGTAATAGGTCTTCTTGTCACCCTTCAGCAGGCCCAGCGTGCCGACCGCCTCGCGGTAAGGCCCGTAGAACGCCGACTGGAACTTGGCGGCGTAGGACATGATGGCAACGTCCTGAAAACCGTTGGCGTCGAGGGCGTCGCGGATAGCGCCAACGCGTCCATCCATCATGTCGGACGGCGCGATGATGTCGGCGCCGGCGGCCGCCTGCAGGACCGCCGCCGCGGCGACCTGGCCCACGGTTTCATCGTTGACGATGATGCCGTCGCGCAAGATGCCGTCGTGCCCATGACTGGTGAAAGGGTCGAGCGCGGCGTCGGTGATGACGCCGACCTCCGGAACCGCATCCTTCAGCGCGCGCGTCGCCCGGTTGATCAGATTGTCGGGATCGAGAATGTGCGAACCGGTCACGTCCTTGCGGCCCGGCGCAATGTTGGGAAAGGGCGCAACCGCCGGAATGCCCAGCCTGGCCGCGTTTTCCACTTCCTTCACCGCCAGATCGACGCTGAGCCGAAAGGCGCCCGGCATGGCGGGAATGGGCTCACGCACATTCGAACCCTCGATCAGGAAGATCGGCCAGATCAAATCGTCGACCGACAGGCGGCTCTCCTGCACCAGCCGCCGCGACCAGTCGGCCTTGCGCAGGCGGCGAAGACGGCGAGACGCGGTTATCTCGTCGACGCTCCGGCCGCCGGACGGCCTGGTTGGGCTGAACTTGTTCATCTGGCTTGCCTCGGCAGTTTTTTCCGAAACGGGGTCCTGTCGGCGAGGTGATAGCACGAGGCGGCTTCTCCCACCAATGCGGCCAGCCGCCTCATTGCCGACCAGGCCGATGCGCCAGCCGGCGCAGGGCGCATCAGGGCCGGCCGGTGTTCGCTGCGATCCTCCGACGCGCTTGTCATGGCCGAACCGTTGACGCGATCCGCCGCGCCGCATAGCACTTGCCTGCGGCTGCGAGGAGGATCGATTTGGCGATCGAGACGGAATTGGTTGAGTTCGGCGGAGGCGATGAAGTGCGCTTCGAGCGCATGGGTCTGGCCGGCGTCATCACGCTGACGCGGCCGCAGGCGCTCAACGCGGTCAGCCACCGCATGATCAAGGCGATGACCCGTGCGCTGACCCACTGGCGGCACGACAAGTCTGTCGCGGCCGTCGTCATCAAGGGAGAGGGCAGGGCGTTCTCGGCCGGCGGCGACCTGATGGCGATCCATACCAGCCGGGAGAACCCGCCGGTCGATTTCTTCGCTGATGAATATCGCCTCAACGCCCTGATCGAGGGCTATCCGAAGCCCTATGTCGCGCTCATCGACGGCATCGTTATGGGCGGCGGCGTCGGCGTGTCGTGCCATGGTTCCCATCGCATCATGACGGAGAACGCGGTTTTCGCCATGCCCGAGGTCGGCATCGGCTTCTTTCCGGATGTCGGCGCCAGCCATCTCCTGCCCGATTTGGCCGACAATTACGGCCTCTATCTCGGTTTGACCGGAACGCGGGTGAAGTGGGGAGATGCGCTGTTCTCCGGCCTGGCGACGCATGGTGTGAAGGCGGAAAACCTCACGCCCCTGTTGGAGAGCATCGCGATGACCGGCGAGCCGGAGGCTTCGCTGCGAAATTTCTTCTTCATGGCCCGACGCGAAACGGAGCGCGAGAAACTCGCCGCAATCGACCGCTGGTTCAGCCAGCCGAGCCTTGAAGACCTGTTCGGCGCGCTCGAGGCGGACGCGCCGAACAATGAGCTGGCGGCAGCTACGCTGGCCACGATGCGCGAGAAATCGCCTACCAGCCTGGCTGTTGCGTTTCGGGAGATTGTCGCCGGCCAGACGATGTCGATGGCCGATTGCGTGAAGATGGAATACCGCATCGTCAATCGCATGCTGCGCGGCCATGATTTCTACGAAGGCATCCGCTCTGTCCTCATCGACAAGGGCGACAAGCCGAAATGGCGTCCAGCAGCGCACGGCGCTGTGACGCCCCAGGAGGTGGACAGCTACTTCCGCGAACCGCCCGGTGGAGAGTTGACGCTGTGAGGGATGGCCTGACGCAGCGCAGTTCGCTGGCGCCGACGCTTGCAGAGATCGGGTTCGTCTGGTTCCACCGGGTGATCGCCGCCTACTGCCTTGTTTTCGGCGTCGCCTACTGGATCCGGCTGGTTGGATATTATCCAGGCCAGCTCTGGCGTTTCGACCTGATGCCCGTCCATTGGCAGATCGCCAGCGTCACACTGGCGGCGCTGTTTCCATTCGCCGCGATCGGCCTGTGGACTTTCGCCTCCTGGGGACCGGTGATCTGGTTCATCTGCGCCGCCATGGAGGCAACCATGTATTGGGGCTTCCCGGAATTGTTCGGCGACAGGCGCATGATCGTCCTGGCCCATGTTGTGGTGATGGTGCTCTATGCCGGCTTCCGGATGCTCATAGCGAAGCAGAAGTCCGAGGCCGCGCGTTAAACTTCCGGCCGAAAGGCCGCATGGTTAACAAATTGGCCTCGTAGACGGAAAATTCACCCTGTTCCTCAACACCCTCGTGTTAGGGCTTTGTTAAGTCTGGCGTTTAAGTCGAATTTTATGGGTGGCCGGTAGGGTCGCGATCAAGGTGGCAAAAACAAAAAGCCACCAGGCGACAAACGAAAGGCACATCCAATGATCAATACTCGCCCTGCGGCGAAACCCGCCCCTGTAGCTGATGAACGACGCGAAGCTATTCGTTCGCTATACATGGAATCACTTCAACTTGTTGAGCGGCTGCATCGCCGTCTGCTTGACGTTATTAAAGACGAGTTCGATCGCGCCGGCCGATCGGATATCAATGCGGTGCAGGCGCTGCTGCTCTTCAACATCGGCAATGCGGAACTGACCGCCGGAGAGCTGCGCAGCCGCGGCTATTATCTCGGCTCAAACGTCTCCTACAATCTGAAGAAGCTGGTCGATCTGGGCTTCATCAATCATCAGCGTTCGCGCATCGACCGCCGTTCGGTCCGTGTGAGCCTGACGCCGAAAGGCCAGTCGGTGGCCGAAGTCGTCGGGCGGCTCTACGAGCGCCATGTCGGGTCGATCGAGCAGGTCGGCGGCATCAACCAGGACGAGTTCAAGCAGATGAACCGCGCGCTGCAGCGCCTGGACCGCTTCTGGAACGACACGATCGCCTATCGGATGTAGGGGCCGGCGGCGGCAGAAATGCCGGAAATGTCTGCCATCGGCTGATCGGCCGGGCAGTTGGATATGACCTTGTCACCGGCGCGTCCTGCGCGCCGACTTTTTCCCTCGCATCGGCGCATCGTCCCTCAATCCTGCGAGGGATGCGACCGGGCCGTTGCGGGCTCACATCGGCCGGCTCTTCGGCTTAATCGCCTTCAGGCGCCGTACGCCCCGCCACCTCACCGCTTCGTGCAGGCGCTGGGTCCTATTGCCGCCATATTCCCATGAAAACGGCATGGTCTGGATTTATGCCAAGGATGGCGCATCGTGGGTGAGGAGACCCGGGATGTGTTGCGGGGCAGGCTTCGGGCCAAGATCCCCGGAAATTGGCAAACTGTTAAGGTTGACAATTCTAAACTTGGCGCAACCAGCCAACAGACAGACAGGTATCAAAGCCGTGGCAACAACCCTCAATTCCTCCCGCCGTGCTTTTCTCACCAGCGTTGGCGCCCTTGCAGTCGGCAGCGTTGCGAGCGTGGCTTTCGCACAGTCGCAGGATCCGATCGGCGATGTCCTATCGTCTCCGAGCCGCGGCAATTGGGACGACCAGTTCGACGCGCAGGTGAGCGCAAAGACATCCGAGGCCAAGGTCTCCACCACCACGCCGATTTTCAGCCCCGAAACGGTCAACAATACCGAACAGGCGATCGGCCAATATCAGTCCATCGTCAGCCAGGGCGGTTGGCCGCAAGTTCCCGACACCAAGAAGCTGCAACTCGGCGTCAGCGATGCCGATGTCGAGGTTCTGCGCAAGCGCCTGATGGTCTCCGGCGACCTGTCGTCAGACGCAGGCATTTCGCCGTCCTTCGACACCTATGTCGACGCCGCGCTGAAGCGCTTCCAGCGCCGGCACGGCATCCCGGCTGACGGCGTCACCGGCAAGTACACCTACAAGGCCATGAATGTTTCGGCGCAGGTGCGCCTCGGCCAGCTGCAGACCAATCTGCAGCGCTTCCAGCAGTACGGCACGGATTTCGGCCAGCGCTACATCGTGGTCAACATTCCGGCGACGCAGGTCGAAGCAGTCGAAAACGGCCGCGTGGTTTTGCGCAACAAGGCGATTGTCGGCCGTATCGACCGCCCGTCGCCGATCGTGCATTCGCAGGTCAGCGATGTGACCTTCAATCCATACTGGAACGCGCCGGAATCGATTGTCCGCAAGGACATCATTCCGCTGATGCGCAAGGACCCGGAATACCTGACCAAGAACAGCATCCGTATCTTCGGGCCCGACGGCCAGGAGATTCCGCCGTCGGCGATAGACTGGAACACCGAAGAGGCGGCCAAGTACCGGCTGCGGCAGGATCCGGGCAAGATCAACGCCATGGCGTCGCTGAAGATCAACTTCCCCAGCCCTGAAGGCGTGTATATGCACGATACGCCCTCGCAGAGCCTTTTCGCCAAGGAAGAGCGCTTCAACTCGTCCGGCTGCGTGCGCGTTCAGAATGTGCGCGACCTGGTCACCTGGATCCTCAAGAACACCGATGGCTGGGGTCGTCAGCGTTTCGAGGAGACGATCAAGAGCGGCGAGAACACGCCCGTTCCGGTTCACGATCCGGTCGGCGTCAATTTCCAATATATCACCGCCTGGTCGACCGGCCCCGGCGTCGTACAGTTCCGTGACGACATCTATGGGCACGATGGCGTCGATGAACTCCAGATGACCGCACTATAAGCATCTGATATCAAACGTAAAAAGCCGCTCGTGAGGGCGGCTTTTTTTTGTTGGCCTGGCGGCGAGCCACAGATGCAGGCCGGGCAGGGATTCGGTTCCGCGCGCCGCCGCCGGCGCACTTACCCCGCTTGATAGGCCGGCGCCGATTTCAGATAGCCGGCATAGGCGTCCGCGTCCGGGGGAGTGAGGTTCTCAACCAGCGGATTGCGGCGGCGTCCCTTGACGCCGATATCATCCATCAACTCGTCGAAATGCTTGAAGTGGTAGGGTGCGATGCAGAGCCCGCCATAGCGGCCAGCGGCGGGTCGCGCATTGCGCCGCCAATCCAGCATCATCGCGATGTTGGCTTTCATTTCGGCACTATTCGGCTGCTTTGATAGCTTGCCGTCGGCAAAGCGCACCAGCCAGTTCGCCGCAAGGTCGGCGCACAGAACGGTGGCGAAGGAGGAATTGAAGCCGACAAATCCCATATCGGGCAAGTCGGGGTTTACGATGTTGCGGTAGAGCCGGTACTGACCGTCGGGTTCGATCAGTTTTGCCCGATCCGCTTCCGGCAGGAAGGGAACGCCTTGTTTCCAGCCTGTCGCCAGGATCGCCACGTCGGCGTCGATCGTCCGTCCGCCGGTCAGGGCGATGGTTCCCACTCCATAGTCGCGGAACGTGCCCTGATTGGCCTTGATGCGGCCATCGCGGATCATCTCGAAGAAGCCCGGCGTGACGATGGGCACGGAGCAGTTGATGCCATCTTCGATCCGCGTCCTCGGTTTCATGCCAAGCCTGCCAAGCTTCAGCTGCATGTTCAGCAGGCTCTCCAGGGCTCGCCAATTGGCCCAGATGAACGGCTTTGCGATGGCGTGGTTGAGACGCTGCATGGGTGTCTGCGCCCAGGCGGGAAACATGTTCTCCTGCGCGCGAATGTAGAGGATGCGCTTGAAATTGAGCAGCCCGCCTAGGAAGTAGGGGACGCGCCAGATCGGCTCGCGATAGACGATCGTCACCTCGCTGGCTCCCGAATTCACCGCGTTGACGGCGATATCCGTCGCCGACTTTGAGAAGCCCAGGACAACGACGCGCCTGTTTTTCACGATGGCCGGATCGGTGTATTCCGAGGAATGCAGGACCGAGCCACCGCCGGTGACGAACTCGGCGCTCCCCTGGAAATCGGGTTTGTGGATTTCGCTGAACTGTCCGGTGCAGACTGCCACGAAGTCGAACGGCGTGGTCGTGCTCTTGCCGTTCTGCTCGACAGCAACCAGCCAGCCGCCTTTGTCGCCACGCTTCATCGTGCTGACGGCAGCATTTGTCGTGATCAGGGGGCGAAGGGCGTGCTCGTCGGCATAGGCCGCCAGATAGTTGTGCACCTGGCCGCCCCTGGGCCATTCGGGATAGGCCGCGGGCATCGCCTTGTCCGTGTAGCGATAGAGTTCCTTGGGGCTCTGTGTCTGCACGTCGGGATAGGACCGGGAGGGATCCCAGACGCCTCCAAGGTCCGGTCCCCGCTCGACGACGCTGACGTCGTGGCCGAATTGCTTGAACCACTTTGCGGCGGCAAGGCCGCTGACGCCCGCGCCGATGACGCAGACTTTCTTCCGCTGGGCGTTCATCTCATCCTCCGAAGACGTCGGACCGGCGGGAGCGCTTTGCACTCCGCCGCCGAAAAAGTGGCTTTCGCAGAAGTGACTTCGTTATTCGTTGGCCTCTGGAGGCAGGAACTCGACCTCGTGAAGCGCCGACAGCCGCACCACTTCCTCGACATCCTCCAGGTCGTGCAAGGCCTTAAACAAATCCTCCAGGCGGCGCGCCGGCGACACCCAGAACAGCGCGCGGCAGGGCGTGTCCGACTTGTTGAAATAGCCATGCGGGATTGCGCGCGGCATGCGCACCAGGTCGCCGGCTTTCGCCGTCTGCCATTTGCCGTCCAGCTTCAGTTCAAGCTGGCCTTCCTGCACGAGGATGAATTCATCCTGTGTGGGATGGATGTGGACCGGCACGAACTGTCCCGGTGCGCTGTTCGTTTCGAACGCGAAAGCAGACTCGCAGGTCGCTTTCGGAAAATAGGTTTGGCCGAGGATGTTCCATTTGGTTCCCGCAAAGCCCGTACCGTTTGCCGTAATACCCTTTTCCAGATTGCCCGACATATATGTCCTCCCAACTCCCGCGATGTTCCGCCATCGCCACGCCGTCAACATGCTCCGGGAAATTCGAAACGGCCACACCATTTGAACGGCGAATTATCCACTGAGCGAAAAAAAATCGGTGCGGAGTCGGAGCGTTGGCCAGCGACATGCCGGATTTTGCCGCCGATGCAACGCATCAGACGGCCTCGCGCCATGTGGCGCCCGAGCCTTGCGCGGGTCGCTCGTTTGATTCGCCTGAGCGGATCGGTCAGGCGCTCGCCGGCCTGGGCTCGGCGCCCCGCTCGTCGAGCAGCCAACGCATCAGCCTTTCGCTGCCCGGCGTCGACGCCGCGGGAGGCACCAGCCAGTATCCCGTATGCGCTTGGCGCAATTCCGGCCCTGCCTGCACCAGAATTCCGGAGCGCAGCAGCGAGTCGACCAGTCCTTTCCAGCCGAGCGCCAGTCCCTGGTTCTCCATCGCCGCCTGGGTGACCAGCGAATAGGTATTGAAGCTGAGATCGCCCGCGTGCCGGGCCGAGCTTCGCACCGCCCCGAACGCGGCGAGGTAGCGGGTCCAATCCAGCCATGGCGAGGGCGACTGCGCCTCGAGATGGACGAGCCGCGCCTTCGCGAGTGCATTCGCGTCGCCGAACGGTCCGTTCAGCGCGAGATAGGCCGCTGTGCACACGGGAACCACAGCTTCGGCCAGGATGAGCGAGGCCGCCGCGCCGAAATCCCGCCGCTCGCCAAAGGCGATTGCGATATCGCCGGCTTCCATATCCTCCGGCCGGAAGCGCTGCGTGGCCACGATCTGCAGGTCGATATCGGGGTGCAGCGGCCGGAAGGCGTGCATCCTGGGAATGAGCCAGAGGGAGGAGAAGGCGTAGTCGGTGTGAAGCCTGACAGCCGGCCGGCCGAGGCCGATGCGGTGCTCCTTCAGCAGGTCGTCGACCTCCGTCACTGTCCTCGCGCAGATAGCGAGAAGCTTGCGCCCGGATGCGGTGAGTTCGATGCCGTGGCGGCCGCGCCGCAGCACTTCAAAACCGGCCTGCTCTTCCATCCGGCGAACTTGATAGCTGACGGCCGGCTGGGTCATCCCGAGCGCCGCCGCCGCGCCGGTGAAGCTGCCGCGCCGTGCCGTTTCGACAAGGACGCGCATCCAGCCAAGGTCAATTCGACGACGATCCATAAACAACCTTTATGCCAATGATTGAAAAATAACAGGTTTACACGCCGGATGACAGCTCCCTTAATGAGGCGTCAATTCCAGAACGCGGATAGGGTGTGATCTCGCCAGGGCCAGGAATAGCCGCGACACGTCCGAACATCCTTGTTCTGATGGTCGATCAGCTGAACGGAACGCTGTTTCCAGACGGGCCGGCGGATTTTCTGCACACCCCCAACCTGAAGGCGCTGGCCGCCCGGTCGGTGCGGTTTGCCAACACCTACTGCGCCAGTCCGCTCTGCGCGCCGTCCCGTGCCGCCTTCATGTCGGGGCAGTTGCCAAGCCGGACACGCGTCTATGACAATGCGGCGGAGTTCGCGTCGGACATCCCGACCTTTGCGCATCATCTGCGCGCGGCGGGATATCACACGGCTCTCTCCGGCAAGATGCACTTTGTCGGACCCGACCAGTTGCACGGGTTCGAGGAGCGGCTGACGACCGATATCTATCCCGCCGATTTCGGCTGGACGCCGGACTATACGAGGCCGGGCGAGCGGATCGACTGGTGGTATCACAATCTGGGCTCGGTCACCGGCGCCGGCGTCGCCGAGATCACCAACCAGATGGAGTATGACGACGAGGTTGCCTATCACGCGACGCGCAAGCTCTACGATGTTGCGCGGGGGCAGGATGCTCGGCCCTGGTGCCTGACGGTGAGCTTCACCCATCCGCACGATCCCTATGTCGCGCGCGGCAAATATTGGGACCTCTATGCCGATTGCGCTGAACTCGACCCGAAAGTGGCTCCGCTCCCCTATGCGGAGCAGGATGGGCACTCGCGCCGGCTCCTGGATGCCTGCGATCACAGCGCCTTCCCGATCACGCCGGAAGATGTTCGCCGCGCTCGGCGCGGCTACTTCGCAAACATCTCCTACATAGATGAACAGATTGGCGAATTGCTCGACGTGCTGGCGCGGACGCGCATGGCCGACAAAACCGTTGTGGTGTTCGTGTCCGACCATGGCGACATGCTTGGAGAGCGCGGCCTGTGGTTCAAGATGAGCTTCTTCGAAGGCTCCGCGCGGGTTCCTCTCATGATCGCCGCGCCCGGATGGACGGCGGGCAGGGTGAATGTTCCGGTTTCGACCATGGACGTCGCGCCGACGCTGGCGGGGCTTGCAGGCGTCGACACGCGCAGGCTGGCGCCCTGGACGGACGGCGAAGATCTTGCGCCGCTCGTCCAGGGAACTGGGACGCGCGGAGCGGTTGCAATGGAGTATGCCGCGGAAGGGTCGGAAGCACCGCTCGTCTGCCTGCGAAAGGGACGCCACAAGCTGGCGCTGTCGGCGAAGGACAAGCCCGTTCTCTTCGATCTGGAGGCGGATCCGCACGAACTGGCCAATCTGGCCGACGACCCCGCGCATGCGCCTCTGTTGGAAGAGCTGACGCGGGAAGCCGAGGCGCGCTGGGACCTCGCCGCTTTCGAGGCGGCGGTGCGCGAGAGCCAGGCGCGCCGCCACGTCGTCTATCGCGCGCTGCGCAACGGCGCCTATTTCCCTTGGGACTACCAGCCGCTGCAGAAGGCCTCCGAGCGCTACATGCGCAACCATATGGACCTGAATGTGCTGGAGGAAAGCCAGCGCTTTCCACGCGGAGAATGACAGTGCCTGCCTGACCAGAAGCAAAAAAGCGAAGTGGAGCTATGACATGCGAACGAAAAGTCTGAAATGCGCGGCGGCCGGGATTGCCCTCATTCTGGCGTCCAGCGGAGCCATGGCTGCGGATCCCGCCAGTTGCCAGAAGGTACGGCTGTCGGATGTCGGCTGGACGGACATCCAGGTGACCACCGGCGTTGCATTCGTCCTGCTGGAAGCACTTGGCTACCAACCCGAGATGACCCAGCTTACCGTTCCGGTGACCTTCTCCGCGCTCAAGGAAAACGACATGGACGTTTTCCTTGGCAATTGGATGCCGGCCCAGACCGACGCTATCAAGGACTATGCGGCCGACGGATCCGTCGAGACGGTCGCCCAGAACCTCGAGGGTGCGGGCTTCGGCCTCGTCGTGCCGGATTATGTCACGGCCGAAGGCGTCAAGGGGTTGGCCGACCTGGGTGCACAGGCTGAAAAGTTTGGCGGCAAGATCTACGGCATCGAGGCGGGAGCCGCCGGCAACAACATCATCCGCGATATGATGGCCGACCCGAAGAATAACCTGTCCGGCTTTGAACTGGTCGAATCTTCGGAAGCCGGCATGCTGACCGAGGCCGAACAGGCGATGAAGGCGAAAAGCTGGATCGTTTTCCTTGGCTGGACCCCGCACCCTGTGATGGGCGAGATGAAGATCAACTATCTCGACGGCATGCAAAGCAGCGGCTTCGGCGGAGCCAAGGTCTTCACGGTCAGCCGGAAGGGCTACAGCGCCGAATGTCCGAATGTCGGGGCTTTCCTGAAGAACCTGAAGTTCGACATGTCGGCGGAAAACGTCATGATGGATAAGGTCATCAAGGGCGGCAATCCGAACGAGGTGGCCAAGGAATGGCTGAAAGCCAATCCGGATGCAGTGACGCCGTGGCTGGCCGGGGTGACGACGTTCGACGGCGGCGATGGGGCAGCCGCCGTGAAAGCCGCACTGGGCAGCTGAGGCAGCCGGCATTCGGCGCGGTCGGCAGAGTGCGGGCGAAATTGAGTTGCCCGCGCCAATTCGCTCAATGGGCGGCACATCGCGGTGCCGCTCATTCCCGCCGGCGAAATCTGACGCGCGGAGCTCGACGCCGATCGAGAAAGGGTTGGCTTACGATCCTTCGCCTGTACAGCCCGCTTGAGCCGTTCTTCACCAAGGAATGGCGGCCGAGCGAGATCGAGATGGTGAAATGATGGTCGGCTGCTGAAGATCGCAGCCCTAAACCTGCACGGATGTGTGCTGGGGCCCGCCGCTATTTGTCCGGAAAAAGCAGGGTGAATTGCGCGCGCAGTCCCCAATCGGGACCGCCCTCGGGTTTAGCCGCGTAGTAGCGTCCCTCCAATTCGAGTTGCACAGGCTGATGACCGAGTTTCAGCACCTGCTGAAAGCCGAAATTGATCGGCACCGTCCACTCCTCCACCTCCCAGTCGTAAGTTGACTCGGTGTCGAGGGACAGCGACCGGCCATGGCCGAGCGAATAATTCAGGAACGGCTGCAGAAATGTCTCGTTAACAACGTCAGAGGCATCGTCGTCGCTGCCAAGTGACCAAATATGATTGGCCAGCATGCCGACCGTCCATTGGTCCTTCTGAACCAGCGCAACGGCAGTCGGTCCGACGCTCCACTGGTTGGAGCCAAAGAAATCATCGGTGGCGGTTGGCAGCAAGATGACTGGCCCAACACCCCAGATCAACCCGCCGGGGCCAGGTTTCGAAGGAGACAGGAAGAAACTCTGCTCGGTATCGCCCAGCCCCCACTCGTTGCTTTCTGGAAGATAGTCCGCGTAGTTGATCGGCAGGATGGTGCGCGAAATGAGGTTCCAGTCTTCGTTGAGCTTGATTGGGATCACCGGCTGGACGTTAAGATAGTAGTGGAAGCCGTCGCCATCCGGTCCGGCACCGAAGTCGAAATTGTTCTGGAACGGTACGCTGATCAGGCTCGAAATCGGATTCGCCAGCTTCTTCGCCAACTCGTCAGCATCGTGTTCTTGCGCAAACCCTGCCGATACCAGGCCAAGGAATGTGAAAGGCGCAATCACTAGAGCGGATTTCAACTCTGCTCTCCCCTCGCCACAATTGGGCGTCTCAGGTTCGACGTCCCTCGCCGACACTATGAAGACACGAGGCCGGTGCGCGGGCAAGCGGGTTGGCGATTGCGGCAACTATCGAATAAGCAATGTTGCATATTAGCTACTTGCGCTGAACTGGCTTTGCTCGGCGTCGGGGCGGGGAAGTATTCACCGAAATTCGCATAATGCGGCAGCTCTGGAGGTGAAGCAGTCGCGAATCGCCGCGGCGCGGGCTGCGATCGCCAACCTGGAGAGCTTATCGGCCACCGCCTCCGACGATCCGGTAACAACCACGGTTCGCGGGCCGACCATCGCGCCGAGACGGAATTGCGCCAGGCAGCTATAGACGCCGAAACCGACATGCTGCGCGCCATGCTGCGCCGTGGCGAGATAACGATCACACGCTTCATCTCCTGTTCGACGAGCTGACGATTGGCCAGGCGGCGATCTAGGCCAAAGCCGGGCGCTGACGCAAAGCGGCCAGCAAAATTCGCCGCCTGAACGTGGCGGGGCAAACATGAGTGTGTTAATGCCGCCCCGACGACGACCTACCCGACAGCGAGGCATTCAAGATGGCACAGGCATCCAGCGCCACCGGTTTCACCGACAGCTTCTTTTCCGCCACCCTGGAGGAGACCGATCCCGACATCTTTGGCGCAATCCGCAACGAACTTGGCCGCCAGAGGCACGAGATCGAGCTGATCGCTTCGGAGAACATCGTCTCGCGCGCCGTTCTGGAAGCGCAAGGCTCGATCATGACCAACAAATATGCCGAGGGCTATCCGGGCAAGCGCTACTATGGCGGCTGCCAGTTTGTCGACGTGGCGGAAGAACTGGCGATCGAGCGGGCGAAGAAACTGTTCGACTGCCAATTCGCCAATGTGCAGCCGAATTCCGGCAGCCAGATGAACCAGGCCGTGTTCCTGGCGCTGCTGCAGCCGGGCGACACATTCATGGGTCTCGACCTGAATTCAGGCGGACACCTGACGCATGGCTCGCCGGTCAATATGAGCGGCAAGTGGTTCAAAGTCGTGTCCTATGGCGTGCGCAAGGACGACCATTTGCTCGACATGGAGGAGATCGAGCGTCTCGCGCAGGAGACCAGGCCGAAGCTGATCCTCGCCGGCGGCACCGCCTATTCGCGCATCTGGGACTGGAAGCGTTTTCGCGAGATCGCCGATTCGATCGGCGCCTACCTGATGGTCGACATGGCCCATATCGCCGGCTTGGTCGCCGGCGGAATGCACCCGTCGCCGCTGCCGCATGCGCATGTCGTCACCACAACCACGCATAAATCGCTGCGTGGCCCGCGCGGCGGCATGATCCTCACCAACCACGAGGATATCGCCAAGAAGATCAATTCCGCGGTGTTTCCGGGGCTGCAGGGCGGCCCACTGATGCATGTCATCGCCGCTAAAGCTGTCGCCTTTGCCGAAGCTCTGCGGCCGGATTTCAAGCTGTATGCGCAAAACGTCGTCGCCAACGCCAAGGCGCTGGCCTCCTCGCTGCAGGAGACCGGGCTGGACATCGTCTCCGGCGGAACCGACAACCATCTGATGCTGGTCGACCTGCGGCCCAAGAATGCGACCGGCAAACGCGCCGAGGCCGCGCTTGGACGCGCCAACGTCACCTGCAACAAGAACGGCATTCCGTTCGACCCCGAGAAGCCGTTCGTCACCTCAGGCGTGCGCCTGGGCTCGCCGGCGGGAACGACGCGCGGCTTCGGCCAGGCGGAGTTCCGCGAGATCGGAAAGCTGATCGCCGAAGTGCTGGACGGCCTTAAGGTCGCCAACTCGGACGAGGGCAACGCCAAGGTCGAAGCGGCGGTGAAGGAAAAGGTCCTCGCGCTGACCGGCCGCTTCCCGATGTATCCGTATCTGGGGTGACCGGCGCCCCTCGTCTTGATTTAGACCGCCCTCGGTAATACGTCTTCAAAGACGACCATTACCGAGGGTGCTATGTCCACGACCGTAACCACCAAAGGCCAGGTGACCATACCCAAGGCGGTGCGCGACCTGCTTGGTTTGAAGCCGGGCAGTAAGGTTAATTTCCGGTATGGACCCAACCAGGAAATTCTCCTTGAACGCGCAGACGGCGAGCGCCCGCCAAGCAAGTTTGCCAAATTTCTCGGGCACGCTGGACCTGGCCTCAGCACCGACGAACTGATGGCTATGCTGCGCGGTGAAGATTGACCCTCGTGGACTCCAACATTTTGTTTGATCTTCTGACGAGGGACCCGACATGGAGCGCGTGGTCTTTGGCTCAGCTTGATGCGGCCTCGGTCGCCGGTCCCCTGCTGATAAATGATATCATCTATGCCGAGCTGGCCGCGCGGTATGAAAGCATTGAGTTGCTGGATGGCTTCCTCGGCGAAACAGGTCTGGAAATCGCGCCGATGCCGCGTCAGGCCCTTTTTCTTGCCGCCCGGGCTCATAACAAGTATCGCGCATCGGGCGGAACGCGAACTGGCGTTTTGCCAGACTTTTTCATTGGCGCGCAGGCAATGGTCTCGGGTTATGAACTGATAACTCGCGATGCGGCTCGCTATCGCACGTACTTTCCCAATGTGAGATTGATTTCTCCGCAAACCAATTATGGCTCGCATGCGTTGCCCCTACTGCCAGTCTGAAGACACACAGGTGAAGGACTCGCGTCCCGCCGAAGACAATTCGGCGATCCGGCGCCGTCGCGTCTGCCCGGATTGCGGCGGGCGCTTTACGACCTTCGAGCGCGTTCAATTGCGCGATCTGGTGGTGGTGAAGAAATCGGGCCGGAAAGTGCCGTTCAGCCGCGACAAGCTGCTGCGCTCGGTCGAAATCGCCGTGCGCAAGCGCAATGTCGAGCCCGACCGCATCGACCGTGCCGTGACCGGCATCGTGCGCCAGCTCGAAAGCTCCGGCGAGACGGAGGTCGCGTCGGGTGAGGTCGGAAGGCTCGTGATGGAAGCGCTGAAATCGCTCGACGATGTCGCCTATGTGCGCTTCGCGTCCGTTTACAGGAATTTCCGCGAAGCCAAGGATTTCCATGATGTTCTTGGCGAGCTGAAGGGCGAGGAAGAGTAGGCCGCGCAATGTCAGATGAGGCGCAAAAGCCGCGGCGCGATGAGACGGACCGGCGCTTCATGGCTGCCGCGATCCGGCTGTCGCGCCGGCATGTCGGCCTGACCGCCACCAATCCCGCCGTCGGTACTCTGATCGTGGATGAGAGCGCGGGAACGCCGACAATCGTCGGGCGCGGCGTCACCGCGATCGGCGGCCGTCCGCATGCCGAGACCGAGGCGCTGGCCGAAGCGGGAGACCGCGCGCGCGGCGCGACCGCCTATGTCACACTCGAGCCTTGCGCTCACCATGGCCGTACGCCGCCTTGCGCGGAAGCGCTGGTGGCAGCCGGAATCAGCCGCGTGGTTGGGGCCGCCAGCGATCCCGATCCGCGTGTTTCGGGAAGGGGTTACGCTTTGCTGCGCGCCGCCGGCATCGAGGTGGTGGAGCGCGTGCTCTCAGCGGAAGCCGCCGACCAGATGGCCGGCTATTTGGTTCGCTCGTTGAAAAAGCGGCCGGAAGTGACTCTGAAACTGGCGATTTCGGCCGATGGGAAGATCGGCAGAATGGGCGAAGGGCAAGTTGCGATTACCGGAGCGGTCGCCCGCGCGCAGGTTCACCTGATGCGCGCCGAAAGCGACGCGATCCTGATCGGCGCCGCAACCGCGCTGGCCGACGATCCTGAACTGACCATACGTCTCCCCGGTCTTGAGAACCGCTCGCCGGTACGCGTGGTTCTCGACCCTGCGGCGCGGCTGCCGGTGTCCTCCAAGCTGGCGAGCAGCGCGGGCAAGGTGCCGGTCTGGCTGGCATCGTGCGTCGCGACGACGGAGCAGCGCCGAATTGAACTGGAGCGAGCCGGCATCCGGTTCCTGGCCGCGGAGCTCTATGACGGGCGGATCGCGCTGCCGGAACTGCTGGAAGATATGGCCGCGCAGGGCGTCTCCACTGTCCTGGTCGAGGGCGGCGCGCACACCGCCAGCGCGTTTCTGGCAGACGGTCTGGTGGACCGCATTGCGCTCTTCCACGGACCGGCGAGCATCGGCCCGGGGGGCATCGCGACGCCGATCGATACCGATACGATCGGGGCCGATTTCCGGCTGGTCCGACAGGACCGGTTCGGCGAGGATCACTATGCGGAATGGACGAGGTCGCTCTGAGATGTTCACGGGGATAGTCACGGACGTCGCCACGGTGGCAAATGTATCGCCGCTTCCGCAGGGTGCGCGGCTGCGGGTCGATACCGCCTACGATCCGGCGACGATCGATATCGGCGCGTCAATCTCCTGCGCCGGCGTATGCCTGACGGTGGTGGCCCTGGCGGAGGCCGGGTCGAATGCGCGATGGTTTGAGGTCGAGGCGTGGGAAGAGGCGCTGCGCCTCACCACGGCTGCAGGCTGGCGGGCCGGCACGCGCATCAATCTGGAACGTGCGTTGAAGATCGGCGACGAGCTTGGCGGCCACATCGTCTCAGGCCATGTCGACGGCATGGCCGAAATCGTCGCCCGGCAGGACGAGGGCGATGCGGTGCGCTTCACGCTTGAAGCGCCGCGCGAGCTTGCAAGGTTCATCGCGCCAAAAGGGTCGGTTGCGCTCGATGGGACGTCTCTCACTGTCAACCAGGTCAGCGGCGTGCGTTTCGACGTGCTTTTGATCCACCATTCCCTGCAGGTTACCACCTGGGGTGAGCGCCAGGCTGGCGATCACGTGAACCTGGAAGTCGATACGATGGCGCGCTACGCCGCGCGGCTGGCCGAGGCGGCTGCGGAAGGGCTTTGATACCGTACCCTGCGCGCATGCGGCGCGCCGCTGCCCCTTGCTCTGCAATCCGGTTCGGTTTAGGTCAGCCGCTTTCCGGAGACCCGCATGGCTGGCACATCTGACCACGGCAGGGCGTTCATTCGCCCGAAGAAGAACGCGCATTTGTTGATCATCGAGGCACGGTTCCACGACGATCTGGCCGATGCGCTGCTCGACGGGGCAAAATCCGCGCTGGCTGAGGCTGCGGCGACCTATGACGTGGTCACCGTGCCCGGCTCGCTGGAGATCCCGGCAATGATTTCGTTCGCGCTCGACGGTGCGGCTGAAGGCGGCACCGCCTATGACGGATTTGTAGCGCTCGGAACGGTCATCCGCGGCGATACCTATCATTTCGATATCGTGGCCAATGAGTCGAGCAGGGCGCTGATGGATCTTTCCGTTCAGGATTCGGTCTGCATCGGGAACGGCATTCTGACCACCGAGACTGAAGAACAGGCGTGGACGCGCGCCAAGCGCAGTGAAGGCGACAAGGGCGGCTTTGCCGCACGGGCCGCGCTCACCATGATCGCACACAAGGAACGCTTCGGAGCCTCAGCGTGACCGAACCGATCCAGCCAGGTCATCCTCCCCGTCAGGCCAACAAACGCGGTGCAGCCAGGCTGGCCGCCGTGCAGGCGCTCTACCAGATGGACGTTGCCGGCAGCGGCTTGCTGGAGATTACCGCGGAGTATGAGTCGTTTCGGCTCGGCCGTGAGATCGACGGCGCGACCTACCGTGAGGCAGACGCGCAATGGTTTCGCGCCATCCTGGCCGGCGTCGTCGAAAACCAGAAGACCGTGGATCCCGTCATCCGCCAGGCGCTGACCGAGGATTGGCCGCTCTCACGCCTCGATTCCACGCTGCGCGCCATCCTGCGGGCCGGCGTCTACGAGTTGATGAAGCGAAACGATGTGCCGGTCGCGGTCATCGTTTCCGAATATGTCGACATCGCCAAAGCGTTCTACGAAGAGGAAGAGCCAAAGCTGGTGAATGCGGTGCTTGACCGGGTTGCCCGCCGCGTGCGCGGCGAGGGGCGCGGCAAGACGCCGGAATGACGTAAGGCGTTCGCGCAGGCGTACCAAGCTCGCGCGCGTTGCAGGGGCAGGGCTGTCGCGAAGCCCTTGGCTCAAGACAAAACCCGGCCGCGCGGTCGGTAGTCTCTTGACCCGCCGGTCCGCCGCGCTCATCGAGATGGGGATGGAAACGACCCAGCAGCACCGGCGCATCGCGATCATCCTGGCCGCTTCGCAGGCGATTGTCGGCTCGGCGGCCCCCATCGCCTTGTCGGTGGGCGGTCTCGCCGGTTACTATCTGCTCGAGGCAGACAAGTCGCTCGCGACGGCCCCGGTGACGGGCTACAATGTCGGCGTGGCCTTGGGGGCGCTGCCGGCGGCGGCCATCCTGCGGGCCGCGGGTCAGCGCACCGGGTTCATGCTGGGCACCTTCGTCACGGCCATCGGTGGCGCGGCGGCGGCCTTCTCTATTTTTCAGTCCAACTTCTGGCTGTTTGCCCTGTCGCTGGCGATCATCGGCGTGGGCGGTGCATTTGTGCAGCAATTTCGCTTCGCCGCTGCCGACAACGCACCGCCGGCGTTCAAGGCGCGTGCGATTTCGTTCGTGCTGGCCGGTGGCGTCATTACCGCGGTTCTCGGCCCGCAGATTGTCATCTTCACACATGACTGGTTCGCCGACGCTCCTTTTGCCGGATCGTTTCTGGCGATACCCGTTGTCGCCGCGTTTGGAGCGTTGATCCTGTCGATGCTGCCTCGCGGCGCTGCGATGCCCGTTGTCCAGGCGGCGGAGGAGGGAGGCGCCAGGCCATTGCGGGAGATTGCTCTGCAGCCGCGTTTCTTCGTCGGCCTTCTGTGCGGCGTCGGGACCTTTGCGCTGATGGTCTTCGTCATGACCGGCGCACCTCTGGCGATGGTCGGCTGCGGCTTCTCAGCCGATGAGGCGACGCTGGGCATTTCCTGGCATGTGATGGCGATGTTCGCGCCGAGTTTCTTCACCGGCCGCCTGATCGCCCGGTTCGGCGTTGAGACGATCGTGGCGGTCGGGCTCATCTTGCTGATTGCCTGCGCGGTCGTCGCGCTTTCGGGCATCCAGCTCTGGCAGTTCTGGACGGCGCTGATCCTGCTTGGCCTCGGCTGGAATTTCGGCTTTATCGGCGCCACAGCGATCGTTGCCGAAAGCTATCGTCCGTCCGAGAAGGCCAAGGTGCAGGGCTTTCACGACCTGATCCTTTTTTCGACCACAGCTTTCGCTTCCCTGATGGCGGGAGCGACGTATAATTTCGGCGGTTGGTCCATGCTGAACTGGATCGTCTTTCCGATCAGCGTCCTTTGCCTGATCGCGCTGGCGACGCTCCATGCGCGCAAAACACCAAAAGTGCGCGAAGCCATCTGACGCCGGTGTCGACGACCTCCACGCCCGCGAATCCAACTGCGAGGTGCAGCATGGCAACGCTAAATCGATTAGACGCCGAAACCCCGGCTAAAACCGACGCGGGAACTTGACCTTTGCCGCCCGCTTTCGCATAGCGAGGGCGAAGGGTACGACAGAGAGAAGATGTCGCACTCCCTTTTCAACGGCCCGGAGAGGGGTTTTCGGGCAAATCCAAGGGAAAAATCTGAATATGCCCATAGTTTGGATTGTTATACTTTGCGGGTTGCTTTCCCTCGCCTACGCGGGCTGGGCAACGCGCTCGGTCCTCGCGGCCGATCAAGGCAACGCGCGCATGCAGGAAATCTCCGCCGCGATCCGCGAGGGTGCGCAGGCCTATCTCGCGCGCCAGTACACCACGATCGCCATCGTCGGCGTCGTCGTCTTTGCTCTCGCCTGGTGGCTGCTCTCCGGGATTGCCGCGATCGGCTTTCTGATCGGCGCGGTGCTGTCCGGCGCCGCCGGCTTCATCGGCATGCATGTCTCGGTTCGCGCCAATGTGCGTACCGCGCAGGCAGCGTCCAAGAGTCTGGCTGCCGGTCTCGACGTGGCCTTCAAGTCGGGCGCGATCACCGGACTGCTGGTCGCCGGCTTGGCTCTCCTCGGCGTTTCCGTCTACTTCATGCTGCTGACCGGCCCGATGGGCTATTTCAGCGATGACCGCGAAGTGATCGACGCGCTCGTGTCGCTGGGCTTCGGCGCTTCGCTAATCTCGATCTTCGCGCGTCTCGGCGGCGGTATCTTCACCAAGGGTGCGGATGTCGGCGGCGATCTGGTCGGCAAGGTCGAAGCCGGCATTCCCGAAGACGACCCGCGCAACCCCGCCACGATCGCCGACAATGTCGGCGACAATGTCGGCGATTGCGCCGGCATGGCCGCCGATCTGTTCGAGACCTACGCGGTAACCGTGGTCGCGACGATGGTGCTGGCCGCCATCTTCTTCAACGGCAGCGATGTCCTCGATTCGGCGATGATCTATCCGCTGGCAATCTGCGGCGCCTGCATCCTGACCTCGATCGTCGGCACTTTCTTCGTCAAGCTGGGCGCCAATGGCTCGATCATGGGCGCGCTGTACAAGGGCTTGATCGTGACCGGCCTCTTGTCGATCGCCGGCCTCGGCGCAGCGACCTCGATGACCATCGGCTGGGGCGAAATCCTTCCGGCGACCGCAACCACCCCCGCCATCACCGGGTGGAACCTGTTCTGGTGCGGTATCGTCGGCTTGATCGTCACGGCGCTGATTGTCGTCATCACCGAATACTACACCGGCACTAACAAGCGCCCGGTCAATTCCATTGCGCAGGCGTCCGTCACCGGTCACGGCACAAACGTGATCCAGGGCCTCGCCGTCTCGCTGGAATCGACCGCTTTGCCAGCCCTGGTCATCGTCGGCGGCATCATCGCCACATACCAGCTCGCCGGCCTGTTCGGCACGGGCATCGCGGTGACCACCATGCTCGGCCTCGCCGGCATGATCGTCGCCCTCGATGCTTTCGGCCCGGTTACCGACAATGCCGGTGGCATTGCCGAGATGGCCGGCCTGCCGAAGGAAGTGCGTCATTCGACCGACGCGCTCGATGCGGTTGGCAATACCACCAAGGCGGTCACCAAGGGCTACGCGATCGGTTCCGCTGGCCTTGGGGCGCTGGTGCTGTTCGCAGCCTACAGCTACGATCTGCAGTACTTCGCCGCTCAGGCCAATGCAGAAGGCTCGACCTCCTTCAGCTACTTCAAGGACATCGGGACGGTCTCGTTCGACCTGTCCAACCCCTATGTCGTTGCGGGCCTGATCTTCGGCGGCATGATCCCGTACCTGTTCGGCGGCATTGCCATGACGGCAGTCGGTCGCGCTGCGGGCTCGATCGTGGAAGAAGTGCGTCGTCAGTTCCGCGAGAACCCGGGCATCATGAAGGGTACCACGAAGCCTGACTATGCCCGCGCAGTCGATCTGCTGACCAAGGCTGCGATCAAGGAAATGATCATCCCGTCGCTGCTGCCGGTTCTGGCGCCGCTGGTGGTCTATTTCGGCGTGCTGCTGATCTCCGGCTCCAAGGCTTCCGCCTTCGCCGCGCTCGGCGCATCGCTCCTAGGCGTCATCGTCAACGGCTTGTTCGTCGCGATTTCCATGACATCCGGCGGCGGCGCATGGGACAATGCCAAGAAGTCGTTCGAGGACGGTTTTACCGACAAGGACGGCGTCAAGCATTTGAAGGGATCGGAGGCGCACAAGGCCTCGGTTACCGGCGATACCGTCGGCGATCCCTACAAGGATACCGCCGGTCCGGCGGTCAACCCGGCGATCAAGATCACCAACATCGTGGCGCTGCTGCTGCTCGCAGTTCTCGCGCACGGCTGATCCAGGTCACATAATCAAATCAAACCCGCGGGAGCGATCCCGCGGGTTTTTCTTTGGTGGGTGTGCCGCCGGAAGGGATGCTACGTGCCCCACTCTTGCCTGTCAGGTGGCGGCCATGGCGAAGCAGGGCAGTCAGCCGCTTCGCTCTTGGATGGTCGTCTGGGGCGGGGAGGTGGTCCGGTGCATTGAACAGGGCAGGAGAAGCGCCAACCGGGCAAGCGCCTTGACAGCCGCGCGCGGCTCTCCTTGGGATGTCGACTCGTCAGGACCCGATCAAGGCGTCTGCGGGGCACCGGCCAGCGGGTTCGGCTTGGCTCCGCCACTGAGCATCTGACCGATGAACGTCTCATCCTTGCCGCCGGTCGGCGTCGTGCGCGAAACGAAGTCGAATACCTTGCCGTTCTGCAGTCCGTAGTTCGCCAGCTGGGTCACGCGGCCATCCTCGCCAAAATAAACGGCGAGGATGCGCTGATCGACCAACCGCGCGCTGGCGAAAGCGGCACGGCGCTTGCGGGTCTGGGAAATGTAGTAAAACACTTCATTGTCGAACGTCGCGGTGGTCGAGGGGCTTCCCAGCGACAGGATCACCTGTTCGCGGCTGGAGCCGACAGGCACCGAATCGACGGCGGCCTGATCGATGACGTAGCCCTGCGTAATCGTCTCGCCCGGAGTGAGATCGCCGAACATCTTGTTGGTGTTGCAGCCAGCGGCCAGCGTCAGCGCCGACAATGCAACGGCAGTTGCCAACGTCCTGCCGCGACGCAGCGAAACCTTGAAATTCGTATGACGCAACAACAACTCCATTCATCATGTGCCGGCACGCTTGAACAGCGTCGCAAAACCGGTAAAGCAGCACAGGAGCCGCTGCAAGAATGCAAGCGGCCCGCGTGCCATACGGAGGCTTTTCCCCATGTTCCAACGCCTGCTCGGCCGCGAACGTCGCGCCAACGAGGCGATTGTGGAGGCGCTCTATGCCACAATCGTGGCGGGCGCGCGGCAACCTCGATTTTATTCGGCCTGGGGTGTGCCCGATACGCCGCTTGGCCGTTTCGAGATGCTGTCGCTGCACGTCTTTCTGTTTCTGCACCGCCTGCGCGGCGAAACCGGCGTGCTCACCCACATCGCTCAGGAGGTGACGGACGTGTTTTTCCTGGAGGTCGATCATTCGCTGCGGGAACTCGGCATCGGCGATGCCGGCGTGCCCAAACGGATGAAGAAGCTGGCCCGGATGTTTTACGGGCGTGCCGCCGCCTATGGCGAAGCGCTCGATGCGGATGACGTGGATGCGCTGGCAGCCGCGTTGCGGCGAAACGTCCGGCCCGACAGCGGGGAATGGCCGGAGGCCGGCGAGCTTGCCGCCTATGTCGTGTCGTCCCATGCTCGGCTTGCTGCACAATCCCCCGCCGGCATCGCGGCGGGCAACCTTTCTTTCGGGTAGTCCATGGCTCAGCCTCGCGAAGTTACCGCCCTCAGCCCGATTTCCTGTCCGCTCAGCCTGGCTCGCCTGCCCCAAAAGGGCATGCCGCTAACCCTTGTCGCGACCGAGGAACAGCGCAGGCGTCTGGCCGAAGCGCACGAACTCCTCGCCGTCGACCGCCTCAGGGCGGAGATGCTGGTCATTGCGTGGAAGCGCAACGGCGTACGCGTCTCCGGCAAGGTGGAAGCCGATATCGTGCAGGAATGCATCGTCACCCTGGAGCCTTTGACGAACCACATCGCCGAAGAATTCGAGCAATTGTATCTGCCGGCCGATTCGAAGCTCGGACGGCTGGGATTCGAGACGGGCGGCGAGATTCTGCTGGATGTCGAGGGCGACGACAGTCCCGAGACTTTTCACGGCGACACGATCGACGTCGGCGCGCTGGCCGAGGAGTTTTTCGGCCTCGCCATCGATCCCTATCCGCGCAAGCCTGGGGCGGAACTGCCGCAGGCCACCGACGCCGCCGAGGGCGACCAGCCGTCAGGTCCGCTGCAGGAGAAGCTGGCTTCACTGCTGCGCAAGACATGACCCGCGTCATCAAGGCCGCAAAACGAGGTTGTGCCGGGGGCCAAAACAGCTATTTTGCCGCAGCTTGTGGCCGGGAGGGGCGACTCGCCGAGGGCTCCTGCAAAGAGATGACTGACGCGTGATCAAGATTTCCATCGACGCCATGGGCGGCGACCACGGCCCGGCAACCATCCTGCCCGGCTTGGTGCGGATTGCCGAGCGCAGGGGTGACGTCCGCTTTCTGGTCTATGGCCGAGAAGAGGTCGTCCGTCCCGTTATCGCCGGACTGCCGAGCCTTGCCGGGATTACCGAGATTATCCACTGCGAGGTTTCGGTGGGGATGGACGACAAGCCGAGCGCGGCGCTGCGCCGCGGCCGCTGGAAGTCGTCCATGTGGAAAGCGATCGAGGCGGTGAAGGCCGGCGAGGCTGACGCCTGCGTTTCCGCGGGCAATACCGGCGCGCTGATGGCGATGGCGAAGTTTTGCCTGCGCACCATGGCCAATATCGAGCGGCCTGCGATTGCCGCCATCTGGCCGACCCTGCGCGGCGAAAGCGTCGTGCTCGATGTCGGCGCCACGATCGGTGCAGACGCCCAGCAGCTGATCGACTTTTCCATTCTGGGCGCGGCGATGTCGCGCGCGCTGTTCGAGAACGAGCGTCCCAGCGTCGGACTGCTCAATGTCGGCGTTGAGGAGATCAAGGGCCAGGAAGAGGTGAAGGACGCTGGCCGCATGCTGAGGCAGGCGAACCTTGCTTCGCTGAGCTACCACGGCTTCGTGGAGGGCAACGACATCGGAAACGGTACGGTCGATGTCGTGGTCACGGAGGGTTTTGCCGGCAATATCGCGCTGAAAACAGCCGAGGGAACCGCGCGCCAGATCGCGGAATATCTGCGCTCCGCGATGAGCCGCACCTTTATGGCCAAGATCGGCTATGTCTTCGCCAAGGGGGCGTTCGACTTCCTGCGCGAGAAGATGGATCCCGGCCGCGCCAATGGCGGTGTTTTTCTGGGCCTCAACGGCATCGTGGTGAAGAGCCATGGCGGCGCGGATGCTGAAAGTTTTGCAGCAGCCATCGATCTGGCGTACGACATGGTCCGCAACCGCCTGCTGGATAGAATAGAGGCCGATCTCGACCTTTTCCACGCGCGCTATCCTCAGGCTGCAAGCGCTGTCGCGGGTATTGCAGACCCAGAGAATGAGTAGGAACCCGCACGTGATACGATCAGTTGTGCGCGGTGTGGGCTCGTCCCTGCCACGCCGCATCATGAAGAACACCGACTTCGAGGGCATGGTCGAAACGTCCGACGAGTGGATCGCCCAGCGCACCGGCATTCGCCAGCGTCACATCGCCGCCGACGATGAAACGACCGCCTCGCTTGGCGAGGCAGCCGCGCGCGCGGCGCTCGACCATGCCGGCCTAACGCCGGCCGACATCGACCTGATCGTGCTTGCGACCTCGACGCCGAACAACACGTTTCCCGCGACCGCGGTGGAAATACAGAACCGCCTTGGCATGCGGCACGGCTTTGCCTTCGACATGCAGGCCGTCTGCTCGGGGTTTGTCTACGCTGTCACCACCGCGGACCTCTATATTCGCGGCGGTCTCGCCAAGCGTGTCCTGGTCATCGGCTCGGAAACCTTTTCGCGCATTCTCGACTGGAACGACCGCTCGACCTGCGTCTTGTTCGGCGACGGCGCCGGCGCGCTGATCCTCGAGGCCGCCGAAGGGGAGGGCACCATCGCCGACCGTGGCGTTCTGGCCGCAAGCCTGCGTTCGGACGGCCTCCACAAGGACAAGCTCTTCGTCGACGGCGGTCCCTCGACCACGGGAACGGTCGGGTATCTGCGGATGGAGGGCCGCGAGGTCTTCAAGCATGCCGTCGGCATGATCACCGACGTCATCGAGGCGACATTCGGCGAGGCGGGTATCGGCCCGGACGACCTCGACTGGTTCGTGCCGCACCAGGCCAACAAGCGTATTATCGACGCGTCGGCCAGGAAGCTCGGAATTGCCGAGGAAAAGGTCGTCATCACCGTCAATCTGCACGGCAATACCTCTGCCGCGTCGGTGCCTCTGGCCTTGGCCACCGCGGTTGGCGACGGGCGTATCCAGAAAGGCGACCTGGTATTGCTGGAGGCGATGGGCGGCGGCTTCACCTGGGGCGCGGTTCTGGTTCGCTGGTGAAACGAATCGCATTCGCAGGCACGCACGTTCTTGACCTTGTGCGGTCAATTCCATAACGTCCGCGCTGATTTCAAACGTCAATTTCAGGATGGGCGGGCCGACGCATGGGAGGAAAGACACTGACGCGTGCCGACCTTGCCGAAGCTGTCTATCGCAAGGTGGGTCTGTCGCGAACCGAATCCGCGGACCTTGTCGAGTCCGTGCTCGACGAGATCTGCGACGCGATCGTGCGCGGCGAGACGGTGAAGCTGTCGTCTTTTGCGACCTTCCATGTCCGCGACAAGAACGAGCGCATAGGGCGCAATCCCAAGACCGGCGAGGAAGTGCCGATCCTGCCGCGCCGCGTGATGACCTTCAAGGCATCCAACGTGCTGAAGAGCCGCATCCTTCGCACGCACACCAACAACCGCAAGACCGCCAAGTAGAGCATCCTTAGCCGGCGCTGATGTAGCCTCTTCTGACTGGCGCTTGCGCAATGCACTGCAATGAGTGGCATGCCACTTGAATTTTGGCTGACAAACCGCTGAAATGCAGGGCGATTCGTCTACACCGCGAAGGCATCCGCCATGGACAAGAGCCCCGACGCCTTTCGGACTATCAGCGAAGTAGCGGAAGATCTTGATCTGCCGCAGCATGTGCTTCGCTTCTGGGAGACGCGCTTTACGCAGATAAAGCCGATGAAGCGCGGCGGCGGCCGCCGTTACTATCGCCCGCAGGATGTCGATCTGATCAAGGGCATCAGGCACATGCTCTACGATCAGGGGTACACCATCAAGGGCGTGCAGAAGCTGCTGCGCGAGAACGGCAACCATTTCCTGATCTCGATCGGCCATGGCGACGTTGCCGCGATTGAAGCGATCACCCAGCGTAAGCAGACAGAAGCCGCCGCCGCCGAGGCGCAGCATGCGCCTCAGCGCTCGCTGGACGACGAATTGCTGGTCGGCGAGGCCAAGGCAAAGCCGAGCAAGCGCTTTTTCGGGCTGGGCAAGGCCGACGATGACGGCCCTCTCGCCGCCGACAACGCGAAGCTCTCGCGCGACAACCGCGCCCTGCTGCAGGAAGCGCTGTTCGACCTGCTGGAATGCAAGCGCCTGCTCGATCAGGTTCGCTGAGCGGACGTGCTTGAGAGCTGAAGTTGGATCGTGGGTTGGCGTTGACTCGGTCTGGGACAACTCGGCCGCTGTGAAACGTCGCAGCTTCTTCTTGGTTCATCATCGCTGCCGAGTTACTGATGATGGGACGCCGCGGCCGGTAGGCCACTCGCACACCGCTTCTTCATCAGCTACCGCAGTTCGAGGGGTGTTATCCCGCCCCAGCGCAACCGCGAGGCCTCGCGACGCCGCGTCTGTCGCTCTGATAGGAGCGGAACCGCGCTAGACGCCTCTGCAACGAGGTCAAGCAGTTCAGCCGGATCGCGCCCAGGTACGAAGGATTGCTCGCCAGGGACTTCGTCGTCTTCGCCGCAATCGCGATATGGCTCGGACAGCCAAAATCGTCACTCCCGCCGCGGAAGGGATAGCCACAAGCGGCTGGTCTTGTCCCTCCCACCTGCCCATCGGCTGCGCTGCTGTCGATTTCGGAGTCTCTTACATTGCTAATATATAATAGACTCTCGCGGTCTGAAGTCGCTCACCAATTCCAATAAATTTTTGGTTGCGAATCTCGAGGCACAGTGGACCTGAATCGAAAGTATTCCTCGGAGATGCGCAACTTTCATCCATTCCCATTGAAGCACCGCCCATTGTGATTTGCCATAGTGTGGCTCTCGCAAGAGACGATCAGCTCTGTCCAAGCTCAGTTCAACTGCCGTGAATCCGCAGGAAATGATGGAACAGGGAACGGATCGCCGAGCGTTGCCAAGTCTATAGAGCTTTGTTTCTATTTGGAAAAGTGAAACAGATTAGGCCTTTAGTGAGTGGACCCAGCCAATTTTTTAAATGCGGCTGCCTGTTGGCGGGGGTGTCGGAAATTTTGCCATTCCCCAATCCCGGCGGCAACCGACGTTCATTTCAATTGAGTCGATTGTCGAGTCTGGAATGAGTTCGCCGCAGTGCAGATTCTCACTGGACAGGGCGAGCCGGATTATAGACAGGCAATATTGTCACACAGGTTGATTATCGATATGCGAGTCAGCTGTTCATACGCAGTGAGTAGTTCCGTCAGTGAGCAAGCCTAAGAAACTGAAGTCGCAGGCAACGGCGCAGCGCACTGGAATCGTCGTCCTGGGTATGCATCGCTCGGGCACGAGTGCGTTGACGCGGGTTCTCAATCTGCTCGGTTGCGATCTGCCAAAAACATTGATGCAGGCGAGTCCGACAAACGAGGCGGGTCACTGGGAGTCGCTGGCGATCTACCGGCTCAATGATCGTATTCTCGAGTCGGCGGCGTCGGCATGGCACGACTGGCTAGAGTTCAATCCCAGTTGGTTCGGCTCCCCGAGGGCCGATGAATTTGTGGGGGAGGCGGTCGCCACGATCGCCGATGAGTTTGGCTCGTCGCGGTTTCTCGTCCTTAAGGATCCCAGGATCTGTCGCCTGCTGCCATTCTGGGTGGAGGTGCTCGACCGATGCCACATCAAACCCTCTGTCCTTATACCGCTGCGCAACCCACTCGAAGTTGCTGCGTCGATTGAGAAACGCGACCACTTTGACCCGGCGCTCGGCTACCTCCTTTGGCTTCGACACATACTGGATGCGGAGGCCGCTTCGCGAGAGCTGCCGCGGCATTTTTCGACCTATGATCAGTTGCTGGAGAATTGGGGCGCATTGGTGAGGGATGCCGGCGCAACTCTCGGCGTCCACTGGCCGCGATTGTCCGACCGAAGCGCTGGCGAGATCGAAGCATTTCTCGCCGAGGGTCATAGGCACCACCGCAAATTGTCGGAAGCGGTGGTCGGCAATCCCAACCTGTCGAGCTGGATACGCGACACATTCTCAATAATGGGGCGCTGGGCGCTGTCTGGAGAAGACAGCGCAGACTATTCCGCACTCGACAGGATTCGTCGGGAGTTCGATGCGGCGGCGCCGGCCTTCGCGCGCTTGGTCGCTTCCGGCCAAGCGGCGCGGCTAAAGGCGTCGAAGCTCGAAGCGTCTCTATCTGAGAGCGCACGCGAGCGGGTTGCCGCCTTGCAAGTAGCGGAGACGGGACGCGCAGCGATTGAGGCAAAGGTTGCAGCAGGTGAGGTCGCCCTCGCCGAGGCGCGTCAGCATGCGGCGCAATTGGAAGGCGACTGGAGCGCACGCTCACGCGATGCGGAGACGACCCATGCGCAACTGCGAAACGAATTGCAACGTCGCGAAGAGGTAATCCAGGCACTTGAGCAGGCGCTAGCCAACAGTGAGCGGCGCGCCGGCGAACTGGAGGCGGCAAGGACTGCGATGGAAGCAAAGGTCTCTGGGGCCGAGACAAGCTTTGCCGAGGAACGCGATCATGCAGCAAAACTCAGGGATGAACTAACTGCGCGTGCGCAGGACGCTGAGGCGGCTGCGACGCAATTGCGCGGCGAGCTCCAGCGCCGCGGCGAGACAATAGATGCCTTTCAGCGAGCGCAGGCCGACAGCGAACGGCGCGAAGGCGAGCGGGAAGCGGCGCGAACTGCGATGGAGGAGAAGGTCGCGGCGGGCGAGGTTGCGTTCGCCGCGCGCCTGGAGGCCGAATTGGGCGCGCGCATGCGCGGTGCCGAGGCCACAGTGGCGCAATTGCGTGGCGAGCTCCAGCGCCGTGAGGAGGCAATACAGGCGTTGGAGCAGGCGCAGGCCGACGGCAAGCGGCGCGAAGGGGAGTGGGAAGCGGCGCGAACTGCGAACGAGGCAAGGGCGACGGCCGGTGATATTGCGCTCGCCGAATTGCGTGAACATGCGGCGCGCCTGGAAGATGAACTGGGCGCGCGTGCGCGCAGTGCCGAGGCGCAACTGACAAGCGAGTTGCTCCTCCGCGAAGAGGAAATTCACCGGCTGGAGGAGGCTCGCGCCGACAGCGAGCGTCGCGGCGACGAATTGGAAGCTGCATATGAGCGCCAGCAGGGCCGCGTTGTGCTGCTGGTGGAAGAGGTGGGGGTTATGCGTGGCCGCCTCGCCGACGATGCGCGCACGATAACTGCGATACGGCTGGAGATGGACGAGCAGGCGGGCGCTGCCATTGCGGCTGAGCGCGAGGCCGTGGATCTGCGCAACCGACTCTCGGTAACTGAAAGCGCGCTGGCTCAGCGCAGCCACGAGGCAGAGGAAACGTCAGCCGAACTCACGGCGGTGCGTCGGGAGCTTCAGGAGACAGCAAGGCTGCGAACAGAGGCTGGGAAAATTGTCCATGGGCTCAAGGAGCATGTGGATCTCCTGATTGTTGACGCCAAGGAGCGCAGCGCAGCTGCCATCGGCGCTCACGGAGAGCTTGGACAAGCCAGAGAACAGGCAGCGAAAGCGGTGGCCGAGGCGACTCGGCTGCTACGGGAACTCGGAGAGGCTAAGGCTGCCGTCGACGCCATCAAGTCGGAGACGGCAAGCGCTGTGAATGCGGAGCGTTCGCGCCTGGAGACGCGGATGAGGGAAATGCGCCTGGCGCTGGCGAAGGAGACGGCCAAGACTGTAACGGCGCTGCTGGACGGACGCACCTGGCGCCTGGTGCCGGGGCGTATCCGGGTCCGCCGCCAGATGGCTCTGCTCCAACGGTCGGGAGTCTTTGATGCACAATGGTATTTGGAAACCTACAGGGATGTTGGTGAGGCCGAGGCAAATCCGCTGCGGCACTATTTGGTGCACGGTGCGCATGAAGGTCGTGAGCCGAACCGCACCCTGGCCGACCTGAAGAAGGCAATACTGGAGAAATAGCTGCGAATGCGGAGTTACAAAAGTCGAATGGCTTTAGACTCAGACAATGCAGGTCGTTTTCAACCGTAGTTTCTTGAAAGAGATTGCAAGCTGAAATTAATGTTCACGCAAGGTAGGGGCGCTGTGGGGAAGTATGTTCGGGCTGGTAAACGAGGATGAGCGCAAGCTCGTGCAGGAATGTGGTTTGTTTGACTCCCAATGGTACCTTCAGCAGTATCCAGATGTCGCAGTGCTTGGTCTCGATCCACTGCAACATTATTTGTGGTTTGGCGCGTCGCTCGGTAGAGACCCTGGCCCTAATTTCTCCGCGAATGCGTATCTCGCAAAACACCCGGCAGTCGGCAAAGGTGTAAACCCACTCGTTCACTATTTGAGGCGTTTCAATCGTCGGGTAGCGATCTTTGCAGCATACAGCAACGAACGGGTGCATGCGTACCACGAGATATATCTGAAAGCGCTGCGCAAGGTTTGCGGGACGGTCATCGCCGTTTTTGACAACCATTTGCCTGCGGACGAGAAGGCGAAGATTGCCGGTCTCGCAGACCACTGTCCGTCGTCAGAACATTTGGCGCAACGGGCGAGTTGGATTAGTGGAGTGTCGGCCTCGATCTTGGGTTGATGTTAAGCGGCGAGCGTTCGGTGCTGCAAGCGTCGGTATTCGATTGTCTTTTGCTTGATCCTTTCTCGT
>DATDBN010000028.1:0-2164 GCA_036524835.1 Mesorhizobium sp. | reverse complement strand
CGCGGACATTCAGGTTTTAACGAAAGCTCATGGCAGGTACAGATCACCAGCGCGCTCGTGTCGAGGGCGGACCCGCGATCATTCTGGTCGAGCCGCAGCTCGGCGAGAATATCGGCATGGTTGCGCGCGCCATGGCCAATTTCGGCCTTAGCGAGCTGCGGCTGGTCAAGCCGCGCGACGGCTGGCCTAATGAGAAGGCGCGCGCGACGGCCAGCCGGGCCGATCATGTCATCGACGGCGCGGTCGTGTTCGAGACAGTGCAGGAGGCGGTTGCCGACCTCAATTTCGTGCTGGCGACAACCGCGCGCGAGCGGGACAATTTCAAGCCGGTGCGCGGGCCGGTCGAGGCGGCACGCAACCTGCGCGGCCGGGTCGGCGCGGGGCAGCGGACCGGCATCCTCTTCGGCCGCGAAAAGTTCGGGCTTTTCAACGAGGAGGTTGGCCTCGCGGACGAGATCGTGACCTTCCCCGTCAATCCGGCATTTGCTTCGCTCAACATCGCCCAGGCCGTCCTGCTGACCTCCTATGAGTGGATGAAATCCGGGCTGGAGCGCGAGACGGACACCAATTTTGCCGGTCCCGACATGCACCCCGCATCCAAGGAGCAATTGCACAGCCTGTTCGACTATCTCGAGGAAGCGCTTGAAGCGCGGGGTTATTTTCGCCCCGAGGGCAAGAAGGCCAAGATGGTCGACAATCTGCGGGCGGTGTTCACGCGCGCCGGCTTCGCCGAGGCGGAACTGCGCGTCCTGCGCGGCATCCTCTCCTCGCTCGACCGCTTCTCGCCGGCAATGCGGCGCGGCGACGGCTCGCCCGGCGACGATCCGCGCCGGCCGCCGGCCGCGATGGCGAAAAAGGCCGGGGGACGCGACGGCGGTACGGACGACTAACGGAAAACTCATTCAAATCGCTGCATGGTCGCCTTGATGCTGTCCTACACCGTCGCCGCCCCATTGGACCAATAGGAATGACCGCTGCTTCCCGCCCCATTCTCTGTTTCGACAGTGGCATTGGCGGCCTGACGGTCCTGCGTGAGGCGCGCGTGCTGATGCCGGAGCATCGCTTCGTCTACGTGGCCGACGATGCCGGCTTTCCCTATGGCGCCTGGGAAGAGGAGGCGCTTCAGGCGCATATTGTCGGGCTGTTCGGCGGCCTGATCGAGCGCTTCGATCCCGAAATCTCCATCATCGCCTGCAACACGGCCTCAACCATCGTCATTGATGACTTACGCAAGGCGTATCCCGGCCACCGCTTCGTGGGAACGGTCCCGGCCATCAAGCCGGCGGCGGAGCGCACGCGGTCCGGCCTTGTTTCCGTGCTCGGCACGCCGGGCACCGTGCAGCGTCAATATACGCGTGACCTGATCCGCAATTGGGCGAGCAAGTGCCATGTGCGTCTGGTGGGCAGCGCCCAGCTTGCCGCGCTGGCTGAAGCCTATATGCGCGAGGGCTTCGTGGACGAAGAAGCGGTGCGGTCCGAAATCGCGTCCTGCTTCGTCGAGCACGAGGACAGGCGCACGGATATCGTCGTGCTGGCGTGCACCCACTATCCTTTCCTCGTCAATCGCATGCGCAAGACCGCGCCCTGGCCGGTCGATTGGCTGGACCCGGCCGAGGCGATCGCGCGCCGCACGCTGTCGCTGCTGTCGGCGTCCGATGTGGCGGTTACCCGCAATATGGACCTGCGCGACCTGGCGGTTTTCACCTCCGGCAAGGCGGATTTCGGGGGACGGCGGCTCATGCAGGGCTTCGGGCTGACGGTCGAGTAACGCCCCATTTGCCTGCGCAGGTTGGGCCAAGGCCGCCAGTTCCGCCACGCCCGCTTCGCATCGCATTTTTCTCTTTCGCGCGCGGCGCCGACCTCTTGAAAACGCCACGATCCGGAGCGATATTTTTGCTCAGATTGACCGCCGGGAGGCTCTGGCCGGTCGCTCGTTTCTTGCATTTTGGCCCATTGCCTGTCGCCGGAAACGGCGGCCCGCGATGGCGTTTAGGGAGGTCGCCTGCATGAACACCCTGAAATTCCAGATTCCTGTCGCGGTATCGGTCGGATTGGGAACCCGCCTCGAAATCCGCTCGCTGATGGATATGCACCGGTTCCTTCAGGATTGGCCGCAATCGCGCCGCACATCGATCTATTCGACCGCGTGGCGCGCTTGCGAAGC
>DATDBN010000027.1:0-38152 GCA_036524835.1 Mesorhizobium sp. | reverse complement strand
GGTACTGGATTATCCAAGTGCGTTTGGCACCCTGCAGCCTTAGCCCGAACCCCGTCAGCGCGTCGTCCCAGAACACGTGATCGTTTTTACCGAGAGGAAGCGTTAGTTTCTTCACTGTGGCCCTGGTGAGTGCCACACCCTGTCTGCGGCGATCGCGGGGGCGAAGTGCGGCAGCGGGATCAGGCACGTGGATGGGTGTCTCGCTTGGCTTCGCGGGTTCCGATAGGCGTACCAAGTTCGATTTAGTCAGCATATAGGAAGCATCCCCCTCGGTGCGTTCTGACACTCAGTGAGCCAATATGCACCCAACAGACAAGAGCGCTATCACAGCAAAGCCAATTATACAAGGAATTATGCGCTCAATTTGGGGTCGTTGTGATGCTTCCTGAAGCGCTGTGAGCAGAACGCCTGTTGGCCAGCGCATTCGTCTGGGGGTCAAGGGGTCGTGGGTTCGAATCCCGCCGCTCCGACCAATCATTCCCGAGGCTCAAGCCCTGTGTCCTTGCTTCCACACTCGACTGGGAGGCGCGTGGCGCAGAATCGGGTCCCCTCAGCGCTTACGCATGGCATCTGCCGCGGCAAAGCGGTCGAGCCTCCGTTCCCAAACTGAAATCTTCATCCTCGCGCCGGCCGTTGCGAACGGCCTTCCAGCACTTCCTCAGGTCAGCAACTGTCCGCCATCGACGATGATGGTTTGCCCGGTTACCCAACTCGCCATATCGCTCGCCAGAAACAGAGCGACTTTTGCGATTTCCTCCGGCGTTCCAAGCCGCCCCCACGGTATGGTGGTGAGCGTGCGCTCGTAGAGTTGCGGATCGGAAGTCTTGCGGCCTTCCCATACGCCCCCAGGAAATTCGATCGAGCCCGGCGCGATGGCATTTACCCTGATGCGCTTCGGTGCGAGCGCCAGTCCCTGACCCTTTGTGTAGTTGACGAGCGCCGCCTTGACCGCAGCGTAGGGCAACGACCGCGGCACCGCCCTGAAGCCTGAAATAGACGATATGTTGATGATGGCCCCGCACTGAGCCTTTTCCAGGAACGGTATTGCGGCCTGGGTGCTGCGCACCGTCGCCATCAGATCGATGTTGACGCTGGCGAGCCAGCCGCTCTCGTCATCTTTCATGCCGACGCCCGACACATTATTGATCAGGATGTCGACGCCCCTGAGCGCGCTCGCGGCCGCACTGACAAAATTCTCGGGCGCGGACGCCTCGCCGAGATCGCATTGCATAGCGAACACCCTCCCTCCATGCCGCTTCAACTCGGATTTGGTCGCTTCCAGACCTGCCACATTGCGAGCGCAGATCGCCACATCGGCGCCTTCGGCCGCGAATGCGAGAGCGATTGATCGACCGATGCCGCGAGTGCCACCCGGGACGAGAACTTTTCTACCCTCGAAGGAGATTTGCATTGGGTGGCTCCGTGCAAAGGAAGGGCGTCTCCAACTGGGTTGAGTATATTTGATATTCTCCACCGGGTCGACGTGCGGGCGCCGTCCAAAGACTGCATGGGCTCGCCGAGCGAGATTATGCAGGGTCAAATCACGCGAGCGACGCTACTCAGCCGCCTCGGCGAATGGTGCCGGCACGTAGTTCAGGATCGGCCCAAGCCAGCGCTCTGCGTCAGCTAATGCCATCCCCTTGCGCTGGGCATAATCCTCAACCTGGTCGTGCTCGACCTTGGCCACTCCGAAATAGTAACTCTCCGGATGCGAAAGATAGACGCCGGACACCGAGGATCCCGGCCACATCGCCATGCTTTCCGTCAGGGTGACGCCGGCATTCCTCTCCGCATCCAAGAGCTTGAACAGGGTCGCCTTCTCGGTGTGGTCCGGTTGCGCGGGATAACCGGGCGCCGGACGAATTCCCTGGTAGGGCTCGCCGATCAACTCATCCGGAGACAGCACCTCGTCGGGCGCGTAACCCCACAGTTCCTTGCGCACCACTTCATGCATCCGTTCGGCGAAGGCTTCCGCGAAACGGTCGGCCAAGGCCTTGACCAGAATCGAATTGTAGTCGTCGTTCGCCCGCTCGAAGCGCTCCGCGATCGCCACTTCCTCGATGCCTGCGGTCACGACAAACCCGCCGATGTAATCCGCCTTGCCGCTGTCCAGCGGCGCGACGAAATCCGCCAGCGCCACGTTGGGCTTGCCGTCGCGCTTGGTCAGTTGCTGGCGGAGGGTGAAGAATGTGTCGAGTTCCACCGACCGCGTGTCGTCGGTGAAGAGCCGGATGTCGTCGCCAAAGGCGTTCGCCGGCCAAAAGCCGATAACCGCTTTTGGCGCGAACCACTTCTCCTCGATGATCTTGCGCAGCATTGCCTGCGCATCTTCGAAGAGCTGGCGCGCGGCCGGCCCCTGCTTCTCATCGTCCAGAATCTTCGGGTATCGCCCCTTCAGTTCCCACGTCTGGAAGAATGGGGTCCAGTCGATGTAGCGCGCGAGCTCTGCCAGATCCCAGGACTCGAACACCTTTATGCCGGTGAAGGTGGGCTTCGGCGGCGTGTATGTCGACCAATCGACCCTATGCGCGTTTGCTCGCGCCCGCGCCAACGGCAGGCGCTGCTTGTCCGCTTCCGCTCGGTGATGCGCATCCGCCACCTTGGCATATTCCGCCTGGACGCGTTCGACGTAGCCCGGCTTTAGATCGTGTGACAGCAGGCTGGAGACCACGCCGACAGCACGGCTTGCGTCCGTGACATACACCGCCTGCCCACGCTCATAGCGCGGATGGATCTTGACCGCCGTATGCACGCGGCTGGTTGTGGCGCCGCCGATCAGCAGCGGAATGTCGAACCCTTCGCGCTCCATTTCCGCGGCGACATGCGCCATTTCATCCAGCGACGGCGTGATCAGGCCGGACAGGCCGATGATGTCGACCTTCTCGTCCTTCGCCACCTGCAGGATCTTGGTCGCCGGGACCATGACCCCGAGGTCGATGATTTCGTAGTTGTTGCAGGCGAGAACGACGCCAACGATGTTCTTGCCGATATCGTGGACATCGCCCTTCACGGTCGCCATCAGGATTTTGCCGGCCGTCTGGCGCTCGCCTGTTTCGATACCATTGGCAGCATTGGCGAGCTTTTCGGCCTCCATATATGGCAGCAGCCCGGCAACCGCCTGTTTCATGACGCGCGCCGACTTGACCACCTGCGGCAGAAACATCTTGCCGGCGCCGAACAGGTCGCCAACGACATTCATGCCGGTCATCAGCGGTCCCTCGATCACATGCAAGGGCCGCGCGGCGGCGAGGCGCGCCTCATCTGTGTCGGCATCGATGAACTCGGTGATACCATTGACCAAAGCATGGGTGATGCGCTGCTCGACGGGCCGTTCACGCCAGGCAAGGTCCTTCTCCTTGGCTTCCTTGCCGGCGGTGCCCTTGTAGCGCTCGGCGATTTCCAGCATGCGCTCGGTCGCCGTGCCGCCAGCCTTCGGCACGCGGTTCAGCACTACATCCTCGCAGGCTTCGCGCAGGTCGGGGTCGATCGTGTCGTATACGGCAAGCTGGCCGGCATTGACGATCCCCATGTCCATGCCGCGCTGGATCGCATGGTACAGGAACACCGCGTGCATGGCTTCGCGCACCGGCTCGTTGCCGCGGAAGGAGAAGGACAGGTTGGAAACGCCGCCCGAAATGTGGACATGCGGCAGCGTCGCGGTGATCTCAGCCGTCGCCTCGATGAAGTCGACGCCGTAATTGTCATGCTCCTCGATGCCGGTGGCGATGGCGAACACATTGGGGTCGAAGATGATGTCTTCAGGCGCGAAACCGGCCTGTTGGGTGAGCAGCCGATAGGCGCGGGTGCAGATCTCCACCTTGCGAGCTCGGGTGTCGGCCTGCCCTGCCTCATCGAAGGCCATGACCACCACGGCGGCACCATAGGCCCTGCACAGCCTTGCGTGATGCAGGAAAGCTTCCTCGCCCTCTTTCATCGAGATCGAGTTCACGATCGGCCTGCCCTGCACGCATTTCAGCCCCGCTTCGATGACGTCCCATTTTGAGGAGTCGATCATGACGGGAACGCGCGCGATGTCCGGCTCGGCGGCGATGAGATTGAGATATTCGACCATCGCCTTTTGCGAATCGATCAAGCCCTCATCCATGTTGACGTCGATGACCTGCGCCCCGTTGGCGACCTGGTCGCGGGCCACATCGAGCGCCGCCGCGTAGTCGCCGGCGGTGATGAGCTTGCGGAATTTGGCCGAACCCGTGACGTTGGTGCGTTCGCCAACGTTGACGAAGGGAATGTCCTTGGTGAGCGTGAAAGGCTCCAGACCCGAAAGCAGCATAAACGGCTTCTTGCTGGGAACGGCGCGTGGCGGATGGCTGGAAACAGCAGCGGCGATGGCGGCAATATGCTCAGGCGTTGACCCGCAGCAGCCGCCAACGACGTTGACGAGGCCTTCCCGGGCGAAATCCTCGACCTGGGCGGCCATGAAGTCAGGGCTCTCGTCATACTGACCGAAGGCGTTTGGCAGGCCGGCGTTCGGATAGGCGCAGATCAGGCTATCGGCCGCGCCCGATAGCTCCCCCAGATGCGGCCGCATGGCGGCGGCGCCAAGCGCGCAATTGAGGCCGATCGTGAACGGTTTAGCGTGGCGGACAGAATGCCAGAACGCTGTCGGCGTCTGACCGGACAGGGTCCGCCCAGACAAATCCGTGATGGTGCCCGAAATCATTACGGGGAGGCGCACACCCTTTTCGGCAAAGATCTCTTCTGTCGCAAAGATCGCGGCTTTCGCGTTAAGGGTATCGAAGATCGTCTCGATCAGAATGAGGTCGGCGCCACCATCGATCAGCCCCCGAAGCTGCTCGCCATAGGCGATGCGCAGATCATCGAAGCTGACCGCGCGATAGCCGGGGTTGTTCACGTCTGGGGAAATCGAGGCCGTGCGGTTCGTTGGTCCTAGCGCTCCGGCGACGAAGCGGCGCTTGCCGTCCTCCTGCTGCGCCCGGATCGCCGCGCGGCGAACCAGCCGCGCGCCGTCTCGGTTCAACTCGTAGACCAGTTCCTCCATGCCGTAATCGGCCTGGGCAATCGACGTCGACGAGAAGGTGTTGGTCTCGATGATATCCGCGCCGGCTCTGGCATATTTGTAATGGATCTCCTCGATTGCCTTGGGCTGGCTGAGAATGAGGAGATCGTTGTTGCCTTGCTGATGGCAGGTACAGCCGGTGAACTTGTCGCCGCGAAAATGGTGCTCGCCAAATCCGAGCCCCTGGATTTGAGTCCCCATCGCGCCATCCAGGATGAGAATTCGCTCAGCGGCGGCGGCGCGCAGCGCTGCCAGCACTTCCGATCCGTCCGGTCTGGAGTCAATCGCGCCAAATAGAGCGTCGAGCGATGACAGGCTTTGCGACACGGAACATCCTCTCTGCGACATGAAGAAGTCACATAAAGACATCTTTATGTCAATATGCGATCCCCGCTTGTTTCATCACTTTAGAACGGTCCATGCCGCCGTGAGTGTCTTTCCTTCTGTGCGGTCTCGTTTAGATTGCGGGTATGGAAGGAATGACGAGAGCCCAGGTCGACAAGGCCGAATCGAAGGATTTCGCGCTTGGTGGCAAGCCGATGCGGCCGCGTGACGCTGCCACATTGATCCTTCTCGATCGAACCGGCGAGACCGTACGCGTGCTCATGGGCCGCCGGCACAAGCGCCACGCTTTCATGCCTGGCAAGTTTGTCTTCCCAGGCGGACGCACCGACCCCGCCGACAGCCGCATCTCCGTGGCCCAGGACCTCCATCCCGACGAAATGCGCAAACTTGTCGGCAGCGGAAGCCGCGCCAGCGAGAGCCGGGCGCGGGCAGTCGCGCTTTCGGCGGTCCGTGAGACCTATGAAGAAGCGGGACTGCTGATCGGCCGCAAGGGCTCGTTCGAGACAACCCGTGAAGATTGGCGCGGGTTCGCCGATCACGGAGTGCTACCGTCGCTCGATCCCTTGCGGTTTGTTGCCCGTGCGATTACGCCGCCCGGACGGATCCGGCGCTTCGACACGCGCTTTTTCGCCTGCTGGCGTGACGCCGTGGCCGTGGAACTGCCGGACGGAGGCCCGACCGACGAACTGGAAGAGATTGTCTGGCTCCCGCTTGCCGAGGCGCGACAAACGGACATCCCGACAATTACACGGACCATTCTGGGAGAGCTTGAGCAGCGCCTGGCGCAGGATCCGCAGTTGCTCCCTGGCGGCCAGGTGCCATTCTATCGGCTCCTGCACGGAAAATTTGTTCGCAGCCTCATATGATCCGCTGCGCCCTTTGGACGCGTCAAAGTGGCGAACCCGGACAGAGCCTTGACTTTCGGGGGTTCTCGGCTATGTGTCCGCCAACATTTTTTTCCGCGCCTTGCGTAAACTGCGTCGCGGAGTTGTGACAAACCTCCAGATCGACGGACTGACCGATGGCCAAGGCTGCAAATATCAAGATCAAGCTTCTTTCGACCGCCGACACCGGCTATTTCTACGTGACCAGCAAGAACAGCCGCACGAAGACCGAGAAGCTCTCCTTCAAGAAGTACGACCCGGTTGCGCGCAAGCATGTCGACTTCAAGGAAACCAAGATCAAGTAATCACGTCTCCAGACGGGTATGAGCGCCGCCTTCGGGCGGCGTTTTTCGTTGCGCTGGCAGTCTCTGTAGCCGGTTGAGCGAGCAATGTGTCCTGCCGACCAACACCGCGTGCTCTCACCAGCAGCGCTTGGCGCAGAACGCCCGTTCGGAACGACCGGGCCCTGAGCGAAATGGTTTCGTCGGAAAATGGAGGTCGGTCGACAGCTGACAGCGGTACGAGGAGGCCACTTAGCGCCAGCGCCGACCGACCGACCCCATGGACCCAGGAGATGCGGCGGACCCGAGTTTCATGGGGTATTTATGTTGCGTCGGTTGAGGTTCCCCACCCCTTCAAACGCCAAGCCCAGATCGACACTCTTGCTCATTAGCCAATAGAAATCAACCATTTGTTGCCAATTTACGAGACGTTCCACTGCACGCTTCGTCCTATACCTTCCTTCGGATAGGATGGGCCAACCCTTAGGTGTCGACCTCCCCCCAGGCCGCATAATGGAGTTCTGGCCCAGGCTGAGCGGCGTCATTTGCCGCTCAAACTCGCGACCTGCCCGAGGGTCAGGCATCCCCGAGATAGGACTTTATCGTCTCCAGAAAGCGGGGAACGGAGATGGGCTTTGAGATGTAGGCCTCGCAGCCGCCCTGGCGGATGCGCTCCTCATCCCCCTTCATGGCGAAGGCAGTAACGGCGATCACCGGAATGGTGTGGAGATCGTCATCTTCCTTCAGCCACTTCGTTACCTCCAGCCCAGAAACTTCCGGCAGCTGGATATCCATAAGGATTAGGTCTGGCCTGTGTATGCGCGCCAGATCCAGCGCCTCCAACCCGTTTCGAGTGCGAACGGTCTCGTATCCGCTCGCTTCGATCAGGTCGCGGAAGAGCTTCATATTGAGCTCGTTGTCCTCGACGATCATTACCTTCTTCGGCATGGAAGTCCCGCCCTCGGCGCTGCAACCGGCAGTGTCAGTCGTTGATTGGCCGGCGATTCCCTTTGCGCATTATCGCAGGAACATTGACGAAACGGAAATTGCGTGAGGTTTGCTGCGACTGCGGCAGGACACGCATTTTGCAACCTTGCGGCGGCACGTTGCTGCCACTAGGTCAAAACCAGTGAAATCGGATACCAAAATGAGTCGGACCGTCGACGCCGCACAGGCGGAAAGCATTGCGATTCAGGCGCTGTCCTTTCTTGCCAGCGACCCCGAATTGCTGCCGCGTTTCCTGGCTTTGACCGGCATCGAGGCGAGCCAGGTGCGCCAAGCGGCCCGCGAACCCGGCTTTCTGGCTGGGGTGCTCGCCTTCTTTCTGGCCCATGAGCCGAGCCTGCTTGCCCTTTGCGCGGATACGGGTCTTCGGCCACAGGATGTGGCGGGAGCCGCCAGCGCCCTGCCCTCGGGCGACGACAACTATGAACGGTCCACATGAGCGACGATCCCGAGACAGCCCGCCAGATCGCCGAGCTTTCGCTGGATACGAGACCGCTTCTGGTTCTCGACGTCGACGACGTCATCCTCGAATTCATCGGTCCATTTATGCGATACCTCGATGCCGAAGGGCACGAGTTGGCAATGAAGACCTTCCGTCTGCATGGCAACATCGTCAATCGCGCGACCGGCGAACCTGCCGACAGTCAGACGGTTGCCGCTTTCATTGCCGCCTTCTTTGATGGCCAGGCGAACTGGCAGACCGTGGCGGAGGGCGCGGCGCCGACAATCTCCGACATCGCTGGGGAAGCGGAGATTGTGTTGCTGACGGCCATGCCGCATCGCTTCCGTGAAACGCGCCGCGCTCATCTGGATGCCCTCGGCCTAACCTATCCCATGGTGACGACGGAAGCTCCCAAGGGACCGGCGCTGAAGGCGTTGCGCGGCGCAAGCCTGCGTCCGGTCGCTTTCGTGGATGACATCCCGCACAATCACAAATCTGTCCTCGAGGCTGTGCCGGATGCCAACTGCTTTCATCTGATGTCGATGCCGGAATTGCGTGGTCTTCTGCCACCTCTTCCCGACGGTGTCGCAGTGGTCGAAACCTGGACCGACGCTGGGCCGAAAATCAAGGCAGCGCTTGGACTTGGACGGGTAAGCTAGAGTCCGCGACATCTCAGCCTGTTGCCCCCCATTGAATGCGGAAACTTTTCTTCCTGCCTGTCGGCTTAAGGAGGCCCTTCCCCGACCCGCGCCAGGAACTGTGCTCGGTTGCCATCGCTGGTCCTTGCCTTCCACTCGGACGGCTCCTGGCGGAAATACATGCACCAGCAGCCGCCATACGCTCCGTTCCCGCCGAACAGCCCTTCGAACAAGGCCCAGCGTTCCGTCGTCAAGGGCACGATCTCCAGCGGCATCCAGCCTCCGTGATATCAATGTCTCCCTGCGAACGCCCTCTCTCGGTCGGCACCGCGACGAAATCGCCAATCAGCGTTCTGGGGACAACCCGGCACGCTGCGCAAACTTGCGGAGTCAGAGCTTCAAACCTCCGGCGACATGAAATAGGATCTCGATGTTCTCATTATGTTCACACCAATGGCTTTGGCTGTCAACGATCCCAAGGACGGATTCTGCCGCGACTGCCTGGCTTTGCAGCAGGCGGGTTCCGGTCGCTGCACGGCCTGTGGCAGCCCTCGCCTGGTCCGGCACCCCGAGCTTTATGGCTTGCGGCTTGCTCATGTCGATTGCGACGCCTTCTATGCCGCGGTCGAAAAGCGCGACAATCCGGATTTGAAGGACAAGCCAGTGATCATCGGCGGCGGCAAGCGCGGTGTCGTGTCCACGGCATGCTACATCGCCCGCATACGCGGCGTGCGTTCGGCCATGCCGATGTTCAAGGCGCTGGAGGCTTGTCCCGATGCGATCGTGCTGAAGCCCAATATGGCAAAGTATGTCCGCGTCGGGCGCGAGATTCGCGCGATGATGCAGGCGCTCACCCCCCTTGTCGAACCGATCTCCATCGACGAAGCGTTCCTCGACCTTGCCGGCACCGAACGGCTGCATGGTCAGCCTGCCGCCAGGGTGCTGGCGCGTTTCGCCCGCGATGTCGAAAAGGAGATCGGGGTCACCATCTCGGTCGGACTTTCCTATTGTAAATTTCTCGCCAAGGTCGCCTCCGATTTTCGCAAGCCTCGCGGCTTTTCAGTCATCGGCGAGGCGGAGGCAGTTGGATTTCTCGCCGACAAGCCGGTGACCCTAATCTGGGGTGTCGGGAAAGTCTTCGCCGCCAGTCTGGAGCGCGACGGCGTGCGTACCATCGGCCAGTTGCAGCGGATGGAACGCGCCGACTTGATGCGGCGCTATGGGGTCATGGGCGACCGCTTGTATGCTCTCTCGCGTGGCGAGGACACGCGGACGGTCCAGCCGGATCAGGATGCCAAGAACGTCTCGGCGGAGACGACCTTCAACGTCGATATTTCCGCGCGTGACGATCTGGCGCCGGTGCTGCGCGCTCTCTCAGAGAAGGTCTCCACGCGACTGAAGAAAGCGGGGATAGCGGGCGGCACGGTGGTGCTGAAGATGAAAACCAGCGATTTCAAGATTCGAACCCGCAGCCGCCAGCTCGCAAGCCCAACGCGCCTTGCAGATCGGATTTTCCAGACAGGACTGGACCTGATGGAGCGCGAGCTGGATGGGACACGGTTTCGCCTCCTCGGCATCGGCGTGCACGATTTATCCGGCCAGGAGCGGGCCGATCCACCCGACCTCGTCGATATAAAGGCGCGAAAGCGCGCGCTCGCCGAGTCGGCAATCGACACCCTGCGCGACAGGTTCGGCAAGACGACCGTGGAGACCGGCTATACCTTTGGCCGGTCGCGGGCGGCGGAGCCTCAACAGCCGTCGGACCGCGAGGACGAGTTCTGAGATCTGTTCGGGCTGGTATCCTGCCAGGAAATTGAAGCGCTAGTTGGTGTTCGCGGCTTCCGGTGGCGGGACGTCGGATTTTTTCTTGCAGCTTTTCAGCCACACGTCATAGACGGCGTGCTCGACCGCGTTGAGGCCGGGGCTCTCGGCGAACATCCAACCGGTGAAGATGCGCCTGATCTTGCGGTCCAGTGTAATTTCGTCGACTTCGACGAAGGAGTCCGTCTTGGGCTCTTCGGCATCCGGACGGGCATAGCAAATACGCGGCGTCACCTGAAGCGCGCCGAACTGCACGGTTTCGTTGACATAGACGTCGAACGAGGTGATGCGGCCGGTGATCTTGTCGAGCCCGGCGAATTCCGCGACCGGGTTGGCGACGCGAACGTCCTTGCCTTTCACCGCGGGCGCCTTGTTGTTGTTCGCATCGGGATCCCCCTGCGGATCCTGCAACTGTTCGAGTGTTTCCTCGTCCGGCGCGTCGAGTTCATCCTGAGCGAAGGCATGCACAGTGCCGATGCCGAGCAGCCCGGCCAGAAGTAAGGCGGCGGCGCGGCTGGTCGGTTTCGGCATGCGCGCTTTTCCGGAAAATGCAGCGAGTCGGGTCATGGCGAGCCGATAGCGGTCAAATGTGGCGGAAGCGAGCGTAGACGCGCTGTGGCTCGTGCACAATCAGCCGCCCGGCGTCCACGCGTCATAGTCGCCGGTCACTTGCGGGCGGTGTCCGCCAGCCAGGATCGACCCCGGCGGGTGATAGGCGCCGGCCGTGCCTGTCATGTTCGGCTGATGCGGCTTCTGCCATTCGCGCGGCTTGTAGTCTTCCTTGGAAGGCGGCGTGTCGACGCGATGGTGGATCCAGCCGTGCCAGCCCGGCGGAATGCGCGATGCCTCGGACGGGCCGTTGTAGATCACCCAGCGGCGCGTGCGGCCTTCGGAATCCGTGCCCCCCTCATAATAGGTATTGCCGAATTCGTCCTGTCCCACCTCAGCGCCGTGACGCCAGGTGTGGAAGCGCGTCCCCAGCGTCTGACCGTTCCACCAGGTGAAGAACTGCGTGAAGAAGGTTTTCATCTCTGCCTCGTGCGGCGGCGGTTTCATCGCCTTATGACGCTGGCGGCCTGCCGTTGCAAGTGTGGCGAACGAAACGCCTTCGAACACCGCGTCATAAGCAGATTCGGCAGCGGCCGACCTATCCGTGAAGGAGACGCTGCAACGCACACGCCCTTCTTCATTGGCGTTTAGTTTTGGAACCTCCCTGCCAGCGAGCGGGTTATCTCGTCCAGGGACAGATGGAGAAGACAATGAAACGATCGAACACACTGATCGCAGCGGGGTTGCTGTTTATCGGCACCACCGGCCTGGCGGCAGGGCAGACCGTCATCGTTCAGCCGGAGCAAGAGGTCGTCATTCGCGAATATGTCGTCCAGCATCCGCCACGAGATGTAGTGGTGCCCGACGGCTATGAGGTTGTAATCGGCGAGGACCTTCCCGACACGGTGACCGTGACGCCGCTCGACGCTCCCGGTTTCGAGAAGCAGTACGAGTATGTCGTCATCAATGGCCAGACGGTTCTCGTGGACCCAGCCACTCGGCGAGTCGTCCACGTAATGAAGTAGTTCGTGTCAATTCAGGCACTTAACAATTGTAGGAGATGATCATGAAAACCAAACTTTTCGGCGCCACCTTCGGCGTGCTTCTGCTGGGAACCGCTTCTAGTTTCGCGCAGGCTTTAATCGTTACTCCCGAGCAGGAGACGGTTATCCGCGAATACGTCACGACACATCCGGTTGAGACGGTCCAAAGGCCGAGCAACTTTGAGTTGATCGTCGGTGCGATCGTGCCCGACGTCTTCAAGCCAGGCGAATTGGCGGAAAACACAGTTCCGGACCAGAAGTATCAGTACGTCGTGGTCGACGGCCAGACGGTACTGATCGATCCCGCGACCCGCAAAGTCGTTCATATCATGAAGTAGGTCGCTGATCGGAAGGGCGCTTCACGCGCCCTTCCCCTTCGCGCGATCCAATAGCGGCTCGCGCCAGGTGGGCTTGCTTAATACCAGCCAACCGCGACCTGAGCCTCCTCGGACATGCGGTCCGGGCTCCACGGCGGGTCGAACACCATCTTCACGTCGACACTCGAAACCCCTTCCACAGCGCCAACCGCATTTTCCACCCAGCCGGGCATTTCGCCGGCCACCGGGCAACCAGGAGCGGTCAAGGTCATGTCGATCTTCACCTGGCGATCATCCTCGATGTCGATCTTGTAGATCAGACCCAGCTCGTAGATGTCGGCCGGAATCTCCGGGTCGTAGACGGTTTTCAGCGCCGAGACGATATCGTCCGTCAGCCTCGCAAGCTCTTCGGCTGGAATGGCGGACTCGATTGCCGGCAGGTTCGCGGCCTGCGGCTCCTCTTCACTGATCAGGGGGATAGGATTGTCCATCACGCTCACCCGAAAAACTTTCGCGCCTTTTCCAAGGCTTCCGCCAGGGCATCCACTTCGGCAAGCGTATTATACATGCCAAAGGATGCCCTGCATGTAGAGGTCACACCGAAGCGCTGCAACAGCGGCTGCGCACAATGCGTGCCGGCCCGCACCGCGACGCCCTGCCGGTCGATGATCATCGACACGTCGTGCGCGTGGATGCCCTGCAACTCGAACGAAATGATTGCTCCTTTTCCGGGCGCATCGCCGAAGATCCGCAGCGAGTTGATCGCCCGAAGCCGCTCATGTGCGTACCTCTTGAGCTGCGCCTCATGCGCGGCGATGCGCTCGCGACCGACCGAGTCCATATAGTCGAGGGCGGCGCCCAACCCAATCGCCTGGACGATCGGGGGCGTGCCGGCCTCAAACCGATGCGGCGGGTCGTTGTAGGTCACCTTGTCCTCGGTCACCTCGACGATCATCTCGCCGCCACCCATGAAGGGGCGCATCCGCTCCAGAATTTCCTTCTTGCCATAAAGCACGCCGATGCCCGAGGGACCGTAGACCTTATGGCCGGTGAAAACATAGAAGTCGCAGTCCAGGTCGCGCACGTCCACCGGCATGTGCACCGCCGCCTGGCTGCCATCCACCAGCACCGGAATACCGCGTGCATGCGCGATGCGGCAGATCTCCTTGATCGGCGTCACCGTGCCCAGCGCGTTCGACATATGCGTGATGGCCACAAGTTTGGTGCGGTCGGTCAGCGATCTCTCGAAGTCATCAATGTGGAAGGTGCCAAGGTCATCGACCGGCACCCAGACGAGCTTCGCACCCTGCCTCTCCCGGATGAAATGCCACGGCACGATGTTGGAATGGTGCTCCATGATGGAGAGCACGATCTCATCACCCTCGCCTATATTCGGCATGCCGAAGCCATAAGCGACAGTGTTGATCGCCGCCGTCGTATTGGAGGTGAACACGATCTCATCGACACTGCCGGCGTTCAGGAAACGACGCACCGTCTCCCGCGCCTTTTCATAGGCGTCGGTGGCGGCATTTGAGAGGAAATGCAGGCCGCGGTGGACATTCGCATATTCCTGCGAATAGGCGTGCTGGATCGCGTCGAGCACCGCTTTCGGCTTTTGCGCCGACGCACCATTGTCGAGATAGACCAATGGCTTGCCGTAGACCTCTCGCGCCAGGATCGGGAAATCGCGGCGGATTGCCTCGACGTCGTAGGGTTTTGCTTCGACCTTATGGTCCATTGTCATGCCTTCCCCGGTAGTGCTGGCGGTGCGTCCTTCGAGGCTCGCCCGCAATCAGCCTGTACCAACTCGCAAACGAATCAGACGGCTCCGCAGCTCAGGATGAGGATCGTCCTTTGATGAGACCCACGTTTTGAACCGCGTCATCAAGCCGTCCGGAATTAAGGATGACGCAAACCACGATTCTCATCTTGAGGTGCGAGCCCGCACGATCTCCAAAACTAGGTATTTCCTTCCGAGGGAGAGCCTCGAAGGACCCACCCACTACACATGCGTAGCGAACCAATCCTCGAGCCGCTTCTCCAGCGCCTCGACCACCGGCTCGACTTCCAGTTCCTCGATCACTTCAGCCAGGAACGCTTTCACCAGCAGACCCCGGGCCGACTTCTCATCTACGCCACGCGCCATCAGATAGAACAGGTGGTTCTTGTCGATCTCGGTGACGGTCGCGCCGTGCCCGCAGATGACGTCGTCGGCGAAGATTTCCAGTTCCGGCTTGGTGTCGAACTCGCCGTCGTCCGACAGCAACAGCGTGTTGCACGCCATTTTTGCGTCCGTCTTCTGTGCCGGCTGATGCACATTGATGCGGCCCTGAAACACGCCATGCGCCTTGCCGGTCACGATGTTGCGGACCAATTCGCGCGACCCGGTGTGCGGCACGGCGTGGTCGAGCACCATCGTCACGTCGGTATGGCTGTCACCTGACAGCAGGTTTACGCCGCGCAACTGAAAGTCGGCGCCCTCGCCTGCCGCCTTGACGCGGATCTCCTGCCGGACAAGCTTGCCCCCGGCATTCATGACAAACAGCGTTAGCCTGGCGTTCTTGCCGATTTCCGCGTTGAACTGGCCGAGATGGATCGCGGCATCGGATCGATCCTGCACGATGATCCACAGGACCTCGGAGCCCTCACCGATCAGCAGGTTCGAGACGCTGCTGACAAGCCCATCGTCGCCAGTCTCGCGCTGAACGATCGTCGCCTTGGCGCTTTTGCCAACCCGCACGGCCGAGCGAACATGCGACTGGCCGCCATTCTGGACACTCTGCAGTTCCAGTGGCGCCGCCAACTCCGCTCCATCGGCAATGTCGATGAAGTAGCCGTCGGCGACAAAGGCGCTGTTCAGCGCGCCAATGGCGTCATCAAACCCGGCAGAATCCAGCGCCGGCGCGAACGATCCGTCCTGCAGCTTTTCACTGAGACGCTGGGTCGAGACACCCTCGACGCCGAGATTGGTCTTGCGCGAAACGCCGTTCAGCAGCGCAAGCACCGACGATCCCTCAAGCACGGGGTCGACTGCGTTCGCTCCATTTGACGCATAAAATTCCGGCACGGCCGTCAGCAGCCGGCGCAAATCCGTGTAATGCCACGCTTCGACACGCTTGGTCGGCAGGCCGATCTTCAACTGCTCAATTGCGTTGTCACGTTTGACGGCAACCGCGCCGTCGCCCGGCAGATCGGAAACGATCGTGTCATAGGCCGCAAGCAGCGCCTTTTCGGCGGCTGTGTGCATCTGAGCATGTATGTTCATTTGCAAAACCCCTTCGGCCAAAGCCTCACGCCGCCTCGCCGATGATGTCGACATAGCCATTGGCCTCAAGCTCATGCGCCAGCGTCTTGTCGCCCGATTTCACGATGCGGCCCTTCGACAGCACATGCACGGTATCCGGCACGATGTAGTCGAGCAGGCGCTGGTAGTGGGTAATCACCACAACGGCACGATCCGGCGAGCGGAGCGCGTTGACGCCCTCGGCCACGATCTTCAAGGCGTCGATGTCGAGGCCCGAATCCGTTTCGTCAAGCACGCACAGCTTTGGCTCAAGGAGCTTCATCTGCAGGATCTCGGCGCGCTTCTTCTCGCCGCCAGAAAAGCCGACATTGAGCGGGCGCTTCAGCATGTTGAAATCCATGCTCAGGGACGCTGCGGCTTCCTTTACCCGCCTAATGAAGTCGGATGTCTTCAAGGGCTCCTCGCCACGGAATTTGCGCTGGGCGTTCATCGCGACTTTCAGGAATTCCATCGTGGCGACGCCGGGTATTTCCATCGGATACTGGAACGCCAGGAAGATGCCGGCGGCTGCGCGCTCGGCGGGGTCCATCTCCAGGATCGATTCGCCATTGTAGAGAATGTCGCCCTCGGTGACCTCGTAGTCGTCCCGGCCGGCGAGAATATAGGATAGCGTCGACTTGCCCGAACCGTTGGGGCCCATGATGGCCGCCACTTCACCCGCTTTGACGGTAAGGTCGAGACCGCGAATAATTTCCGTGTCGGTGTCGGCTATCTTGGCGTGGAGGTTCTTGATCTCAAGCATTTCTTCTTGCTTTCACGTAATCGTTGTAAGTGATTGATGTGTCTGTGTGTTTGTGCGCCATGGCAATGAAGTACCAGGCCGTCAGGAAAGTCCCGAGAATAAAGACCGGCAACGCGGCAAGGGTCAGCCAGGGCGGCCCCACCCACTGTCCCGCCACAGCCATCGCCGCCGCCGCAACAGCCCAGCCAAGCATGCCAATGACGAATTTCGCCGCCACCTTGTAGCCGTCGCGCGTTATCGGAACCGATCCCCTGCCACGATCCTTGCGCACGAACCAGGTGTCGGGCGGCAAGATCGCCGGTGCAACCGTGGCAGAACTGCTGGCAGCCGCGTTTGCCGCGACAGCCTCTGCCTGTGCGCTGGACGCGAAGCCATAATTGCGGGCCTCGCGCACCTCATAGTGCTGAGAGCGCTCGTCGAAGCGGCTCAGGATGGCGCGGGCTTCGTCCGGGACATAGGCCTGCTCGTAATCCTCGCCGACAAAAGCCCTGACGCTGTCCAGGCCGTCGAACTCCATGACGGTGATGAATTCGACCTCGTCACCCAGGGGCCGGCGCAGCACATCGATCCCGCGGAAACCGGGAATGTTCTTGCCCTCGATGCCCGTGATCACCTCGGCCTTCAGCAGCGCCTCATAGTCGTCGGCGCGCTCAGGCGTGGTGTAGCCGTGCCAAATGCGTTTGATCAACCGACGCTGCCTTCCAAGCTAATCCCGATCAGCTTCTGCGCCTCCACCGCAAACTCCATCGGCAGTTCCTGGATAACCTCTTTGACGAAGCCGTTGACGATCAGCGCGATGGCCTCCTCTTCGGGAATGCCGCGCTGCATGACGTAGAACTTCTGGTCGTCGGAGATCTTCGACGTCGTCGCTTCGTGCTCGAACTTCGCGGTCGAGTTTTTAGCCTCCATGTAAGGCACGGTGTGCGCGCCGCACTGGTCGCCGATCAGCAGGGAGTCGCAATTGGTGAAGTTGCGTGCGCCGGTCGCCTTGCGATGCGCCGAGACCTGGCCGCGATAGGTGTTCTGGCTGAAGCCGGCAGCGATGCCCTTCGAGATGATCCGGCTGCGGGTGTTCTTGCCCAGATGGATCATCTTGGTGCCACTGTCGACCTGCTGGTAGCCGTTCGACACCGCGATCGAATAGAAATTGCCCTGGCTCTCGTCGCCGCGCAGGATGCACGACGGGTATTTCCAGGTGATCGCCGAGCCGGTCTCGACCTGCGTCCACGAAATCTTGGAACGATGACCGCGGCAGTCGCCACGCTTGGTGACGAAATTGTAGATACCGCCCTTGCCCTGTGCGTCGCCCGGATACCAGTTCTGCACCGTCGAATATTTGATTTCGGCATCGTCGAGCGTGATCAGTTCGACCACCGCCGCATGCAACTGGTTTTCGTCACGCTGCGGCGCCGTGCACCCTTCGAGATAGGAGACGTAAGCCCCCTCTTCCGCGATGATCAGCGTGCGTTCGAACTGGCCGGTATTCTTCTCGTTGATCCGGAAATATGTCGACAGCTCCATCGGGCAGCGAACGCCCTTCGGCACGAACACGAACGACCCGTCGGTGAATACCGCGGAATTCAGTGTGGCGTAGAAATTGTCAGTCGTCGGCACGACGGTGCCGAGATATTTCTTCACCAGTTCAGGATGCTCGCGGATCGCTTCCGAGATCGAGCAGAAAATGACGCCGGCCTTGGCCAGTTCCTCTTTGAAGGTAGTGACGACGGAAACAGAATCGAACACCGCATCGACGGCAACGCGACCGGACTTGTAGACATTGTCCGACGCTTCTTCATCGGAGACGTCCGCGCCCTCTGCGGGCGCTGCTTTCTGCACGCCGGCCAGAATCTCCTGCTCCCTCAACGGGATGCCGAGCTTTTCGTAAACTCGCAGCAGCTCCGGGTCGACCTCGTCCAGCGATTTCGGGCCAGACTGGTTCTTCGGCGCTGCGTAATAATAGATGTCCTGGAAATCGATCTTCGGATAGTCGACGCGCGCCCAGTTCGGCTCTTCCAGCGTCAGCCAGCGGCGGAACGCCCCGAGACGCCATTCCAGCATCCACTCAGGCTCGCCCTTCTTATTCGAGATGAAACGGATCGTATCTTCGCTCAGGCCCTTTGGAGCCTTGTCCATTTCGATGATGGTCTCGAAGCCATACTTGTATTGATCCACATCGATCTTGCGGACAGTATCGATCGTTTCCTGCACAGCAGGCATCAGCGTTCTCCATCCATGCCGGGGTCAAGGCCCGACCGTTTTCAAACTATGGCGCCGCAAAGTTGAGCGTACGCCTCATATAGTGCTCTTCATCCGGCTTTGCACCGGTGAAACCTGTCGCGGGGACCGCATACCTATCGCCGAAGCGAAAGCAAACCGCTCCCGGAATTAAGCCGCCCTCGTCTGCCGTCTCGCCAACAGTTCAGTCAAGGCCACGTCAAACCGCGCTATGTCGGCGTCGGTAGTGGCGGCGCCAATCGACACGCGCAAAGCGCCTGCCCCATCGCCAAAACCCATCGCCTGCAAGACGTGGCTGGGGCCGATCTTGCCCGACGAGCAGGCCGAGCCAGCCGACAGCGCCACCCCGGCAAGGTCAAACGCGATCTGCGCCGTTTCGGCCTTGATGCCGGGCAGCGCAAAGAATGTCGTGTTGGCGACACGCGGCGCGGCCGCACCAAATATGGTTGCTTCCGGGCAGCATTCCAGCACGAGCCGTTCAACCCGATCGCGAAGCGCGCGCACCATCTCCAAGCCGTCCACGGCTTTAGCGGCCTGCTCGGCAGCCGCGCCAAACCCCGCGATCGCCGCCAGGTTCTCGGTCCCGGCACGGAAGCCGCGCTCCTGGCCTCCGCCGGTGATAAGCGGCATGGGCATCATCAAACCTGCTGCACCGACGACAGTGCCTGCGCCTTTCGGTCCGCCAATCTTATGCGAGGAAAGAATGAGATAGTCCGCCACGCCGGCCGTCATATCCAGCGGGATGCGGCCAGCTGCTTGCACGGCGTCCAGAACCAGAACGCCGCTCGCAGCGCGGACGATCGACGCAATCTCGGCCAAGGGCTGAATGACACCGGTCTCGTTGTTCACGGCATGCACTGCCACCAGCGGCAGGCCCGCGGCGCGGTCGTGCCCGGCGAGGGCTGCGGTCAGTCCAGCCAGGTCCATCAACCCGTTCGCATCGACGCCGATGCGCGAGATATCCTGCTGCGCAAACCTGCCGCCGTTCAGCAGGCACGTATGATCCGCGGCACATACATAGAGATGCGCCAACCTCAGCGGCGAGCGTCCCATGCGCCAGTCGGGGGTGAGAAGCAGGCTCGCCGCCTCAGTTGCGCCCGATGTGAAAACAACATGCTCCGCGCTGCCTTTGACCAGGCTCGCAACCTGCCGGCGCGCTATTTCGATCAACTGGCGCGCGCGGCGGCCTTCGCTATGAACCGAGGACGGGTTCGCAGCGATATCGAGCGCAGCGACAGCTGCTGCGCGGGCCGCTTCGCAAAGCGGCGCACTGGCGTTCCAGTCGAGATAGGCGCGAGGCGCGGCCATCGAGTCCACAAGATCCCTGTCTTTACCAATCCGCGGATGGTTTAGCTCGGACTGCGCAATTTCCTTGAAATCGCAGGGCCAGCCGTCCTATCTAGCCGCTTTCCCGGACGGCTCCAAGCCATCCAGTTTTGAATAGTTCTAAACTAGCTTCTAAGAAGACGCCATCCTGGCGTCAAGACCGGAAGCGGTTTTTGGTGTCGTCTACCGGCGATTTGGAGTCACAATGCCCGAAGTCATTTTCAATGGTCCCGAAGGTCGGCTGGAAGGTCGCTACCAGCCCTCCAAGGAGAAGAATGCGCCGATCGCAATCGTGCTGCATCCGCATCCGCAGTTCGGCGGGACCATGAACAACAAGATCGTCTACGATCTCTTTTACATGTTCCAGAAGCGCAATTTCACGACCCTACGTTTCAATTTTCGTGGCATCGGCCGCAGCCAGGGCGCCTTCGATCATGGTATCGGCGAACTTTCCGACGCTGCCGCCGCGCTCGACTGGGTACAATCGCTACACCCGGACTCGAAAAGCTGCTGGGTAGCCGGCTATTCGTTCGGCGCCTGGATAGGCATGCAGCTTTTGATGCGCCGGCCGGAGATCGAAGGCTTCATCTCCGTTTCTCCGCAGCCGAACACCTATGATTTCTCGTTCCTGGCGCCATGCCCCTCCTCCGGACTCATCATTCACGGTGATTCCGACAAGGTCGCGCCGCCAAAGGATGTCCAGGTGCTGGTCGACAAGCTGCACACGCAAAAGGGCATCACGATCACCCAGAAGACGTTGACCGGCGCCAACCATTTCTACGCCAACGACATGGATTTGCTGATCGAGGAATGCTCCGACTATCTCGACCGGCGGCTGAACGGAGAACTCGCCGACCCCAAGCCCAAGCGGCTGCGGTAAGGTCTGACCAGGCCTTTCGCTTCGCTGGACCAAGAATCTGGTCCAGTGACCGCTATAAGGCGCGCAGTTCTCTGGGACGTTTTCACCATGTATCTGCCGCCGCATTTTGCCGAGACCGACCGCTCGATACTGCATTCGCTGATCCGCGCGCATTCGCTTGGGCTGCTCATTTCAGGGTCCGAGGATGGTCCCTTGGCCGACCCGGTGCCCTTCGTGCTCGATGGAGATGTGGGTCCGCACGGACGCCTGCAGGCTCATGTCGCGAGGGCAAATACGCACTGGAAGCACATCGCTGCAAATCCGGAGGCGACGGTGCTCGTCGTGTTCCAGGGGGCGGACAGTTACATCACGCCATCGTGGTACGAGACCAAGCGGGAAACCGGGAAGGTCGTTCCAACCTGGAACTACGCGATGGTCCAGGTGCGCGGCAGGTGCAGGGTCATAGAAGACACTGTCTGGCTATCGCAGCAAATCAGGGCTTTGACGTCTACGCATGAGGCGGCGCGCACTGAGCCCTGGCACGTCGACGATGCGCCGCCGCGCTATGTCGAGGTGCAATTAAGAGGCATCGTCGGCTTGGAAATCGACATCCTCGACATCACCGGCAAGTGGAAGGTCAGCCAGAACCGGCCTGTCGCGGATCGCGTCGGCGTCGCAAACGGTCTCTCAGCGGGCGAGCCAACGTCGTCGCAACAGGGCATGGCTGCGATGGTGCGGCGCTTTGATGGAACCGGCCAAGTCTGAGCGGCCGGCGGCACTCTCAGGCGTTGGCCAAAATATCCATGGCGCTGTCGAAGATTTGTTGATCCACGTGGCCGGCCCCTGGAGCGATTTCCAATTTCCAGTGAAACGCCACCCCCAGATTTTTAGCGATCTGTCTGCAGTGATCGAAGTGCCAAAACCCGCGTGCGAGCCTATGTGGCCCTTGCGCCATTGCGTCCGCGCTCCGGGGAAGATCGAAAGCGGCGCTGTCGGTGTCGGCATCGCCGAGCAGAATAGTCAGAGGTTGACCCAGATATTTCCGGAGGTGACCCTCACCAAGTCCGATACCACCCATGCCAACCGGATAGTCGATGGTTAGATCCGGCAGCATGTAGATACCGCAATTCGACGCGACGCCTCGATCGACAGCGGCAGCATTACACAGCGCCAGGTAGCGCAACACGAACTGGGAACCTGCCGAATTCCCGAACAGTCCGAAGGTCGTGCGGTCGGAGCCGATTGCAGTTCGCACGTGCCGAAACAGCCTGTCTATGATGCCAAAATTCCAGAGATCGGGCGGCATGATTGCCTCGCTCGGCGGCGCCAGCCTGACATTTCCGTAGTTGTATGAATACACATCGGGAAACGCCTCCGCATCGAACTCGGGCACCAGGACGATCTGCCCATTTTGCTCTGCCTGATTTATCAGGACGTCGCGAAAAACCGAGGCCGCACGATCGAGGCCATGCATCGCGACGACAAAGCGAGCGTCGCGGGCGGGTCCCGCGGGACGAAAATAGAAGACGCGAATGGATTGGCGCGCGCCAGCCGCGCGATCGAAGAACACGAAAGTGCCCGCACCTTCGTTCAGTTCACAATCCGACATCGTGCGTGCCTCGTTTCACTTACTCACCAGTCGCAGCTTTATTCCCCTCCACTGCGCGGCCTGTCCATCCGATAGAATCGGAAGGGCATATCGTGATAGGGTCCGGCGCGCTCGAAACGCATGCCGGCCTTTTCGAGCACACGTTGGGATGCGACATTCTCGGCGTGAGCGAAGGCAACGAAGCTGTTCATGTCGCTCACTTCGAAGAACCGCAGCGCCAGGGCGATAGCCGCCTCACTCGCATAGCCATTGCCCCAATATTGCCGCGCGATCGAATATCCCAGTTCGAATTCGCCGGATTCGGGCAATCGGCTAAAGCCGGCGCGGCCGATGAAGACGTTGTCGGTCCGACGCAGCAGCTTGAACTTCGTCAGGCCATCGGCTTCCCATTCGGCGGCCCATTGAGCCAGGCGGCGCACAACCCTGCGGTCGGACCAAGGGGCATTCTCCTGCGATAGATATCGGTTCACGTCAGGGTCGGAATGAAGGGCACGGACCAGCACCTCATCGCCCGGCTCCCAGGTGCGTAGCGATAGCCGGTCTGTAACCAGAAAATTCCCAGGGCGGCCTTGCATCACACGGCCCTCCCGGAGGTCAGTACGCCACCGGTCACTGCTTCCCGGCAGCCGGTCGTGGTAGAAAAGGTCAGCGGCAGTTCCTTTTTTGCCCGCACTGCGAGATAGGCCCAGGCTTCCGCTTCGGTGAAATCGCCATTCCAGCCGGCGTCTTCCATCAGCGTCACCGTTCCACCTTGCTTCTCAGCCCCTTCGCGCAAATCGTTGACAATGTGAGGATTTTTCCGCCCCCCACCGCAGAGAATCCAGAGCTTGGGTGGTTCCGGCAGGTGCTCCGCCGATTTCAGGATCGCCTCCGCGGAAACAGTTGCAAGCGTGCGCGCGCCGTCCGCCAGTTCCAATCCTTCCGCCTCATCCAGCGTGAAATCCAGCCGATCTAGTGATTTCGGCCCCGGTCGGCGAAAGAAGGACTTGCCCAGATATTGCTCGACGATGCCGCGCAGCACAGCGCCTTCGCTGGCGATGGCGCCGTCAGCGTCAAATGGCACCCCGCCTTCCCGCTGCACCCACTGGTCGATCAATGCATTGCCGGGTCCGGAATCGAAAGCTACGGGATCACCGCTTTCCGGCACGAATGTGATGTTGGAGATGCCGCCAATATTGACGAACACTAGGGGAAACCGGCCGGCAAACAGCGCAGGCTTCGAGCGCGCCAGCGCGGCATGATAGGCCGGCACCAGCGGCGCGCCCTGCCCCCCATGCACCATGTCGTTGGCGCGCAGATCGTAGGCCACCTGCACGCCCGTCAGTTCGGCGAGCAGCGGTCCAACGCCCAACTGCACGGTCACGCCGGCATTGGGCCGATGCAGCACCGTCTGGCCATGGAAGCCGATCAATTCCGGACTGCCCCATTCGCGTTGCTGGCTGGCTAAAAGGCTGCGCAGGAGGATATCAACCGCCTCTGCGTGAAGAACCGTGATGTCGCGCTCAAGCTGGACGAGGTCATCCGGCCGATCCTCGCGCTTGACGATGGCCTTCGCGGTCTCCAGCCCTTGCTCCAGGCGTTTGCGGAACGCCGCGTCGTAGGGCACGAAGAGATGCGGCCCAAATTCGATCGTCTCTTCGCCGTCCGTGCGCAGCATCGCGATGTCGATGCCGTCCATCGACGTCCCGCTCATCAGGCCGATTGCCGTGATCAGAGCCATTCTTGCCGCGCTTTCCTTGTGATTCTCCTGCGAGGGATGCTAAAGGCGCGCGGTTCGCGACACCATCGTGGCGAGCATCCGCAATCAGCCGTCAGAGCGACCTCATGCCTGCCTTCAAGTCCGATTTTCTGCGCGTCATGCACGAACGCGGCTTCATCCACCAGATTTCGGATGAGACCGGCCTCGACGATCTCTTCGCCAAGGAGATCGTGACCGCCTATGTCGGCTATGACGCTACTGCGACTAGCCTGCATATCGGGAATCTCATCTCCGCGACCATGCTCTACTGGATGCAGGAGACCGGCCACAGGCCGATCACTTTGATGGGCGGCGGCACGTCGATGATCGGCGACCCTTCCTTCCGTGACGATCAGCGGCAGTTGCTGTCTCCGGAGCGGATCGACGCGAATATTGAAGGCATCAAGCAGATCTTCGGGCGCATCCTGCGCTATGGCGATGGCGCGACCGATGCGATCATGGTCAACAATGCCGATTGGCTGATGAAGCTCAACTATGTCGAGTTTTTGCGCGACGTCGGGCGGCATTTCTCGGTCAACCGCATGCTGACCTTCGACAGCGTCAAGCTGCGCCTCGACCGCGACCAATCGCTGTCCTTCCTCGAATTCAACTACATGATCCTGCAAGGCTACGACTTTGTCGAACTGTCTCGACGCTACGATTGCAGGCTGCAGATGGGCGGCTCCGATCAGTGGGGCAACATCGTCAACGGCATAGACCTCGGCCATCGGATGGGAACGCCGCAGCTTTTCGCGCTGACGACGCCTCTGCTGACGACCTCCTCCGGCGCCAAGATGGGCAAGTCCGCCAAGGGCGCGGTCTGGCTGAATGGCGAACTCTTCAGCGCCTATGATTTCTGGCAATACTGGCGCAACACCGAGGACGCGGATGTCGGGCGATTCCTGAAAATCTTTACGCGCCTGCCTCTGGACGAAATTGCGCGGCTCGAAGCGCTGGGCGGATCCGAGATCAACGAGGCGAAAAAGGTGCTGGCGACTGAGGCAACCGCGATCGTGCATGGCCGCGAGGCGGCCAACCAGGCCGCCGAGACAGCGCGCCAAACCTTTGAGGAAGGCGCGATGGCCGAAAGCTTGCCGACGCTTGAGGTGCCGGCCACCGAACTTTCGGCGGGCGTTGGTGTGCTGGGGCTGTTTGTCCGCGCCGGGTTGGCGGCCTCCAACGGCGAGGCGCGGCGCGGCGTACAGGGCGGCGCCTTGCGGCTGAACGACCAGCCGGTGAAGGATGAGCGAATGCTTGTCTCAGACGGCCACCTGACCGGGGAAGGCGTGCTAAAACTCTCCTTCGGCAAGAAAAAACACGTGCTTGTCAGGCCGGCCTGATCGCGGCAAGTTGATCGCGCACACCGCCGCCCACCCACGCGCGATGGGTTGGTCTGGCGAGGAGAGAGTATGCCGGATTTCTGTTTTGCACCGCAGCCACAACCTTCCATCGGAATCGCCGGCTCTACCGAGCGCTACCCGGTTCGCCGCATTTTCTGTGTCGGCCGCAACTACGCCGCCCATGCGCGCGAGATGGGCAAGGACCCGGAGCGCGAGCCGCCCTTCTTCTTCATGAAGCCGGCCGACGCGGTGATCGATGATTGCGGCCCGGTGCCCTACCCGCCGCTCACCAGCAATCTGCACCATGAAATCGAGCTGGTCGTGGCGATCGCCGAGGGCGGCTCCAACATCGCCGCGGAGAACGCGCTCGCGCATGTCTGGGGCTATGGCGTGGGTGTCGACCTCACGCGCCGTGACCTGCAGGATGAGGCGAAGAAGCTATCCCGCCCATGGGACTGGTCGAAAGGTTTTGACAATTCGGCGGTCTGCGCAGCGCTTCATCCGGCAGAGAGCGCCGGTCAACTGAAGGCAGGCCGCATCTGGCTGTCGGTCAATGGGGATATCCGCCAGGACGGCGACCTTGCCGATTTGATCTGGCCTGTTGCCGACACCATTGCCTTCGCCAGCCAATCCATGGCCCTGCAATCCGGCGATCTGATCTTCACCGGCACGCCGGCCGGCGTGAGCGCGATCAACCCGGGCGACAGGGTCAAGGGCGGCATCGATGGCCTCGGCGAAATCGACTTCTCCGTCGGAGCGCGCCTCGGGTGAGCGAAATTGTCCTTCACAATTATTTCCGCTCCTCGACATCATATCGGGTGCGCATCGCGCTCGAGTTGAAGGGCGTCGCCTATGCCTATGTCGCGCATCATCTGCGCCACGGCGAGCACCTCGATCCACCCTATCTGGCTGTGAACCCGCAAGGCCTGGTGCCGGCGCTGGTGTGGACCGACGGGACGCTGCTGACGCAGTCGCTGGCCATAATGGAGTTTCTCGACGAAACTTGGCCTGAGCCGCCCTTGCTGCCGCCCGATGCCCTCGGCCGGGCGCGAGTGCGCATGCTCTCGCAGATGATCGCCTGCGACATTCACCCTATCAACAATCTCCGCGTCCTGACCTCGCTGCGTACGCTTTTCGGTGCAGGCGACGAGGACGTGACGAACTGGTTCCGGCACTGGGTCAACGAAACCTTCACGCCGCTCGAAAAGCTCCTGGCAACCGATACGGAGGTCGGCCGCTTCTGCCATGGCGACACGCCCGGCCTTGCCGATATCTGCCTGGCCGCTCAGGTGGTCAACAACGCACGCTTCGGGGTCGACATGGCGCCCTACCCGACGATTTCGCGCATCCATGCCGCCTGTATGGCGGTACCGGCTTTCGTCAAAGCCGCGCCGGCCAACCAGCCGGACGCTGAGTGAGGTTCGGCACTTCGCTTGTCCCGGCTCGGACGCGTAGAGGGGGAGCATATCCGCAGCACTTAATCTGACTGCACGAAGAACGCGGTGGCGAATTCGCGCCCAGGTGTGCGAACCCCTCTCCCTGTTTCTGCGAGGAGAAGGTAAAGGTGAGCGGCAGCGCCAGCGTCTAGTCCAAGGCAAAACAGTCCATGAAAGCAGTTCTCTTCGACGCGTTTGGCGCAACACCAACGATAGAAACCGTCGCGGACCCGACACCCTCGCCGGAAGGCGTGGTCATCAAGGTCGAGGCCACTGGGCTCTGCCGGAGCGACTGGCACGGCTGGATGGGTCACGACCCAGGCATCAAGCTGCCGCACGTGCCGGGCCATGAACTGGCCGGCACCGTCGCCGCGATCGGCAGCGACGTGCGGCGCTGGAAGACGGGCGACCGCGTCACCGTGCCGTTCGTCGCTGCCTGCGGGCGCTGCGTCGAATGCGCGTCGGGCAACCATCAGGTTTGCGAACATCAGTATCAGCCGGGCTTCTCGGCCTGGGGCTCATATGCCGAATATGTCGCCATCGATTTCGCCGACACCAATCTGGTTCGCCTGCCGGACAGTATGGATTTCGCCACGGCGGCTAGTCTTGGCTGTCGCTTCGTCACGTCGTTTCGCGCGGTGGTCGACCAGGGCCGCGTGCAGCCAGGCGAGTGGGTGGCGGTGCATGGCTGTGGTGGCGTCGGCCTCTCCGCCATCATGATCGCCAGCGCCATGGGCGCCAATGTCGTGGCCGTCGACCTCGCTGACGACAAGCTGGATTTTGCACGGAAGCTCGGCGCCGCGGCGACGGTCAACGCCGCGCAGGAGCCGAATGTGGTCAAAGCGGTCAAGCAGATCACCGGCGGCGGCGCTCATATGTCGATGGATGCGCTGGGTCACCCGGTCACCTGCAACAACTCGATCAACAATCTGCGCCGGCGTGGCCGTCACGTGCAGGTGGGTCTGATGCTGGGCGACCACACAAGACCGCAGATTCCGATGGCGAAGGTCATCGCCTTCGAACTGGAAATCCGGGGCAGCCACGGCATGCAGGCCTGGCGCTATCAACCGATGCTCGACATGATCTCCGCCGGCACGCTGAAACCCGAACTGCTCATCGGCAAGACGCTGTCACTCGAGGAAGCGCCCGCCGCCCTGATGGCAATGGATCGCTTCGAAGGACTGGGGATCGGAGTCGTGACCCGATTTTAGTTTAGCGGTGTCGCGGTGCGGCCCTAAGATCTGACCTCAGCCGTAGGGAGACCGGCAGACGCGACGGCCGCCATTGTAGGGCTGGAAGGTGTCATCCGCTGCGCGATAGGAGCGGTAGCGCGAGGCGCACCAGCGCCGGTGCGCGTTGGTCGCCGCTTTTGAAGACGGCCGAATGAAGATACTTCGCGACGGCCGTACATCGACATACATCTGGGGAACCGCGCCGCGTGGACGATACTCGTTGCGCCACGGGTAATAGCCTCGGCGCGGCGGGTAGTCGTGATAGTAGAGACCGCGCCAGGGGCTGTTGCGGCCGGCGGTCGGACCGCGCTCCAATATGTCGCTCGCCGTCACCTTGCAGTAGCCGACAACGCCGCAGCGGCTCACACTATCGAAATAGCGGGCGAATCGGTCGTCGGCAGCCGAGGGCGAGAGTAGCGGGCCGAGCAAGAGGCCGAGCATCAGAACCAACCGGGTGAGCGAAATCAATTCTGTGCGCATTCCGCTTCCCATCTGCCTTTGTTCTGCAAGTTGTCCCCAGACAGTAGGACAACTTGGGCGAGCCGGCAAATTTAGGCCCCAGCGGCGCAGAGTCTGCCGATCCACGACGTGGAATACGCCGTCGAGCCGAAAAAAAGCGGCTGCCTACTCCCTCAAGAAGCCTTCAATAATCTCCGCGGTCTCGCGGGGCTTGGTCACCATGAACAGGTGTCCGTCGTCTATCACTTCCAACCGCGATTTCGAGATCATCTGATGCATCATTTTCGCATTGATCATCGGCACCAGCGGGTCGTCGTTGCCGCTCAGGATCAGCGTCGGCTGGCGCAGCAGCCACAGCCATGGCAGGCTAGTCCAGCCGCTCATCGCCAGGAGTTGCAGCATGTAGCCATACTGTGTCGCGCCCTTCATGGCTGCGGCGTGCTTGCCGATTAGTGTCGGGTCGGTGCGGAACGCGCCGCCGTAGATATCGGCGGCGATGGAGCGCAGATAGCCGGGATCGGTATAGCGGCGCGGACTCGCCATTTTCGACAGCACATTCGGCTTACCGGGGACCATCGTGAAGCCCGGCGCCGTCGCCGCGAGGATCAGCTTGCGGCACACTGAGGGGTATTGGAAGGCGAATTGCTGCGCGAGCCCGCCGCCCCAGGAGACGCCGGAAATGTCCATTCGGTCATATCCCAATATTTCGCCGAGGCGCTTGGCCAAACGCGCCAGCGTTGACGGGCGATAGGGGAAACCGGGAGCCGGCGAGCCGCCGACGCCCGGAACGTCGAAGATGATCGCCGTCGTGTCGTCGAACTGCTCGATGAATGGCCGCGCTAATTCGAGATTTGCGCCGATGCCGTTGAACATCATCAGCGGCGGACGGCTGGATGTCCCCTTGCGAATCGCCGTCCGCAACTCCTGTCCGTCGACATCGAAGACCTTGATTTCCATCGCTGCGAGGCCGCTCTTTGGTTTGGCTTTGGTGTTCATGAAATGCTCTCGAATGGACGTCGGCGACCTGGTTCACCCTGCCTGTCGAGAGGGGATGATGGCGAACGAGACGTGACGTTGTAAAAAAGGCTCAAGGCTCGAATATATAGGTGCCCGGTGCAGGCCCGAGCGGCTTGTAGGTTTTGTTGCCGGGTGTCTTCGGCGCGTCGATCTCATCACCCGAGCGTTCTTTCAAAAACGCTGCCCAATCCGTCCACCAACTGCCCTCGTGCTTTGTCGCCTTGGCGGTCCAGGCATCTGCATCCTTCTCATTCGCGGTCCCCTTGACGTACCAAGCCTTCGGGTTACCGGGCGGGTTGAGCAGGCTCTGCAGATGGCCCGAATTGGACAGGATGAAGGTCGTCTTGTCGCCGTAGAGCCGCGCGGTCTGGTAGACGGCCTTCCATGGCGTGATGTGATCGGTGGTGCCACCGATGACATAGGTCTCGTGCTTGACATTCTTCAGGTCGATGGGCACGCCGGATATCGACAATTTGCCGCCTTTGACGAAGGGGTTGGTGAAAATCAGATCCAGGAAGTCGCTATGCAGGCGAGCCGGCAGCCGGGTCGTGTCGGCGTTCCAGTAGAGAACGTCGAATGCCGGCGGCCGGTTCCCCAGCAGGTAGTTGTTGACCCAATAGTTCCAGATCAGGTCGTTCGGACGCATCCAGGCGAACATCTTCGCCATTTCTTGACCGTCGAGCACGCCACGCGCCTTCGACATCTGCTTGGCAATCATTATCGATTCCGGCGTCACCAGGGAGGCGAATTCGCTGTCGGTGTCGGCCTGCGTATCGAGCACGCAGACCGCCAGGATGACGGCGTTGATCTTCTCCTTCTTCTGCGCGGCCAGCCAGGCGACATAGGTCGACAGCGTTATGCCCCCGGAGCACGACCCCATGATGTTGACGGTGTCGGAGCCGGCGATGTCGCGCGCAGCGTCGCAGGCTTTGTCCAGTGCCTCGATATAGGTGTCGAGGCCCCAGTCCGCCTGCTCCTTGGTCGGATTGCGCCACGACACGCAATAGGGCTGGATACCGTTGGCGGTCAGGAACCTGATCATCGACTTTTCCGGCGCCAAGTCGACCGAGTAATATTTGTTGATCTGCGGCGGCACGACAAGGAGCGGCCGCTGGTGCACCTTCTCGGTCGCGGCGGTGTAGTGGATGAGTTCCAGCACCTCGTTGCGGAAGACGACATTGCCCTTGGCATTGGCAAGGTTCTCGCCCACCTTGAATTTCGAGGTGTCGACCGAGGACGGCAAACCGCCATTCTTTGTCATGTCGTCGAAGAAGTTCTTCAGTCCCGACACCGCGCTCTTGCCGCCCGAATCCAGCATCGTCTTCATCGCCGTGGGGTTGAGGATGGGATTGTTCGACGGCGCCATCGCGTCGACAAAGATCGAGGTCACCAGCCTGGCGCGCGCGGCGTCCTTCCCCTCGAGTTCGGTCTTGGCGACCATGTCGGTCACCGCCTTGCCCCATGCCATATAGGATTGCGCCAGGGCTTTATGCAGGTTGCTGGTCTTCCAGGCCGGGTCGGCGAAGCGGCGATCGCGCGGGTCGGGCGTCAATTCGGATTGGCCGGTGACGATCTTGCCCCATTCGGTGGCGAAATTCATCCACTGGGTGGCGACGTTCTGCGGCGAGGAAGCCAGCGCCTTCATCACCGTTCCGGCAGCCTGCACCATGTCCTGAGGACGCCAGCCGATCAGTGGATTGAGCGCAAGCGTATTCTGCGCGGCGTCTTCCGCTATTTCCTCTACAAGCGTCTTGTCGTCCCTGGGGGATTTGGCCATGCGATCAGGCTCCGCGCTTTTCCCGCCGCTCGAAGAGCATAGCGAGCGTTTCGGCAATCAAGGCTGGCTTTTCCTCACCCTCGATCTCAATCGTGTTCGACGTCTTCATAAGGTGCTGGCCCGGACCCTTCTCCTCCAGAGATATCAAGGTCACTCTTAGGCGGACGCGAGCGCCAACCTTCACCGCCGTGACGAAACGCACCTTGTCCAGCCCATAGTTGAACGCGGCCTGAAGATTGGACGGCATCCTGATGGCTTGGAGGGCAAGGCCCGCGATGAGAGACAGGGTCAGGTACCCATGCGCGATGGTGGTGCGGAACGGGCTCTCCCTCTTGGCCCGTTCTGGATCGATGTGGATCCACTGGTTGTCCTCGGTGCAGGCGGCAAACTGATCGATACGATCCTGATCGACCACGATCCAATCCGACACGCCGAGTTCCTGCCCCGCCATGTCCTTCATGCCTTCGAATGTCATGTCGCTCATTTCAACTCTTTCCAGATGTCCGCCTCGTCCTCAAAGTGCGAATCACGCCTTCGCGGCCAAGGTTTTCACCCCTCGGTCGCGCAGTCCCCGACGAAGGATCTTCCCCACATAGGTGCGTGGAAGATCGTCGCGGAACTCGACATATTTCGGTGTAGCTCGTCAGATTGTCGACCATGTGTGCAGGTGTAGGCGGCCTGATGAGCAAACTTGGGGAAGCTTTCCGCGAAAAGCGCAATTGCTCGTGGTCGATGCGTGAAGGCACGCCCGCTTGAAAGCTCTTCAGCCAAGGCCGCCCCATGGTTCCTCCCAGCGCCCATTGTCTTGCAACGATCCTAGTCGCGGGCGGCAGGCTTGAAAAGGCGCTGGCGCGCAGGAAAGGCGCCATCGGAGCCGGCAAATTGATTACGCTGCGGTAGCCCGAACCGCTCTTTCACTTGCGTGCTTTCGGAAGCGGCAGCGATGGCGGTTAGCGCCGCACCTCTCCGCGCGGCCATCATCGGGCTTTGAGCGGAAGTCTGCTGTTCGGCAGGAGAAAGCCCCTGCCGGCACACAACGGATAGAGAACCTCAAGCTCAGAGGCGGCAAGTCCTCGGGACCGAGCCCGAGGATGACGGCGCGGCGTGACGCGCCATTAATGGCAGATAAAGCCTACTTCTTGTCGTAGGTCTGCCGAATTTCTTCCATCGCTTCCTGAATGCGCGTGCGCAGGATGTCGACGGACTCCGAGCCGGATTTCTTGACGATATCAGCCACTTCGCTGGCGTTCTTCACTGCCGTCTCAAAGGATTTCCGCGCGAAATCCGCCTGCTTGGCGACGATTTCCTGCGGTGCGCCCGGTGCGCGGAAGTTCTGCGCCATCTCAGTGATTTCCTGCAGACCCTCCTGGAGCGCTTCGCGCTGCTTGGACATAATCGACTGCGCGCCGGCAGCGCTTGCCGATGCGGCCTTCTGCAAGGCTTCGAGGTTCTTGCGGTGATGGGCGAGGATCGACTCCATATCGACCGTCGGCACATTCAGGTTTTTCCCGAACTGCGAGAACATCTCCATGATATTCGGCGCTTCTGGTTGCTTTGCCATGTATTCCTCCCGTGCCAACCCTTTTCGTGCGGGTCAGCCCGTCCGACAATAGGGTAAAGCGCGGTGGGGTCAATTCGTGAGGAACAAGCGCTCGATCGAATAGAGGATCAGGCCGGCCAGTCCGCCGATGACCATGCCGTTGAAACGAATGAACTGCAGGTCGCGCCCGACATTGATTTCGATCAGGCGGGTGAGTTGACGCAGATCCCAGCGCTTCACCTGGTCGGCAATGAAAGTCGAGACGCCACTCTTCTGCGATTCCACAAAGGACCCCAAGGCAACAACGAAGCCCTGGTTCATGTCGGCCCGGATTGCCGGATCGGCGGCGAGGTGGCGCCCGACCTCAACGAACATATTGGCAAGGTGCTGCCTGATCATCGAATTGTCCGCGCGCGCGTCCTGTTCCAGAAATTGGCGCAGGCTGTCCCACATATCGGTCGCGAGTTCGTGCAGTTCCGGCCGAGCCAGCAGGTCACGCTTCATTTTCTCCGCGCGCTTGGCGTAGTCCTTCGAGTTGCGCAGGCGCTCGACGAATTTCAAGACGAAGGTGTCGAATTCCCGGCGCATCGGGTGGTTCTTGTCCTTCCGTGCATCATCCAGAAGCGTCGAAGCTGAGCCGATAATGCGCTTCAGGAGATAGGCGTCGGCACGGAAAAGATTAAAGACTGTTGGCAATTCCGAGCGGATCTTCTCGCGCATCACGTCCAAGGCCTTCTTGTCCTTGAGAAAGCGCCCCAGAACTCGGATCATCTCGTCGAAAAGTTTCTGGTGACGCTTGTCTTCGGTGAAGGCCGCCAGCAGGCCGGCAGCGATCGGCGCCACCTGAACCTTGTCGACCTGGTCGAGCACGCGCTGCGTGACGAACCCGCGCAGGCCGGATTGATCGACCGCCTGCAAGGTTTGCGGCACCAAGCGCGCGACGAAGTGCGACAGCCCCTCCGCACGGTCCTTGTCGGACAGCCAATCGGCTACCAGCGCTGCGAAGTCGACCTCGCCCAGCTTTTCGCGGACAGGACCCTCGGCGAGGAAATTCTGTTCGATGAACCGGCCGAGATTATCGGCGATACGGTTCTGGTTTTCCGGAATGATCGCGGTATGCGGTATGGGCAGGCCAAGCGGACGCTTGAACAGCGCAACCACGGCATACCAGTCGGCCAAGCCACCGATTGTGGCAGCCTCCGCCATCGCGGCCACGAAGCCAAGCAGGGGCCAACGGCCCTCGAGCGACTTGGCGACGATGAATACAAGCAGACACAGCGCGAGCGCGGCGGTGGCGAGCATCTTCGTTCGCCTCAAGGCCTCGATCTTGGCCTCGTCGCTCTCCGAGAGCCGCGGTCCCTCCGCGAACTCCACGCTATCGTCGGCCATATTGATTACGTCCTGCCCTTTCCGATCAGAGGCTTATGTGGGGTTGCGATTGTAGGCGCAACAGCCGCGGAGAAGATTTTGTGCACCGCACCAAGAATCTATGTTGCAATGCACAAAATGACTACCTATATGCCTGTCATGCTCCGGGCCACGATGGACGGGGTGAGACCATAGCTCCCGAATGAGGATGGAGAACCACAATGACCAAAACCGTTAAGTCCGCCCCGGCAAAGACCTATTTCGCTTCCGTGACCAATGCTCTCGACACCGTTCAGAGCAAACTGGAAGTTCCCGCCTCCGCCCGCGATTTCGTGAAGAAGGGCGCTGCTACCGTCAGCGACCGCGCCGAGACCGTCCACACCGGCGCTATCAAGTTCACCAATGGCGCCGAGAAGCTGGCCCAGTCCTTCGTCGGTGGCTATGCGAATTTCGCTCGCGGCCTCGTCGATATGACGCTTGCCAATGTCAAGCACACGCTGACCACTGTCGAGAAGCTCTCGGGCGCCAAGAGCCTCAATGAGGCAGCAAAGATTCAGGTTGATTTCGTCCGCGAGAACGCCAGCGCCAACATGGAGCGCGTGCGTGGTGCGGCGGAGACTGCCCGGACCGTCGTGACCGAAGGCGCGAAGGAAGTGCAGGCCGAATTGTCGAAGCTTTATTCCTTCGACAAAAAGGCCGCCTAACCTTCCGGTACAGGCCACGGCCAGCGTATGGCCCCGCGGACTTCAATCAGCGGGCCGACCATGCGCGAGTTTCACGATCCCATCCAGGATCCGTGTGTGGCGGGATCGAGTTGCCCCGCCCTGTAAGTGCGTAGCATCGATTTGGAACGGCCGCGTCGGAAACGATGCGGCCGTTTTCGTATGGCTATCGCCTACGCCTGCGATAGCAGGATCACGCCGGCGATAAGTATGGCGCAGCCCAGCAACCGCCAGGGACCCACCGTCTCGCGCAGGACGACCATCCCCAGCAGGGCGCCGATCATCATCGACATCTCCCGCATAGGGGCGACGATGCTGAGCGGAGCGCCCTGGGTCAGGGCCGTCAGCACCAGAATATAGGACAGCGGCGATAAAGCGCCGACGCCGAGTGCAATCCACCAATGGCCGCGCATGGCTTCAAGCCCGCGCCGGCCCGAACGGAGAGCGACGGGGAGCAAAAGCACGACCCGCAGCGTGTTCGAAATCCAATCGAGCAGCACCGGCGCAATGCCGAGCACCCTGACAGCGTAGGCATCGACCACGGTGTAGGACGCAATGAGCCCGCCGGTGGCGGCGCCCCAGCCAACCCCCGCCTGCCCCTCAGGTCGCCGGAAAGCGGAGATGTCGCCCCGCGTCGCGATCAGTGCGATGCCCGCAATAACCAGCGCCATGCCGAGCAATCCCAACGCCGACGGCGTTTCGCCGAGCAGCAGGAATGCCCCCATCGTCGAAAGCATCGGCCCGGTTCCTCGCGCGACGGGATACACAACGGACAGGTCGGCGACTTGATAGCCACGCTGAAGGCACAGGCTGTAGGCCAAATGGATCAGCGTGCTGAGCAGAATGAAGACCACACCCTGAACACTCCAGTCGATCCGGCCGCTGGCGGCAACGTATAGCGCCCAGGGCGCATAGATCATCGCGCCGATGATATGGTTGTAGAAGACGAAGACCGGCCCGACCGGCGCGGCGCACTTGGCCAGGAGATTCCAGGTGGCATGAATAAAGGCTGCAAGAATAACGAGAAGCAGCGAGGCGAGCGTCATTGAGACCTCCTTTGCACCCTCAGGCGCCGGTTGATCTCGACATCCCCTCCCCTGGGCTTTTGTCCCTTGGGTGCAGCCGCGGAACTCCCGCGGTTTCTGCAACGCTCGGACCAGCAGCGAAACCGCCCGGAACCCTAGTCGCCACTCAGTCGATCAATCAGTGATAGCAGTGACGCTTGCGGAATCAAGCGCGACGCAGTTCTCAAGCCGCAGCCTTCCCCACCAATCGCGACAGCTGAGTCATGACCACCGCCGCACCGGAGAGGCGCTTCTCGGCGCTCGGCCATTCGCGCATGAACACAACGCTGTGGTCGGGCCGGATCTTGGCCAGCGACCCTTGCTCGGAAATATAGCGCACCAGACCGGCGGGATTGGCGAATTCGCGCTTGCGGAAATGAATGACGACGCCTTTCGGCCCGGCATCCAGCTTTTCGACATTGGCTTGGCGGCAAAGCGCCTTGATGAAGACGATCTTCAAAAGATGCTCCACTTCGTCCGGCAGAGACCCGAAACGATCGATCATCTCTGCGCCGAAGCCGTCGATTTCGTCAGCCGATTGCAAATCGCCGAGACGCCGGTAGAGCGCCAGCCGCAATTGAAGGTCCGGCACGTAGCTTTCCGGGATCATCACCGCGGTGCCGACCGTAATCTGAGGCGACCAGCCGCTATCAAGCTCTTCGCCGGAATTCTTCACCTCGGCCACAGCCTCCTCCAGCATCTGCTGGTAAAGCTCGAAGCCGACCTCCTTGATGTGGCCGGACTGCTCCTCGCCGAGCAGATTGCCGGCCCCGCGAATGTCGAGGTCGTGGCTTGCCAGCTGGAAGCCAGCGCCCAGCGTGTCCAGCGATTGCAGCACCTTTAGACGGCGGTCTGCGGTATCGGTCAGCTTGCGGTTGGCCGGCAACGTGAACAGCGCATAGGCCCGCAGTTTCGAGCGACCCACCCTGCCCCGCAACTGATAGAGCTGCGCCAGGCCGAACATGTCGGCGCGGTGCACGATGAGCGTGTTGGCCGTTGGGATGTCCAGGCCGGATTCGACGATCGTGGTCGACAGAAGCACATCGTATTGCCCGTCGTAGAAGGCATTCATGATGTCTTCCAGTTCGCTCGGCGGCATTTGTCCATGTGCAACGCCGACCTTCAGCTCGGGCACTTCGGCGCGAAGGAATTCCTGGATTTCCGGCAAGTCGGAAATGCGGGGCACGACATAGAAGCTCTGACCGCCGCGATAGCGCTCGCGCAGCAGCGTCTCTCGAATAACCAGCGCGTCGAAGGGCGAGATGAACGTGCGCACCGCCATGCGGTCGACCGGCGGCGTGGCGATCAGCGACAGCTCGCGAACGCCGGTCAGCGCCAGCTGCAAAGTGCGCGGTATGGGCGTTGCCGAAAGCGTTAGCAGGTGCACGTCGGATTTCAGTTCCTTCAGCCGCTCCTTGTGCTTGACGCCGAAATGCTGCTCCTCGTCGATGATCAGCAGGCCGAGATTCCTGAACGAGATCGAAGACCCGAGCAGCGCATGTGTGCCGACGACGATGTCAACCGTGCCCTCCGCGATTCCTTTCTTGGTCTCCGCCAACTCCTTTGGGCCGACAAGCCGAGAGGCTTGGCGCACCTGCACCGGCAGGCCGGAGAAGCGCTGCGAAAAGGTCTTGAAATGCTGGCGCGACAGCAGCGTCGTCGGCACCACGACCGCGACCTGGAACCCTTCCATCGCCGCGAGGAACGCCGCGCGCAGCGCCACCTCCGTCTTGCCGAAGCCGACATCGCCGCAGATCAGCCGGTCCATCGGCTTGCCCAGAGACAGATCGTCGACAACGGCGTCGATGGCGCTCTGCTGATCGTCCGTCTCCTCATAGGGAAAGCGCGCGGCAAACTCTCCGTAAACGCCTTCCGGCGGCTGGATGATCGGCGCGGCGCGCATCTGGCGCTCGGCGGCAAGCCGGATGAGCTGGCCGGCCATTTCGAGCAGCCGCCGCTTCAGCCGCGCCTTGCGCGATTGCCAGGCGCCGCCGCCGAGCCTGTCCAGCGCCACTTCAGCG
>DATDBN010000026.1:0-16878 GCA_036524835.1 Mesorhizobium sp. | reverse complement strand
GCTCGGCCACCCTCTCCCCGCTGGGGAGAGGAGATCGTCAACATTGACGCCAGGCTCGCAAGGGGGCCGAAGCGGTGGAAAACCTCCTCTCCCCAGCGAGGAGAGGGTGGCCGAGCCTGAGCCTGAGCCTGAGCCTGAGCCTGTCGAAGGCGGAGGCCGGGTGAGGGGTGTACCCGAAGCCGAGCCTTCTGCGGTTTGATCCGCCGTCCGGCCCATCCTTGGCCCCCTACTCGAACTCGTAGGTGAACCCTTCCGCGTTCGCGCCGACGGTCACCCTGCTGAGCTTTTCGCCGCTCAAGGTCTTGTTCAGTACGCCCTGGCTCAGCGTCGGAAGAAGCGTGTTGGTCAGGATCGCGTCGATCATGCGTCCGCCGGATTCGATCTCGGTGCAGCGCGCCTTGATCAAATCCATCACGCCGTCGCCAATGACGAGTTCGGCGTCCTGACCGGCCCGCAGGCGCTTAGCGATCTTCTTGAACTGCAGATTGGTAATCGCCTCGATCATCTCGCCGGAGAGCGGATAATAGGGGATGGTCACAACGCGGCCGATGAAGGCCGCCGGGAAGACCTTGAGCAGCGGCCCGCGCAGCGCGGCGTCGAGATCGTCGATCTTCTCGCGATGCTGCCCGCCCTTCGTCTTCTGCATGATCACCTCGGAGCCGACATTCGAGGTCAGCAGGATCAGCGTGTTGCGGAAGTCGATGCGGCGGCCCTCGCTATCGTCCATCATGCCCTTGTCGAAGACCTGGAAGAAGATCTCGTGCACGTCGGAGTGCGCCTTCTCGACCTCGTCGAGCAGCACGACCGAATAGGGCTTGCGGCGAACGGCTTCGGTGAGGATGCCGCCCTTGCCATAGCCGACATAGCCGGGAGGCGCGCCCTTCAGGGTCGAGACGGTGTGCGCCTCTTGGAACTCGGACATGTTGATGGAGATGATGTTCTGCTCGCCGCCGTAAAGCGCCTCGGCAAGCGCCAGCGCCGTTTCGGTCTTGCCGACACCGGAAGGACCGCACAGCAGGAACACGCCCACCGGCTTTTCCGGCGCGCCGAGACCGGCGCGGCTGGTCTGCACGCGCCGCGCGATCATTTCCATCGCGTGGTCCTGACCGATCACGCGCTCGGACAAGAGCTCGGCGAGCTTGAGCGCCTTCTCGGTCTGGCTGGTCAGCATGCGGCCGGTCGGGATGCCGGTCCAGTCCTGCACCACCGCCGCAACGGCGTTGCGGTCGACCGAGAGCAGGATGAGCGGCGTTTCGCCCTGCGCCTCTGCCAGCACGGCCATCAATTCTTTCAAGCGCGCGAGATCGGCGGCGGGATCGGGCGGCGGCGGCGAGCCATCTGCAGGCGCATCGGGCGCCTCGGCATCGGGCGTGGGTGCGTCGTCATTGGCGGCGGGGGGTGCTGCCGCCTCGGCGTGAGGTGCTGCTTCCGCATCCTCACCCTTTGTGACCGCATCGAGCGGCACGCCCTCCCCGCGCAACCGGGCGCGCAGCTCCAGGATTTCCTTGACGACTTCCTTTTCCTTGTCCCACCGCGCCTGCGCGGCGGCGAGCGCCGTATCGGTTTCGCCGAGACTGCCTTCGACGCGCGCCTTGCGTTCGCCGACGTCCATGCCGATCGCGCCCTCGCGGCCGATAATCGCCTGTTCGATCTCCAGCGCCTGCCGCCGGCGCATCAGATCCTCGACCTCGGCCGGGCGGGCATGCTGGGATATGGCGACACGGGCGCAGACAGTGTCGAGCAGGCTGACGGCCTTGTCGGGCAATTGGCGCGCCGGGATGTAGCGATGCGAGAGCTTGACCGCCGTTTCGATCGCCTCGTCGAGGATCTGCACCTGGTGATGCTTCTCCAGAATGCCGGCCACGCCGCGCAGCATGAGGATCGCAGCCGCTTCGTCGGGTTCCTCGACCTTGACCACCTGGAAGCGGCGGGTCAGCGCCGGATCCTTCTCGATATGCTGCTTGTATTCGGCCCAGGTGGTGGCCGCGATGGTGCGCAACTCGCCACGCGCCAGCGCTGGCTTCAGGAGATTGGCCGCATCGCCGGTGCCGGCTGCGCCGCCGGCGCCGATCAGCGTGTGCGCCTCGTCGATGAACAGAATGATCGGCACCTCCGACGCCTGTACTTCGTCGATCACCGCCTTCAGCCGTTTCTCGAACTCGCCTTTGACGCTGGCGCCCGCCTGCATCAGCCCGATGTCGAGCATGCGCACCGATACGCCCTGCAGCGGCGGGGGAACGTCGCCCTCGGCGATGCGCAGCGCGAAACCTTCAACGACCGCGGTCTTGCCGACGCCGGCCTCGCCGGTGAGGATTGGATTGTTCTGGCGCCGCCGCATTAGAATATCGACGATCTGCCGGATCTCCGGTTCGCGGCCGACGACGGCGTCGATCTTGCCGTCGCGCGCACGCTGCGTCAGGTCGGTGGCGTATTTCGCCAGGGCGGAGTCGCCGCCAGGCCCGCGCCTTGGCGGAGCTTCGCCAGTGGCGGGCGCTGCCGCCGCGCCCGACATTTCGAGCGACCCGTCCACGACCTCGGCGAAGCGTGCGATCACGCCGTCGGCATCGATCTTGTCGAATTCCGGGCTGATCTTGGAGACGAGTCCTTCCAGCACCGGCACCTTCAGGCAGGCGAGCAGCACATAGGCGCTGCGCACCTCTTCAACGCCGAACTCCAGCGATGCGAGGTTCCAGGCTTCCTGGATGGCGTGGAAGATATGGTCGGAGAATTCCTCGATGGAGGTCGCGCCATAGGGCAGCTTGTCAATGGCCCGCGACATATCTCCGGCGATGCGGCTGGCGTCCGCGCCGGCATCCGCCAGGATCATCTGCACATCCGAGCGATCCGACATCACCAGTTGTTCGATGAAGTGAACAAGCTCGACATAGGGGTTGCCGCGAAGTTTTGCCGCGTCCGCCGCGGCTTTGAAAGCGCGCACACAAAGCGGATTCAGTTTGCCGACAAGTTCTTTCCGCTTGAAGCCCTGTGACGACTTTCGTTGTGGCGGTGCGGCATGCTGCATCGGGCTGCTCCTATGGTGCCACTGAGACGCACAGCGTGCCACACAAGCTGAATTTTTACAAAGTGTAACCGCCAGATGCGTCGGCGACATAGTATGGAAACCTGACGCGAACTAGAATTATGCTTGCATCCAGTACGTGTAAAATGGATTTCAACACTTAACACGGGTACACCAAGTCGTTGTAAGCAATGTAGATTCCGCCTCTTTGAGATTGACTGATATTGTGGTATTGTGACCAAGATCTTGGTAGAAAAAGCGGCATTTCAAAACGAGGCCTGTTCGGCTCCACGGTTTACCGGCAGGAGGGGGTAGCTTGATCGATCTTGCGCAGTGGCTGAGCCCCTTGGACGGTGAAAATCCGTCGGGCGAAGATCTGCGCAGCACCACCCAGTTCGAAGAAATCCTGCACATGGTCGAACCGCGGGAGAAGGAAAATCCCGACGGACCAAAGAAGGGGGCGCCCCAGTACGTCGTCGAGGCGGACTGGGCCATCGTCCTGGAGAAGGCGGAAGCGCTGCGGCCAGTTGGCCGCGACCTGCGCCTGCTCGTTCTGGTGACCCGTGCGCTGGCCAACGAGATGGGCTTAGCGGGGCTGACCACCGGGCTGACGCTGATCGCCCAGTCGATCGAGGCACATTGGGAGACGATGCATCCTTCGCTGCGCCGCAATGCCCCGCCGCGTGAAGCGGCGCTGCGTCGCATCAATGCGCTGGTCGACCTGCAGAACAGCCAGGCGGGCGGCCTGCTTCAGGAACTGCGCAGCAAGGTGATCTTCGCACCGCGGCTGGTCGGGCCGATCAAGGGCGAAGACCTCGAAACTGCGGCGATGGATGAGCACACCGCCCTGATGAGAACGCCCGGACTGGGCGCCAAGGAGATGGCGGCGAAGTCCGAGGAGCACAAGCAATTGCTGGCACGGATAAAGGCCGCATGCGCCGCGCAGGCGGAGCAGGCTCCGGATGCTTTCAATGCGCTCCGCGGCGATGCGAAGGCGGCGCTGGCGGCGCTGGCAAGCGTGGACGCGGCGGCCAATCCGAAAACGGATTCCCACGGCGCGGTCGCTCCCGAACTCCAGCGCTTCCTGGAGCGGGTCGTCGTCACGCTGAACCGCGCGCCGAACGCACAGGGCGCCGAGGCGGCTGCGGAGGGAAGCAGCGAGGCCGGCGGAACGGAGGCAGCACCGATGCAACTCAACGGCCATGCGGCCGGATCGGCAGCGGGCGGGTCCTACGGCCTGCCGGATCGCATCAGCACGCGTGAGGAGGTCGTCAAATGCCTCGACCTCGTTATCGCCTTCTATGACCGCACCGAGCCGTCGAGCCCGATACCACATCTGACGCAGCGCGTGCGGCGGATGGTGCACATGGATTTTCTGCAATTGATGGAGGAGATGGCTCCATCGGGCTTGAAGGAATTCCGCCTGCTGGCGGGGGTTCCCGAAAACACCAAAAAGGCCACCTGAGGAACATGAAAGGGACAGGCAATGCCGGCTGAAAGCAAAGCGAAAGTCATCGAGCGCAATCGGGCGCCGCGCGTGCAGATTGCCTACGATGTCGAGACATATGGCAGCCCGACGACCATAGAGCTGCCCTTCGTGATGGGCGTGATGGCGGACCTCGCCGGCGCGTCCGAAACCCGCGAGGCGATGAAGAGCGTGCAGGACCGCTCCTTCGTCGAGACCGACGCAAACCGTTTCCCGCGCTTCATGGAAGCGATGGGTCCCCGCGTCAAAGCCCGCGTCAAGAACACCCTGCCGCAGGAAGAGGGCAAGGAGCAGGACGAGGAGATGTTCGTCGACCTCACCTTCTCCAGCATGGGCGATTTCGCGCCGGACAAGGTTGCCGAACAGGTTCCGCAGCTCGCCGAGCTGTTGAAGATGCGGCGTCAGCTGGAAGAGCTGCTCGGCTTCATGGACGGCCGGGTCGACGCCGAAAAGCGCATCGCCAAACTTTTGAACAACGAACCGTTGCTCGGCCAGATCGCATCGAAGGCGCTGGGCGACGGCGAGAAGGACGGGGAATAACACATGGCCGAGCAGGAAAAAGCAGCAGCAGTCGCCGAAGCTGGAGCCGAGGCCGTCAACCTCGACGAGTTCAGCGAACTGCTGGAGAAGGACTTCAAGGTCAAGAAGGACGACAGCGAGCGCTTGCAGCAGCTCGTCCGTAATCTGGCCGTCGCCGCGCAATCCCGTTCGTCGGCAACGACGATTTCTTCGAATGCGATCAAGTCGATCAAGTCGTTGATCGCCGGCATCGACAAGATGCTGACGGTGCAGATGAACGAGATCCTGCATTGCCCCGAGGTGCGCCAGATGGAAGGCACCTGGCGCGGCCTCTGGTACCTGATCAACAACACCGAGACCGACCAGAAGCTGAAGATCCGCGTGATGAACATCTCGAAGGATCAGCTGGCTGACACGCTGGAAGACTATGAAGGCCAGATGTGGGACCAGAGCCCGGTCTTCAAGAAGGTCTATACGGACGAATATTCGATGCTCGGCGGCGAGCCGTTCGGCTGCCTGATCGGCGCCTACGAATTCTCGAACCATCCGCGCGACGTCGGCCTGCTGCGCAGCATTTCCGGCATCTGCGCCTCGGCGCACACGCCGTTCATCGCGGCAGCCTCGCCGAGGCTTTTCCGCATGGACACCTGGCAGGAACTGCCCAACCCGCAGGACCTGCAGCAGATCGTCTCCAACCCGGCTTACGCTTCGTGGCAATCGCTGCGCGAAAGCGAGGATGCCCGCTATGTCGGCCTGACCATGCCGCGTGTGCTTGCTCGCCTTCCCTATGGGGCGGACACCGTCCCCGTGAAGGGCTTCTCCTTCGAGGAAGAGGTGGAGAAGGACCACAACAAATATGTCTGGATGAATGCTGCCTTCCCGATGGGCGTCAACATCAACCGCAGCCACAAGCTCTACGGCTGGGGCACCCAGATCCGTGGCGTTGAGAATGGCGGCACCGTGATGAACCTCCCCGTGCACAGCTTCCCGACCGACGACGGCTCGATTGCGATGAAATGCCCGACGGAAGTGGCAATCGACGACCGGCGCGAGGCGGAACTCGCCAAGCTCGGCCTGATGCCGATCCTGCACCGCAAGAACACCGACCTGGCGGCGTTTATCGGCGCCCATTCGCTACAGGACGACGAGACCCGCGCCGGGCGGCTGGTCGATCCGGATGCACAGTCGAACGAAAGGCTGAGCGCCAACCTGCCCTATCTCTTCCCGGTGTCGCGGTTCGCGCACTATCTCAAGGCGATTGCGCGCGACAAGGTCGGCTCGTTCAAGGAGCGGACCGACATGCAGATTTGGCTGACGGAGTGGATCAACCGCTACGTCTTGTCCAATCCGACCTTCGCTGACGACAAGGCGAGGGCCAAACGTCCCCTGGCGGCGGCTGAAGTGCAGGTCGACAGCGTCGAGGGGAGACCGGGCTACTACAATGCCCGGTTCTACCTGCGTCCGCACTATCAGCTGGAAGGCATAAACGCATCGCTGCGGCTCGTTTCCGAGCTGCCGTCGGTCAAGCAGTAATTGGTCATTAGAGGAACGGAGAACGAAAATGCCATTGGATGTCGATAGCAAACTCGATGGTTTCCTGAAGATCGGTGACATTCCGGGCGCCAGCGAGCGCGACGGTCATGAAGAGGAGATCGAAGTCTACGGCGTGAACTTCACCATGACGGCGCCCTACGACCCGACTTCCCTGTCGAAGCTTGGTCGTGTCTCGATGGGCACGCTGATGCTCACGAAGCAGTATGACAAGGCCTCGCCTATGCTCAAGATGGCGCTCTACACGAACAAGAAGCTCGGCGACGTGCAGTTTGCCGTGCGCCGCACGATCGACGGCGCGTCGAGCGACTATCTCGTGGTGAAGCTCACCGAGACGACGGTGATGTCCTACAACATGCATGTCAGCCCCTACGAGAACGGCGGCGTGGAGGATACGTTCGAGCTCGCCTACAAGACCATCGAAGTCGAGTATGACGGCGGCGATCCGCAGACGATGAATGTCGCAACGGCAGTCTGACACAGGCATCGCAGTTGAAGATCAAGTCAGGCGGTACCCCGCGAGCAAGACGAGAGGCGGTCCAACCTTCGCTCTGGGACCGCCTCATCAACGATCTGCCGGGCGTAAGCTCGGAGATCGACGCTTTGCACGAGGCCCTGGAAAAGGAGCTCGGGGCGGAGCGTATGGAATTGTTCACGTCCGGAAGCATCCGCGCGATCGATTCCGACGCAAGCCTGACCAACGACCAGAAGCAGCGCATTCATCGGCTGAATTTCCAGATGCGGCAGCGAGCCGAACTCGAGACGCGCGGCGTCGTCGTCTCCGGCCGCGTGCTGCGCGAGGCGGTGCGCCGCGACATCGAGGCTCTGTTCAACACCGAGCGGTTCGAGTCGTTTCCTTTGACAATGGAATCCGAGGACGAATTCGCCACCGACAACATGCTCGACCTCAGCGATTTTCCCGAGGTGCGGCGCAGTGTCGTGAACTACGGCGTGCCCTCTTTTTCGGGCCGTACCGCGCGCGATTTCGACAGGGAGGCCCTGGCGCGCGAGATCAAGATGGTGCTGACGACATTCGAGCCGCGGCTCAAGGAAAGCGGGACAAAGGTGACGGTCAATATCGGCGAAAAGAACCAGGGCCTGAGCATTGAACTCGACGGTATCCTCATCATGACGCCGACCCCGGAACGGATGAAGCTGCGCACGATGATCAACCTCGACAATGGTCTGGCGCAGACTGACGCGACCGAGGCCTAGATGGACAGGGCATTCCTCGAATATTATGAGGAGGAACTGACGCATATTCGGGCGCTCGCCTCCGAATTCGCGGACATGCATCCGGCGATCGCGCGCAATCTTTCGCTGGACACCGTTCCCTGCCCCGACCCCTATGTCGAGCGCCTGCTGGATGGCGTGGCGTTTCTCGCCGCGCGAACCCGGCTGAAGGTCGACGCGGAGCGGTCGCGCTTCACTCGCAGCGTGCTCGAAGTTCTCTATCCCGATCTTGTCGCCCCGGCGCCCGCCGTCGGCATGGCGATCCTGAAGCCGGGACAGCAGGTGCAGACCATGCTGGCCGGCCATCGCGTCAAACGCGGCACGCGGCTGGTCTCCAGCCTGCAGCCTGGCCTCTCCACCCGCTGCACCTATACGACCGGGCAGGATGTGGTGCTGTGGCCGATCAAGGTCGATTCGGTCGGCTATTATCAGGACCGCAGCGCACTGGCCGCGGCTGGTCTGCGCTCCATCGGCGATGTGGCGGGGGAGTCGGCGCTGCGCATCACCATCCAACGCGCCGGCAAGGGTTTCCTCAACGAGCTCGACCTGGACTCGCTCGACCTCTGCTTTGCCGGACGGCCCAAGGCGGCCACCATATTCGACACGCTGTTCGGCGCCACCGCCGCGGTTGGGGCACGCATCGAAGGCAACGACCACCGGCTGACCGCGCTTGGCGAAATCGAGATGGTCGGCATCAACGATGCCGAAGCCATGCTGCCGCGCACGCGCTCCACCTTCGAGGGCTACCGCCTGCTGCGCGAATATTTCCTGATGCCGGAGCGGTTTCATTTCGCGCGGGTGCGCGGGATCAAGCCGGTGGTTCGCGCCAGCCCCGGCGGCCTGGACCTCATCTTCCTGTTCCGCAGGCCGGCGCCCGAAATGTCCGACATCACGGCCGCCGATTTCGAGCTGTTCGCGACGCCGATCATCAATCTCTTCGAGCGCGAGTGCAACGTCATTGAGATCGACCGGCGCAAGACGCGCCAGGTGGTGCATGCCGACCGCACGCGGCCGCGCGATTTCGAGACTTATCGCGTGACGCGCGTCGAGGATGCGGACATCGAGGGGCCGGAAGCGGATGTGCCGGCGCTCTTCAGCCTGGGTCAGAACCGGGGCAGCGGCTGGGTCTATTCGACCGAGCGGCGGCCAAGGCGGCCGGGCGAGGATGAGCGCCGCCAGGGCATGACGCGCACGACCTATCCCGGCGACGACGTGTTCCTGGCCATTTCCAGCCCGGTGGACGGCCTGACGCCGCGCCCGATCGCGCGCCTCGATATCGTCGCGCTGTGCACCAATCGCGACCTGCCCATTCTCGACGACACGCCGACGCTGACCCTGGAGAGCGGCGATCCGGTCGAAACGGTGAGGCTGATGGGCGCCGTGCGGCCTCCCCGGCCGGCACTGGCGGCCGCTTTGCCGGTGGGCGCGGAAGGCGAGTCGCGCGCCGACGAACTGGCCTGGCGGATGGTGGCGCAGCTATCGCTGAATTTTCTCAGCCTTGCGGCGGAAGGGCGCGGCGCCGACCCGCTGCATGCCCTGCTCGACCTCTATGCCGATCGCGGCGATCCGGGCGTCGCGCGCCATGCGCGGTCGATCACCCGCGTCGAGTCGCGCCCCTCGATCGAACGGCTGCAGATCGCCGGTCCGATGTGCTTCGGCCGAGGGGTCGAAATCACCCTCCATGTCGACCAGTCGACGGTATCCGGCCACAGCACGCTTTTGCTGTCGGCGCTGCTGTCGCGCCTGTTTGCGCGGCACTGCGGCATCAACGGGTTCGTGCGAACCAAAACGCGGCTCTTGCAGAAACAGGAGGAGGTGCCATGGCCGTTGACCCACGGCAATCGCCACCTGATCTGACGGGGCGGCCGACACCAACCGAAGCCTTTGACTTCTTCGAGCTGCTGCGCCGGCTCGAACAGGAAGGCGGCCTGTTCGGCCATTCGGGTCCGGCTGGATCCGAGCCGGCGCGGCTCGGCCAGCATGTCAGGCTGGGCTTCGCCACGCAGGATGTCGCCGCCTATCAGCCGGCGACGGAGAACAGCCGCGCGCGCGTCACCACCGCCAATATCGGCCTGCTCGGGCCGGAAGGGCCGATGCCGCTGCATCTTACGCGCTGGGTGCTGGACCGCATGTCGCAGCGCTGGTTTGCCGGCGCAGACTCGCATGAAACGAGCGACTCGACCTTCATCGATTTCGTCAACATCCTCCAGCACCGGATGATGGCGCTGTTCTATCGCGCCTGGGCCGACGCGCATCCGGCCGTGCAGGTCGAGCGGCGGGTCGGCGGACGGGTGCATTCGATGCTGCGCGCCATGGCCGGGATGGGCATGCCCGATCCGCATGGCAGCAGCGAGAGGGCGATCGATATCGTCAAGCTGAAGCATGCGGCGGCACTCGGACAGGTCGTGGATTCGCCCGACCGGCTGACGCAGTTTCTGGCCGAAGCCTTCGGCGTGCCGGTGCAACTGAAGGAGTTCATCGCCACCTGGATCGATATTCCACGCAAGCTTCAAAGCCAGCTCGGACGCGCCGCCGCCGCGCTCGGCCGGGGCGCGACCATCGGGCCGCGCGTCTTCAGCCGGCAGGGGCGGGTGGAGTTGCGGATCGGGCCGATGGGGCTCGACACCTACCGTTCCTTTCTCGCCGGCGGCACCCGCTTGCCGGCGCTGAAGCGCGCCGTGCGTGACGTCATCGGCGAGCAGTTCGACGTAGACCTGCGGCTGGTGCTGGCGGCGGAAGAAGTGCCCGAGCCAAAGATCGGCGGCGTTGAACTCGGGCGCACCTCATGGCTTGCGCGCCCTCCCGAAAGGGGCGATGCTGACGAGATGCGCATGCGCACGATCGTGGGATGGCGTCCTGAACTGAAGGGGGCCGCAGCGTGACCCTTCTGCTGACCCTTGAGCATGGCCCGCGCGGCCAGTCCGTCAATCAGGCCCGTCTCGACGAAGGCGAACTGGTGATCGGCCGCAGTGCGGAAGCCGATTGGCAGATCGTCGATCCCGACATGTATGTGTCGCGCGCGCACTGCACGATCAGCGCCCGGGCGGACGGGTATTTCGTCACCGACACGTCGAGCAGCGGCCTGTTCATCGACGATGGAGCCAGCCCGCTGGGAACTGGGAATTCCACGCGGCTGCGCAGCGGCATGCGCCTGCGGCTGGGCGACTATGTGGTGAGCGTGGAGGTTTCGGGGGGTGCGGCCGCAGCGCCGGCCGCCGACCGAACCGAGGCCCCCGCGAGACCGGCGGCGGCGCGCGCTGCCGCTGTCTTCAGCCAGGACGACTTCTTCGCGGTTCAGGAGCAGGAGGCGCCCGCGCCGCCGCGCCCGTCCGGCCTGCCGGACCCCTTCGAGAAATCTCACCCCTCGTCTTTCCAGGGGTTCGAACGGGCGGACGCCGACCGCCACAATTCGCCGGCATTCGACGACCCGTTCAGTCTCGAAGCGATCGCAACGCCCGAAGACGAGCAGGAGCGCCAGCCGGCTGCCGACGATCTCGGGAACGACCCGTTCGGCTTCGACGCACCCATCGCCGCGCAGTCCATCGCGGCCGAGGAGCCTGTTTCGCAGCCGGCCTTCGGCTTCGACATCGGTTTCGATACAGGCCCGTTGGTAGCGGAACCGCAATCCCCCGCCCCGCTCGCAAGGCAGCCGCAGCCGACGCTGCCGCCGCCGCCGCTGAACGACGTTGCCGAGTTTGCACCCTGGGAGTTGCCGGCGACGCCGCAGGAACCGCCGGCGCCCGCCAGACCGGTTGAACCAGCGCCGTTGCCGAGACCGGCGGGGGCAACGCCGGCCGCGCCGGAGCCCTCGCCCTTCGAGCCGATCGCTGCGGCGGAGCCTATCGCCGCGCGCGACATGCCGGCGATCGGACGGGCGCGTCCCATGCCGCGCGCAGCGGATCTGCTGCTCCCCCGGGCGGACGAACTTCCCCCGGCCTCCGCTGCTCCCGCTGCCGAGGATGCCGAATTGCGAGCCGCGTTCTTCCGGGGCCTCGGCGTGGCGGAAACCAGCTCAGGCGATGGCGATGCCGCCGCCGAGATGGAGAAATTCGGGCGCGAATATCGCCTGATGATGGAAGGGTTGATGCAGCTCCTGCGCAAACGCGCCGAGGAGAAGGGCAATGCGCGGGTGGCGCAGACCGTGGTCGGCGCTTCCGATGTCAACCCGCTCAAATTCATGCCGACCGTCGAGGACGCGCTGGGCATCGTGATGCGCGCGCGCAGCCCCGGCTTCCTGGGCGGCGAGGAAGCGATCGGCGACACGGTGCGCGACCTCGCCCAGCATCACGTTCGCGCCTGGCGCGGGGTGCAGGCGGCGCTTCGGCGCATGGTCGACCGCTTCGATCCGGTCGCGCTTGAGGAAGAGCTGAAATCGAGTTCCGCGCTGGGAACGCTGCTGACCGGCGGCAAGGGCGCCAAGCTTTGGGAACTTTACCGGAAGCGCCATCGCGAAATCGCGCAGAGCGCGGAGACGCGCTTTCTGGGTGAAATCGGGGCCGACTTCCGTGAGGCATATGAAGAGGAGTGAAGCATGATCAATCGGCGTGAATTCGTGATTGCACTGGGCGCAACGGGACTTCTGGCTGCGTGCCAGGAAGGACCGCCGCAACCGTCGACGGTAGTGCTCAACTTTGCCGGCAAGCCCGGTATGAACCTCGGCCCCGGTGGCGAGGAGAGACCGGTGACGGTGCTGATCATGCGGCTGAAGAGCACGGGCGCGTTCAACTCCGCCGATTATTTCGCCCTCCAGGGGGACGCGGCCAAGGCGCTGGGCGCGGACCTGCTGGGCAGCGATCAGATTTCGGTCGGCCCCGGCGCGACGGCCTCCAAGACGATCACGGTCGAACCGGAAGCGGCGGCCATCGGCCTGGTCGCACTGGTGCGCGAACCGACGGGCAAGAAGTGGCGGACGACGAAATCCGTCTCGCCGGGATCGCAGCTGACGGTGAATGTAACTTTGGGCAGCGGCGGAATCTCCGCCTAGCCGCCCGGAAAATGGCGTGGACAATGCAGGATCAGGCAGCATGAGCGAAGCAAATCGGGTGCTCTGGTCGGAGGGGCTTTTCCTCCGCACGCAGCACTTCCAGCAGCAGGACCGCTTCTTCGAGACGGTCGCGCGCGGCACGCTGCAAGCGGGCCGGCTGCAGACGTTCGGCTTCCGCTCGCTGACGCTTGACCCCTCGCTGTTGGAGTCTGGGCAAATCGCCGTGCTTTCGGCGCGCGGCATCTTCCCCGATGGCACGCCCTTCGCCATTCCCGAAACGATGGACTCGCCCAAGCCGCTGTCCGTCACCTCCGAGACCGGGGCCGGCGCGGTGCTGATCGCGCTGCCTCTCGAACCGCCGGGCGGGGTCAGCTTCGACCCCGCGCACGGCAACCCTTCCGGCGCGCGCTACCGCGGAACGATCGTCACCGTGAAGGACGCCATTCACGGCGGCGCGGACGCCGAGGAGATCGAGATCGCCCGGCCGCAGGCGCTGCTGCTTGCGCCGGGCAAGTCGGTGGGTGGTTACACCGCCCTGCCGATCTGCGAGACGCGCGGACTGAAGGCCGACGGCAGCGTTGCGCTCGACAGCACCTTCCTGCCGCCGACACTGGCGACCGGGGCGGTGGCCTGGTACGCGCAATTGCTGCAGGAGGTGATCACCGGCCTCGACCAGATTGCCGACGCGCATGGCCGCATGGTGCTGGGCGGCCCGGGCCGCAGCGTCGAAGACCTCTTGATGCTCAACCTCTCCAATGCGGCGCGGCCGCGCCTGGCGCATATGCTGGCGCAGGAGGTTTTCCATCCGGCGGAGTTGTTCATGGAACTGGCCGGGCTGGCCGGGTCGATGGCAACCTACGGCTCCAGCTCGCGCCGGCTGGGCGAGTTGCCGGCCTACGACCACATGGCGCCGGGGCCGGCCTTCAACGCTTTGGCCGACACGCTGCGCTCTCTGATCCTCAGCCTGCGCTATGTCGAGCCGAAGTCGCGCGCCCTGCCGGTGATGCGCCACTCCACCAATGTGTGGAAGGTGCGCATCGACAATCCGAAGATCCTGACCGCCAGCCGCATCGTCGTGCGGGTGGGATCGGAACTTTCGGAAGACGCGCTGCGCAAGATATTCGTCAACCAGGCGACGGTGGGCTCGGCGAGCGAATTCGAGGGACTGTGGAAGTCGCGGCTTCCCGGCATTCCGCTGAAGCCGCTGCACTCGCAGCCGCGCGAGATTCCGTATGACGGCGACCGTCTGTGTCTCGAACTGGATCAACGCAGCGAGCATTGGGCTTCATTGCTCGACGCACCCGGCTTTGTGATTGGCGTGTCCGGTGTGCTGCCGAGCGAGCCGCAAGTGGACTGCTATTCGGTAAACAGGTGACGCGATGAGCAGGGACGATCCTTTCGGACTATTGGAGGATCGTGAACGCACGCGCATCCGGCTGGTCGGCCAGCCGATGCCGCGTACGCCGGTCATGCCGGCGGGCGGCGCAGCGATCAAGCGGACGCGCGCAAATCCCAATGCGCTCATCAATGCCTTCGCCCCGCTCCTGGAGTTTGCACCGGAAATGGAGAGCGCGCTGGCGCCCGACAATCCGGAGACGCTGCGCACGCGCCTCTTGGAAGAACTCATCCGCGCCCGCGACGCGGTCGTGGCCGGCGGCTCGCCGATGGCGCGCGCCGATCAGGCCGCATGGGTGGTGGCGGCGCTGCTCGACGATCTGGCACTGAACACCCCATGGGGCGGCGCAAGCGCCTGGCCGCGGCAGCCGCTGGTGGTGATGCTGCGCGGCGATGTCGACGCCGGCACGCAATTCTTTGCCCGTCTCGAAGAGCTGGAGCGTCACCCGAACCGCGACCGCGACCTGCTGGAGCTGCAATATTACTGCCTGGCGCTGGGCTTCCGCGGCAAGTATCGCGTTGCGGCGCGCGCCGGCGACCGCTCGATCAATGCCGTGCGTGTCGCCACGGCGCGCTTCCTGCGCAATGTCGACGCAGAAAGCGCGCCGCTTTCGCCGCATTGGCGCGGCGTCGATGCATCCGACGAGCCCCAACGGTTCATTGTGCCGATCTGGGTGATGGCGCTGGGCGCCATCGCCGTGGCGACGGCCATCTATGTCGGCCTGTCGATGAGCCTGAGCACCCAGGCCACCGAATTGTCGACGCTGGTGCGGGCACTGCCGCCGCCGGAACGCGTTGCCGTTGCACGCGAGTCGCAACCCACAGAGATTGCCGCGGTAGAGCCGGTCGAATTCGCCCTGGTGCCGGAATTCGAGAAAGCCATCCCGGACAATCTACGACGCCTGCTCAACGGCACCGAAAGCGTTTCGCTTGTCAGGCTCACCATCCAGGGCACAAATCCGGAGGTGTTCCTGCCGTCCCGGGCCGAGCTGTCCGACGGCTACCAGCCGCTCATCGACGCACTGGCCAGGGTGATCGTCGCCAATGAGGAACTGATCGGCAAAATCACCATCGTCGGCCATACCGACAGCATTCCGTTGCAGCGATCAAACCCACTGTCGACGAACCAGCGGCTATCGGAGGCGCGCGCCGAGACAGTGAAAGACCTGCTGATCCAGAACGGGGTGCCGGAGGACCGTGTGCGCGCCGAGGGACGCGCCGCGCTCGATCCGGTCGGCGACAATGCGACGCGCGAGGGCCGTGCGCTCAACCGGCGCGTCGAGGTTCTGGTCGAAAAGAGGCTCTGACGATGTTCATCCTCCGCTTCCTCTGGGCCGTTCTGACATCGCGCTGGTTGTGGCTGTTCATCGGCTTTGCCCTGCTCTCCCTGGCGATCTGGATCTTCGGTCCGATCGTGCAGGTTGGGCAGTCCGCCCCCTTTGCGTCGGAGATCGTCCGTCTCGGCATGATCGTTGGCCTGTTCATCCTGTGGCTGATCTGGCTGATCATCGCGCAGCGGCGCGCCATCCGCGCCAACCGCCTGTTCGTCGCCGAGATTGCCGCGCCCGTGGAGGACAAGCCGCTTTCTGCCGGCGACCAAAGCGTGGCCGCGGTCGGCGCCAAGTTCCAGGAGATCATGGCGGAGCTCAGGCGGCGCAAGCTCGGCAACCGAAAATTCCTGCGCGACATGCCGTGGTATGTCATCGTCGGCCCGCCGGCCACCGGCAAGACGACGGCGCTGCGCCAGTCCGGGCTCAATTTCCCGATCAACCTGACCGACGATCTGCAAGGCGTCGGCGGTACCCGCAATTGCGACTGGTTCTTTTCCGAGCATGCGGTCCTGATCGACACCGCCGGCCGTTATGTGCAGCAGGAGAGCCAGCCGGATGTCGACGCCACGGAGTGGTTCGGCTTTCTCGATCTGCTGAAGAAACATCGCGGCCGCCGTGCGCTGAACGGCGTGATCGTGACCCTGTCCGTCGACGCGCTGTCGGAGGGCGACGAGGCGATCAAGGCGCATGGCCGCAAGATCCGCCGCCGGCTGGCCGAGCTGAACGACCGGCTGCAAATTCGCCTGCCGGTCTATCTGATGCTGACCAAGGCGGATCTGATCAAGGGGTTCGAGCCATTCTTCGGCAATCTGTCGACCAGCGAGCGCGAGCAGGTGTGGGGCGCCACCTTCGCGCCGGACGCCAGGGTCGACGCGGCCATGGTGAGCCAGGAAATCTCGACACTCGCCACCGAGCTTGAAAAACGCCTCGTGCCCAAGCTGGAAAGCGAGGAAGTGCTCGCCCAGCGCGCCGAGATCTTCCGCTTCCCGGCTCAGGTCGAAAGCCTTCGCGATGCCGTCAAGGTGCTGGTCGATGCGATCTTTGGCGAGAGCCGCTATGAGGAAAGCGCCTGGCTGCGCGGCATCTACCTGTCCTCAGCCACGCAGGAGGGTGCGCCGATCGACCGTCTCACGGCGGCGCTGTCATCCTCTTTCGGCCTGCCCGCGCGGCGCGCCGTAGCGGCTCCAAGGGTTGAAAAGCGCAGCTTCTTCCTGCGCAATTTCCTCACCGATATTGTCTTCCGCGAAGCCGGACTGGGGACCTTCGACCCGGCGGCAATGCGCCGGCGCGCCTGGATCTGGCGCGGCGCCGCGGCAGCGTCGCTTGTCGGGGCGCTGGCGGCCGGGGCGCTGTTTGCCTA
>DATDBN010000025.1:0-6601 GCA_036524835.1 Mesorhizobium sp. | reverse complement strand
AAGACCGTGCTTTTTGGCGCGGCGGTCGTCGCCAGATCGGCGTTCGTCGACACGGCTTCAAAATCGCCGGGCTGCAGATTGCGCGCGACGTCGACATCGCCCTTTTCGAGCATCAGACGCTGCGTCGCGCTCTCCTTGACGTGGCGATAGATGACGCGGGCGAGATTGCCCTTCGTGCCGTAGTAATTGTCGTTGCGCTCCAGAACGACCGCCTCGTTGGCGCGCCATTCGCGCGTCTTGTACGGACCGGAGCCGGCATAGTTCGTCTTCATCCAGGCATTGCCGAAGTCGTTGTCGAACTTGAATTCCTCGGTCGGCGTCACGGCGGCGACGTGTTCCTTCACCACCTTCGAGTCCACTACCGCGCCAACGGTGGCGGTCAGGCAGTTCAGCACGAAGGTCGGCGCATAGCTCTTGTCGACGGTGAACACGAAGGTGGAATCGTCTGCCGCCTTCGCCTTCTCCGCAACATTTTCGCCGGTGAGGCCGAATTGCTGGATGATGAAGGCGGGGCTCTTGTTGAGCTTGACGGCGCGCTCGAACGACCATGCGACGTCGGCCGCGGTAATCGGATTGCCGGAGGCGAACGTGATGCCCGGCTTCAGCTTGAAGGTGTAGGTCAGGCCGTCATCGGAAACCGTCCAGCTCTCGGCAATGCCGCCGACCACCTTGGTGGTGTCGCTGGGGTCGAGGCGGACGAGCATGTCGTAGGTGTTGCCGGTGATTTCGCCCGTGGAAAGCTCGAAAGCCTCGGCGGGATCGAGTGTGATCATGTCATCGAACGCCCAGGCTTCGACAAGTGTGTCCGCCGGTGTTTCGGCAAGTGCCGGAAGCCCGCTCAGAAGGCCGACGAGTGCTACGCCTGCCAGGATGGAGCGCGCACGGAAAGAAAACTTACCCATTGTCATTTTGATCGGTTCCCTGTGGATTTGAAGTTGTTTTTATTCAGCTTTTTGGCGCCTCGTGCCAAGCGCGGCGCAAGACCCTCAACCAGTTTTCACGGCAGATTTTTCGCAAATCCGCGTCACCATATCCGGCGCTTTTCAACGCGGCAACGAGCTTCTGCAGCCCCGCTGCATCCTTGATGTCGTTGGGGATGGTAGCGCCGTCGAAGTCCGATCCGATGGCAACGCCATCGATGCCGAGGCGCGCGACGAGGTGGTCGACGTGCCGAACCATATCGGACAGCGGCGTATCGGTGTTGTCGCGCCCATCGGCCCGCAGCATGGTCACAGCGAAATTCAATCCAACCAGCCCTTCGCTCTCCTTGATGGCGTCGAGTTGCTTGTCGGTGAGGTTGCGGGCGACCGGTGTGATCTCGTGAACGTTCGAATGGCTGGCGACAAGAGGCTGGTCCGTGGTCTTGGCAACGTCCCAGAAACCCTTCTCGGTAATGTGCGAGAGGTCGATGAGGATCCCCAGCCGATTGCAAGCTCTCACCAGCTCGAAACCGGCCCTCGTCAGTCCCGGACCCGTGTCCGGTGACATGGGATAGGCAAAGGGAACGCCGTGGCCGAAGATATTGTTGCGGCTCCACACCGGCCCGAGTGAACGCAGGCCGGCGGCATAGAACACATCGAGCGCGTCCAACTCCTCGTCGATCGCTTCGCAACCTTCCATATGCATGACCGCCGCGAAGCGATTGTCGTCGATCGCCCTGTCGATATCGGCGGTGGTGCGGCAAAGCCGCCAGGCGCCGGCGCGTTCGAGCCGCAGGGCGATGGCCGCCATGCTGAGCGCGATGCTCAGAGACCGCGGGCGCTCCAGCGGCTCCGAAAGCGGCGTCTCATAGTGGCCGTTGCGATCCGGTTCCTTCAGCTTCAGTTCGCCGGCGGGAATGTAGATGGCGCAAAGGCCACCGGCCAGCCCGCCCTTGGCAGCGCGTGGTCCATCGATATGGCCCTTGTCCGTGCCTTTGCTGAACTCTTCGACCGGATCGCCCCCTCCCGCCTCGTTGCGCCATAGGCGCAGCAAAACGTCGTTGTGACCGTCAAATATTGGCTGCATGGAGAGCTCCGGGAATCCGTGAGCCAATCATGGACGCGCAACGCCGGGCAGATCAAGGGGTTTGCAACGCTGCGACACGCTCTGGACCGATATAGCCCCGCCAACTGGCCGCACCCTTATGTCGGATGGTGGTTGCGCGCGTGCATGCTACGATCGGCGAGGGGGCGAATCAGGAGAATGCGTTGAACCAGAACACGCTCTATCTCGTCGTCGGCGCCCTCGCCGTCGCGGTCGTCGCGATGGGAATTTACATCTGGCGCGAGGAGTCGAAGCCCGACGGCGTCGAGCTTCGCATCGATGACAGCGGTATTTCCGTTCAGGAAAAGTAGCGCTAGCGCTTGGCGAAGAGCGCCGCCAGCAGGCCCACAACCACCAGACCCACCGCAGCAGCCGCCGCCGGATTGTCGCGCGCTGTCTGCTCTACGCGGCGCGCCTGCTTTTGCATGTGCGGCAATGCTTCAGTCCAACGCTGCGCGAGATCCTCGTAGAGATTTTCAGCGGTCTCACTCGCCTCCGCATAGGCTGCGCCACCCCGCTTCGACAGTGTCTTGCGCAAGCTGGAGACTTCCTTGCGCAGCGATTCGAGTTGGGATTCGAGGTTTTCGACGAGGTCGTCGCGCATTTTCGAGGCGTTTGCCATCGTGGTACTCCAGGTATGAACGAGAGTAGTCAACGGTGGCCTCGCCGAAATGTTCCGCCCGGCCGGTCGATCTCTTCCTGACCTCAGCGAGCCGAGTTCCGGCGGGCCAGCGCCGCTTCCCAGGCAAGTGCGTCGGCGACGATGCGGTCCAGATCGTCATGCTTGGGCTGCCAGCCCAATTCGGCGCGGGCGCGATCGGAGTTTGCCACGATGGCGGCCGGATCGCCTGGGCGGCGGTCGGTCATGCGCACGGGGAAGTCGGCGCCATGCACGCGACGCACGGCCTCGATCACCTCGAGCACCGAGTAGCCGTGGCCATAGCCGCAATTGGCGAGCAGGCTGGCGCCTCCCGCCCTCAGCCGCTCCAGCGCCAGGCGGTGCGCGGCGGCCAGGTCGCTCACATGGATATAGTCGCGAACGCAGGTGCCATCCGGCGTATCGTAATCGTTGCCGAATACCTGCATGAACGGGCGCTTGCCCAAGGCGGTCTCGCTGGCGACTTTGATGAGATGCGTGGCTCCGGGCGTCGACTGGCCGGTGCGCCCCTGGGGATCGGCCCCTGCGACATTGAAATAGCGCAGGATCGTGTAGGTGAGCGGATAGGCGCGAGCAGCGTCCTGAAGCATCCATTCGGTCATCAGCTTCGAACGGCCATAGGGCGATTCCGGGTGCAGCGGCGCCTCCTCCACGACCGGTTCGCTGCCGGCGCCGCCGTAGACCGCAGCCGTGGACGAGAAAATGAAATGCGGCACGCCCGACGTGACCGCCGCTTCGATGAGGTTCCGGGTCTTGGCGGTGTTGTTCTCGTAATAGCCAAGGGGATCGGCGACCGATTCCGGCACGACGATAGAGCCCGCGAAATGGATAATGGCGTCGACCTGATGCTCGGCGACAATCGATCTGACGAGATCCAGGTCGCCGATATCCCCGACGACGAGTTTGGCCTCCGGCGCGACAGCCCATTCAAAGCCGGTGGACAGCCGGTCGAGCACGACCACATCGTCGCCCCCGTCGAGCAATTCCCAGACCATGTGGCTGCCGATAAAGCCCGCGCCACCTGTCACCAGCACCGCCATTCCATCCTCCAGACCAATGCTCCCGCTGGTTGCAACAGGAAGCGTATCTACCATTTCTTGCACTTGGTAATTGGCGGGATAGGACATGCGCGTCAATGGCGCGTGAGCCAAACCATTGATTTTGGATCATTCCAGGAAGAGCCATCCGGGCTTCGTCGTTCTCGTCGCGGCGTGGCATTTTGCCCGTCTTTGGATCAATGGACTGGAGGCGGAGCTAGTCGTATGATCGGGAGTGCAAGGTGGAGCCCCAGCATGAACTATCAGCGGTTTTTCGAAGAGGCGATCGACCAGCTGCATTCCGAGCGGCGATATCGCGTCTTTGCCAACCTCGAACGAATCGCAGGCGCTTTCCCGAAGGCAATCTGGCGTCCCAGTTCGGATGCCGCGCAAGGCATGTCCAATGGCGAGGCCAAGGAGATCACCGTCTGGTGCTCCAATGATTATCTGGGCATGGGTCAGCATCCCGACGTTGTCGCCGCCTTCCAGAATACGGCCGGACGGATGGGCTCCGGCGCGGGCGGGACGCGCAATATTTCCGGCACCAACCATCCGCTGGTCGAGCTCGAGCTGGAACTCGCCGACCTGCACCGGAAGGAGTCCGCCCTCGTCTTCACCTCGGGCTTCGTTTCCAACGAAGCCTCGATTTCGACCATCGCGCGTCTGCTGCCGAACTGCCTGATCCTGTCGGACGAATTGAACCACGCCTCGATGATCGAGGGTGTACGCCGCTCCGGCGCCGAGAAGAAAGTCTTCCGCCACAATGACGTCGCTCATCTGGAAAGCCTGCTGCAGGCCGCCGGTAAAGAGCGTGCGAAGCTGATCGTCTTCGAAAGCGTCTACTCGATGGACGGCGACGTTTCGCCCATCGCGGCGATCGCAGACCTCGCCGAGAAATACAACGCCTTGACCTATATCGATGAAGTCCACGCGGTCGGCATGTATGGCCATCGTGGCGGCGGCATCACCGAGCGGGAGGGGCTCGCCGACCGCATCGACATTATCGAAGGAACATTGGCCAAGGCCTTCGGAACGCTCGGCGGCTATATCGCCGGCACGCGCAGCGTGGTCGACGCAGTGCGCTCCTACGCGCCGGGCTTTATCTTCACGACCGCGCTGCCGCCGGCCATCGCAGCGGCCGCAACCACCTCGATCCGCCATTTGAAGACATCCCAGGCCGAGCGCGAGGGCCAGCAAAGGCAGGCGGCGCGCACGAAGCAGATTCTGTCTGCGGCGGGGCTGCCGGTCCTGCCGTCCGACACACACATCGTGCCGGTTCTCGTCGGCGATCCCGAATTGTGCAAGATGGCGAGCGACCGGCTGCTCGGGCTGCACAATATCTACATCCAGCCGATCAACTATCCGACAGTGCCGCGCGGCACGGAGCGCCTGCGCATCACGCCAACGCCGCTGCACGGGGACGCGTTGATCGATGGGCTGAAGGCCGCGCTTGTCGAAACATGGGATGCGCTGGGCATTCCTTACGCGACCGCTGGCCGGCCAGCCGTCAAGAAGACCGAACGGATCATCCCGCTGGTGGTGCCGACAAGCGGCGGGTGACCCGCGCTTTAAGCGGAAGCTTTGAGCTCAGGCTGCTTGCCGGGACGTACGTAGACCGACAAGCAAATCCGCCGGGATGCGCCACGCTTTGCTGATGCGGTAGACAGCATCAGTGGTAAGACTTCGCTTACCGCTGAGAATCTCGGACGTGCGGGATCGCGACCCCAATATCGCTGAAAGCTCCGCCTGCGAACGGCCCATTTCGGTAATAGCCAACTGAAGCACTTGGATTGGCGACAGATCGCCGTCGATCCTGAAACGCCGGGCTTCATAGTCTTCCACCAGAATAGCCAGCACCTCCAACTTGTCGGCCTCTGGCGTGCCTGCATCAGCGTTCCAAAGTGCCTCGATCTCCTTCAGGGCAAGATAGTGATCTTCATCGGTTCGAATTGGACGAATATCCATGATCCTGCTTCCTTCCTGGAATATTGGAACAGTCAGTGCATCGATGCGGTCGTATTCGGCATGCGTTCCAAGAAACTTTATGAATGCAATTCTGCCCTGAAATTGAACGCGACGATCAGGCGATAATTGCCACCGGCAACTTCGAAGCGGGCACGCTCGCCATTCAGAGCCTTCGCCTTCGGAAAAGCAGCCTGAACACCGGCCATACTGGTCCAATGCGATGCTCTCGCAACTCTCAACCAAAAAACCAAGGGCGACCGGGTTTCTGGATGCCTAGCAACAAAGGCGGCGATGGTGCTCGACTCTGGGGAACAAATGCATCACACCATCTGCCGGCGGCAATCAACCTTCGATTGCGTGCATCCAGCCGTGCTTGTCGTCCACGGCGCGGCGTTGAATGCCGACCAGTTTCGACCGGAGCTGTGAGGTGATCTCTCCGTCACCGCTGTTTCCGATCGCAAAGGATCCATCCCTGAACTTCACAGTGCCGATGCCGGCGATCACCGCCGCCGTGCCGCAGGCGAAGGCTTCGCGCAGTCTGCCGCTCTGCGCATCTTCCTGCCATTCATCGAACGAATAGAGGCGTTCCACGACCTTGAAGCCGGACTCGCCCGCGAGCTTCATCACGGAGGCGCGGGTGATGCCTGGCAGAATGGTGCCGAGCGGCGGCGTCACGATGGTCTTGTCATCCATGATGAAGAAGATGTTCATGCCGCCGAGTTCTTCGACCCATTTGCGTTCGGCGGCGTCGAGAAAGACGACCTGGTCGCAACCGTTGCGGGACGCCTCGGCCTGCGCGACAAGGCTGCCGGCATAGTTGCCGCCGCATTTGGCGGCACCGGTGCCGCCGGGAGCAGCGCGCGTATAGTCGTCCGACACCCAAACGGTGACCGCCTTGTAGCCGCCCTTGAAATAG